>NZ_OY726394.1:1860598-2480798 GCF_963378075.1 Mycolicibacter sp. MU0083
CAGATCATCCAGGAGCTCAACTCCCGCGCCGGCGCGCAGGGCGTGGGCCGGCTGGACGTCGTCGAGGACCGGCTGGTGGGCATCAAGAGCCGCGAGATCTACGAGGCCCCCGGCGCCATGGTGCTGATCACCGCGCACACCGAACTCGAGCACGTCACCCTCGAGCGCGAACTGGGCCGCTACAAGCGCGGCGTGGACCGCAAGTGGGGCGAGCTGACCTACGACGGCCTGTGGTTCAGCCCGCTCAAGCGCTCGCTGGAGGTGTTCGTCGAGGACACCCAACAGCACGTCTCCGGCGACATCCGCCTGGTGCTGCACGCCGGCGGCATCATCGTCAACGGCCGGCGCAGCGCGGAGTCGCTGTATGACTTCAACCTGGCCACCTACGACGAGGGCGACACCTTCGACCAGAGCGCCGCCCGGGGCTTCGTGCAGATCCACGGGCTGAGCTCGAAGATCTCCGCCCGCCGGGACCTGGGGTGAGCACCAACGAGGGATCGCTGTGGGGCGGGCGGTTCGCCGAAGGCCCGTCCGACGCACTGGCCGCGCTGAGTAAATCCACCCACTTCGACTGGGTGCTGGCGCCCTACGACATCGCCGCGTCCAAGGCGCACGCCAAGGTGCTGTACGGCGCCGGGCTGCTCACCGCCGAGCAACGGGACGGGCTGCTGGCCGGCCTGGACAGCCTGGGCAGCGACGTCGCCGACGGCAGCTTCGGCCCGCTGGTCACCGACGAGGACGTGCACGGCGCGCTGGAACGCGGCCTGATCGACCGGGTCGGCACCGACCTCGGTGGCCGGCTGCGGGCCGGACGGTCGCGAAACGACCAGGTCGCCACCCTGTTTCGGATGTGGCTGCGTGACGCTATGCGGCGCGTGGCCGACGGGGTGCTCGACGTGGTGGACGCGCTGGCACACCAGGCGGCCGCCTACCCGGACGCGATCATGCCGGGCAAGACGCACCTGCAGTCCGCGCAGCCGGTGCTGCTGGCGCATCACCTGCTGGCGCACGCCCACCCGCTGCTGCGCGACGTGGACCGCATCGCCGACTTCGACGCCCGCGCCGCGGTCTCGCCCTACGGCTCGGGAGCACTGGCCGGTTCGTCGCTGGGGCTGAACCCCGACGCGATCGCCGCCGAACTCGGTTTCTCGGCGGCTGCCGACAATTCGATCGACGCCACCGCGTCGCGGGACTTCGCCGCCGAGGCCGCCTTCGTGTTCGCGATGATCGCCGTCGACCTGTCGCGGCTCGCCGAGGACATCATCTTGTGGAGCTCAACGGAATTCGGCTATGCGGTGCTGCATGACTCCTGGTCGACGGGCTCTTCGATCATGCCGCAGAAGAAGAACCCCGACATCGCCGAACTGGCTCGCGGCAAGTCCGGCCGGCTGATCGGCAACCTGGCGGGCCTGCTGGCCACGCTCAAGGCGCAGCCGCTGGCCTATAACCGGGATCTGCAGGAGGACAAGGAGCCGGTGTTCGACTCGGCCGCGCAGCTGGAACTGCTGCTGCCGGCCACCGCCGGGCTGGTGGGCACCCTGGTGTTCGACACCGAGCGGATGGCGGAGCTGGCACCGGCCGGCTACACGCTGGCCACCGACATCGCCGAATGGCTGGTGCGCCAAGGTGTTCCGTTCCGGGTGGCGCACGAAGCGGCGGGCGCGGCGGTGAAGGTCGCCGAGCAGCGCGGCGTCGGCCTGGACGAACTCACCGACGACGAACTTGCGGGCATCAGCCCGGACCTGACCCCGCAGGTGCGCGAGGTGCTCACCGTCGAGGGGTCGGTGGCTTCCCGTGACGCTCGCGGCGGCACCGCGCCGGCGCGGGTCGCCGAACAGTTGGCGGGGCTGCGCGAGCGGGCCGCCGCGATGCGCCGCCGACTCAACGACGCCTGAGGGTTCACGGCCCCCAGATCATCAGGTCTTCCATCCCGTTGTTCATCGTCACGGTGGTCGGCGGCGGACCGGTGACGTCGAAGTAGATCTTGCCGCTGGACTGAGCGCCCTGGGGGATGGTCGCGCCGCTGATGGTTCTGGGCGAGGCGACCTGCCACAGCACCCGGTAGGCGGCCCGATCCGGCGCGACGGCGTTGAACTGGGAAATCGCCGGTGTCACCGTGCCGCGGATCGCATTCACCGTCGCCGTCGCCTCCCAGACCTTGCCGGCCACCGGGAATCCCGGCGTGGGGTCGCTGCTGGGCTGAAGGCCGCTGACCCGCCACGAGTACGTGACCTGACCGACGGTGTCGGTGGTCTGCAGGGTGCTGCCCAGCTTGCCGACGATCGGGTAGGCGGCCGTGGCGACCGGTGCAACGGCCATCGGAGCCGCGGCCAGCACGGCGACTGCGGTCAGGGCCGCTTTCGTCATCGCATTGATCCTCATCATGTCCTCCACTCGTTCAGGGACGACTTCAGGGATAGCCCGGTCAGTCGGGGTTCAATCCTCATTCCGGGCAGGATTTCGGTCCTGCGCTAGCGTGGGCGGATCAATGGCAACCGGGTCACGTCGACCGCGCGCGGCCTGGTGGCGGCGATCGTGGTCTGCGGTGCGCTGTCCCAGTGCACCGCAGCTCCGGAGCCGCAGACGGAGCCGGCATCGCCGCCGCGGACCGTCGAACCGGCCGCCGTGGCCGAAGTCACCGCCGCCGAACTCGGCCCGACCTGGCACCCCGGCTGCCCGGTCGCTCCGGCGCAGCTACGACGCGTCACCCTGACCCACCTGGGCTTCGACGACCGGCCGCACCGCGGTGAGCTGATCGTGCACCGGGACCTGGTTGCGCAGGTCATCGCGTTGTTCGATCGGCTGTACCGGCTGGGCTTCCCGATCGAGAAGATGCGCCCGGTGGCGACCTACCGCGGCGGCGACGACGAACTGTCCATGGCGGACGACAACACCTCGGCGTTCAACTGCCGGCGCATCCCGGGCTCGGGGAACTGGGCCCTGCACGCCTACGGCCGCGCCATCGACATCAATCCGCTGCTGAACCCGTCGGTGGATCACGGTGCCTTCGAGCCGCACAACGCCCGGGTCTACCTGGACCGCAAACGGATCGAGCCGGGTCTGCTGCACGCCGGTGACCCCGCGGTGCGGGTCTTCACCGATGCCGGGTGGGCTTGGGGCGGCTACTGGAAGTCGCCGGTGGACTATCAGCACTTCGAGCGGCGCTGAGCCCGCCCCGAACCCGTGGCCCTACTCGACCAGCTCCGAGAGCTCCAACCAGCGCGCCTCCTGCTCGGCGACCTCATCCTCCAGCGCCCGCAGCTCGCGGGTGAGCTCGGCCAGCCCAACGTGATCGGACTGGTCGAACGCGGCCAACTGGTGATGCTTGGCCTCGATCTGCTCGGCCAGCTTCGCCAGCCGCCGATCCACGGCGGCCAGGTCCTTCTGGGCGGCGCGCAGCTCCGCCCCCGACAACGGTCCCGAGCCGGGCTCGGCGGCCGCCGCCGGCCGCGACGACGGTGATCGGCGCGCATTGGCGGCCAACTCCAGATACTCGTCGACGCCGCCGGGCAGATGCCGCAGCCGCCCGTCGAGGATCGCGTACTGCTGATCGGTGACTCGTTCCAGCAGGTAACGGTCGTGGGAGACCACGATCAGCGTGCCCGGCCAGGAGTCCAGCAGGTCCTCGGTGGCGGTCAACATGTCGGTGTCGACGTCGTTGGTGGGCTCGTCGAGCACCAGCACGTTCGGCTCGGCCAGCAAGGTGAGCATCAACTGCAGCCGCCGATGCTGGCCACCGGAGAGCTCGCCCACCCGCGCGGACAACTGCGCACGACCGAACCCGAGGCGCTCGAGCAACTGCGCGGGCGTCATCTCCTTGCCGTCGACCTGGTAGTCGGTGCGCAGCCGGCCCAGCACATCGGCCACCCGGTCCTCGGCCAGCTTCGCCAGCTCGGCGGACTGCTGATCCAACATGCCCAGCCGCACCGTCTTGCCACGTTTGACGCGCCCGGAATCGGGTGTCACGGTGCCCGCGATCAGCCCGAGCAGGGTGGACTTTCCGGCACCGTTGGCGCCGACGATCCCGGTGCGCTCACCGGGCCCGATCCGCCATTCGACGTCGCGCAGCACCGTCCGGCCGTCGAACGCCACCGACACGTCGAGCAGGTCGATCACGTCCTTGCCGAGCCGGGCGGTGGCCAGCTTCATCAGCTCGACGTCGTTGCGCAGCGGCGGGACGTCGGCGATCAGCGCGTTGGCGGCCTCGATGCGGAACTTCGGCTTGGACGTGCGCGCCGGCGCCCCGCGCCGCAGCCAGGCCAGTTCCTTGCGCAAGATGTTCTGCCGTTTGGCCTCGCTGGCCGCGGCCATCCGGTCGCGCTCCACCCGCTGCAGGATGTAGGCGGCATACCCGCCCTGGAAGGGCTCCACGATGCGGTCGTGGACCTCCCAGGTGGTGGTGGCCACCTCGTCGAGAAACCAGCGGTCGTGGGTGACCACCAGCAGCCCGCCGGTGTTGCGGGCCCAGCGCTGCTGCAGATGCCCCGCCAGCCAGGTGATGCCCTCCACGTCGAGGTGGTTGGTGGGCTCGTCGAGACAGATCACGTCCCATTCGCCGATCAGCAGCGCGGCCAGCTGGACGCGGCGCCGCTGGCCGCCGGAGAGCCCGGAGATCTTGGCGTCCCAGGCGATATCGGAGACCAGCCCGTCGACCACGTCCCGGATCCGCGGACTGGAGGCCCACTCGTGGTCGGCCTGATCGCCGACCAGCGATACCCCCAGCGTGCTGTCGGGATCCAAGGTGTCGGCCTGGTCCAGCAAACCGGCCCGCAGATCACTGCGCCGGGTGACGCGGCCCGAGTCCGGCGTCAGCGCACCGGCCAGCAGACGCAACAGTGAGGACTTCCCGTCGCCGTTGCGACCGACGATCCCGATCCGTGCGCCGTCGTTGACCCCGAGGGTGACCGACTCCAGCACGACGCCGGTGGCGTAGCGCAGGTGAAGGGCCTCGGCTCCGAGCAGGTGTGCCACCGCAGGAACGGTACTGCCTGCCGGTCGGCGATCGGTGAACGAGCCGGACCTACCGGTCTGGTGTGCCAGAATGTGCACGTCATTCCGGGATCGCGCGCGAAGTGGGGGGAACCAGCGGTGGATCTGAACTTGTCGGCCGTGACCAGGCCGGTCGAGTGGCTGATGGCCACCGCTCAGAACGGTCTCGAGGTGCTGCGCTGGGGCGGACTGGAGACCGGCACCGTGCCGTCGCCGTTCCAGATCGTCGAGAGCACCCCGATGTACAAGCTGCGACGGTACTTCCCGCCGGACAACCGGCCCGGCCAGCCGCAGCCCGGCCCGCCGGTGCTGCTGGTGCACCCGATGATGATGTCGGCGAACATGTGGGACGTCACCCGCGAAGACGGCGCGGTCGGCATCCTGCGTGAGGCCGGGGTGGACCCGTGGGTGATCGACTTCGGCTCACCGGACGAGATCGAAGGCGGGATGCGCCGCAACCTGGCCGACCACATCGTCGGGCTCAGCCAGGCCATCGACACCGTCGCCGAGACCACCGGCCGCGACGTGCATCTGGCCGGCTACTCCCAGGGCGGCATGTTCGCCTATCAGACTGGGGCATACCGGCATTCGAAGAACATCGCCAGCATCATCGCGTTCGGCTCCCCGGTGGACACCCTGGCCGCGCTGCCGATGGGCCTGCCGCCCAACCTCGCGTCGAATGTGGCCGGTTTCATGGCCGACCACGTCTTCAACCGGCTCGACATCTCCGGATGGCAGGCGCGGCTGGGCTTCCAGATGATGGACCCGCTCAAGACCGCCAAGGCGCGCATCGAATTCCTGCGCCAACTGCACGACCGGGAAGCCCTGCTGCCGCGTGAGGCGCAGCGCCGGTTCCTCGAATCCGAGGGCTGGATCGCCTGGTCGGGCCCGGCGGTCGCCGAGCTACTCAAACAGTTCATCGCGCACAACCGGATGATGACCGGCGGTTTCGCCATCAACGGCCAACTGGTCACCCTGACCGACATCACCTGCCCGGTGCTGGCCTTCGTCGGCGAGGTCGACGACATCGGCCAACCCGCCGCGGTCCGGGGCATCCGCCGTGCCGCGCCCGACGCCAAGGTCTTCGAATATCTTTTGCGGGCAGGGCATTTCGGCCTGGTGGTCGGATCCAAGGCGGCGGAACTGACCTGGCCGACGGTGGCCCGCTGGGTGCTGTGGCAGGAGGGGCTGGGCGCACAACCGGCCGGCGTCGCATTGATGGCCGAGGACTCATCCGACGGCGCCCAGCGCGGCGTCGCGATCACCTCGCGGATCGCACACGGCCTGGGCGAGGCCTCGGAGGTGGCGCTGACGCTGGCCCGCGGCGCCGCCGATGCCGTGCTGGCGGCGCAGAAGTCGATGCGCACCATGGCGGTCGAGACCGCGCGCACCCTGCCCCGGCTGGCCCGCTTGGGACAGATCAACGACCACACCCGGATCTCGTTGGGCCGCATCATCGATGAGCAGGCGGCGGACTCACCCGACGGTGAATTCCTGCTGTTCGACGGGCGGGTCCACACCTACGAGGCGGTCAACAAGCGCATTGACAACGTCGTTCGCGGTCTGATCGACGTCGGGGTCCGGCAGGGCGTCCACGTCGGCGTGCTGATGGCCACCCGGCCCAGTGCGCTGGTCGCCATCGCGGCACTGTCGCGACTGGGTGCGGTGGCGGTGCTGGTGCCCACCGACGGCGACCTGCTGCCGGCGGCCCGCCTCGGCGGCATCTCCGACATCATCGTCGACCCGGGCTCGCTGGACCTGGCGCTGCCGGCCGCCCGCGAACTGGGCTGCCAGGTGCTGGTGCTCGGCGGCGGTGAAGCCCGTGACCTCGACCTACCCACAGACATCGACGTCGACGTCGTCGACATGGAACAGATCGACCCCGACGCCGTCGAACTGCCCGGCTGGTACCGCGCCAACCCGGGCTTCGCCCGCGATCTGGCGTTCGTGGCGTTCAGCAACGTGGCCGGCGAAGTGGTGGCCAAGCAGATCACCAACTTCCGCTGGGCGCTCTCGGCGTTCGGGACCGCATCGACTTCGGCGCTGGGCCCCAACGACACGGTGTACTGCCTGACACCGCTGCACCACGAGTCCGGCTTGCTGGTCAGCCTGGGCGGCGCGGTGGTCGGCGGCGCCCGCATCGCACTGTCGCGCGGGTTGAACCCGGAGCGCTTCGTCGCCGAGGTCCGGCAGTACGGCGTCAGCGTGGTGTCCTACACCTGGGCGATGCTCGGCGAGGTCATCGACGATCCCAACTTCGTCCTGCAGGGCAATCACCCGGTCCGGCTGTTCATCGGTTCCGGTATGCCCGTCGGCGTGTGGAACCGGGTCACCGAGGTGTTCGCGCCCGCCAATGTCGTCGAGTTCTTCGCCACCAAGGACGGGCAAGCCGTGCTGGCCAACGTCTCCGGCGCCAAGGTCGGCAGCAAGGGCCGACCGCTGCCCGGCGCGGTCGATGTGGAACTGGCCGCCTACGACGCCGACCACGACCTGATCCTCGAAGACGACCTGGGCTTCGTACGCGTCGCCGAGGCCAACGAGGTCGGGGTGCTGCTGGCCAAACCGCGCGGACCCATCGACCCCTCGGCGTCGGTCAAGCGCGGCGTGTTCGCGCCGGCCGACACCTGGATCTCCACGGAGTTCCTGTTCCGCCGCGACGCCGACGGCGACTACTGGCTGGTCGGCGGGCGGTCATCGAGCATCCGCACCGCCCGGGGCATCGCGTACCCGGTGGTGATCACCGATGCGCTCGGCGCCGTCAACGGCGTCGACCTGGCGGTCACCTATCGGGTGCCCACGGCGGGATCGGCCCTGGTGGTGTCGGCGGTGACGGTGCGCCCGGGTGCCACCATCACCGCGGCGGACCTCAGCGAGGCGGTGGCCGACATCCCCGCGGGCCGCGGCCCCGACATCGTGCACGTCGTCCCGAGTCTGCAGTTGAGCACGGTGTACCGCCCCGAGATGGGGAACCTGCGCGACGCCGGGTTACCCAAGGCTGGACGCAACGCCTGGTACTTCGATGCCGCGACCCGGCAGTTCAAACGGCTCACCGCCGCGGTGCGCGCCGATCTGGCAGGGGCATGACCGTGATCGAGCGAGAACTGTTGGACATCCTGGTCTGCCCCGCCGACCGCGGCCCACTGCTGCTGGTCGAGCGTGCCGCCGGCGGTGCGCTGTACAACCCGCGGATGAAGCGGGCCTACCGCATCGACGACGACATCCCGGTGTTGCTGATCGACGAGGCGGAGACCGTCGGAGACGACGAGCACGCCCGACTCATGGCGCAGGCGAACCCGGAAACCTCCCGGTGAGGTAACGCCGCGGCGTGGATGCTCTCCGGCTCGCGGTGGACCCGCTCGCGGCTGCCCGGTTGTTGCTGGGCGCCACGTTGACCTGCCGCGGCGTGACCGCGACGATCGCCGAGGTGGAGGCCTACGGAGGAGTGCCCGACGGTCCGTGGCCGGACCCGGCGGCGCATTCGTATCGGGGCCCCACCGGGCGCAACACGGTGATGTTCGGTCCGCCCGGGCGGATGTACACCTATCGCAGCTACGGCATGCACGTCTGCGCCAACGTGGTCTGCGGACCGGACGGGACGGCCGCGGCGGTGCTGCTGCGGGCCGCGGTGATCGATGCCGGCCAACCGCTCGCCCGGGGCCGCCGCGGCGAATCGGTAGCCGATGCGGCTCTGGCGCGGGGGCCCGGCAATCTCTGCTCAGCTCTGGGAATCACTATGGCGGACAACGGAATTGATCTGTTCGATCCGCGCAGTCCGGTGCAGTTGCGGCTCGGTGAACCGGTCGAGGCGCAGTGCGGGCCGCGGGTGGGGATCAGTCAGGCCGCCGACCGTCCGTGGCGGTTCTGGCGGCCGGCGACACCCGAGGTTTCGGCGTACCGGCGCAGTCCACGGGCACCGGCGCCGGGTGCTTCGGACTGATCCGGGAAAATCAATCCATGCCGACGACGATTCTCGACGAGTTGAGCTGGCGAGGGCTGATCGCCCAATCCACCGACCTGGACGCACTGACCGCCGAAGTGACGCGCGGACCGATCACGGTCTATGCCGGATTCGACCCGACCGCCCCGAGCCTGCACGCCGGAAACCTGGTGCCGTTGCTGGCCCTGCGCCGATTCCAGCGGGCCGGACACCGGCCGATCGTGCTAGCCGGCGGGGCCACCGGACTCATCGGTGACCCGCGCGACAGCGGGGAACGCACCCTCAACACCGCCGATACCGTGGCCGAGTGGTCCGAGCGGATCCGCGGGCAACTCGAGCGCTTCGTCGACTTCGACGACAGTCCCACCGGTGCGGTGGTGGCCAACAACCTGGACTGGACGGCGCCGCTGTCCGCGGTGGAATTCCTGCGTGACGTGGGCAAACACTTCTCGGTCAACGTGATGCTGGACCGCGACACCATCCGTCGCCGGCTCGAGGAGGGCATCTCCTACACCGAGTTCAGCTACATGTTGCTGCAGGCCAACGACTACGTGCAGCTGCATCAGCGCTTCGGGTGTTCGCTGCAGATCGGCGGATCCGATCAGTGGGGCAACATCATCGCCGGCGTGCGGCTGGTCCGGCAGAAGACGGGTGCGACCGTGCACGCCTTGACGGTGCCCCTGGTCACCGCCGCCGACGGCACCAAGTTCGGTAAGTCCACCGGTGGCGGCAGTCTGTGGCTGGATCCCGAGATGACCAGCCCTTACGCCTGGTACCAGTACTTTTTCAACACCGCCGACGCCGACGTCATCCGTTACCTGCGGTGGTTCACGTTCCTGTCGGCCGAAGAGCTGGCCGAGCTGGAGCAGGCGACGGCCGAACGTCCGCACGAGCGGGCCGCGCAGCGCGCTTTGGCGCGGGAGTTCACCACGTTGGTGCACGGACAGGCGGCCACCGATGCCGTCGAACTGGCGAGTCAGGCCCTGTTCGGCCGCGGAGAACTGACCCGGTTGGACGAATCGACGCTGACCGCGGCGCTGGAGGAGACCTCGGTGGCCCGCCTGGAGCCCGGGGGAGCCGACGGCATCGTGGACCTGCTGGTGGCCACCGGCCTGTCCGCCAGTCGGGGTGCGGCGCGGCGCACCATCGGTGAAGGCGGTGTGTCGGTCAACAACGTGCGAATCGACAGCGAGGAATGGGCGCCGCAGCCGGCGGACTTCCTGCACGGCCGGTGGCTGGTGCTGCGTCGGGGCAAACGCAACGTCGCGGGGGTGCAACGGGCCTAGATCCGGCCCCCGCCGGGGCGCCCCGTTGATCTTGATTCGACGAGAAAATGCCCTCTACCAGCGGATTTGACTCCCAGTTTCACCTCGCGTAACTTTATCGACGTCGCCGCGACACGGCCCAGCCGGGGGAGCGCGACAAGCCCGCGGAATCGAGAGAGATTCACTAGCGATTCCGGGGGTTTTCATCTGCCCGCACTGCCAATACGCGGCTTTTAGCCGCGGGTTGACTGCGCGTTCAGATGGGCGTGTTGTTTGAGAACTCAATAGTGTGTTTGGTGGTTTTTGTTTGTTGTTGTTTGCCACACTTTCAGCGCCCCGTGTTGGGGGTGTGGTTGTTTTTTTGATGTCAGTTTTTGACTGATGTTTTGGGATTGTTTCCAAATGGTTTTTGTTTGGAGAGTTTGATCCTGGCTCAGGACGAACGCTGGCGGCGTGCTTAACACATGCAAGTCGAACGGAAAGGCCCCTTCGGGGGTACTCGAGTGGCGAACGGGTGAGTAACACGTGGGTGATCTGCCCTGCACTTTGGGATAAGCCTGGGAAACTGGGTCTAATACCGAATAGGACCGCGCGCTTCATGGTGTGTGGTGGAAAGCTTTTGCGGTGTGGGATGGGCCCGCGGCCTATCAGCTTGTTGGTGGGGTAATGGCCTACCAAGGCGACGACGGGTAGCCGGCCTGAGAGGGTGTCCGGCCACACTGGGACTGAGATACGGCCCAGACTCCTACGGGAGGCAGCAGTGGGGAATATTGCACAATGGGCGCAAGCCTGATGCAGCGACGCCGCGTGGGGGATGACGGCCTTCGGGTTGTAAACCTCTTTCAGTATCGGCGAAGCTCCGGGATTTTTCTTGGGGTGACGGTAGGTACAGAAGAAGCACCGGCCAACTACGTGCCAGCAGCCGCGGTAATACGTAGGGTGCGAGCGTTGTCCGGAATTACTGGGCGTAAAGAGCTCGTAGGTGGTTTGTCACGTTGTCCGTGAAAACTCACAGCTTAACTGTGGGCGTGCGGGCGATACGGGCAGGCTAGAGTACTGTAGGGGAGACTGGAATTCCTGGTGTAGCGGTGGAATGCGCAGATATCAGGAGGAACACCGGTGGCGAAGGCGGGTCTCTGGGCAGTAACTGACGCTGAGGAGCGAAAGCGTGGGGAGCGAACAGGATTAGATACCCTGGTAGTCCACGCCGTAAACGGTGGGTACTAGGTGTGGGTTTCCTTCCTTTAGGGATCCGTGCCGTAGCTAACGCATTAAGTACCCCGCCTGGGGAGTACGGCCGCAAGGCTAAAACTCAAAGGAATTGACGGGGGCCCGCACAAGCGGCGGAGCATGTGGATTAATTCGATGCAACGCGAAGAACCTTACCTGGGTTTGACATGCACAGGACGCCGGCAGAGATGTCGGTTCCCTTGTGGCCTGTGTGCAGGTGGTGCATGGCTGTCGTCAGCTCGTGTCGTGAGATGTTGGGTTAAGTCCCGCAACGAGCGCAACCCTTGTCTCATGTTGCCAGCACGTTATGGTGGGGACTCGTGAGAGACTGCCGGGGTCAACTCGGAGGAAGGTGGGGATGACGTCAAGTCATCATGCCCCTTATGTCCAGGGCTTCACACATGCTACAATGGCCGGTACAAAGGGCTGCGATCCCGTGAGGGTTAGCGAATCCTTTAAAGCCGGTCTCAGTTCGGATTGGGGTCTGCAACTCGACCCCATGAAGTCGGAGTCGCTAGTAATCGCAGATCAGCAACGCTGCGGTGAATACGTTCCCGGGCCTTGTACACACCGCCCGTCACGTCATGAAAGTCGGTAACACCCGAAGCCGGTGGCCTAACCCTTGTGGAGGGAGCCGTCGAAGGTGGGATCGGCGATTGGGACGAAGTCGTAACAAGGTAGCCGTACCGGAAGGTGCGGCTGGATCACCTCCTTTCTAAGGAGCACCTTTTTTCCCCCATCCCCGCAAGAGTGTGGGATTCATGGTGGTTGGGATAGGTTTGCCGGCGCCTGTAGTGGGTGTCCGGTGGTGCAGATGTTTTTTGAACAGCAACAGCTTTGATCATCAACCGCCAGGGGTCCTTCGGGGTTTCTGGTGGCCGGCTTTGGCTGGGCACACTGTTGGGTCCTGAGGCAACAGGCCTGTAGTCGCTCCCTTGTGGGGGTGGGTGTGTTGTCGCTCCATCTTGGTGGTGGGGTGTGGTGTTTGTTTTGTGGATAGTGGTTGCGAGCATCTAACAAGCAAGTTTTCTTGTTTGTTTTGCAATTTTTGTTTCTTGGTTTTTGTGATTTGTAAGTGTTTAAGGGCGCATGGTGGATGCCTTGGCATCGAGAGCCGATGAAGGACGTTGGAGGCTGCGATATGCCTCGGGGAGCTGCCAACCGAGCGTGGATCCGAGGATGTCCGAATGGGGAAACCCGGCACGAGTGATGTCGTGTCACCAACCGGTGAATGTATAGCCGGTGGGGAGGTAACGCGGGGAAGTGAAACATCTCAGTACCCGTAGGAAGAGAAAACAAAATGTGATTCCGTGAGTAGTGGCGAGCGAAAGCGGAGGATGGCTAAACCGTATGCATGTGATACCGGGTAGGGGTTGTGTGTGCGGGGTTGTGGGAGCGTTGCTTCTGGTTCTACTCGACCGGAGGGCAGTGAGAAAGTGTTGTGGTTAGCGGAAGTGGCCTGGGATGGTCTGCCGTAGACGGTGAGAGCCCGGTACGTGAAAATCCGACACCTGCCTTGTGATGTTTCCCGAGTAGCAGCGGGCCCGTGGAATCTGCTGTGAATCTGCCGGGACCACCCGGTAAGCCTGAATACTACTCGATGACCGATAGCGGATTAGTACCGTGAGGGAATGGTGAAAAGTACCCCGGGAGGGGAGTGAAATAGTACCTGAAACCATGTGCCTACAATCCGTCAGAGCCCTCCCTTGTGGTGGGGTGATGGCGTGCCTTTTGAAGAATGAGCCTGCGAGTCACCGGCACGTCGCGAGGTTAACCCGTGTGGGGTAGCCGTAGCGAAAGCGAGTCTGAATAGGGCGTATCCAGTTCGTAGGAGCTGGTGTAGTGGCGTGTTGTGGACCCGAAGCGGAGTGATCTACCCATGGCCAGGGTGAAGCGCGGGTAAGACCGCGTGGAGGCCCGAACCCACTTAGGTTGAAGACTGAGGGGATGAGTTGTGGGTAGGGGTGAAAGGCCAATCAAACTCCGTGATAGCTGGTTCTCCCCGAAATGCATTTAGGTGCAGCGTTGCGTGTTTCTCACTGGAGGTAGAGCTACTGGATGGCCGATGGGCCCTACTAGGTTACTGACGTCAGCCAAACTCCGAATGCCGGTGAGTGTAAGCGTGGCAGTGAGACGGCGGGGGATAAGCTCCGTGCGTCGAGAGGGAAACAGCCCAGATCGCCGGCTAAGGCCCCAAAGCGTGTGCTAAGTGGAAAAGGATGTGCAGTCGCTTAGACAACCAGGAGGTTGGCTTAGAAGCAGCCACCCTTGAAAGAGTGCGTAATAGCTCACTGGTCAAGTGATTGTGCGCCGATAATGTAGCGGGGCTCAAGCACACCGCCGAAGCCGCGGCAATACGTAAGTATTGGGTAGGGGAGCGTCCTGCATCCGGTGAAGCCACAGAGTGATCTAGTGGTGGAGGGTGTGGGAGTGAGAATGCAGGCATGAGTAGCGATGAGGCAAGTGAGAACCTTGCCCGCCGAAAGACCAAGGGTTCCTGGGCCAGGCCAGTCCTCCCAGGGTGAGTCGGGACCTAAGGCGAGGCCGACAGGCGTAGTCGATGGACAACGGGTTGATATTCCCGTACCCGTGTGTGGGCGTCCCTGATGAATCCATTCTGCTAACCACCCAAATGGTGGATGACTTGATCCTTCGGGTGAGAGCTTCTGCCGGCTGCGTGGGACCCGGGTGGGTAGTAGTCAAGCGATGGGGTGACGCAGGAAGGTAGCCGTACCAGTCAGTGGTAATACTGGGGCAAGCCCGTAGGAAGTCAGATAGGCAAATCCGTCTGGCATATATTCCGAGAGGTGATGCATAGCCGATTGCGGCGAATTCGGTGATCCTATGCTGCCGAGAAAAGCCTCTAGCGAGCACACACACGGCCCGTACCCCAAACCAACACAGGTGGTCAGGTAGAGAATACCAAGGCGTACGAGTGAACTATGGTTAAGGAACTCGGCAAAATACCCCCGTAACTTCGGGAGAAGGGGGACCCTCATACCGTCATGGCCTTCGCGGCCGGCAGCGGGAGGGGGTCGCAGAAACCAGTGAGAAGCGACTGTTTACTAAAAACACAGGTCCGTGCGAAGTCGCAAGACGATGTATACGGACTGACGCCTGCCCGGTGCTGGAAGGTTAAGAGGACCGGTTAACCCTTCGGGGTGAAGCTGAGAATTTAAGCCCCAGTAAACGGCGGTGGTAACTATAACCATCCTAAGGTAGCGAAATTCCTTGTCGGGTAAGTTCCGACCTGCACGAATGGCGTAACGACTTCTCAACTGTCTCAACCATAGACTCGGCGAAATTGCATTACGAGTAAAGATGCTCGTTACGCGCGGCAGGACGAAAAGACCCCGGGACCTTCACTATAGCTTGGTATTGATGTTCGATGCGGTTTGTGTAGGATAGGTGGGAGACTGTGAAACCCGCACGCCAGTGTGGGTGGAGTCGTTGTTGAAATACCACTCTGATCGTATTGGACCTCTAACTTCGAACCATGAAGCTGGTTCAGGGACAGTGCCTGGTGGGTAGTTTAACTGGGGCGGTTGCCTCCTAAAATGTAACGGAGGCGCCCAAAGGTTCCCTCAACCTGGACGGCAATCAGGTGTTGAGTGTAAGTGCACAAGGGAGCTTGACTGTAAGACTGACACGTCGAACAGGGACGAAAGTCGGGACTAGTGATCCGGCACCCCCGAGTGGAAGGGGTGTCGCTCAACGGATAAAAGGTACCCCGGGGATAACAGGCTGATCTTCCCCAAGAGTCCATATCGACGGGATGGTTTGGCACCTCGATGTCGGCTCGTCGCATCCTGGGGCTGGAGCAGGTCCCAAGGGTTGGGCTGTTCGCCCATTAAAGCGGCACGCGAGCTGGGTTTAGAACGTCGTGAGACAGTTCGGTCTCTATCCGCCGCGCGCGTCAGAATCTTGAGGAAACCTGTCCCTAGTACGAGAGGACCGGGACGGACGAACCTCTGGTGTACCAGTTGTTCCACCAGGAGCACGGCTGGATGGCTACGTTCGGACAGGATAACCGCTGAAAGCATCTAAGCGGGAAACCCACTCCAAGACCAGGATTCTCACCCTTTTAGAGGGATAAGGCCCCCCGCAGACCACGGGATCGATAGACCAGACCTGGAAGCACCGCAAGGTGTGCAGGGAACTGGCACTAACCGGCCGAAAACTTACAACACAAAGAAACAACATGTGTTGCCCGCAACCACACACCACAAAAAACAAGCCACACCCCGCCACCAAACACACTTGGTGACCCGGTAGGCCCACCACCACACCACCCGCGTGTGGCCGGCCCACCACCACAAAAAAATAGAGTTACGGCGGAAATAGCGACAGGGAAACGCCCGGTCCCATCCCGAACCCGGAAGCTAAGCCTGTCAGCGCCGATGATACTGCCCACACGGGTGGAAAAGTAGGACACCGCCGAACACAATTTAAAGAAACGCCCCCCGACACCGTCGGGGGGCGTTTCCCATTCCCCCAACACAAATATCGATTTCCGCCCGGATAGCGGAATACGGTTCAGAGCCGCTATGTCGTGCATCGATGCACTCGCCGGAGTATTGCCGGCGGGCCGTATCCTTACACGAGGTATTAGGACGGAAGGTTTCAGTGGCCGACAACAGAGCAGATGGTGAGCGGCGTCAACCGCGAGGTGAAGACGCAGGCGGCCATCGTGGCCCGCAACAACGACGGGGATCCGGCGACCAACGCCGTACGCCCACCGGCGACCAGCGCCGTGGACCGAGGGACTCCGGGCCGGATCGCGACCGTCGTCCGCACGCACGTCGCGACGACGGTGGTTCGCGACCGCCGCGGGACCGGGACGGGTCGTGGACTCCCCGCGACCGGGACGGCTCGCGACCACCGCGCGACCGCGACGGCTCCTGGACTCCTCGCGACCGCGATGGCTCGCGTCCACCCCGCGACCGCGACGGCTCCTGGACCCCTCGCGACCGCGACGGTTCACGTCCGCCCCGCGACCGCGACGGGTCCCGGCCTCCTCGGGACCGCGACGGCAACTGGACACCCCGCGACCGCGACGGTTCACGTCCCCCGCGAGACCGCGACGGTGGCTCCCGTCCCGGGCGCGACTACAACAGCGGTTCGCGGCCCCCGCGGGACTACAACGGTGGATCACGTCCCCCGCGGGACCGCGACGCTGCGTCGCGTCCGTCGCGACCGGCCGGCGAAGCATCCGGGACGCGCTACGACGACCCGCCGCTGCCCGAGGGTATCGAACCCAAGCAGTTGGCTCCCGAAGTGCGCCGCGAACTGAGCACGCTCAACCGCGTGACCGCGGACGCGGTGGCCTGTCATCTGGTGGCCGCCGGAATGCTGCTCGACGAGGACCCGCAGCAGGCACTGCTGCACGCCAAAGCGGCCCGGGCGCGTTCGACGCGGATCACCGCGGTACGCGAAGCGGTCGGGATCGCGGCCTATCAGTGCGGCGACTGGTCACAGGCGGCCGGGGAACTGCGGGCGGCCCGCCGGATGGGCAGCAAATCGGCGCTGCTGCCGCTGATCGCCGACTGCGAACGCGGTCTGGGCAGGCCGCAGCGGGCCATCGAATTGGCCACCGGCCCGGAAGCCGAGGAACTCGAGGGCGACGAGGCCGATGAGATGCGGATCGTCGCCGCCGGCGCCCGCGCCGACCTGGGACAGCTCGAACAGGCCCTCACGGTGCTCTCGGCCGCGCAGACCGACCCGGAACGCACCGGCTCGACGGTGGCACGACTGCACTACGCGCACGGCGAGACGCTGGTGGCCCTGGGACGCAGCGAGGAAGCCCTGGAGTGGTTCCTGAAGGCGGCCGCCGCCGACACCGAAGGCGTCACCGACGTCGAAGACCGTATCGCCGAACTCGGCGGCACCGCGACCCTTGCCGAGGAATACGACTGCGCGTTGCTGGATCTGGACGGCACGGTGTTCCGCGGTGGCGAACCGACCGTCGGCGCGGTGGAGACCCTCGCCGAGCTGGAGAGCCGGGCGCTGTTCATCACCAACAACTCCTCGCGCGACGCCGCGCAGGTGGCCGAACACTTGACCGGGTTGGGCTTCACCGCCACCGCCGACGACGTGGTCACCAGCGGCCAGATCGCCGCAGCACTGCTGGCAGAGCAGTTGTCCGCCGGTGCGCGGGTGCTGGTGCTGGGGTCGGAGTCGCTGGCTGCGGAGATCACCGGTGCCGGGCTGGAACCGGTCAGGCTGGCCGCCGACGAGCCGGCCGCGGTCATACAGGGCCTGTTCACCGAACTGACCTGGGCGGACCTGGCCGAGGCGGCCCTGGCGATCCGGTCCGGCGCGGTGTGGATGACCACCAACGTCGACAAGACGCTGCCGTCGGAACGCGGCCTGCTGCCCGGCAACGGATCGATGGTCGCCGCACTGCGGGCCGCGACCGACGCCGAGCCGCAGGTGGCGGGTAAACCCGGACCGGCGCTGCTGACCGCCGCATTGGCACGCGGCGAGTTCTACGCGCCGCTGGTGGTCGGTGACCGGCTCGACACCGACATCGCCGCCGCCAACGCCGCGGCGCTGCCCAGCCTGATGGTGCTCACCGGGGTGAACTCCGCACGCGACGCGGTCGGGGCGGTGCCCGAGCAACGGCCCACCTATATCGGCCACGACCTGCGGGCGCTCAACGTCGACGCCGGCACGCTGGCGGTTGGCCCGCAGCCGTTCTGGAACGTCGAAGTGGACGGCACGACCGTCACCGTCAGCTCGGCGGAGGCCGAAGACGAAGACGGCGACGGCCTGTCGGTGGTGCGAGCACTGGCCTGCGCGGTAGCCGATGCGGAACTGGTCGGACAGGCCTTCACCGTCGCCGCCGGCGACGACACCGCCGAGGCCGCGCTACAGCAGTGGTCGCTGCTGGGAACGTGGCCGTAATCGGTATCGACTAGCGTGAGTGGCACCCATGAACACTGAGATTGAGGACGTCCGGGCCCGCGTCGCCGCGGTGCTGGCCGAGCTGCCCGGGGAAGCCGAACTGGCCGAACTTCCGGCGCACACCGATCTCAACGCCTTGGCGCAGCGGCTCGAAGAAGCCCACCAGGTGTTGGTGCGGGCGCTGGAGTCGGTGGAGAAGGGCTGAAACTGGCATGTCGCGGCGTGCTCGCGTCGATGCCGAACTGGTGCGACGCGGATTGGCCCGGTCTCGGCAACAGGCCGCTGAATTGATCGCGGCCGGCAAGGTCACCATCGACGGTATTCCGGCGGTCAAACCCGCCACCGCGGTGGCGATCACCGCCGCACTGGCGGTGGCCGACGACGGCGAACGTACCTGGGTGTCCCGCGGGGCGCACAAGCTGATCGGGGCCCTGGACGCCTTCGGAATCGGCGTCGCCGGCCGGCACTGCCTGGACGCCGGCGCCTCGACCGGCGGATTCACCGAGGTGCTGCTCGACCGGGGTGCCGCCCGGGTGGTCGCGGTGGACGTCGGCTACGGCCAGATCGCGTGGTCGTTGCGCACCGATGAGCGGGTGGTGGTGATCGAACGCACCAACGTCCGCAGCCTGACCCCGGAGATGGTCGGTGCGCCCGCGCAGTTGATCGTCGCCGACCTGTCGTTCATCTCGCTGGCCACCGTGCTGCCGGCGCTGGCCGGTTGCGCGGCACCGGACGCCGATATCGTTCCGATGGTGAAACCGCAGTTCGAGGTCGGACGCCGACAAGTCGGTGCCGGCGGGGTGGTCTCGGATCCGGCGTTGCGCGCCGAGGCGGTGCTCGCGGTGGCCCACCGCGCCCACGAGTTGGGCTGGGGCACCGTCGCCGTGACCGCCAGCCCGTTGCCGGGACCGTCCGGCAACGTCGAATACTTTCTGCATCTGCGCGCCGCTGCCGAGCCACTGACCGGCGATGCGTTGACCGCGGCCGTCCACGAAGCCGTTGCGAGGGGCCCACAATGAACACCGGAGAACGACAGCGCACCGTGTTGCTGGTCGCGCACAGTGGCCGTGAAGAAGCCACCGACACCGCCCGCCGGGTGGAGAAGGTTCTGGCCGAACACGGCATCGCGTTACGCATGCTGACCTCCGAGGCCGTCGACAAGGGCTCGCTGCACCTGGAATCCGGTGACCGCGGCGAACCCGGTGGCGAGACCGACCGGGCCGACCCCGACAGCGGGGCCGCCCAGGGCTGCGAGTTGGTGTTGGTGCTCGGCGGCGACGGGACATTCCTGCGGGCCGCGGAATTGGCCCGCAGCGCCG
Organism: Mycolicibacter sp. MU0083; assembly: GCF_963378075.1. Lineage (NCBI taxonomy): Bacteria > Bacillati > Actinomycetota > Actinomycetes > Mycobacteriales > Mycobacteriaceae > Mycobacterium > Mycobacterium kokjensenii. The sequence continues at coordinate 1,880,245 of NZ_OY726394.1, forward strand.
GCATTCCGGTGCTGGGCGTCAATCTGGGCCGGATCGGATTCCTGGCGGAGGCCGAGGCCGACACCATCGACCAGGTGCTGGACAAGATCATCGCCCGCGACTACCGGGTCGAGGACCGGATGACGCTGGACGTGGTGGTGCGCGTCGACGGGCAGGTCGTCGACAGCGGATGGGCGCTCAACGAGGCCAGCATGGAGAAGGGCCCGCAACTGGGGGTGCTGGGCGTCGTCGTCGAGGTGGACGGGCGGCCGGTGTCGACGTTCGGCTGTGACGGAGTGCTGGTGTCGACTCCGACCGGTTCCACCGCCTACGCGTTCTCCGCCGGCGGCCCGGTGCTCTGGCCGGACCTGGACGCGATCCTGGTGGTGCCCAACAACGCCCACGCCCTGTTCGCCCGTCCCATGGTGACCAGTCCGAACTCCGCGATCGCCATCGAGGTGGAAAGCGACGGCCACGACGCACTGGTGTTCTGCGACGGCCGCCGCAAGATGCTGGTCCCCGCGGGCGGACGTCTCGAGGTGCAACGCGGTGTCGCCCCGGTGAAATGGGCGCGGCTGGGCCGCTCGCCGTTCACCGACCGATTGGTCCGCAAGTTCCGGCTGCCGGTCACCGGCTGGCGCGGACAGTAGGGACGCCGGCCGGTGCTGACCGAGATCCGTATCGAGTCCCTGGGCGCGATCAGTGCGGCCACCGCCGAATTCGACCGTGGCCTGACGGTGCTGACCGGTGAGACCGGCACCGGCAAGACCATGGTCGTCACCGGACTGCATCTGCTGGGCGGGGCCCGCGCCGATCCCAACCGGGTGCGCTCGGGATCGGCCCGGGCGGTGGTGGAGGGCCGGTTCTGCACCGCAGATCTGGCCCAGACCGCGGCCGCGCAGATCGACGAACTGCTGGAGTCCGCCGGTGCCGAACGCGACGAGGACGGCACCGTGATCGCGGCCCGCTCGGTCAGCAAGGACGGCCCGTCGCGGGCCTACCTGGGCGGTCGCGGGGTGCCCGCCAAATCGTTGACCGGCTTCACCGGCAGCCTGCTGACACTGCACGGCCAGAACGACCAGCTGCGGTTGATGCGGCCCGAGGAACAGCGCGGCGCATTGGATCGCTACGCCGACGTCGGCACCCGATTGGAGCGTTACCGCGCCGCCCGCGAGGCCTGGCAGTCGGCGCGCCGGGAACTCGTCGAACGCCGCGACCGGGCCCGGGATCTGGCGCTGGAGGCCGACCGGCTCACCTTCGCGTTGCGTGAGATCGACGCGGTCGACCCGCAGCCCGGCGAAGACGACGCCCTGACCACCGACATCCGTCGGCTCTCCGAACTCGACGCCCTACGCGCCGCGGCCGCCGCGGCACGTGCGGCACTGGCCGGCGGCTTGGGGGAAGAGGCCGACGCCCTCGACGCCGCCGGTGGGCCCAGCTCGGCCACCGACCGGCTGGGGCAGGCGAAGTCGGCGCTGGCCGGCACCGACGACTCCGCGCTGCAGGCCCTGGGCGCACAACTCGGCGACGCACTCACCGTCGTCGGCGATGTGGCCCGCGAACTCGGCGGTTACCTCGACGATCTGCCCACCGGCGCCGACGCCCTCGACGCCAAACTGGCCCGGCAGGCCGAACTGCGCACCCTGACCCGCAAATACGCCGCCGACATCGACGGGGTGCTGGCGTGGGCAGCCGAATCGCGGGAGCGCCTGACGCAGCTCGACGTCTCCGAGGAGGCCCTGACCGGCTTGGCCCGCCGGGTCGACGAGCTGGCCGAGCAGGTGGCCAAGACCGCCACCGACCTCAGCGCGGCACGGACCAAGGCCGCCCGCGGACTGGCCAAAGCGGTCAGCGCCGAACTGTCCGGGCTGGCGATGGCCGACGCCGAGTTCAGCATCGCGGTGTCGACCGGCACGGCGGCCGACGGCGACCCGGCGGCGCTGCGGTTGCCGTCCGGGCAGTGCGTGCACGCCGGGCCCGACGGTATCGACGACGTCGAGTTCGGCTTGGCCCCGCATCGCGGGATGACGGTGCTGCCGCTGGCCAAGAGTGCCTCGGGCGGTGAGTTGTCCCGGGTGATGCTGGCCCTGGAGGTGGTGCTGGCCACGTCGTCGCGGTCGGCGGCGGCGCGCAATTCGGCCGGCACCACGATGGTCTTCGACGAGGTCGACGCCGGGGTCGGGGGGCGTGCCGCGGTGCAGATCGGACGGCGGTTGGCCCGGCTGGCCCGTACCCACCAGGTGATCGTGGTGACGCACCTGCCCCAGGTGGCGGCCTACGCCGACGTGCACCTGATGGTGGAACCCACCGGGCGCAACGGCGCGAGCGCAGTGCGGCGCTTAGAGCCCGACGACCGGGTCGGGGAGCTGGCCCGGATGCTGGCCGGGCTCGGCGAGACCGACACGGCCAGGGCCCACGCGCGCGAATTGCTCGATGCCGCTCAAGAGGATCGGGGCACCGCAGCCACCCCCGATTAGCTGTTACTGATGTGACTGGATTGAACTTCTGGGGCAGGTGTTACGGCGCGCCTCCCGGCTTTTCTGGGCATTCCCGGCCAGAATCGCGCCCATGAAGATGTCTGCGCTGCTGTCTCGTAACACCGCACGGCCTGGCCTCGTCGGCACGGCCCGGGTCGACCACGACATCGACCGACTGCTGCGTCGGGTGGGCCCCGGCGACATCGTGGTCCTCGACATTCTCGATCTGGACCGGATCACCGCCGACGCGTTGGTGGAGGCGCAGATCGCCGGCGTCGTCAACGCCTCGGCGTCGATCTCCGGGCGCTACCCCAACCTGGGGCCGGAGGTGCTCGTCGCCAACGGGATCGTGCTGATCGACGAAGCCGGCCCGACGGTGTTCAAGAAGATCCGCGACGGCGCCAAGGTCCGGCTGTACCAGGGCGGCGTCTACTCCGGGGATCGCCGCCTGGCGCGCGGCATGGAGCGCAGCGACATCGAGATCGCCGACCTGATGATCGAGGCCAAGAGCGGGCTGGTGGCCCACCTGGAATCCTTCGCCGGCAACACCATCGAGTTCATCCGCAGTGAGAGCCCGCTGCTGATCGACGGCATCGGCATCCCCGAGATCGACGTCGACCTGCGCCGCCGCCACGTGGTCCTGGTCGGCGACGAGCCCACCGCCGCCGACGACCTGAAGTGCCTCAAGCCGTTCATCAAGGAGTACCAGCCGGTGCTGGTCGGCGTCGGCGGCGGCGCCGACGTGCTGCGCAAGGCGGGCTACCGTCCGCAGCTGATCGTCGGCGACCCCGACCAGATGAGCGCCGAGGTGCTGCGCTGCGGTTCACAGGTGGTGCTGCCGGCCGACGCCGACGGCCACGCCCCCGGCCTGGAGCGCATCCAGGATCTGGGTGTGGGTGCCATGACGTTCCCGGCCGCCGGTTCGGCGATGGACCTGGCGCTGCTGCTGGCCGACCACCACGGTGCGGCCCTGCTGGTGACCGCCGGGCACACCGCCAACATCGAGACCTTCTTCGACCGGACGCGGCAGTTGAGCAATCCGTCGATGTTCATGACCCGGCTCAAGGTCGGTCAGAAGCTGGTGGACGCCCGCGCGGTGGCCACCCTGTACCGCAACCGGATCTCGGCGGGCGCGATCGCCCTGCTGGTGCTGACCATGCTGATGGCGATCGTCGTCGCACTGTGGGTGTCGCGGACCGACGCGGTGGTGTTGGAGTGGCTCGGCAACTACTGGCACCACCTGTCGCAGTGGCTGCGGCACTGGGTGACATAACCGGGTTCGACGGACAAGGATCGAGGCCGGCACCGCGATGATCACCCCCCGATATCATGCGATGTCGCTGACCGCCGTGCTGTTGGCGCTGGTGTTCGGCGTCGTGATGGGTTCCGGGCTGCTCTCGGGTCCGTTGATGGCGGGCCTGCAGACCGACAAACAGGACCTGCGGGATCAGATCGACGCGCTGAAGCAGCAGCAGGAAGTGTCGAGCCAACGCCTCGACAGCGCAAACGATTTCGACGCCCAGATGGCGCCGCGCATCGTGCACGACGCACTGAACGGGAAATCGGTGGTGATCTTCCGCGCCCCGGACGCCTCCGACGACGACGTCGACGCGGTATCGCGGATCATCGGCCAGGCCGGGGGAGCGGTCACCGGAACGGTGAGCCTGACCGCCCAGTTCGTCGAGGGCAACGCCGAGGAGAAACTGCGGGCGGTCCTGGAATCAGGGATCGTTCCGGCCGGCGCCCAACTGAGCACCACCCTGGTCGATCAGGACGCGCAGACCGGTGACCTGCTGGGGATCGCGCTGCTGACCAACCCCCGCCGTTCCGAGCCGCCGGCCGCACCGGTCGACGACACCCAACGCGACACCGTGCTGGCCGCGCTGCGCGACACCGGGTTCATCACCTACCCGCAGCCGCGTCTCGCCGCGGCCAACGCGGCGGTGGTGGTCACCGGGGGAGCGCTGCCCGAGGACGCCGGCGCCGGAGGGCTGAGCGTCGCCCGGTTCGCCGCGGCGCTGGCCCCGCACGGCGCGGGAACGGTGCTGGCCGGCCGGGACGGGTCGGCCTCGGGTACCGCCGCCGTGGCGATGGCCCGCACCGATCCCGCGGTGGCCGGCGCCGTCAGCACGGTCGACGACGTGGATATCGAATCGGGGCGGATCACCACCGTCATGGCGCTGAGCAGCCTGATCAACGGCGGGCAGCCCGGCCAGTACGGCATCGGCCACGGCGCCGCATCGGTCACGGTGGCGCATTAGCGGCGACCGGTGAGGCCGCCGCCACAGGCCGGTCCGGGCGTGTCTGGAGCCGAGTCGCCCGGTCGATGTTAGGGTGAGATTCCGTGGGTCGGCAGGCCCTCAGTTCCTGCGCCGTCACGGAGGTTGGTGTTGCCACCACTGCGAAAGCATCCGCAAACCGAGCCGAAGCATCTCTTCGTCACGGGCGGAGTTGCGTCCTCGCTGGGTAAGGGTTTGACCGCAAGTAGCTTGGGCCAGTTGCTGATTGCCCGAGGCATTCAGGTCACCATGCAAAAGCTGGACCCCTACCTCAACGTCGATCCCGGAACCATGAACCCGTTCCAGCACGGCGAGGTGTTCGTCACCGAGGACGGCGCCGAGACCGACCTCGACGTCGGCCACTACGAGCGTTTCCTGGACCGCGACCTGTCCGGTTCGGCGAACGTCACCACCGGGCAGGTGTATTCGACCGTCATCGCCAAGGAACGCCGCGGCGAATACCTCGGCGACACCGTGCAGGTGATCCCGCACATCACCGACGAGATCAAGCGGCGCATCCTGTCGATGTCCGAACCCGATGCCGACGGCCGGCGCCCCGACGTCGTCATCACCGAGATCGGCGGCACGGTCGGCGACATCGAGTCCCAGCCGTTCCTGGAAGCGGCCCGGCAGGTACGCCACGACGTCGGCCGCGACAACGTGTTCTTCCTGCACGTGTCGCTGGTGCCGTACCTGGCCCCGTCGGGCGAGCTCAAGACCAAGCCCACCCAGCACTCGGTCGCCGCGCTGCGCAGCATCGGCATCACCCCCGACGCGCTGATCCTGCGCTGCGACCGCGAGGTGCCCGAGGCGCTGAAGAACAAAATCGCGCTGATGTGCGACGTCGACGTCGACGGGGTGATCTCCACTCCCGACGCGCCGTCGATCTACGACATTCCCAAGGTGCTGCACCGCGAGGAACTGGACGCCTACGTGGTGCGCAGGCTGAACCTGCCGTTCAAGGACGTCGACTGGACCGAGTGGGACGAACTGCTGCGTCGCGTCCACGAACCCCACGAGACCGTTCGAATCGCATTGGTGGGCAAGTACATCGACCTGTCCGACGCCTACCTGTCGGTGACCGAGGCGCTGCGGGCCGGCGGCTTCGCGCACTACGCGAAGGTCGAGATCAACTGGGTCGCCTCCGATGAGTGCGAGACCCCGGCCGGAGCGGCGGCCGCACTCGGCGATATGCACGGGGTGCTGATCCCGGGCGGCTTCGGCATCCGGGGCATCGAGGGCAAGATCGGCGCTATCTCCTACGCCCGCACGCACGGACTGCCGGTGCTGGGCCTGTGCCTGGGCCTGCAGTGCATCGTCATCGACGCGGCCCGGACCGCCGGGATCACCGACGCCAGCTCGGCGGAGTTCGACCCCGACACCCCGGCCCCGGTCATCGCGACCATGGCCGACCAGCAGGATGCGGTCGCCGGGACCGCCGACCTCGGTGGCACCATGCGGTTGGGTGCCTATCCGGCTGTGCTCGAGGCGGATTCGATCGTGGCCGAGGCCTACCAGGCGACCGAGGTGTCCGAACGGCACCGGCACCGTTTCGAGGTCAACAACGCCTACCGCGACAAGATCGCCGAGAGCGGGCTGCGGTTCTCCGGCACCTCCCCGGACGGCAAGCTGGTCGAATTCGTCGAATACCCACGCGAGGTGCACCCGTTCCTGGTGGGCACCCAGGCGCATCCGGAACTGAAGAGCCGGCCCACCCGGGCGCATCCGCTGTTCGCGGCCTTCGTGGGCGCCGTGATGGACTACAAGGCCGCCGAGCGTCTGCCGGTGGAGATCCCCGAGCAGCACCACGACGCCCCGAGCACCGAGGCGCGGGGCGGAAGTGCTCAGCCGTTGACCGACCCACTGCAAGAAGCGCTGCCGGAACACGTCACCCGTGGCTGACCACGTCTTCGAGACCACATCATCGCAGCTGCTGCACAGCGGCAAGATTTTTGCGCTGCGCCGCGACGAGGTCTTGATGCCCGGCGGGGCGACGGCGACCCGGGACGTGGTGGAGCACTTCGGGGCGGTCGGCGTGGTCGCGATGGACGCCGACGGCCGGATCCCGCTGATCTACCAGTACCGGCACGCGCTGGGACGGCGACTGTGGGAACTGCCGGCCGGCCTGCTCGACGTCGGGGGCGAACCGGCCCACCTGACCGCCGGACGCGAACTGGTCGAGGAGGCTGGGCTGACGGCGAGCACCTGGCGGGTGCTGGTCGACCTGGACTCCACGCCGGGCTTCTCCGACGAGTCGGTGCGGGTGTATCTGGCCACCGGGCTGACCGAGGTGGAGCGTCCCGAAGCCCACGACGAGGAAGCCGACCTCACCCTGGCCTGGTATCCGATCGCCGAGGCGGCCCGGATGGTGTTTCGCGGCGAGATCGTCAATGCCATTGCGGTAGCAGGCATTCTGGCCGCCTACACCCACGCTCAGGGCTTTGCCGACCTGCGCGATCTGGACGCCGAGTGGGTGGACCGGCCGACCGCGTTCGCGGCAAGGCAGAACCGGCCATGACCACCGCGACCCGGCCGGTGGGCCCGCTGGCCGGGCAGTTGCAGGGGTATCTGGACCACCTGACCATCGAGCGCGGGGTCGCCGCCAATACGTTGAGCTCCTACCGGCGCGACCTCCGTCGCTACCAGGAGCACCTGTCGGCACGCGGCATCGAAGACCTGGCCGCGGTCGGTGAACACGATGTCACCGACTTCCTGGTGGCGCTGCGGCGCGGCGACCCCGACAACGGGATCCCCGAGTTGTCGGCGGTCTCGGCGGGGCGCGCGCTGATCGCGGTGCGCGGCCTGCACCGGTTCGCCGTCGCCGAGGGACTGGTGCCGGTGGATGTGGCGCGGGCGGTCAAGCCGCCGACACCGGGGCGGCGACTGCCCAAGAGCCTGACCGTCGACGAGGTGACGGCGCTGCTGGCCGGGGCCGGCGGCGACAGCGCCTCGGACGGGCCGCTGACATTGCGCAACCGTGCGCTGCTGGAACTGTTGTACTCCACCGGATCCCGGATCTCCGAAGCTGTCGGCCTGGACATCGACGACATCGACGTCACCGACCGCTCGGTGCTGCTGCGCGGTAAGGGCGGCAAGCAGCGCCTGGTGCCGGTGGGCCGACCGGCGGTAGCGGCGTTGGACGCCTACCTGGTGCGGGGTCGTCCGGAACTCAGCGGCCGCGGCCGTGGGACCGCGGCGGTGTTCCTCAATGCGCGCGGTGGGCGGCTGTCGCGGCAGAGCGCCTGGCAGGTGTTGCAGGACGCGGCGGAGCGGGCCGGGATCACCTCGAAGGTGTCCCCGCACACGCTGCGGCACTCGTTCGCCACCCATCTGCTCGACGGCGGCGCCGACGTGCGGGTGGTGCAGGAGTTGCTCGGCCACGCCTCGGTGACCACCACGCAGATCTATACGTTGGTCACCGTCAACGCGCTGCGCGAGGTGTGGGCCGGGGCCCACCCCCGCGCCCGTTAACCACGGGGCCACCTTGTCGCGAGCGTGCGTGTCTGTCCGGCGACACGCCGCGAAAGCCGGCATTCTGCGCACGCTCGCGCAGCACATCAACCGCTCGGTTGATACGGCGGTCCAGTTTCGGCTCTCCTCCGTCGAGGCTCGCTAACTGCCCAGATAGGTCGACTCCAGCACCAGATCGTGCAACAGGCTCTGGTACTCGACGTGGGTCTTGTGTTCGACGGTGTCCCAGCGCGCCCCCTGCTGGGCCTGCATGTACTCGCGGTACCGCGGTGCTCCGGGCAACTTGACGTTGTCGGCCACCACCACCGAACCCGGATGCAGCCAGCCCCGATCCAGGATGGCGTGCAGATCCGGCAGGTAGGCGTCCTTGTCGTGATCGATGAACAAGAAGTCCAGCGCGCCGGCGCCGAAACCGTGCCGGGCGGTCAGGGCGTCCAGGGTGCGCCCGCCGTCACCGATGGTGCCCACCACGCAGGTGATCCGGTCGGCCACCCCGGCGTGCTCCCAGATCTGCCGCGCATTGGCGGCGTTGGCCTCGGCCAGCTCGATCGAATAGATCCGGGCGGCCGGGGCGGCGCGGGCGATCCGCAGTGCGCTGTATCCGCAGTAGGTGCCCAATTCGAGCGCCAGCGCCGGGTCGACGCGACGCACCGCGGCGTCGAGCAACAGGCCTTTCTCATCACCGATATTGATCAGCAGCGACTTCTCGTAGGCGAATTCGTCGATGCGGGCCAGAACGTCGTCGACGTCACCGGGACGGGCGTTGGCCAGCACATACTCGACCGCCGCAGCCTCGCGACCATCGCCGATCTGGCCGGTTGTGACGATGTTGCGAGCCCCCGTCGCGATTCGCAGAAACGACCACCGCAGGAACGGAAGACGTTTTTTCAGATCCATGGGTGCGAGTTTATGGCGCTTTGCGCCGACTATCACTGGTCATGTGGTCAATACAGGGCAATACCGAGCCCGGTCACCTACTAGACTTCAGCGGATGTCCGCCACCACAGCGCCGGATCGGCCATGAAAGACGAGAACCCCAGTGTCGGCTTGACCGGGCGTCCGCCGCGGAACATCCCCGAGCCGCAGCCCCGTTCGACGCACGGTCCGGCCAAGGTCATCGCGATGTGCAACCAGAAGGGCGGCGTCGGCAAGACGACGTCGACCATCAATCTCGGTGCCGCACTGGCCGAATACGGCCGCAAGGTACTGCTGGTGGACCTCGACCCGCAGGGTGCGCTGTCCGCCGGGCTGGGTGTGCCGCACTACGAGCTGGCGCACACCGTGCACAACCTGCTGGTCGAGCCGCGCGTCGACATCGACGACGTGCTGGTGCACACCGCGGTGGAGAACCTCGACCTGGTGCCCTCCAACATCGACCTGTCCGCCGCCGAGATCCAGTTGGTCAACGAGGTGGGGCGCGAGCACTCGTTGTCGCGGGCGCTGCGGCCGGTGCTGGACCGCTACGACTACCTGCTGATCGACTGCCAGCCGTCGCTGGGCCTGCTCACCGTCAACGGTCTGGCCTGCGCCGACGGAGTGCTGATCCCCACCGAGTGTGAATACTTCTCGCTGCGCGGACTGGCGTTGCTGACCGACACCGTCGAGAAGGTCCGCGACCGGCTCAACCCCAAGCTGGCGATCAGCGGCATCCTGCTGACCCGGTACGACCCGCGCACGGTCAACTCCCGCGAGGTGATGTCGCGGGTGGTGGAGCGTTTCGGCGATCTGGTGTTCGACACCGTGATCACCCGCACGGTGCGGTTCCCGGAGACCACGGTGGCCGGCGAGCCGATCACCACCTGGGCCCCCAAGTCCGGGGGCGCACAGGCCTACCGTGCGTTGGCCCGCGAAGTCATCGACCGCTTCGGCGCGTGAACGTCGACACCGAGACGGCCGACGCGCCCGCCGACGCGACGGCAGAGGCGCCCGCCGACACGCACGGCTTCCAGGTCCGGCTGACCAACTTCGAGGGGCCGTTCGACCTGCTGCTGCAGCTGATCTTCGCCCATCGCCTCGATGTCACCGAAGTGGCGCTGCACCAGGTCACCGATGACTTCATCGCCTACACCCGCGACGTCGGCTCGCAGCTGGAACTCGAGGAGACGACGGCCTTCCTGGTGATCGCCGCCACCCTGCTCGACCTCAAGGCGGCGCGGCTGTTGCCCGCCGGACAGGTCGACGACGAAGAGGACCTGGCGTTGCTGGAGGTCCGCGACCTGCTGTTCGCGCGGCTGCTGCAGTACCGGGCGTTCAAGCACGTCGCGCAGATGTTCGCCGAACTGGAAGCCGCCGCACTGCGCAGCTATCCGCGCGCGGTGGCGCTCGAAGACGGTTACGCCAACCTGTTGCCCGAGGTGATGCTGGGCGTCGACGCCGATTCGTTCGCCCAGATCGCGGCCGCGGCGTTCACCCCGCGCCCGGTACCGACGGTGGGTACCGAGCACCTGCATCGGGTGATGGTGTCGGTGCCCGAGCAGGCCGGTGTGGTGCTGCGCCTGCTGGAGGCCCGCGGAACCGGCCAGTGGGCGTCGTTCACCGAACTGGTGGCCGACTGCACCGTGCCGATCGAGATCGTCGGACGCTTCCTGGCGCTGCTCGAACTGTATCGAGCCCGGGCGGTAGCATTTGAGCAGTCAGAACCACTTGGTGTGCTCCAGGTGTCGTGGACGGGGGAACGCCCCACCAATGAAGACCTGGCGAAAGCAGAATTGGCCGAGTAGTGCGAGACGAAGTGATGACTGACCCAACGCCCGACCCCGAGGTGCCGCAGGAGGCACCGGAGGACACCGCGGCGACCGATCCCGACACGACGGCGGAACCCGGCCCGTCGGGCTCCAACCTCGGTATCGACGTCGCCGTGGCCCCCGAACTCGAGGACTCCGAACTGGGGGCGGTGCTCGAGGCGCTGCTGCTGGTGGTGGACACCCCGGTGACCGTCGACGCGCTCGCCGCGGCCACCGACCAACCGGTGTACCGGATCACCGCGAAACTGCGGACGATGGCCGAGGAGTTCGCCGCCCGCGACAGCGGAATCGACCTGCGCGAGGCCGGCGGCGGCTGGCGGCTCTACACCCGAGCCCGGTTCGCGCCCTATGTGGAGCGACTGCTGCTCGACGGAGCCCGGTCCAAGCTGACCCGCGCCGCACTGGAGACCCTCGCGGTGGTCGCCTACCGCCAGCCGGTGACCCGGGCCCGGGTCAGCGCGGTGCGCGGCGTCAACGTCGACGCCGTCATCCGAACCCTGGTGGCGCGCGGACTGATCACCGAGGCGGGCGCCGATCCCGACACCGGTGCGGTGACGTTCGCCACCACCGAGCTGTTCTTGGAGCGGCTCGGACTGTCGTCACTGGCCGATCTTCCCGACATTGCCCCGCTGCTCCCGGATGTGGACGTGATCGACGATTTGAGTGAATCCCTTGACAGTGAACCGCGTTTCATGAAACTCGGTGGCGCACCGGCGGCCGATCAGCCGCTGGCCTTCGATGTGGATCACCTCTGATGGCGTGGCCGGACGAAGAACAGGACGGCGTGCGCCTGCAGAAGGTGCTGTCGCAGGCCGGCGTGGCCTCGCGCCGGGTCGCCGAGCGGATGATCCGCGACGGCCGCGTCGAGGTGGACGGCCGGGTGGTGACCGAATTGGGCACCCGGGTGGACCCCGACACCGCGGTGATCCGCGTCGACGGGGCGCGGGTCACCGTCGACGAGTCCCGGGTCTATCTGGCGCTGAACAAGCCCCGCGGTGTGCATTCGACGATGTCCGACGAACTCGGGCGGCCGTGTATCGGCGACTACGTCGAACATCGGGTTCGCGGTGACGCCAAGCTGTTTCACGTGGGCCGACTCGACGCCGACACCGAGGGACTGATGCTGCTGACCAACGACGGCGAGTTGGCGCACCGGCTGATGCATCCGTCGTACAAGATCCCCAAGACCTATGTCGCCACCGTGCTCGGGGCCGTCCCGCGCGGGTTGGGCAAGAAGCTGCGCGAGGGTGTCCAACTCGACGACGGTCCGGCCAAGGCCGACGATTTCGCCGTCGTCGACGCCGTCCCCGGCAGATCGCTGGTGCGGGTGACGCTGCACGAGGGGCGTAAGCGGATCGTGCGGCGGATGCTGGCCTCGGTCGGCTTCCCGGTGCAGGAGCTGGTCCGTACCGACATCGGCACGGTGGCCCTGGGCGAGCAGCGGGTCGGCAGCATTCGGGCGTTGACCCGCAAGGAGATCGGGGAACTCTACAAGGCAGTCGGGTTGTGAGCGCGGGCAGCGCGGCCGTCGTCGCGATCGACGGTCCGGCCGGAACCGGAAAGTCCACGGTCGCCAGGGGATTGGCGTCGCGGCTGGGGTCGCGCTACCTGGACACCGGCGCGATGTACCGGGTGGTCACGCTGGCGGTGCTGCGCGCCGGGGTGGCCCTCGATGACGCCGACGGAATCGCCGCGGTAGCCGACGGCGTCGAGTTGTCGGTGGAGTCCGGTCCCGACGGTGACCGTGCGTTCCTTGGCGGAGAAGATGTTTCGCGGGAGATCCGCGGCGACGAGGTGACCGGCGCGGTCTCGGCGGTGGCGGCGGTGGCCGCGGTCCGCTCCCGACTGGTGGCCCTGCAGCAAACGGCCGCCGGCAGCGGCGGTGTGGTGGTGGAAGGCCGCGACATCGGCACGGTGGTGCTGCCCGACGCCGACGTGAAGATCTTCCTGACGGCCTCGCCCGAGGTCCGCGCCCAGCGGCGCAACGAGCAGAACATCGCGGCCGGGCAGCGTGACGACTACGCCGGCGTGCTGGCCGACGTGCTACGCCGCGACGAGTTGGATTCCACGCGGGCGGTGTCGCCGCTGCGGCCCGCCGACGACGCGGTGATCGTGGACACCGGAGACATGAACCAGGAGCAGGTGATCGACCACCTGCGGAACCTGGTCGAACAGCATTGCGGGGCGATCCGATGAGTGACGGAACCTGGTACGACGAAAGCGACTGGGAGATCGGCGAGGAAGGCGGATTCGACGACCTCGTCGAAGACGCCGGCCCGCCGCCGGTCGTCGCCGTCGTCGGCCGTCCCAATGTCGGCAAATCCACTCTGGTCAACCGGATCCTGGGCCGCCGCGAAGCCGTCGTGCAGGACCTGCCCGGCGTCACCCGCGACCGGGTGTCCTACGACGCGCTGTGGACCGGACGCCGATTCGTGGTGCAGGACACCGGCGGTTGGGAACCCGACGCCAAGGGACTGCAGCAACTGGTGGCCGAGCAGGCCGCGGTGGCGATGCGCACCGCCGACGCGATCATCCTGGTGGTGGACGCGGTGGTGGGCGCCACTGCCGGCGACGAAGCCGCGGCACGGATTCTGCGCCGCTCCGGTAAGCCGGTGTTCCTGGCCGCCAACAAGGTCGACAGTGAGCGCGCCGAAGCCGACGCGGCGGCATTGTGGTCGCTGGGCCTGGGCGAGCCCCACATCGTCAGTGCACTGCACGGCCGCGGCGTGGCCGACCTGCTCGACGAGGTGATCGCGAAACTTCCCGAGGTGGCCGAAATCGCCGGCGGCGGAGGCGGTCCGCGTCGCGTCGCGTTGGTCGGAAAGCCCAACGTCGGCAAGAGTTCGCTGCTTAACCGGCTCTCCGGCGACGAGCGCTCGGTGGTGCACGACGTCGCCGGCACCACCGTCGACCCGGTCGACTCGCTGATCGAAATGGACGGCAAGGTCTGGCGGTTCGTCGACACCGCCGGGCTGCGCCGCAAGGTCGGGCAGGCCAGCGGACACGAGTTCTACGCCTCGGTGCGCACCCACGGGGCCATCGACGCCGCCGAAGTGGTGATCATCCTGGTGGATTCGTCGCAGCCGCTGACCGAACAGGACCAGCGGGTGTTGGCGATGGTCATCGAGGCGGGCCGCGCCCTGGTGCTGGCCTTCAACAAGTGGGACCTGGTCGACGAAGACCGGCGTTACCTGTTGGACAAGGAGATCGACCGCGATCTGCACCGGATCGCGTGGGCCCCCCGGGTCAACATCTCGGCCAAGACCGGTCGGGCCGTGCAGAAGCTGGTGCCCGCACTGGAGACCTCCCTGGCGTCGTGGGACCGGCGGATCTCCACCGGCCAGCTCAACACCTGGCTCAAGGAAGTCGTCTCGGCGACCCCGCCGCCGGCGCGCGGCGGGCGCATACCGCGCATCCTGTTCGCCACCCAGGCCGCGTCGCGGCCACCGACTTTCGTGTTGTTCACCACGGGTTTCCTGGAGGCCGGCTATCGGCGTTTCCTGGAGCGCCGGCTGCGTGAGACGTTCGGATTCGAGGGCAGCCCGATCCGGATCAACGTGCGTATGCGTGAGAAGCGCGGCCCCAAGCGCTGAGGCGCCGGCCCGCGGCCGAGATCAGCCGGCCTTGGTCAACCGGAAATCCCACTGGCCGACCACACCGCCGGCCGGCCCGCGCCCGCACTGCTCCAACGTGGCCGTGGTCCATTGACCGGTCAGGGTCGCCGCGTCGAAGCTGGCGGTCTTGGACACCGGCAGCGGGGTGTGATCGACCGGGCAGTCCATCGAGCCGCGGCCGCTGTACTCCCAGCGGTCGCCGTTGAGATGAAACTCCGCGTTCTGCAGCCAGCGCTCCCCGTCGACGGTGACGCAGGTCGGCCCGCATGGGGTGAACGTCCAGGTCGAGGTCCGCTGCGACGGCCCGTGCTCGGCGGTGAAGGTGTACGGACCCGACGGCACCTCGGGGTCGGCCTGGGCCGCCGGAGCCGTCCCCAGAGCCACCAGCGCCGCACCGGCGGCACCGACGAGCAGCCTTCCCGAAATGCCGACCATCGCACCAACCCTTCAACTCAGCTGTCCTGATCGTTTGCAGTACCAGCGTAGGGTGCTGCAAATGCCGGTTTCACAGATGGTGTTGATCGTTCTGGCCGGGGTGGGGGCGGGCGCGATCAACTCCCTGGTCGGCTCGGGCACGCTGATCACCTTTCCGACCCTGGTGACGTTGGGCTTTGCGCCGCTGACCGCGACCATCTCCAACGCGATCGGCCTGGTGGCCGGGGGAATCTCGGGGACCTGGGCCTATCGGCGTGAGCTGCGCGGCCAGTGGGAGCGGCTGCGCTGGCAGATTCCCGGCTCGGTCCTGGGCGCGATGCTGGGCGCCTACCTGTTGCTGCACCTGCCCGAGAGCGTCTTCAACCGGGTGGTGCCGGCGCTGCTGGTGGGGGCGCTGGTGTTGGTGGTGGTGGGGCCCAAGATTCAGGCCATCGCCCAGCGCCGCGCCGAGGAGTCCGGGCGATCGATGACGGGCCTGAGCCGAGGCCGGATGGTCGCATTGAGCCTGGGCACCTTCGGTGTCGCGGTCTACGGCGGGTATTTCTCTGCAGCGCAAGGCATTCTGCTGATCGGTGTGATGGGTGTGCTGCTGCCGGAATCGATGCAGCGGATGAACGCCGCCAAAGTGCTACTGGTGCTGCTGGTCAACGTGGTCGCCGCGCTGGCCTATATCGGAACCGCCTTCGACCGGATCAGTTGGGCCGCAGCCGGATTGATCGCTGTAGGTTCGCTGATCGGAGGATACCTGGGTGGCCATTACGGGCGCCGGTTGTCGCCGAATGCGCTGCGTGCGGTGATCCTGGTGGTCGGACTGATCGGGCTGTACCGGCTGCTGACCGTGTAGCGCCGCCTCAGGCGGTGCTCTGCCGGCGCCACCGCTCCCAGCGGGTACGCGGCGGCGGGACCGACGCCATCACCGCATCCATCGATGCCGCGTGCGGGTGCTCGGACCCGGTGACCTCGACGGCTTTGGGAGCCACCGTCGCCGGCTCGGTGCCCTCCCACCAGACGGGTTGCAGCAGTGCGGAGACCACCGGGATCGCATGCCCGACGCTGTTGCGTCCCCAGGTGCAGGCCCGGTCGATGGTGGCCGCCGACGGGGCCAGGTTGACCGGCGACAGGGTCGGGGAGAACCGCACCAGGTGATCGGCATAGGGCGCGTTGCGCACCATCTGCAACTGGATGGCCTGGGTGATCGGCACCAGCCACAGGTGTTTGGGATCCCACTGCGGGTGAAAGCAGTCGAAGGCGAGGTAGCAGGCGTTGCGGGTGCCCAGCCGGCCCGCCCGGATACGTTTCCACGCCAGCTCCAGCGGCACGTTGCTGGCTGCGCCGCCGTCCACCAGCGCGCCGACGTCGTTGTCGGCCAACAAGGCGTCGAACATCGGCTCCATGGCCGGGTCCTTGGTCTCGTGGTGCAGCACACCGGGGATCGCTGAGGAGAACGACGCCGCGTCGACGACGTTGACGTCGCGGTCGGGGTTGTCGCCGCCGATGACGATCGGGGTCACCATCCGCGGATCGATGAACGCGGCGGTCTGCCACAGCCGGGTCGCCAGTTGCGGGCCCAGACCGATCGGCAGGTAGGAGAAGGACCGCAACTGCAGGCCGGCTAGGCGCTGGTTGCGGTAGCGCGACGGCAGCGCGGCGAAGGGCTGCTTGCGCACCCCGGCGACCACCGCGTCGAACGGGATCGCCAGATCCGACATCCGCATGCGCTCGCCGTCGTCGCGGCGGAACATCGCATCGGCGAACTGGTCGAAGTTCAACGCGAACACGCCGCTGAGGCCGTGCTTGCGTTGTTGGCGCTCGGGTCCCAGGATGGCGCGGAACGACACCGTTTTGGCCCACTGGATGTATTCCTCGATGGGCACCGGCAGGGTGCGGCTGACCACCGAACTCAGGATCGACCCGAACGACGAGCCGATCAGGTAGTCCGGCACCGCCCCGGACTCCAGCAGTGCCTCCATCCCGCCGATGTAGACGAACCCGGCGCCACCGCCACCCCCGAGGACGGTCACCAGTTTCTTGTGGCCGACCTCGGCGTCGAGTTCGGCCAGGGAGAAGTCGTTGGCATGGCGCTCGGCCAGCTGCCGACGCTGGGCGTCCTGTTCGGCGGTCAGCACGCCCAGGGCGTCGCGGGCCGCGGTCAACGCCATCACCGGGTCGCGTTCGACGCGCAGTGGGCCGCGTAGCGCGTCGGCCACCTTGGCCCGCCACGGCGCCAGCTCCGCACCCACCGAGACGTCCCCGCGCCCGCGGGTTCCGCCCGGGCCCGCCGCGCCCGGCTCGAAGTCGTCGAGGCGGGCGAAGTTGAGCAGATAGCGCAGTTTGCGCAGCTGCTCGGCGGTCAACACGTCGGGATGGCGCAGAGAGTGCCGGATCAGCCGGTTCTCCATCTTCTGCAGCAGCAAGACGGTGTCACCGGTGTCGACGTCGACGACTTCGTCGGTGCTCTCGGGCCCGGGTCCGGGCTGCGGGGCGCTCATCGGGACACGCGCAGGGTCGGGGGCGCCGAACAGTGCTGTGACAGGGAAAGCTGCATCAGTGGGGATTCCTGAGGGTCGTGGCGCTGCCGAGGGGGGAAGGCAGGCTCGCGTGGCGAGCCTAACCCGTCAAGGTGTCCTCACGCCGATTCGGGACACCGCGGCGCGTGCGGTAGGCTTTCGACCTGCTGCCGGGTTACTCCGGCGGTGGCGGGCTGTGGCGCAGTTTGGTAGCGCACTTGACTGGGGGTCAAGTGGTCGCAGGTTCAAATCCTGTCAGCCCGACAGAGTTTTACCAGGTCAGGAGTGTTTTCTCGGCCGAGATAAACGATTCGTAGCGGTTGGTTTTCGGTTGGATAGCAACGTATGCCTAGAGGCTCGCTATCCTGATCCTGCTCGAGAGTCCATCTATGGCTGTCCGTGCGGCGGCGTCGCTGGTATGACCGTAGATTTCGCGGGTTATTGCGACGGATGAGTGGCCGAGAATGTCTGCGACCGCTTTGATATGCACACCCGATTCCAATAGCGCTACAGCGACTCCGTGCCTCAGAGTGCGCACGCCGATGTCATCGAGTCCTGCTTTGCGTGTGGCGATCGGGTCTGCTGCACGGATAGGTCAAGATGTCACCTATCCGTGCAGCAGACCCTGGCGATAGGGTTCGGCCTGACTTGCTGTCCACACAACTGCGGGAGGAATCGATGGCATCCGAAGCAAAGCTCGGAACCCAAGCGATCGGTGCCGCTGGTGAACTGTTTGTGCAATACCGTTTGATCAAGCGAGGTATCGACAGCGCACGATTGACCACCGACTCCGGGATCGATCTCGCGATGTACGTGCCCGGAACGCGCATCGCGCAAACGGTGCAGGTGAAGGCGACACATAGGCCCTACTCTGTAGGCCCCAGCGGGCAGTTGCAGGTCGCGTGGCCATTCCCCGCTGACTGCAAAGCGGAGTGGCTTGCTGTCGTCGATCTGTCTCGTGATCGCGCATGGATGTTGCCCATCGATGAAGCGCTGGAGCGGTCACGCCCGGCTTCGCCTGGCGTTCAACTGTATTGGAATCTCGAAGAACCCCGTGGCCGCGTGGTGGGTGTCGAAGCAGACTTCGCCCAGTACGAACTCGACAGGGTAATGGACCGCTTGCTGGCGGGTCAGACACCCGAATTGCCCTAGTCACCGTCACGAGTCAGGAACCCGCGGCAGTCGCCGCGGCGGCGGACAGTTCGGTGTCGAACTGGGGCAGCTCAGGGGAGGAGGCAGCGGCGATGGCGGCGCTGATCGTGGCGGCGACGGGGAGCACGGTTCGATTGTGCGCCGGGGTGAGTGACGGTGGGGGCCGGTCGGGGTGCCCGCGCGTCTAAACCAACATGAGTGAGCCCGAGGTCGACCTGCCAGCGTGGGTGGTGGAGTATTTCGCGTCGGAGCGGCGCTGGTGGCGGTTGCTGCGGGAGACCGGCGAGGTCAGCGCAGAAGGATGCGGCGGGGGTTGGTGGATAGCTCGTCCGGGAGGCAAAGAACGAGGTCAGCGGCGTGTATAGATGTGGAACCTGTCGGCCGCTAGCGCTCGTCTCTGAATAGGAGGGTGGACGTAAATTTGAGCGGCCACTCACCCGGGAGGACTTGCAGTCACCCCACCCTCCGATCTATCCCGGGGTTTTGCAGAAGGAGAGTGGCATGGCCACCGATGAAATCGCCCACGTCGCCATTGAGCGGTACGACTTGGACTTCATTCATCTTTGGGGTGACTGGTCCCGGTGCCGCGTCTGCTACCAGCCCGTGTGACTCGGTGAGCCGGAACGGTTCGGCTCGAAGCTGGCCACGAGGATGGATGGTTCTACTGAGCCGAGCCGGGAGCCCGAGTTCCCCCGCGAGTTCGCCCGGTGCACCTGTGGCACTCCGTCATACGATCCCGACGACCACGCCAACGGATGCCCGCTTAGCGGAACACCGCCACTCGCGAGCAGTGACCCGAGCCGGTTCTCGTCGGGTTACCTCTGCGCCGGCGTCGCCGTTCCTTACCTGACAGACGCGGCGGTGCCGGGCCCGTTGCGCTCCGTCGGCCTATCTCCCCGACGTGGGCCCGGCACCACCCCCCCCACCCCGTTTTTCTTGAGGGGGGGTCCTGACTGCCGCGGCGGTAGTCAGAATTTTTTCGAGCGCTGCGAAAAATACATGAGTAATTGCGTCGAGCAGAGATCCAAGGGTTTGTTAACGGCCCCTCACTTGGCTCTCTCGGAACCGCAGCCGCGCAGCCTCCACCCGCGGCAGATAATGCTCCAAGCCGGCTTTGCCCACCGCAGCAATGGGTGGTTCGCTCGATTGCGCTAGACCGCGCATACGGTCAACATAACCCTCCAATCGCTCGTGATCTTCGCCCCAATGGGTACCAAGTTCTACCTTCGCAGCAATCGTCAGTGGGTCGGCCCCCCGAGGAACGAGTATGCGAGCCAGGGCTTCGATCGGTGCCGGTGCGCCTGGCCTATTGAATGTGGATTCCACCTGGTCAGTGTTAATCAGATCGGCGTCGAGCAAGCTTTCAAGCCAGTCCGTATCGTTGCCGCGCAGCACCGCGAGTACGTGGTTTCTCTCCCTCGTGCCCGGTTCGCACTTGACAAGCAAACGCGTCTTGGCGTCGGCGGTGAGCATCGGCGCCGTATGTTCGAACGGGCGCAGAGCCTTATGAAGATTCTCGCCGGGAGTCGTAGTGATAGCCTTGGCAAGCAAATGTTCGTAGATGTCGGGAGCGCACGCGATGAGTCGATCGAAGAAATATGTCGAATCCCGCCCATGAATTGGAATTGGCAACGTCAGGTCTTTCAGCGCGTCAACAACTAAGGCCACGGTGTCGCCGGGGAGGTTGGATCCCAACTCGCCGTCCGTGCTGACAAGAATTGTCGCAGCCGCACTTGCGCGAACCCCGGAATCGGTATGCCGAAGGAGGCGGTCGGCAACTGGCGCAGGAACAACCACGTTGGCTACGTCTTCTGGCGTTAGTTGGTCAGCGATTTGGCCGAGATACCGTTCTGCCAAGGCCGTCGTCAGTACGTACTGCACGACATGAGGCCTAGTGTCTCCGTCGTCGAGCAATGCCGATAGGGCAGTCTCATCGATATCCGATTGGTTGAGGGTTGGGGCGACGAGGGGCCCAGCTTCGGGGAACATCCCATTGTCCTTCGCGAACAACAGCAGAGGGAGAAAGTCCGTGTCTACATCTGCGACCAATCGGAAGATCGTATGAAGGGGATTGGTTAGCGGTTGATCCCAGTCGTTCATGTGAGGTCGAAGCGCCGCAAGACGACTAAAGAACTCCAAGGGTTGGGTCATGCCTTGACGCACCTGTTCGCGGAGGGTGTTTTCGAAGCGTTCCCTCCGTTCATGCCAGTCTTCTTCTTCAGATACAAAGAAGACCGCCGCAACCAGAGGATCGGGTTCCGGGAACTCCCGATCAATAGCGTCTGAATGCTTTCTGACGCTAGCTCTCAGGCCCGGAAAATCGTCGGAATGCGCGATTATATAATCGGCCATATCTGCGGCGACAATCTTCGCTTCTGAGATCTGATCTGCCGAGATCTCTTTACCAAAGACAGGGTTGAATCCTCGCGCAATCTGTACCCAGGGTTTAAAGAGACTGGTCAGGGCAGACAGTTCGTCGTGACCCGGCTCTGTCACCAGTGAGATGAACGAAGTCCATACTTTATCTCTAAACTGCCGCATCGATTCGGGAGGTAGTACGACCGATATCAATCTTAGTAGTCGATTATCCTCGGGGCTGAGACTGTTCGCCTCGAAAGCGGGGCGTAGTAGTTCGTTAACAAGCATCGTCAGGGTGTCAGTTTTATGTGACGAAGATGAAGCTGCAAACCACGCCACGGCTGCGTCCCAGATCCGGAATAACGGCCCCAAGTTGATCGAGCCATCAGGGATATGGGCATTGCGGATGCCGTTAATGATATTAGAGAGAAATAGCTGCACGAGCGGGGGCTTATCGATGGCAGCAGCGAAATCAAGAAAGCTGCCAACGACGGCTACATTATGCGTATCGCGGATTGCGTCCGCTACGAAGATAGCAAGACGCTCTAATGTCGCCTTGCGTTGATAGTCACTTTCATTGGGCGCTATTTCGCTAAACTCCCCTATAGACCTCTGCAGGATCTCCTGAGTTTCTTCCGCGCCGAGATGTAGATAGTAGCGGTAGACGTCAGAATCGACTCCGATTGCGCCTTGCTCCACTAGTGCGTTGAAAAAGAAGCGAGCAAGAGGATAGGCACCCTGTTCGCCCAGGAGTGCTGCGCTGATGCAATGGACAGCTATGGACGTCCGCTTTGCCGGCCACGACTCGAAGAGCTCAGCTACAGGCAACATAGCTGGCCCCGAACCGAAGAACGCGTCTATGACGATGCTCGTCGCAAGGATCTGAGGAGCTACGCCATACACATTTTCCTGACTCCCATGTTGGGTCCACTGCTGTCGAACATCGAGAAGGCCGCCGACTGCTAGGTCGTCGATCAGGTGCACTACGGTCAATCGAGCAACACCTAATTGTCCTGCCAGCGTGCTTATCTCGCTCTCAGCAAGTGAGCCCAGGACTGCGATCGCAGCGAGCACGTCTTTCGCCTCTTTGGAGAGGCCGGAGCGTGTCAGGTACTGCGAAACCTCGCCGCGTATGGCTTCGCCAGTATGAACCTGACGCCACTCGACATCGTCCTTCAATAGGTCAGTCAGGCGCGCCGCCCACGCTGGCCGACCTTGCGCTTGGTCAAGAATCCGCGCAATGATCGACTCGCGACTTATACCTGCGTTCCGGACGACTGCACCAATATCTTGCCGAATTAGCGGCAAGATCTGCATTTCAGCAGCCGCAGGAATATGGACCTTTAGTTCTTCGAGCTGGTGCGGCCAACAGACCGCAACTATTCGGAATGCAAGACTTTCCTGGCGACGGATTAGTTGAAGATTCTCCAGGGCATCGGTCCGACGTAACGTGTCGTCGATAACAAGGATGCCGGGCTGCGTCGCTAGGATGTCATCCATCAGCCTCTCGACAGACGGGTTTCCGTCAACGAAGTACAGTCCCGGAACGCTTTCAAGTAGTGCCGATTTGCCGACGCCTGGAACACCGTACAGAAGCAAGTCGTCGGGCGAATTGTTTATGTCTTCAAGTTCGTCCGCACGGCCAATAAGGTCAAAATTGCGTGCCTTGATGTCACCGCGTATGGAGTACTTGGAAAGTGAGAACGGACCGCCAGGAAGGCCGAGGAGCTTCTCTCGCCACTCGCCATTCTGCCGGAGGCGGTCCGCGAAGAATGCACGGTCGACAACCGCTTCGAGAGTGTAACCTTTCTCAGAAGCTAGCTTCTCTAGTTTTTTCCGCTTATCTTGGTTCAGTTCCGCAAGGCTAACGGATATGATTTTTGTTCCAGTCATACCGTGCGTTTGCAGCGATGCTATGGCGCCGCGCAAGTTTTCTCTTGCGCCTTCGTACGTCCGCGAGGACGTTACCGCCATTCGAACGGGTGGCACTCCCGCTGGCTCGAGCGAATCGGCATCGCGCCCGCTGTCGGATCCGCCCCTGACGGGGACTAGGTTGGGATACCGATCTTGAAGTAGATCAGTGGCACATTCTTCAAAGACGTCTGGGTTGATCTTTGCGCGGGAGTTGTCGAGTGCCGCGGCGATCCGGTCGATTAGGTTCATTGTTGCCTTATCCGATGTGTGACTTTGGAGCATTGTATGGATTGCGCGGCACGATGCTGCACGTCGGAAAGTGGTGTGTCTTCGGTGCTGCAGCTGGTGCCCTGAGTCGTCAATTCGTCAGATCCAAGTCCTCGACGGCACGCCTTCGATGATGCTCGGCGCCCAGTGCCCGATGGTCGCCGCACTCGTCCAAACGAGGGGCAAAGCGCGACGCGCTCATCCGTGCTGAGGCACCGGAGTCCGCTCGAACACCAGCAATGCGTCGTCGATCAGATCGTGCGGGTACCGATCCCACCGCACCTTCGTCAGGCCCGCCGGGGTGAGGTGTTGTTCGAGAACGTGTGCGCAGTCGGCGATCAAATGTGTCGTACAGCCCATGTGGTGGATATCTGCCACGTTCCATACGGCGAAACCGCCGGGCGCCAGCAGACGCGCGCACTGAGCCGCAACCGTGCCGAGTTGGGCCAGGTAGCGGCCGTAGCCAATGTCGAATTCCCGATAGCCCGTGAGCGGATCAGCATCCTGATGCTCCCGGGTCATGTAGGGCGGAGAGGTGACGATAAGGGCGACACCGGCGTCGGGTACCTGCCATCCGCTCTCGCGTATCACGGTGATGAGTTCCCGCGCATCGCCTTGGAGAACGCGAGCACGGGGCACCCGCTTTTGCACGTAATCCACACGCTCAGAAAGCAATTCGATACCGAGTGCTTTCCGCCCGAGTGCGACGGCGCGATCAAGCGTGGTGCCGAACCCGGCGAATGGGTCGAATACCAAGTCGCCCGGCTCGCTGCACCGTTCGATCACATGATCCACAACGGCCGGAAGCATGTGCACATCTTCATCCGCACCCGGCGGACGTTCAGCCAAAAACGCGTCATGCGTGGCGAATAGTTCGAAATCCAGCGGGGACGTGATGGCTGCACCGGTTGGCGGCTTATCCAGCGGCAGAGGATTTTCCGCATCGACGAACCGTGCAGGCTGGCTGAAAGTGCTAGTCGGCAATGTCGTGACTTTCCAGGAAATCGTCGGGAAGAGGCGCCGTCAATCGCCCGACCAGCGCGTAGTAGAACAGCTTTCGGCCTTTCATTGAGAGCTGATTCCGGTGTAGTTCGAGGTGATAGACATCGAAGTATTTCGAAAAAACGAGGGCCTGCACCAGACGGGGGAACCCGGTCCGGTCGTCGATATCCAGAAATGAATGCTTGATGTTGCACGCGAGCCAACCGCCCGGCTTGATGAGCCAGATCGCATCGAAAATGCGCGCACCGGAATGTCTCCGGAGCCCGGCGCTGCCACCCACGTCAGGCAATCGAAGTCCCGCTCCTTAAGCGCGTCGTGCAGGCGTCCGCCGATCCTGCCCAGGTCGACGCCGACTAACCGGGCCACGCCATGACGGGTGAGGGTCTCACCCATGATGCCGTTGCCGGCTCCCAGGTCCAGGATTCGCAACTCGGTCGGCGACTCCCGGTCGGTCTGTAACGCTCGCTCGAGCAGGTCCATCACCTCGCCCGGCGAATGACACCGCAACCGACTGTAGAAGGGCTCCTCGCAACGGCCTGGAATCTTATGGATTTCGGAATAGTCGTCAAACTGCAATATTTGCACGTCATCGTCGGTGGCGAACCCGAATTCAACCGAATCTTCGGTGGAGAATTCTGGATTATCGGGGGAGAATTTAACGCGATATGGTGGTGCGACCACACATTTAATTATACGCCACTGCGTAGTGTCGGTTGACTGCCTCCAGGGGAAAACTGGAGTTTCACGCGCGCGACCAGCGGGCAATCGACGTTTCGGCCACGCCGGGCGCGCCCGCCGCTGACTGACTGGCGTCCTGGCTGCTCGGCTCGTGGCGACGGTGGATTCCGGCGAGGAACAGCCCACCCGTCGCGACGGCGAACGGGATGATAGATCTCCATCCGTCGGCGTAGTCGTTGCTGGAGTCGGCGAACAAGGCGAACAGCACGCTGATGTAGAACGACAGCCACCTCAATGGCAGCAGCCGTCCGCAGTCTCGGGAAAGGCGCTGTGTCGTACATCGCGCTAAGGGGACACCTGGCTAGGTTGGTCATCGTGGTCAATGTCAGCCGGGTTTGGCAGCATCCCGCGTTCGTGAAGACCGTGGGCGCGTCGTATGACTGGGCGATGGGCCAGGAAGCGGTTGCGCGCCGGTTTGGGCGTCTTGTGATGGGTGCCGATGTTGAGCGCGTATACCGGGCGATGAGTGTGGTCGGGGAAATACCCGATGGCGCAGCGATTCTCGATGTACCGTGCGGTGGCGGGATTGCGATGCTCCGCATACGGCCCGATCAGGACATCAGGTACGTGGGTGTAGACGTTTCAGCACCGATGTTGCAGCGAGCCCAGCGGCGGATTCCGGCGCGACTCGGTGACCGGATCCATCTCATCAAGGCCAGTATCGAGGGTATGCCGTTCGATGACGGCGAGTTCGATTTGTGCGTGTGCTTCAACGGTTTGCACTGCGTGCCTGATCCGGCGGTCGCGGTGGCCGAGATCGCGCGGTGTCTGCGTCCCGGCGGCCGGGTGCTCGGTGAGTTCGCTGTCCGTGGCCAATTGCGACGGGCTGATGTGTACATGATCGCGCTTCGTGCTGTGGGTGCATTTGGACCGTCGGGTACGCGATCCGATGCTGAGCGGTGGTTCGTTGAGGCGGGTCTGGTGATCGATACATTGGAGTGCACCGGGGCAATCCTGCATTTCGACACCCACCGGCCTTCGTGACGGGATGGTCCGACGTGGTACCCCCTGGCGCGGAGCAGCGCGAGTTCCCGAGGCCGGTATGCCTAGCGTCCGCTCCGAGCCGCTGTTAACTTTTGTCTAGGGGCTCGGACGGGGAGGTGTGAGCGTGGCGGCGGTGCCGATCGATCCTGCGACGTTGTCGGTTCGCCCGGCGCTGCTGGACACCCACGCATCCCGCCTGGCCGACGCGACCGACGTGTCGGCGACGTTCTCCGCTCGGCACATCACCTACCTGGGGGAATGTGCCGCAGCGTGGGCGGGTGACTCCGCGGAGGCGTTGGCCGAGCTCGGCACGCACTGGCAATCGGCCGACGCGCAGGTGCACAGACGGGTCGGGGAGTTCGCTGTCGCGATGCGCGAGGGTGGCCGTCTCTATACCGCGATGGAAGAGCAGCACGCCCATGCTTTTACCGTGCTGGTTCCGCGGGCGCCGAGCGCGCAGTAGCCGATGACGATCACCACCGACGGTATCGAGAGGTGGAATCTGACGACGTTGGACACCGTCTTTGAGATCGCCACGGAACGGTCTGCGCGTAAGGCCGACTTCGGTGCGGCCCTCGATGCTGCCGGCAACGGACTCAAAGACTGGGAAGGCAAGGGCGGGGACGCTTTCCGCCAGGAACTCGGTAAGCACCGTGTCGACATCACCGATCAGCAGGTGGAGGCGACGGCGATCGCGAATGCCTTCACCTATGCGAGGTCCGAGGTTGCGGCCTGTAAAAACGAGTGGGGCACCGTCAAATCGATTGCGGCCGGCAATAACTGGTCGATCAGCCCGACCGGACAACTGAGCGGGCAGGTCACCGAACGCAACCGCGCTGACTTCGACACCCTGCAGCGTCGGCTGACCAAGCTGATGACGGAGGCGGATCGGACCGACCAGGACCTGGCCACCGCGATCCGTGCCGTCGTCGGTGACATCAAACTCACCCCCGACGGCCGCGAGCTGCCGCAATCACCGACCGATGAACAGGACACCGACGACCCGGTTCCGGGACCGAATGAGAAGCCCGGCGACCCCGGATACCCGGTGCCGCACGCGCCGGGCGATCCCGCCGACTATCCCAGTGAGTCCGGGTGGAAGAGCGACGCGCAGCCAATGGTCAACCCGCCCGGCTACCCACCGATGCCGCCGGGGGAGCAACGTGATCAGAACTGGTCGGACTATCTCAGCGGCAAGAACGCCGACGGCAGCATGCGGCCTGCGGGCGTACCGCCGGCGGCCTATCCACGTCCCGATTCGGTGCAGGACAAGGGACTCAAGATCGTCGGGGCCGCCGAAAACCAGCAGGGCACCCGGTACGTGTGGGGCGGCGGCAACCAGAACGGCACCACCAGTCCCGGAACCCGCGACGGCGGCCTTGGAGACCGGCGCCACGACTACGAACACACCGGCTTCGACTGCAGCGGCCTGTCGGAATACGCGATCTACCAGGCCACCGGCTACGACCCCGGTAAAGGGACCTGGACGCAGTTCCACAACTGGACGACTGACGGGGCCGGTCAAGTGCTGCAGACAGGGCAGACGCTCGACGCCTCGACGCTTAAGCCCGGCGACGTCATCTACTACGACGGAAGCTCCGGCGTCGCCGGACAACACGTCGCGATCTACATGGGCAACGGCGTGAGCGTCGAAACCAGCGAATCAGGGACCCCCGTGCACTCGCAGGCGGTGACGCCGTCGATGAGCGGCGGATCGGTACGAGTGGTGCGACCGAATCCGTGACACCGTCGTTATCGACCGACCCGCAAGGAGAACCATGAGACCGACGACCCTCGCCGCTGCGATCTTGATGGCGATGATGACGGCGAGTCTGACCGGCGCGGGGCCGGCCGGGGCCGATCCCGAGTCGGTGTTGTTGACGCGAGAGGAAGTCAACGCGATCGTCGCCCAACACGCTCCGCAGACCCCGCCGTTTGCCAACTTCGATCCCGTTCGTCGACAGCCCGATTCCGCGCCGGCGGATCTGCCGCTGCCGTGTGTCCAGGTGTTGCCGTTGTACTTCGGCGGCGGTGAGCCTCGGTTCGACGAATACGCGAGTGCGTGGACGGCGGGGGCGGGCAACACGTTCGTCAGTCAACTCGTGGCGCGGTATGCCAGTGTCGAGGCGGCCGCGACGAAGTTTGCGCAACTCGCGCATGAGATTCCGGCGTGCGCAGAGCTGCTGGGCCGTGACCGCAACGCGACGTTGGCCCTCTCGGTCGGTGACATCACGGCAGAATCGGCGCATTTCGGGCAGCGGCAGGCCGGCGCGAACAGTTCGCTTCCCAACCGCCACGACGTGGCTGTGCAGTACGAGTTGGTCGGTGCATCGATCATCGGGGTCTCCTCGTCGTTGCCCGCTGCCGTGGTCAGCGTTTTCGCGGGGAAGCTGCGTGCCCAGGTCGGTGGCTGAGGGGACTCAGGTACCTGCGCAGCATCACCGACGATCACGTCGTCCCGGGTTGCGGACCGATCGGGAAGTCGATGAATTTTCCTCGGGTGATCTGGTGCCCGACGGTGCACAGCTTCGGTGAGAATGAACCTTTGGCCAGGACGAAATCGACTTCTCCTGCGCGCGGTGTGCGACGGTCCCACCTGTCCGGACGGTAGAGCAGCAGGACGTTGTCGGCGGCGACTGCCGCGGGGCCGACCGCGGGAAGATGCTGGATCCACTGGTCCGGCTCCGTCCCCGTTCTGGCGTCCACCCCGAACGTCGTGGTGGCGATTATCGCTATGTTCTCATCCAGGGCAAGGCCTTTGAGGTGGCGGCAGAAGTCGATCATCACCGGCGAATGAGTCTTCGGTGATCGGGGGAAGGCGAGATCGTCGCCGACGACGCCCACCATGTTGAGGGAATCGACCACGATCAGATTCGCTCGCGGTTTGCTCGTCCACAGGTCCAGGGTGAGGTTGCGGAGGATGTCCCACGGTTTCCGGTCGTGGCCCCCCAGGATTCGCAGGCGTCCGCCGTACAGATCGCGACGGTTGTCGTCATAGGACTGGTCGGCCGGTGGAACGGTGATCGTCCTGATCCGAAGATCCAGTCGGTACACGGGGCAGTCGAGGGAGTGGATGTTGGCGGCACCGTCACCAAGGGTGACCAACTGTGTCGCAACATGTGTCGCCAGGGCGGTGACACCGGACCCGGTGTGACCGGCGATCACGGTCAACGATCCGGGCTGCAGTCCGCCGTCGAGCGCCGCGTCGATATCACGAAACCCGGTAGGTATGGGGCCGATCTGGCTACCCGGCTGATCGTCGTGGGGTGGGCACATGTGCGGGACCGTAACGGGCCGGTATGACAAGCCCCGACAAGCCGCGGCGGACCCGACTGCGCGGACCTGGCTACGGTGATTCAGGCTGGTCTCGACCGGACCTGCATCGACACCGGCCGACGGCGAACGGAGAGACACCGTGCAACTGACTCGTTGGTGGCCCCGGCTTGTCCTAGCGCTGATCGTTGCCGCAGGCCTGCTCACGGTTTCGCCGGCGGCGGCCATGGTGATTGTGGGAGGTGGGGCCGGCATCCTCGTCGACGGTGTCAACCACTGCACCTTGACCACCATCGGGCACGACCGGACCGGTGACGTGGTGGGTTTCACCTCGTCTCGGTGCGGCGGTCCCGGGGCGACCGTCGCACTCGAAGGTTCGGACACCACCGTGGGCACCGTGGTGGCCGCCAACGGCGGGCTGGGCTACGCGGTGATCCGATTCGATGCCCCTGATCTGCTCCCGGTGTCGGACTACGCCGGTGCGGCGATCCACGGCATCGGACCGGACCCGGTCGCCGATTCGTACGTGTGCAAGTGGGGACCCGCCACCCCCGGCATCTGCAACCACATCTGGCGCGACGGCTGGCCGGACGCGACGATGTACGGGCGATTCGAGGCCGGCGACGTGGGCGCCCCAATCACCATGGACGGTCGGCTGGCCGGCATGGCCTACCACGGAGACCTCCTCTGGCGCGGTAGGTACGCCCCGCCGATGTTCGTCACGTTCCTGACGAAATTCCGCGCGATCCTCGAGGACGTCAACGCCGGCGACGGGCCCGGTAGCGGCTTCGTGCCGATCGGCGGCTGACCTGTCGGCGCACGCTGTTAGCTTGCGACCATGACATGGACTGCGGGCCCGTTTCTGGCCTTAGACCTTGAGACCACCGGTACCGATCCCTGGGCCGATCGCATCGTCACCGCATCGCTCGTCGAAGTGACGGTGGGTGCGAAACCGGCCACCGCGTCCTGGCTGCTCAATCCCGGCATCCCGATTCCGGCAGGTGCCGAAGCCGTCCACGGCATCTCGACGGCGCAGGCGGTCGCACGGGGCGTCGCACCGGCAGATGCCTTGGCCGAAATCACCGCACGAGTCGCGGCATGGCTGGCCGCCGCCAAACCCGTCGTCGCGTTCAACGCCTCGTTCGATCTGACGATGCTCGAAGCCGAGAACGCGCGGCACGGCATCCCCACCCTCGTGCAACGACTGAGCGAGATTCGGCCCGTGATCGATCCACTCGTTCTTGACAAGGAGATGGATACCTATCGGCGCGGCAAACGGACCCTGCCCGTCTTGGCGGACCTCTACGGTGTCGCACTGGAACGCGCGCACTCATCAGACGCCGATGCGGTGGCCGCCGCCTTGCTGGTGCCCGAGCTCACCGCACGCTACCCGGCGTTGGGCGCCTATTCGCTCGATGAACTGCACGATGCGCAACAGCTCTGGCGTAAGGAGCACCAGCTCAGCCTGGCGAACTACTTCGAGCGTCAGGGCTATCTCGATGCCGTGCAGTCCATGCGCTACGGATGGCCGACCGAGTCGCGCTGACGGCCGGAGAACGTGCGGGCGTCGGCACCGACTATGCCTCCACCAGCAACGGGTGCCGCGGATCCCGGGCGGCTAGGTGGACGATCCGCCAGAACTCCCCGTCGATCGAGCGTTGCGGTTCCGGCAGTGCGATCCCGTTGAGGTGCAGGGAGTTCCGGGTCGCTACCAGAGCCGTGAACGTCGGGGAATCGCTATTTGCCGACAGGTGCGTCTGCTCGACCTTGACCGCGAAGTCACGGGCCCGTTGACCGGGTGTCGCCACCTCCGGGGCGTGCGCGGCATCGAAGTGGGCGGCTTCGACGATGCCGGTCCAACGCGTGGCCAACGCGGCGGGCGTGGCCAGCAGTTCCATTCCGAGCACCCGGCCGCCGACACCGATGATCACCCCGCGCTGGCCGTCCAGCGGTTCGGTCGGCAGCGGCCGTTCACCGCGCCGGCCCTGTTCGCGGGCGACCCGGTCGAGGTGGTCGGCGAACGAACTCGTCGCCGTCGCCGCGGTGGATTCGTAGCGTGCGGTGATGCCGTGCCAGATCGCGTGCTGGGCGCTCTCGCCGCGCCGGTAGGCGTGGTCCCGGGCCGCCCGCAGGGGAGCGGAGACACGTCGGCCGGCGGCCCGGTGGCCGCGGTCGCCGTGCCACCGCTTCTCTTCGACGCACAGCACCTCGACGGTGGACGACTCGCGCGGCCCGAGGATCGTCGAGCGCGCCACCATCCGGGTCTGCCAGCCGCCTTCGACCAGGTCGCCTTCGAGCAGTACGACGGGTGTGTCGCCGAGGTTCTGCGCGGCCAGGGAACTCACCTGCCCGCCGCCGTGTCGTTCGCCGATATCGAGAGCATCGAGATCCCAGGTGAGGCCGGGGGCCGCGCCGGCTTCAGCCCAGACCGGAAAGAGGGTCAAAGCCCCGTACTGGGTGCCTTTGCCCACGTGGAGGACGCAGACGGTCGGGTCGGTGGTGTGGTTCATCGCTCCCCCTATGCCAATGGCAATACTTAAACTATGCACAAAGCATAGATCGAAACGAGCATGTGGCGCAACCGTTACCTCGCCAGTGGCATAACGCCTGGTAATTTGGGGACCATGACGGAACGCGCCAAGCCCGACTCCCGCCGGGGTGACCATGCCGTCGGACAGAGGATCGCGGCCCGACGTAAAGAACTCGAATGGGACCGCAAACGACTTGCCGAAGAGGCGGGCGTCTCCTACCCCTACATCTCCCAGCTCGAGACCGGGTACCGCAACGCTTCATACCGCCAGCAAGTGGCCATCGCCACCGCGCTCGGCGTCAGCCTCGATGAACTCTTCGCGCCGGAAGAACTGCGGGACCAGGTACAGGTATCGGCTGTCACGCCCGAAGTCTCCGCTCCGAACCGCTCGGCGCTGAGCACGGCCGTCGCCCGTGCGGTAGCAGAGATCGAGTCCCTGCCGAGTGCGGTACGCCTGGATGCGCTCAATCAGATCCAGCTGAGCGTCGTGCGCGGTCTGACATCGACCCGCTTGATTGAACGCCTGGAACCCAACGAAGTGTTCGTCTTCGGCTCGAACAAGGACGGCATACACGACGGGGGAGCGGCACGGCAGGCCTACGAGAAATTCGGCGCGGAGTGGGGCGAAGGCCACGGCCATCACGGCCAGTCGTATGCCATCGACACCATGAGCGACTTTCCAACGCTCGCCGAGGAAGTGCAGACCTTCCTGGGCTATGCGCGTCGGCAGTCCCAACTCCGCTTCCTGGTCACCCCGATCGGTACCGGCGTCGCCGGCTACCGTGTCGGTCAGGTCGCACCGTTGTTCGCCGACGCGCCGGAGAACGTGCGGCTGCCCGCGGAGTTCACCGCGGTGCTCGACGACCTCAAGCAGCGCGAGGCCGGTAAAGGCGAGGCCTGAAACGCGCCCTATGCCTGCGCGGCAACCCCCGCATCGACCGCGGTGGAGGCGGCGACGGTCACCCAGGTGTTGTTGACCGCGGCCGTCCCGGTGAAGGTGTCCACCCGGCCCGGATCGTGCAGATCGTTCACATTGGCGCCGGGCAGTGAATCCGCGTGGCGCCACCCGGTCTTGCGGTGCCCCCAGCCGTGCGGCATCGAGACGGTGCCGGGCCGCATGTCATCGCTGATGTGCAGCGGAACCTCGACCTTGCCGACGTCGGAGGTCACCAGCACCATGTCGCCCTGGTCCAATCCCCGGAGCTTGGCATCGTCGGGGTGCATGTGCAGGGTGCACTGATTGGACCCGCTGGTCATCGACGGCACGTTGTGCAACCAGGAGTTGTTGCTGCGCAACAGGCGTCGCCCGATGAGCTGCAGGTCGTAGGCGCTGGTGGGCCCCGACGGCCGGTCCAGCAGCGCGGTCGCGGCGTCGACGAACTCGTCCGGCGCGAGCTGGACCTTGCGGTCGCGGGTGGCGATGATCTGGCGCAGCCGGGGCTGCAGCGGTCCGAGGTCGAGTCCGCCGATGCTGTCGCGCAGGCGTTTCATCGATATTCCCTTGCGCCCCTTTCGGATCCAACCGTACGGTCCGGAGCTCACGGCGAAAGCGGCCATCCGCAGCGGATTCATCGCCCCCAGTAGGGGTTTGCGCAGCGGCGTGATGATCTGCCGCAGCGGCGTGGGAAGCAGCTCCAGCATCAGCAGACTGAGGATCTCCCAGTCGTCCTTGGTGCCGGCCGGCGGTTCGAAGGAACGGTGCTGATAGCGGATGTTGTTGCGCACGGCGAAGACCGGCATCAACAATCCGACGTCTTCGCGTTCCAGCGGTGAGACCGGCGGCAGGATGTAGTCCGCATGGCGGGAGGTCTCGGTGATGTACATATCCACCGCCACATACAGATCCAGCGAAGCCATCGCCTCGTCCAGCCGGCCCTTCTGGGGGATCGACGAGACCGGATTGCCGGCAACGGTGATCATCGCCTTGATCTGGCCGTCGCCGTCGGTGAGGATCTCATCGGCCATGATGACCGCGGGTAGCTCACCGCGAAACGACTTGTAGCGGCCCGACCGGTCGGTCCACGCCCCGTGGCCCGCCGACATGTACTTGGCCAGCCGCGGCACGTCCATGACCGGGGTGGAGAACATCGCGCCGCCGGCGCGGTCCAGGTTTCCGGTGACCGCGTTGATCACCGTCACCAGCCAACTCACCAGCGTGCCGGTCTCCTGCTGGCAGACACCGATGCGGCAGTACAGCACCGCCGACTCCGCCGCGGCGTGGTCGCGCGCCAGGGTGTAGA
Organism: Mycolicibacter sp. MU0083; assembly: GCF_963378075.1. Classification (NCBI taxonomy): domain Bacteria; kingdom Bacillati; phylum Actinomycetota; class Actinomycetes; order Mycobacteriales; family Mycobacteriaceae; genus Mycobacterium; species Mycobacterium kokjensenii. The sequence goes on from NZ_OY726394.1 coordinate 1,914,209, forward strand.
TCGTTTCCGGGTCGACGCCGGCGCGCTCGGCGACGGCTTCGGGGGTGGCGTCGGCGACCAACCGGCGCAGTTGTGGAAGCCCCACCGCCTGCCGGGCTATCGCCGCGGTGTCGCAGAGGTCTTCCTCGATCAGTACATGCAGCATGCCCAGCAACAGATACAGGTCTCCGCCGGGACGCACCGAGACGTATTCGTCGGCCAGTTTCGCCGTTTCGGTGCGCCGCGGGTCGATGACGACGACGGTTCCCCCGCGATCCTGGACTGCTTTGATGCGTCGCTTGGCGCCGGGCATGATCGAGATGGAGCTGTTGGACACCGCGGGGTTGGCGCCGATGATCACCAGACGCTGCGTCCGGTCGATATCGGTGATCGGGACCAACACGTTGGAGCCCAAGACCTTCCACGCCGCATACTCGTGCGGCATCTGGTCGATCGAGGATGCGGAGAAGAAGTTGGGGGTCTTCAGCGCTTCGCGCAGCAGCAGGCCGTAGATCGCCGCGGAACTGTGCGCCGACGGGTTGCCGAGATACATCCCGAAGGCTCGGCGGCCGTGCGCCTTGCGGATGCGGCGCAGTCGGGCGCCGATGTCGGCGAAGGCCTCATCCCATCCCACCGGCTCGAATCCGTCGCCGACCCGCCGCATCGGCGTCCGGAGCCTATCGGGGTCCTCGTGCAGACCCGCCAGGGCGGTCGCCTTCGGGCAGATGTATCCGTGGGAGAAGACGTCGTCGGGATTGCCCTGGATGCGACTGACCTTCCCGTCGGTCACCGTGACCTGGATGCCACAGTGCGACTCGCACAGCGTGCACTGGGTGTTGTGGGTCGTGCTCGCGCCCTCGGCCGTCGCGCCGCGCGTGCTCGGCAGGGGCAGGTCGGTCGTCGTCATGGGTGTCTCCGTCCTCGGCGATCATCGCGGATCATCGCGCCTCCGGTGTGCGCACCGATGAGAATTCTGGCATCACCGCTGCCTGCCGCGCCATGCTTTGAGCTGCGGTCCGGTGGCCGACTCCGTCGTTGACCGCAGTTAGGGGTGCTCCTACACTAGCCGAGATTGATAACGCACGTTGTCAGAAACGGTCGACAATGACGGGGGAGTACGCCTTCATGACTCAAGAGACCTCGGACACCTGCCCGGCCGCCGAAGAAGCGCCGATCGCCGCGGGATGTCCGGTGAGCACCGGAGGGTATGACGAACCGGCGATCCCCCTGGGCCCGGACTCGCTGACCTGGAAGTACTTCGGGCAATGGACCGGGCTGTTCCAGGGCACCTGGGCGGGTTCGATGCAGAACATGCACCCGCAACTGGGCGCGGCGGTCAAAGACCACTCGATCTTCTTCATGGAACGCATCCCGCGACTGATGCGGTCGATCTACCCGATCGGCGGCGTGGTGTTCGACGGCTACCGGGCCCCGCAGACCGGCGCGGAGGTCCGCGACTACCACATCGGCATCAAGGGCGTCGACGAACAGGGACGCCGCTACAGCGCGCTGAACCCCGACGTCTTCTACTGGGCGCACGCGACGTTCTTCAAGTCGACGCTGCTGGCCGCCGAGAAGTTCGGCGGCGGCCTGACCGAGGCCGACAAACGGCAACTGTTCGACGAGCACATCCAGTGGTATCGGATGTACGGCATGAGCATGCGGCCGGTGCCCAAGACCTGGGAGGACTTCGAAGCGTACTGGGACCACATGTGCACCGAGGTGTTGGAGAACACCTGGGCCGCCCGTGAGGTGATGGATCTGTCGACCATGCCCAAACATCCTTCGCTGGAATGGATTCCAGACTGGTTGTGGGCGCAGAACCTCAAGGTCATGCAGCACTTCCTGACGTTCATGACGGTGGCCCTCTACGACCCGCCGGTCCGAGAACTGATGGGCTATACCTGGTCTCCGGGCCGGCAGCGGTTGCACGACTATCTGTGCAAGGCGATCACCCTGGTCTCCAAGTACGGTCCCCAGCGTGCGCTGATGCATCCGCGCAAGCGGTCGGCGCTGGACCGCGCCTCGGGCCGTCTGCCGATCGACGCGCCGCTGGTGCAGACCCCGGCGCGCAATCTCCCGCCGGTCGCCTACCGCAACGACCCGCACTTCTACTGCCCGAAGGTGGACTGAGCCGCGCGCAGGCCGCACGGTCTGCTAGCTCGACCCGGCCTGAGCCGGCCGCCGATCCCAGCGCTGCACGCTGCTCACCGTGTCGGAACCATGTGCGAAGCTGCCTGCACAGCAGGAGGTGCATGAGGTGACAGTCGATGGCCCCGACACGTCGGTCGAGGCGGAAGTCTGGAAGCTGTTCGAGGCCGACGACTCGGTCAGCGACGACACCGTCTATCTGGTGGCCGCGGCGTTGCAGGGCGACGAAGAGCTCGTCGACCAGCTCGGCAGTGACCAGCCCATGTCCCAACGGCCCGAGTCCGAGCCGCCGGCACAGGTCACACCGCTGCGGGCTTTCCTGCGGTCGATCACCGTCGAGGGCTTCCGCGGAATCGGGCCCAGCGCGACCCTGGAACTGCGGCCGTACTGCGGGCTGACGGTCGTCAGCGGGCGCAACGGTTCGGGGAAGTCCAGCTTCGCCGAGGCCATGGAATACGCGTTGACCGGTGCGAGCTACCGATTCTCCAAGAAGTCCAAGCATTGGCGCGACTCGTGGCGCAACCTGCACGACACCGGTGGCGCCGCGGTCCGGGTGGAGTTCGCCATGGAACCCGACGACGAGCGCGCCGGGACCACGGCCACCATCGGCGTGGACTGGGCCGCCGACGCCGAGCTCGACGACGCCCAGCGCTGGGCGCAGATCAAGGGGCAGAAGAAGACCGGGATCGAAGCACTCGGCTGGGAGCAGGCGCTCCTGACCCACCGGCCGCTGATGTCCTACGACGAACTCGGCGGGTTGCTGGAGGATGCGCCGTCGACGCTCTACGACGCACTCAACCGACTGTTGGGCCTCGACGAGATCGCCGACGCCGACCGTCGTCTCAAGGACGCCGAAAGACGACTCGGCCTGCGGCGCAAAGCCGCCAACGACGCACGGACACAACTGGTCCGGCAGCTGGACGCGGCCGCCGATCCCCGCGCCGACCAGATTAAGAAGCTGATCGCCCGCAAACCCTACGACCTCGAGGCAGTCTCGGCGATCGTGCTGGGCACCACGACCGACCAGGCCGCTGCCATCGCACGGCTTCGGACGATCGCCGAAGTCGTCGTGCCCGATCCGGCCACCGCCGCCGGCGTGGCCAACGAGCTACGAGCGGCCATCGACGCCAACGTATCCGGCACAGACGCGGCGGTTAAGGCGCTGACGGCGCGGGCGACCCTGCTGCGCGAAGCGCTGCATCTGCACCAGAACATCGCCGGTGGGCCCTGCCCGGTGTGTGAGACCGGCACCCTCGACCAGCAGTGGTACGACGCCGCGGTGGGGCGGCTGCAGGAACTCGACGCCGGCACCGCCGAGCATCAAGCCGTGACGCAACGACTGGTGCGGGCACGCGAGGCGGCGGAGAGCTTTTTCGGGAAGGTGTCGGCCGTCCCGGCGGTCGACGGTGTCGAGCTGGTGGCGCTGTCGCTCTTCGACGACGCGCTCACGCAAGCGCAGGCCAGGACCGAAAGCCTGTCGGATCTTCCGACGCACCTGGAATCGGCCGCGGTGAAGCTCGCCGATGCGGCGGAACTGCTGCGCGAGGAGGCGGCGCAGCGTGCCGGTGAGCTGGAAGACGCCTGGGCGCCGGTGGCCCGGGCCGTGGCCGCCTGGGTGGATCAGGAAAGCGCGGCCCGCACCGATGACGACCGGTTGGGCAAGGTCACGACCGCGGTCAAATGGCTACGCACCAACGCCGAGACGTTGCGCGCCCGCCGGATCGCCCCGGTCGTGACTCAGGCCCAAGACATCTGGCGCCAGATGCGCCATGAGAGCAACGTCGACCTCGGCGGTATCTCCCTGGAGGGAACGGCCACCCGGCGGAAAGCCGTGGTGGAAGGAACCGTCGACGGTGTGCCCGCCGGTGCGTTGTCGGTGATGAGCCAAGGCGAGCTGCACGCGTTGGCGCTTGCCCTGTTCATCCCTCGTGCGACGACGCCGGCCAGCCCGTTCCGCTTCATCGTGCTCGACGACCCGATCCAGGCCATGGACCCGGCCAAGATCAACGGCTTCCTCGACGTGCTTCTCGAACTGGCCCAGACACGCCAGGTGATCGTGTTCTCCCACGACGATCGATTGCCCGCCGCGATCCGTGCCCGCTCCCTGCCGGCGCAGCTCCTCGACGTCACCCGCGAGCCGGGATCGGTGGTGATGGTCAAGGAGAACGATTCGCCGGCGCACCGCTACATCGCCGACGCCGAGGCCGTCATCCGCGACGACAACCTCGATGACACGGTGAAGAGGAAGGCGACCCCGGGCTTGTTCCGGATGGCCGTCGAGGCCGCCGCACATCAACGCTTCTTCACCGACCAGGCTCGGGCGGGGGCGAACTATCAACAGTCCGAACAAGTATGGGAGAACACGAAGAAGACCAGGCAGCGCGTCGCGCTGGCCCTCACCGGCGACGCCGACGGCGACATATCCGGGTGGTCGGTCTACCGGCAACACCGGCGCCCCACCTTGGACATCTGCGGTTCGGGCGTCCACACGGGTGCGGCACTCGGCGACGGGGCCATCGCGGATCTGCGGCGAACGGTCCTCGACATCATCGCGGACCGATGACCGACACCGCCAAAGCGCTGCTCGCCCGCGCCGAGGAACTGCTCGCCGCATCCGACGGTGGGGCAGTGGGCAACTCGGCACGCCTGGCGGCGGTGCTGGCCCGCCAGGCGGTGGAGGACCTCATCGATGCGCGCTGCGCCGAACTCTGCGGTGTGCCGGCCATCGGCGGGCGCTGGAAATCCAAACTGGCCGTGCTCAAGTCGCTCGACACCTCACCGGCCGGGGGAATCCTGATCGGCGCCTGGCACCAGTTGACCGGCTTCTGCCACCAGCACGCCTATCAACTGTCTCCGACGGTGGGCGAGGTCCGGTCCCAGTGCGACGCGGTGGCGCGGTGCTGCTGACCGAGGAGTTCCGCGAGGCGCTGGGACTGCTGGCGGCAGGGCAGAACCTGTTCCTCACCGGTAAGGCCGGCACGGGTAAGTCGACGCTCATCCGGCACTTCATGGCCGACACCGACCGCAACGTGGTGGTGGTAGCCCCGACGGGGATCGCCGCCCTCAACGTCGACGGCCACACCATCCACCGATTGTTCGGGTTTCGGCCCACCACCACGCTCGCCGACGTGCTGGGCGGGGGCTACCGGCCCGGACGGTTCGCCAGCACCTTGGGCAAGCTGCAGACGCTGATCATCGACGAGGCATCCATGGTGCGCGCCGACGTGTTCGACATGATCGCCGCGGCATTGCAGCGGTTCGGCCCCGAACCGGGAACACCGTTCGGCGGTGTCCAGGTGGTGTTGGTCGGCGATCTCTACCAGTTGCCGCCGGTGGTCACCGAGGGCGAACAGCACCACTTCTCGACCACCTACGACACGCCGTATTTCTTCTCGGCCAAGGCGTTCAACCGCGCGGACTTCCCGAGCGTGTCGTTGACGACGGTGTTCCGTCAACTCGGCGACGACCGGATGACCGCGATCCTCAACGAGATTCGGGAAGGCGTGTTGCTGGGACACGCCCAGCAACACCTGGATGCGCGGGTGGACCCCGACTTCGTCCCACCCGACGACGAATTCTGGTTGACCCTGGCACCGACCAACCGACTGGTGACCGCCCGCAACCGCCAACACCTGGAGCGCCTGCCCGGCGACGAACTGGTGCATCGCGCCACCGAATCCGGTGACCTGTCGCTGTTCGAGAAGCCGATCGAGGACGAACTGCGATTCAAGGTCGGCGCCCAGGTGATGATGCTCAACAACGACCAGGCCGACCGCTGGGTCAACGGCTCGATCGGGCGCGTGCTCGGGGTGGGCTACGACCGCTACGGTGCGGTGGTCGAGGTCGAGTTCCCCAACGGCGACGTCGCCGAGGTCACCCCGTTCACCTGGGAGGCCACCCGCCCGGTGATCGAGGGCGCGACGCTGCGTCGCGATGTGGTGGGCACCTTCACCCAACTGCCGTTCAAACTGGCCTGGGCCATCACGATCCACAAGAGCCAGGGACAGACGCTGGACCGGCTGGTGGTGGACCTGTCCGGCGGCATGTTCTCCACCGGCCAGCTGTATGTGGCGTTGAGCCGCTGCACCTCGTTGGCCGGTCTGGTGCTCAAACGCCCGGTGCTGCCCAAGGACCTCAAGGTCGACCGCCGCATCGCCCGGTTCCTGCGCGCCTCGACCGATCCGCAACGGTCGAGGCGGTTCTGCGCGATCGGTCTGCTGACCGTCGGCGACGAGGGCCGGATGTCGCGACCGCGCCCGGTCGAACTGGCGGTGGCGTTCGACGACGGCACCGCGATCTCGACCCTGATCAACCCGCAGCGCGATCTGGCCGACGCCCGGCAGGCCTACGGCATCGGTGTGGCCGATGTGCTGCTGGCGCCGACTCTGCGCGAAGCCTGGGCGGTGATCGCACCGATGCTGGCCGGATGCACGCCGGTGGGCCCCAAACTCGATGAGACGTTGGGACTGATCGACTTCGAACTCAAACGGCTCGGTCGCGTCGTACCCATGCCGTTGGGAATCGAACTGCGGGGAAGCCGGGGAACCGGTGAAACGGCGCTGCAGCGGGCCACGGCGGCGCTGGCCGCACTCGATACCGTGGACCTGGTTGGGGGCTCGTCGCCGTTCGAGGATCCCGACGATGACGATGCGGTGGCTGGACTTCTGATCAGTCGTGATCCCGACATCAGCACCCCTGCCGCCGAACACCTTCCGGCGCTGTCCGCACTGCTGCGGGTCAGTCGCGGACTGGGGTCGATCCTGTTGGGCACCGCGCACGCCGACGCGGTGACACCGGAGGCCGAGACCGGTTGGGAACACACCGCCCGCCGATCGGCCGCCGATCAACTCATGCTGGCGGCAACCCGGAACCGGTTACCCGCCGAGGTGCTGGCCCGTCTGCAGGATGCATTGCAGGCGTTGGGCGCCGGCGAGTTGAGCGCCGAGCTGGTTGCAACGGCGTCGACGGCGGAGAAAATCGACACGGTGCTGGTGCCCGGCGCCCGGATCTGCTTCACCGGAACCGCGGTCGACGGACACGGCCGGATCATGGAGCGTGACGAGACGGAACGGCTGGCCGCTTCGGCCGGGCTGGCGCCGGTGCGCACGGTGACCAAGACGCGGTGCGACGTGTTGGTGATCGCCGAGGCCGGGACGCAGTCCGGGAAGGCCCGCAAGGCGCAGGAGTACGGCAAGCCGGTGTTCACCGTCGACGAGTTCCTGGAGTGGCTCACCCGCCGTTGAGCGCCGGCCGCCGGCGCCGGGAGATCAGCGGAGCAGTGCGGCCCCGCCGTCGAGTCGGATCTGCTGGCCGGTCATGAACCGCGACTCGTCGGCCAGCAGGTAGAGCACCGCATAGGCCGTCTCCCATGCGCTGGCCCGACCCATCTTCAGTTTCACCACGTCCCGGTGGGCCTGCTCCGCTTCGGCGGGGGTCTGCTCGAACAGGGTCTGGCAGTCATGGTTGGCCAGGTTCGAGTCGATGGGGCCGAGCATCAAGGTGTTGGCCCGGACTCCCGACGCGGCGAACTGTGCGGCGGTCAGTTCGGTGATGTAGTTCAGTCCGCATTTGCCCAGCGCGTAGGGCATGATGCGGATGTTCAGGCCGATCTCGTTCTTCACACTGGCGATCGACGAGATGTTGACGATGCTGCCCGTGGTGTCGCCGTCGTTGCGTTCCATGCATTGCGCCGCAAACAGATTGCAGTAGTAGCCCCCGAGCATGTTCACGTTGATGCCGTGATCGAAGTCGGCGGTGGTCATGGTGTCGGTTTCGGCGTCGAACGGCGGATTGATCGCGACGCTGTAGACCATTCCGTCGACGCGGCCGCTGCGCTGCATCGTCACGTCGAAGATCCGGCGGCAGTCCTCCTTGTCGGAGACGTCGGCGATCACCGGGTAGCTCGTACCGCCTTCGGCGGCGATCATGTCGACGGTCTCGCGGGCGGCGGCCTCGTTCTTGTCGACCACCACCACCTCGGCACCGTGGCGGGCCGCCATGATGGCGCTGGCGCGCCCGTTGCCGATCTGGGGACCCGGCATCTGGCCGCCGCCGACAACGACGACAACCTTGCCCGACAGGTCGAAGGGAGTGTGATCGATGTTGCCGAATTGCGCTGACATGTTCCTTCTTTCGGACTCCTCGGGCGGTGGCGCCGCGCCTGTCTTCGGGCGCTTCGCCCGCTACAAAAACTGACCAATCGTAAAGGCAATACCTGACCAACCGTACAGTAGTAACCTGTACGAATGGTCAGTAAAGTGCGCGGTGTTAGCAACGCAACACCGGGACGGTTCCCGTCGGACACGCCACCGTCGGCCCACGGGCTCACCCGTCGGCGACTGATGGATGCCGCCGTGGATCTCTTTGGCCGCCACAGCGTCGCCGGAACCTCGTTGCAGATGATCTCCGATGCGCTGGGCCTGACGAAATCCGCTATCTACCACCACTTCCGCACCCGCGACGAACTTCTCGGAGCCATTCTGGAGCCGCTCGTCGCCCAGCTCGCCGAATTGCTGCAGGCGGTCGACGACGTGCGGGGGGCGCGGGCGCGGGCGGACCGGATGCTGGTCGGCTACGTCTCTCTGGCCGTGGCCAATCGCCGGCTCATCCCGATCCTGCGCGGCGATCCCGGCGTCGTCGCCTACCTGCGCACCCGGCCCGAATGGGACGCCATGGTGCGTCGGCAGTTGGAGATCCTGGCCGGGGCGGAACCCGGGGTGACCGGCCAGGTACGGGCCGCCCTCGTGATGGCGGGAATCAGTTCGACGGTCGGACTGCCCTTCAACGGGCTCGACGACGACGGGCTTCGCGACGAACTGCTGTCCACCTGCCGGCGGACGCTGGGATTGCGCGCCCCGCGGGGATGACGGGCGGTCAGCGGGTAGCCATCATCCGTGCCACCGTGCGCATGACTACCCGGCCGGCATTGCGCCGTATTCGAGCGGGTAACGGTACGGAGTTGGGTAGCTGGGGGCCAGGCCCCAACCGGGGAAACAGCGCCAACGCATTGGTGCGCTCGATGGCAGTGCGCGTGCCGGGATCCAGCGGATAGTTCTCCAGGTCGGCCGCGAACAATTGTGAGGCGGCCAACGGGGCGAACGGCCAATCCGAACCGAACGTGACGTGGCCCGGCTTGGCGAAAGCCAACAGACTGGGCAGGGCGGCGGGGCTGGAGGACAGTGCGGTGTCGAAGTAGAAGTCCGCGAAGTCATCGAGGCTGTCGGCGGGGCTGGCACCGGTATCGCCTAGCAGGGATACCGCCATCCGGTGGGCCGCGTAGGGCACAAATCCGCCGCCATGGCTGAGCATGAATTTGATGTTCGGATAGCGGCGTTTGATTCCGTTGCGTACCAACAGGTATGCGGCGCGGGTGGTGTCGAGTAGAAAATCCGCGGCAAACGCGGGAATCCCGTCGACCCCGCGTCCGGGCAGATGAGCAGGGTGGATGAACACCACAGCCGCGCGAGCGTCGAGTGCGGCGAACAGGTCGTCCTGTCCCGGCCGGCCGAGGTAGGTCCCCGAACTGTTGGCCAGCAGTACCACCCCGTCGGCGCCGAGGACATCGAGGGCCCGGATGGCTTCGTCGACCGCGGCATCGACATGGGGCAGTGGCACGGTGGCGAAGAAGCCGAACCGGGCGGGGTGCTCGGCGACCAGTGCCGCGGAGTAATCGTTGATGTCACGGGCCAGGGCCGTGGCATCGGCGGGCTCGGGCAGAAATGTGGTGCCCGGCGTCGACACCGACAAGATGGCGGTATCGATGTCGAGTGCGATCATCGTCTCTAGTGATGCCTCGGCACTCCACTGCGGCAATTCCCGCCCGCCGGCGTCTGTGATCCCGGCTCGCTGCAGTGCCGCCCGGTACAACGGCGGCAGGCAGTGGTGGTGGGTGTCGATGCGACTCATCGTCGGTGTCCTTTCCTTAGTCCGGGATACCGGCGCCGGAAAGGGCGGGGACCGGATCCTCCCGGCGTAGCAGCGACTGGGCGCCGTTCCTGGCCTGGGCGAGTTTGTCGATCAGGTTCCAGCCTTCGGGACGATGGCCCCAGCTGCTGATCCCCCGGTGGGTGGTCGGCGTCCAGGTGCGTTCATCGACGACGATCGGATTCCACCCCACCTCCCACTCGAAACCGGACGGTGTCTTGGCATAGAAAGACAACTCCCGATCATTCGTGTGTTGGCCGATACCCAGCGCAATCGAGAAGCCCAGCTCCTTGACCCGTCGGTAGCCGGTGGCCAAGTCCTCGAGGTCGGCGACTTCGATGTTGAGATGTTGGACGCGGGTTCGGATCGGGTTGATTGGCAACCGGTTCACCGCGGCGATCGCGATCGAATGGTGGCGTTGGTTGACTCGCAGGAATCGGATCTTGACCCCCACACCGCTGATGGTCTCATCGATATAGTCCGACAGTCGTGCATCGAACACGGTGCTGAAGTAGCCGCGCATCTGGTGGGGGTGCTTGGTGGTGAGGGCTACGTGTCCGATCCCCGATGCGCCGGTGACGAACCCGCCGACATTGACCATGCGCAACGCAACCTTGTCCCCGCAGCCCCCGGTGAAGATCTCCTGTGCGAGACCGTTCGGGCCCGGCAAGCGGACGAGCCGTTCGACGCCACGTAACGCCCGCTGTTCGGCGCTTGCTTCAGCGACGGGAACGCCGCGGCCGGTGACGCGGGCCAGGATCTCGGTGAAGGTGTCGTGATCGTCGACCTGCCAACCCAGCGCGGTGACGTCTTCGGCGGGTCCGCGTTGCAACAGGAAGCGGCACGGCTGGTCGTCGAGACGGAAACGCATGGCGTCGGGCAGGGTTTCGTCGATGTGCATGCCGATGGCGTCGCGGCCGAAGCGGCGCCAGTCGGCGAACCTTCGGGTTTCGATCACGACATAGCCGAGGCGGACGTTGCCGAAAACCGGGATGCGCTGCTGCGGCTCAGACATCACGGTTCCCGGTGGGTAAGCGTGGAGTCGGGCCGCAGGAAGTCGACGACCAGCCGATTGAACAGCTCCGCGCGTTCCCATTGCATCCAGTGTCCGGTGTGCGAGGTCATCACCAGTTCCGCGTTCGGCATCGTGTTGAGCAGCAGCGGTCCACCGGAGGGCCGGTTGACCTTGTCGTCGCGGCCCCACAGCACCAAGGTCGGAACGGTGCAGCGTTTCAGCCGCGGATCCCGGGTGAGATCCATCCGCCACAGCGTGCGCAGCGCGGTGGGGCCCGACGGGCGACGCAACGGCGGCTCGGCGACCACCTCGGGGTCGACGGAAGCGTTGTAGCGCAGGTCGATCAGTTCATCGGGGACCGAGGAACCGTCGTAGACCAGATAGGTGCGGATGAAGGATTCCAGTTTGGCCCGGCTGGGTCCATCACCGCGGTAGTAACCGAGCAGGCTGTTGAGTCCGGCGGTCGGCAGGCCGCGGGTGGTACCGATACCGCCGGGCCCCATCAGCACCAGCTTGTTTACCCGGTCGGGATCGTCGAGAGCCAGACGCAGGGCGGCCGCACCACCGTAGGAATTGCCGACCAGGTGCGCGGCGTCCACCCCGACAGAGTCCAACAGCCCGCAGACAGCGCGTGCGAGAGCACCGAAAGGGTCGCGCTGGTCGAGTGTCTTGGTGGACCGGCCGTAACCGGGCATATCGGGGACGACCACCCGGAAATGGGCTGCGAGCGCATCGATGTTGCGGGAGTAGTTCGATACCCCGGATGCGCCCGGCCCCCCGCCGTGCAGCAGCACGACCGCCGGCCCGTGGCCGGCTTCGGCGTAGAACAGCGGGCGCCCGTCGACGGTGACGGTGTGTTCGGTCAGTGCGGTCGCGGTCATGTGCGGACTCCGTCTCGGGTGAGCATGCGGATGGGATCGGTGACCTGGCAAGGCGGTGGGGGAAGGGGACGTCCCGACGCGGCCGCGGCATAGACGAATCCATCCGGTCGGATCACCAGGGCAGCAGCGTTTTTGCCGCGCAACCATGCGGTCAGGGTGCCGTCGTGGTCGCCGATCTCGCCGCCGATCTGCAAGATCGGAACGCCGATCGTCGACCAGGCGGCTGCACCGACGGGAGGATCGCCGAGGTGCAGCAGGATCCACCGTCCCGCCAGGATCTGATCCAGGCGCACGGTGGCCCCGGTGATTCGGTCGACCACTCGGGGCTGGGGAATCTGCCAGCCCGCGGCGCTCTGCCGGTTTCGGTATGACCGGCGGCCGGTGCGGACGAAGAACCCCTCCCGGTAGCGGGCGTCGGGAATCCAGTAGAGCTTCTGGCCGCCGGCCAGGACGCCGGGCAGCTTGGTCAGGGCACGAAGGGAGTGGTTGCGCAGCGCCGCGATCATCGGGCGCCGTTCGGTGATGACGCGTCCGACGAACACCGCTCGGCGGGTGACCTCGATGACGTGTGGTTTGCGTTCGGCCTCATAGGAATCCAACAGCGGCTCGGAGATCTGTCCACGCAAGACCGCCGCGATCTTCCAGCACAGGTTGGCCACGTCGCGGACCCCGGCGGACATGCCCTGCCCTATCCAGGGCGGCATCGCATGGGCGGCGTCACCGGCAAGGAAGATCCGCCCGACGCGCCAGCGGTCGGCGACCCGAACGTGATGGCTGTAGACCACGGCGCGTAGCACGTCGACGTGGTCCTCGGTGATGCCCTGCTCGCTCAGCACCTTCCAGACCGAGTCATGGCTGACCAGGGTCGCGGTGTCTTCGTCGGCACGGGCCGGAAATTCCCACCGGTGGTGTCCGAGCGGGGTCGGACAGTCGACGGTGGGACGGGACGGATTGCAATGAAACCGCAAGCGGTCGTGGGCATCCCATTCCCGGTGAACCTTGGTGTCGATCACGACCCAGCGTTCGGCATAGGTGGTCCCGGAGTAACCGACGCCGAGCCGTCCGCGGGTGGGAGACGATCCGCCGTCGGCGGCGATAACGTAGCGGGCACGCACCGTGCGGGAGCCATCCGCGGAGGCCAGTACCAGCGTGACGTGCTCGGCGCCGTTCACGGTCTGCACGGCCTCGTGCTCGAGCAGCACCTCGACGTTCGGGAACCGTGCAACACCGGCACGCAGCACCCGGTCGACGGCCGGCTGGTAGAGGAACTGCTGCGGTGGATGCCCGCTACCGCGCGAGGTGATGGTGGTCTCGATGAACGGCACCCCGTGGGCGTCGACGAAGGCGACGGGTCGATCCGGCAGCATGTCGCGCTGTAACCGGTCGGCCAATCCCACCGCCTGCCAGATCCGTAGTACCTCTTCGTCGGTGGAGATCGCTCGCGCACGCTGGTAGATGTCGCTGTCGCGTTCCACGACCAGGACGTCCAAGCCCAGCTGGCCGAGCAGATTGGCAGCGGTGGCGCCGGTGGGGCCGTAGCCGATGATCGCGACGTCGTAGGTTTTCTCGCTCACGCCCCTGGTCCATTTCGTTCGGAGCCGTGCGTCCGCCGACACTTGGCCTATAGTGATCGCTACGGTAATGTAGTGATCGCTACAGGGTCAAGGGTGTGTAGAGAATGGGGGGGCGATGGCCGACAACGAAGCAACCCCGACCCGGCGCCGGCGCGCCGATGGTGACATCTCCCGGCGACGGATCCTGGACGCAGCCGGCGAGATCGCCGCCGAGCGTGGTTACGAGGGCACCAGCATCAGTGCCGTCAGCGCCAAATGCGGACTGCCGGCCAGTTCGATCTATTGGCACTTCAAGGACAAAGACGATCTGCTGGCCGCAGTCATCGAGCGAAGTTTCGCGACGTGGCTCACCGGGTGGGAGCTGCCCGCCGACGGTTCGGCGCGCGAACGCCTGGAGGTCGTGGCCGCCCAGACCGCGAAGGCGCTGCTGGATTCGCCGGACTTCATCCGGCTCGGCCTGATGTTGGCTCTGGAGCGGCGTCCCGTCGAGCCACGTGCCCGCGCCAAATTCCTGACCGTTCGCGCCCAGGCGCACGATGCCCTGGTCGCCGGCCTCGGCGAACTGACCCCTGGCCTGACCGACGCCCAGGTTCGGCAGGTTGCCACGTATGCCTTGGCGGGCGCGGACGGATTGTTCATCACCAAGGAGATCGGCGGCGACTCGGTCGATCTGGTGGCGATGTTCGAACTGCACGCCCGCGCGGTCTATGCCACCGCCCAGGCCATGCTGCGGGAGACGGCCGGCTGATCAGTCCAAGTCGGCCAGCGCTTTGCGGGCAGCCTCGAGCTCGGCTTCCAGTGCCGCCACCCGGGCCGCCTGCTGCGACCGGGCCTCGTTCATCAGCGATTCGATGGGCCCGAAGATCTCCTCGTGCAGTTCCTTGGCGGCGCGCGACACCGCAGCGGCCGAGATGGCGAGGTTGCGCACCAGATAGGTGCTGCCCTGCTTGATCTCGCCGCGCCATTCGCCGTCGGCGGTGCCGGTGACGGCCAGGGTCAACTCGAACGTCTTGGCCTTCTTGCCGGCACCCTTTCTGCCCGAGGCTTTGGGCTGAGGGTCGGCGGGTGCGGGTTCGGGGGCGGGCCCCGGCTGCGGCGTCGGGTGCACCGGGAAGTCGTCGGGGGCGGTGGCCGGCGCAGCTACGGCGAATGCGGGTGCGGTCATTGCGTCGAACTCCTTCTCGTCGGCGCCCGCCGAGCGCGGGCTGCCCTGCGACAAAGATTAGAACACACGTTCGACAAATTTGGGGTCCGCGGCGCGGGCGTGGCGAGGGTCGCCGGTCAATCCGGTGGGGCCGGGGTCATCGAGGTGACGAAGTAGGTCTCCTGCCCGGTGGGATAACCGCCGCCGTCGGTGGCGATGTGGACGTGGTCGTAGTGGTTGGCGGTTTCGTTGCCCAGGTCCGACGTCCAATCGCCGCCGCCGACACCCGGGTAGATCTTCTGGCGCCAGATGACGTGGTTGACCCCCCAGCGCTTGGCGTTCGCCAGGGCGTAACCGGCGATCTGGTCGCCGAGCGCGATCCCGGACTCGCTGTGATAGTCGGGGATCATCACGTCGATGGCCAGCCCGTTGGGATGCCATTTCAGCGGGTCCTGCCGGTAGCCGTAAATGGTCTTGATCTCTTGGAACAGCACGCTCAGGGTGCGGGCGGCCCAGATGGTCTTGACCTGCAGGCCGTTCTCCGGCGCCGGTCCGGGCGGAAGGGGGAAGGCGAACTGCTGGCCCTCGGTGGGCATCGGCACATTGGCGGCCAGCGCTGCGGCCTCGGCGGGATTGGCGATGCGCATCCCTTCGAAGGGTTGCGCATGCGGCAGCGACGGCGGCGGCGGCGCGGCGGTGGCGGTCTCCGTGGGCTGGGGTGCCGCGTCGTCGGTGTGCTGCGCATAGATCAGCGCCGCCGAGACCGCCAGCGAGGTCACAATGGCCAGACTGCGACCGCAGAAGCGCGCGATCTTTCGTCCGTCCACCTAGAGCACTTTAGTTAACGGACGCCGAACGGCGCAGGACCGGTGCACAGCGGTGGGCCCGGGTGAGCGGGTGACACCGTCACACGCCCGGGCACAGTTCGTGGCGGGCGGCGTCGGCGATCAAGCCGAACTGCGGCCACGCCGGATAGTTGGGCTGCTGAATCTCCACCGACCAGCCCACCCGCAGGTTCTCGCAGATCATGTGGCCCAGTGCGCGCACGCTGGGCTCGGCGATGGGTTCGTCGCCGGCATAACGTGCGGTGTAGCCGTGCGTGTTCAGATAGTTCATGAACCCGGCGTCGTCGGCATGCGCCGGGGCCGCGTCCAGCAAGACTCCTCCCGCCGCCATGCCGACGACGGCAAGAGGCGCGGTGAACCGGGCAGCCCAACTCATGTCGGCGATGCTACGTGCGGCACGGCGCCGGTGGTGAACAAGACCCGGCAAGTGCTGCCGACCGGTCCCGCATTGCTGCTAGCGTCAGCGGCGACAGAAAGGCGCTGGACGTGAAATCAATCGGACTGGCGGCGGTCTTGGCCGCAAGCGTGCTGGCCGGACTGATCGGTACCGCCTCATCCGCTCAGGCCGATCCGCTCAATCCCCGCGACCCCGACTACTGCGGCAACAGTCCCGACGTCCTGGTCTGCAACGACCAGAAGTCGACCTACCCCAGCCCCGCCGAGATGGCGTACCTCAACGCGATCCGCGGGAAGTTCCCGCCCGGCAGCGAAGCCCGTCGGCTGGCCGCCGGACGTACCGCCTGCCTGGAGTTCCCGAAACATCCGACCGGCCTGATCATCGATCAGGTAGCGGTGTACCTACAGATCGCCAAGCCCCTCGCCGGCGAGGTGGTCGAGGCGGCCCGCACCAATATCTGTCCGTCGGCGACGACACTGGGCTGAACCCCGGCCGCCGCCGGTGGATGGATAGCCCTACCGACGTGAATCCGTTGCTGCGGAAGCGATCTCACCGAACAGTGCCGCGATGACGCCGAACGCGAAATACAGCGGGACCAGCCACGGCGCAACCCCGAACAGTCCATCCGAACCGGGGGCATAGCGGAACTGGCCCGCCGCGGCGATCCCGATCTCGACCGCCGGCCCGACCAATGCGATCAGCGTCCCGCACAGGATCGCCGGTCGATCTCCCAAGGCGCAGAAGGTGATTGCGGCGAACGCGCAGATCAGCGTCATGATGGGAACGATCGGCGCGGTGTGCAGCATTGCGGTGACCACGTAGCTGCCCAGCACCGCGGCCACCCCGGCCACGCCTTGGCGCAGGGTGACCCGGGTCCGGGGGGACGGCAGATGCAGCCGCAACTCGGCCAGGAACACCGTGGCCGACCCGACCAGGATCGGGAAATAGATCGGGCTGCTCCAGATGAAGGGCAGCGCCTGCGAGCGCGGCAGGTATTCGGTGGTTCCGGTGACCACGTGGGAGTGGTCACCGATCAGACCGGCCGCTCCGCCGAGAACGAACAGCAACAATGCGATCGGGAGGCGCAGTTTCACCACCGCAGTATCGTCCATGGCGATGAGTGACCAGGACCGCAGCCGTTGGGATGCCAAATACGCGGGCCGAGCCCTGCCCGCGCCGGAGGCGATCGGCCCGGCGGCGGTGTTCGCGCCGTTCGCGCAGGATTTCCCGACCGGCGGGCAGGCGCTCGACATCGCCTGCGGTCCCGGTACCGCCGCGGTCTGGTTGGCCGGGCGCGGTCTGCAGGTCACCGGATACGACGTCTCGCCGGTCGCCATCGAGCAGGCGCGCGCCTTGGCAATGCGCAGCGGCAGTGCGGCGACATGCCGGTTCGAAGTCGTGGACCTCGACGAGGGTCTCCCGGCGGGGCCGCCCGCCGACGTCGTCTACTGCGCCCGGTTCCGGGACCCCCGACTGGATACGCCGATGGTGGAACGCCTGGCGCCCGGGGGGCTGCTGGCGGTCACCGCGCTGAGCGAGGTCGGCGGGGCCGCGGGGCGGTTCCGGGCCGCACCCGGTGAACTGCGCGTGGCGTTCGCCGACCTCGAGGTGATCGCCGACGGCGAAGCCGACGGATTGGCCTGGTTGCTGGCGCGCCGCCGGACGGCGGAGCGGCCGGCGGGCTAGGCGGGGATTACGCGGGGGCGGGTGCCTCGCGGTCGGCCGGGGCCGGACCGGGCTCGCCGGGGGCCTGGTCGGCGGGCGGGGCATCCAGCGGAGCGGCCTCGGCGGGGGGTGCGTCGATCGGGCCGTCCACCGGTGCTTCGACGGGGGCCTCGACGGGCGCCTCGGGGGCGGGAGCCTCCATCGGCGGGGCATCGGCCGGCGGGGCGAACTCGACGGCCATCGGCTCGATCATCGGTTCGGGCGCGGGCTCGGGTGCCGGCTCCACCATGGCGGCGAACTCCACCACCGGAGCTTCCTCGACCGGAGCCTCGTCGATCGGCAGGTACATGTGATGGGTGAACTGCGGCTGGTAGGCGCCCCCGCCACCGATCCGGACGCCGCCGCGTTCACCGCTGGAGACCGGCGTGCCGTCGGGCAGCGTCACCGCGGTGTGATAGCTGTTCCAGCCCACCACGACCGCGTTGGGGGCGGTGCCGTAGCGGAAGCCGCGGGCCAGCAGAGCCTGCTCTTCGTTGGCGGTGTGGAAACGGCCGCTGAAGGCCGGCCGGCCGCTGGCGACGTTGGACACCCAGGAGGCCAGACCCGAGCAGTCCGTGCCCGCGGCGGTGTTCCCACCGGGGATGTACGGGGTGCCGGAAACCTGGTGGATGAGCGCCATCAGTGCTTCGAGACCAAACATGAGCGAGCACGTTAACAATGGATAACTGCACTTACCAAAATCTGTGGTGCCCATCACGTTTGACATTCATGTTGCCAAACACAACTTTTAATCCTGAAAACACCAGGTAGATCGACATAAATGCGCGGGAGGCACGATCTATTGGCGTAAGTGCTGGTAGAGGCTGTGTATGAGTTTGTTGCGCATGGTCACAAGCATGTCTCAATTTGCACTTTATCCATCAAATCACCTGCTCAATGGGTGCGTTCAGGATACCCGATACCGCCGGTCCCAGTGAAAAATGTGACTCACGTTGCGAGTTTCTCGCCGGAAAAAAGTGATGCTGCTTACAATCCGCGTTTTGCGCCTTTAACCAGATTCGATCCGATGATCAGCCGCTGGATCTCGCTGGTGCCCTCGTAGAGCCGCAGCAGGCGGACGTCCCGGTAGATGCGCTCGACGGGCACGCCACGCATATACCCGGTGCCGCCGTGAATCTGTACCGCCAGATCGGCGACCTTGCCCGCCATCTCCGTGCAGAACACCTTGGCCACCGAGGGCGCGATGCGCCGGTCTTCGTCGGCGACCCATTTGCGGGCCGCATCGCGCACCAGGGCCTGGCCGGCCATCACCCCGGTCTGTTGGTCGGCGAGCATCGCCTGAACCAACTGGAAGTCGCCGATGACACTGCCGCCCTGGGTGGCGCTGGCCGCGTAGGCCACCGATTCATCCAGTGCGCGCTGCGCCGCGCCGACCGCCAGCGCCGCGATATGGATGCGTCCGCGCGCCAACGACGTCATCGCCGCCCGGTAGCCGATGTCCTCGCTACCGCCGACCAGGGTGTCGCAGCCCACGCGCACGCCGGAGAAGGTGACATCGGCGGTGGTGGCGCCCTCCTGGCCCATCTTGGCGTCCTTGCTGCCGACTGTTACTCCCGCGGCATCCGCCGGCACGAGGAACACTGCGATTCCGGCCCCGTGCTCGTCGGCGGGGCGGGTGCGGGCGAACACCACGAACAGGTCGGCCAGCGGTGCATTGGTGATGAACCGCTTCTGGCCGTCGAGCACCCAGTCGTCGCCGTCCCGGACGGCCTTGGTGCGCAGTCCCGCGGGGTTGGAGCCCGCGCCGGGTTCGGTGAGTGCGAACGAGGCGACCGCGCCGGAGGCGATGGCCGGCAGCCAGCGCTGCTTCTGCTCGTCGGTGCCGAACCCGACCAGCACCTGTCCGGCGATGCCGTTGTTGGTGCCGAACATGGACCGGACCGCCAGGCAGGTGTAACCGAGCTCCATGGCCAGTTCGACGTCCTGGGCCAGGTTCAGCCCCAGGCCGCCCCAGTCCTGGGGGATCGCATAGCCGAACAGGCCGAGATCCTTGGCGGCCTGCCGCAGGTCGTCGGGGACCTGATCGGTGTCGAGGATCTCCTGTTCCCGCGGCACGACCACGGTCCGGACGAATCGGCGGGTCTGGGACAGGATGTCGGCGAAAACGTCGTCGTCGACGGATGCGGTCGTCATGACACGGCCCCTTTCGGCACTGGCCGACAAATCATATATGAAATATGATGTGCCCGACGGTGGGTGGGTACGACACACAGAGAATGGATTCGACAGTGGCATTACTCAACGGGCAGACCGCGGTGATCACCGGAGGTGCGCAGGGACTGGGCTTCGCGATCGCACAACGCTTCGTCGCCGAAGGTGCCCGCGTGGTGCTGGGCGACCTGAACCTGGAGGCCACCGAGGACGCCGCGCAGCGACTCGGCTCCGACGTCGCGGTGGCGGTGCGTACCGATGTGACCAGCTCCGCCGAGATCGACGCACTGGTCGGAGTCGCCGTCGAGCGGTTCGGTGGGCTGGACATCATGGTGAACAACGCCGGGATCACCCGTGACGCCACCATGCGCAAGATGACCGAGGACGACTTCGACCAGGTGATCTCGGTACATCTGAAGGGGACCTGGAACGGACTGCGCGCGGCCGCGGCCATCATGCGGGAACAGAAGCGCGGCGCGATCGTCAACATGTCCTCTATATCCGGCAAGGTCGGCATGATCGGGCAGACCAACTATTCGGCTGCCAAAGCCGGGATCGTCGGCATGACCAAGGCCGCCAGCAAGGAGCTTGCCTACCTCGGGGTGCGGGTCAACGCGATCCAGCCGGGGCTGATCCGCTCGGCCATGACCGAGGCCATGCCGCAGCGCATCTGGGACTCGAAGGTCGCCGAGGTGCCCTTGGGCCGTGCCGGCGAACCCGACGAGGTGGCCAACGTAGCGCTGTTTCTGGCGTCGGACCTTTCCTCATATATGACGGGCACCGTGCTCGAGGTGACCGGAGGCCGGCACCTATGACGCTGCGCGAGACGGTGATCTGCGAGCCCGTCCGGACGCCGATCGGTCGCTACGGCGGGATGTTCGCGTCGTTGACCGCCGTCGAACTCGGTGTGGCGGCACTGACCGGACTGCTGGCGCGCACCGGCCTGACCGCCGACGTCATCGACGACGTGGTGCTGGGCCACTGTTACCCCAGCAGTGAGGCCCCGGCCATCGGGCGGGTGGTAGCCCTGGATTCCGGTCTGCCGGTGACCGTTCCGGGCATGCAGGTCGACCGGCGGTGCGGGTCGGGTCTGCAAGCGGTGATCCAGGCCTGCCTGCAGGTCGGCAGCGGCGCACACGACGTGGTGATCGCCGGTGGCGCGGAGAGCATGAGCAACGTGGTGTTCCACTCCACCGATATGCGCTGGGGCGGATCCCGCGGCGGAATCCGGGTGCACGACGGCCTGGCACGCGGTCGCACCACCGCCGGCGGGAAGTACCACCCGGTGCCCGGCGGAATGCTGGAGACCGCCGAGAACCTGCGTCGGCAGTATGGGATCTCCCGCGCCGAGCAGGACGAGCTGGCGGTCACCTCGCATCAGCGGGCGGTGGCGGCGCAACGCAGCGGTGTGCTGGCCGACGAGATCATCGGTGTCACCGTGCACTCCCGCAGCGGCGAGGAACTGATCGACACCGACGAACATCCCCGGGCCGACACCTCGATGGAGTCGCTGGCCAAACTCAAACCGGTGCTGCGCAAAAGCGATCCGGAGGCCACCGTCACCGCCGGCAACTCCAGCGGGCAGAACGACGCCGCCTCGATGTGCGTGGTGACCACCCCGGAGCAGGCCGCGCAGCTGGGCCTGACCCCGTTGGTACGGCTGGTCTCCTGGGGAGTCGCCGGGGTGAAGCCGAACGTGATGGGTATCGGGCCGGTCCCGGCCACCGAGGTCGCGCTGGCCAAAGCCGGCCTGCGACTCGCCGACATGGACCTGATCGAGCTCAACGAGGCGTTCGCCGCCCAGGCGCTGGCCGTCATGGCGGAGTGGAAGTTCAGCGCCGCCGACCGGGAACGCACCAACGTGCACGGTTCGGGGATCTCACTGGGCCACCCGGTGGGCGCCACCGGCGGGCGGATGCTGGCGACACTGGCCCGTGAGCTGAACCGCCGCCAAGCCCGCTACGGACTGGAAACCATGTGCATCGGTGGCGGCCAGGGACTGGCCGCCGTATTCGAGAGAGTCGGTTCATGACACGAATTGCCCAAACCCTGGGACTGACCGAGGTCCAGACCGAAATCCTCGAGACGGTCCGCCGATTCGTGGACAAAGAGGTCATCCCCGCGGCAGCGGACCTCGAGCACAGCGACACCTACCCGCAAGCCATCGTCGACACGATGCGCGAGATGGGCCTGTTCGGCCTGATGATCCCCGAAGAATATGGGGGACTGGGTGAATCGCTGCTGACGTATGCGCTGTGCGTGGAAGAACTCGCCCGCGGCTGGATGAGCGTCTCCGGTGTGCTCAACACCCATTTCATCGTCGCCTACATGCTGCGGCAGCACGGCACCGACGAACAGAAACAGCGCTTCCTGCCGCGGATGGCGACCGGCGAGACCCGCGGGGCCTTCTCGATGTCCGAACCCGAACTGGGCTCCGACGTCGCGGCGATCCGAGCGCGCGCCACCCGCGAAGCCGACGGCGACTACCGCATCACCGGACAGAAGATGTGGGTGACCAACGGCGGCAGCTCCACTCTGGTAGCGGTTCTGGTGCGCACCGATGAGGGCGCCGACCGGCCACACCGCAACCTCACCGCCTTCCTGGTCGAAAAGCCGGTCGGCTTCGGCGAAGTCGCACCCGGCCTGACCATTCCGGGCAAGATCGACAAACTCGGCTACAAGGGCATCGACACCACCGAGCTGATCTTCGACGGGTACCGGGCCGGCGCCGACGACGTCCTCGGCGGCGCCCCCGGGCAGGGCTTCTTCCAGATGATGGACGGCATCGAGGTGGGTCGGGTCAACGTGTCGGCCCGCGCCTGCGGGGTGGGCATCCGCGCCTTCGAACTCGCCGCCCGCTACGCCCAGCAGCGGGAGACCTTCGGCAAGCCGATCGCCGAGCACCAGGCCATCGCCTTCCAATTGGCCGAGATGGCCACCAAAGTCGAAGCGGCACACCTGATGATGGTCAATGCGGCCCGGCTCAAGGACTCCGGCGAGCGCAACGATGTCGCCGCGGGGATGGCCAAGTACCTGGCCAGCGAGTTCTGCTCGGAGGTCACCCAGCAGAGCTTCCGCATCCACGGCGGCTACGGCTACTCCAAGGAATACGAGATCGAACGCTTGATGCGCGATTCGCCGTTCCTGCTGATCGGCGAGGGCACCAGCGAAATCCAGAAGCAGATCATCAGCAAGCGACTGCTCGCCGACTACCGCATCTGAACGACATGTCCGTGCCCGATTTCAGTGCCCGCCCGCAGCTGTCGGAGGCCGTCGCGCGCTTCGTGCGCAAGCGGATCTTCGACGGCGAATACGCCGCGGGGGAGTACGTCCGATTGGACCAGTTGGCAACGGAACTGGGGATCAGCGTCACCCCGGTTCGCGAAGCGCTGTTCGAACTGCGTGCCGAAGGCCTGCTCGACCAGCAACCGCACCGCGGCTTCGTGGTGTTACCGGTGACCAGGCGTGACCTCGCCGATGTATCCGAGGTGCAGGCGTTCGTCGGGGGGGAACTGGCGGCGCGCGCCGCCGCGGCCGTCACCGACGAACAACTCAACGAACTGCACGAGATCCAGGAACAGCTCGAACAGGCCTACGCCGGGGACGACGAAGAGCGCACCGTGCGGCTCAACCACGATTTCCACCGGGCGATCAACGTCGCCGCCGCCTCACCGAAACTGGCCCAGATCATGTCGCAGATAACCCGGTACGCGCCCGAGGCGGTGTTCCCGGTCATCGACGGGTGGCCCGAGCAGTCGATGGCGGACCACCGTCGGGTATTGGCCGCACTGGCGGCCCGTGATGAGACCGGGGCCCGTACCGCGATGGCCGAGCACCTGGCCGCCGGCGTGGTTCCGCTGATCGAACACCTGAGCTGCCGCGGGGTGGTCGAGTGTGAAGACGGCGGCGACGCGCAGGCAGATCAACGCCCGTCGCCCGCGGGGACGTGAGACCGTATCAACCTATGCAGAACCACAGCTTCCTGACTTACGAAGAGTTCGGTCGCAAGTTCTTCGAGATCGCCGTCACCGAAGAACGGGTGGCCGCTGCGTTCGCCGACATCGCCGGTGACGAATTCGAGATGCCCTCGATGCGCCAGGGGCCGGGCGGGATCGCCCGCGTGACCGCCAAGGTCCGGGTCCAGCAACCGCGGGTGTCGCGAGATCTGGGCGACCTGCTGACGTTCGCCATTCACATTCCCCTCGAAATCGACCTGCTCATCGACCTGCGTCTGGACAAGCAGCGGTTCACCGTGGCCGGCGATATCGCGTTGCGGGCCACGGCGCGGGCCGCCGAGCCGTTGCTGCTGGTGATCGACGTGCCCAAACCGCGGCCGTCGGATATCACCGTCGAAGTCTCCTCGACGTCGCTGCGGGGCGAACTGCTGCGGATCTTCGCCGGCGTCGACGGCGAAATCCGCCGCTTCATCGCCTCCTACGTCGCCGACGAGATCGACAGTCCGCAGTCACAACGAGCGCAGGTCATCGACGTGGCCGAACGCTTGGACGAGGCCTGGACCGGGATCTGACCCTGACCGGCGGGCGCCGACGATGCCCTACGGGTGGGGAATCGCCGGGATGGCCGGGATGGGCGGGATCGCGGGGATGGCCGGGATCGCCGGAATAGGCGGAACCGCTGGCACTGCCGGCACCGCAGGTACGGACGGTGCCGACGGTGCCCGAGGTGGTGCCGGGGCGGCCGGTGCGGCGGGAGCGGCCGGTGCTGGCTCTACGGCGGGCGCTGCACTGGTCAGCGGAGTCTCCGGGACGGCTGTCGTTCCCGGTTCGGTGCCGCTGTCCACCGGCGGAGCAACCGGCGCCGGCGGCGCCTGGGTGACCTCGCTGTAGGCGCCGCCGTCGTCTTCGCCGTCGCAGTCGCCGCAGGCGGTCGCCACCGCACCGACAGCGAAACCGACCGCGATCATCGACACCACGGACTTTCCGATACCGCGATTCCGCATGGGTTCTCCCGTTGTTCGGTTGCCTGCTGTCACCCTACGACGCGGGGGCGGTTTCGGTGGCACTGCCGAGGACAACGGACAGAACCTGCACCGGCGGCGTGGTCCTTCCGCAGCTGCGGCAGCGCAAGACCGCCGTTGCCTGGCAGCCGGCAACCGGACACACAGGCCCAGCCCAGGGGCGTGGATCAGATGGTCTGGTGACGACCGAAGAACTTGTGGTCTTCGCTGTAACCGCCGTGGCCGCTACCGATCTCCTTGTAGCTCTCCACGAATTCGATGCCCTTGATCCACTTCACCAGCTTGTAGCCGTGCTGTAGCTCGTTGCGCAGCCGTAGCGGCCGGCCGTGCATGTAGGGCAGCGGCTGGTCGTTCATGTTGTAGGCCAACATCGACATGTGATGCCACATCTGGTCCACCGGGTGCGCGTTGTAGAAGATGCCGCCGGTGGCACCCAGACCCATCGAGTAGAAGATCGCCCATTTGGCCTGCGGCAACGGCTTGACGATCTCCATGATCGTCGACATCTGGACGCCACCCCATTTGGCCACACCCGACCAGGCCTGCACACACATGTGCTGGGTGATCTGGTCGTGGTAGGGCAGGGCTTTGAGGTCCTCGAGTGAGAACTCCATGGGGTTCTCCACCAGGCCGTAGACCTTCAGTCGCCAGTCCTTGAAATCGTTCGCCTCATATTCCTTGTATTCCACGGTCTCGGGCAGCCGACCGTTGCGCCAGTGGAACGGGGAGATGTCGTCCTCGGTGAAGGTGCCGGGTTCGGGGTCGAGCTTCTCCAGTGCACGCTGGAACGGGCCGATCAGCGCGTAGCCGATCTTCTGGATGACACGCGGGTACCGCAGGGTGAGCGGAGTGGCCGCGATCCAGCCGACGGCGCAGATCACGAACGCCAGCGCGAAGACCCAGAAGCCCATCGAGCTGTGGCACTCTGGTCCGTCGCCGACATTGCAGCCGCGGGCGGCGAACATGTGGTTGAGGTTGTCGAACGCATCGGTGGCGAAAACCATCGTGACGTGCACCAGAATGAACATCAGGAAGTAGCACAGCACCACGAAGTGCAGGGATCGCGCGATCTGCAGGTTGAGCCGCATGTGCTTGCTGACCACCCCCAGCCGCTGGGAGAGTGCCGGTGACATGCCGAGCGCGGTGATCAAGGCCGCCGGCGCAGCGATGAACACCGTGACGAAGTACGAGATCAGCTGAAGCGCGTTGTAGTTGGTCCAGGTGTGGTCATCCGGCCAGTCCATAGACGCGTACTGGATCATCACCGAGGCGGCGTGCGGGATGATGTCCCAGCTGGTCGGGACGATACGACGCCATTGGCCGGTGGTGAACAACAGCACGTAGAACACCGCGCCGTTGAGTAGCCACAGCACCCCCAGACCCATATGCCACCAGCGGGCCAGGCCGATCGAATGCCGGAAGCCCGGCAGCCCGAACTGGGCCGGCAACGCGACGGTGTCGGCGTTTGCGGTCCAATACGGGTCATCCGGAACCGGCGGGCCCACCCGAAGCCACTCGTCCTTACCGGGGGTGGAGTTGCGGCTGAAGTACAGCCGCGGATGGTCGCAGAGGATCTGGATGCCCGCCCGGATGATGAAGATCATCATGAACAGGTTGAAGAAGTGCGTCCAGCCCGCCCACGCGGGCAGACCGCCGGGGACTTCCGTGGAAGGGCTACTGCCCGGGTACTGGGCGATGAATTCCTCGACGCCGGGCATGTGACGGACGCCCTTGCCGATCGCGATCATCGCGATCAGGCCGACGAACCCGATCGGGATCAGCCACAGCAGGTTGAACCACCTGTCCTTGCCGATGCGCAGGTGCGGGGCGACCGCTCGTCGGCTCAGGTCGAAACCGCCGCCGTAGGTCTCGACGTCGACGGTGTCGTCGTGGTTCTTGTGAATCTCCGACCGGTACCCCTGCTCCAACTCCAGTTCGACGTCGACGACGTCGACGGGCAGGTCAACAGGGTGGGTGGTCTCTTCCGTCGCTGGTGAGGTGGCCGGACCTCTCGGGTCGAGTCGTCGGTGCGCACCGGTGCCGTCAATCGCCGTCATACTTCGACGTTAGCGCGAAAAATGACGTGACCCGATATTCTGACACCAGATGTGCAGCCGATTCCCAGGAATGCCAGGTACCGCAGATGCGGAATTTCGGGGGTCGTCCCGCGGTGCGTGCGATGGGGTGCGGGGCAAGGGGCACCGACCGGGCCGGCATTTCGATCGCGACGATTGTTTCTGCGTCTCCGCCACGGCGGCCACCGGCGCGGCCCGCGTGGTGCTCCCGGGGAACTCGTGCTTAACAGACTGTTCACCTAACCCGGTCATACTTCGGCCAAGTACCGGCGAACCGAGATTCGCCATCGCCGCCAGATTGCAATCTGCACTCCCGGCAGTCGTTGCGCGACACAGCTAGCATGCGCAGAGAAGAATCATGGGACCAGGCAGGGGTAGATGACGACCAACAGGGGATCGGCACGGCGCTCTGATCGGGCAGTGCAACGGGCGGAGATCGGGGCGCGCCGTGGCTGACGAACAGCGGGGGCCCGGTTACGGCCTGGGGTTGTCGACCCGTACCCAGATGACCGGGTACCAGTTCCTGGCCCGGCGGACCGCGATGGCGTTGACCCGCTGGCAGGTCCGCATGGAGGTGGAACCGGGCCGCCGGCAGGCGCTGGCGGTGGTCGCCTCGGTGTCCGCAGGTGCGATGGTCTGCCTCGGCGCGCTGCTGTGGTCGTTCCTGAGCCCCTCGGGCCAGTTGAACGAATCGCCGATCATCGCCGACCGCGATTCCGGAGCGCTGTACGTCCGGGTCGGCGACACCTTATATCCGGCGTTGAATCTCGCGTCGGCGCGGCTGATCGCCGGGCGGGCCGACAATCCGCACAAAGTGCGCTCCGCGCAGATCGCCGAACAGCCGCACGGACCGCTGGTCGGTATCCCGGGCGCCCCGTCGGACATCCTGCCCACCAGCCCCAGCACCTCGTCCTGGCTGATCTGCGACACCGTCGCCAACGTCCAGGGCGTCGGCGCACCCTCGCCGGTGACGGTGACGGTGATCGACGGCAGCCCCGAACTCAACTCCCGCCGCCGGGTGCTCGACGGCCCCGACGCGGTGGTGTTGCGGTACGGCAACGACTCCTGGGTGGTCCGGCAGGGCCGCCGGTCGCTGATCGACGCCGCCGACCGGGCCGTGCTGCTGCCGCTGGGCCTGACCCCCGAGCAGGTCGACCACGCCCGCCCGATGAGCCAGGCGTTGTTCGACGCCCTGCCGGTCGGACCGGAGCTGGGCGTGCCGCAGGTTCCCGACGCCGGTCTGCCGCCCGCATTCCCGGACGCCCCGGGGCCGGTGGGGACGGTGTTCACCACGCCGCAGTTGGCGGGCCCGCAACAGTATTCGGTGGTGCTGATGAACGGCGTGCAGACGGTCTCGCCGGTGGTCGCCCGCATTCTGCAGAACGCCGGCGCCACCGGGGGCGGTGCACCGAAAGTGGTGACGCCGCAGGATCTGGCGAAGATGCCGGTGGTCACCGGGCTGGATCTGTCGGCCTACCCGGACGCCCCGCTCAAGGTCGTCGACATCAAGGAGAACCCGTCCACCTGTTGGTGGTGGGAGCGGTCCACCGGTGACAGCCGGGCCCGGGTGCAGGTGGTCTCCGGCCCCACGATTCCGGTGGCGCAGAACCAGATGAACCGCGTGGTTTCCCTGGTGAAGACCAACGACAACGGCATTCCCCAAGCCGACCGGGTCTACTTCGGCCCCGGCTTCGGCAACTTCGTCGCCGTGACCGGCAACGACCCGGACGCCTCCACCCGCGAATCGCTGTGGTGGCTGTCGGCGTCGGGCGTGCGATTCGGCGTCCCCGGCGACGACGAGCGCAAGGCACTGGGCCTGCTCGGTGAGCCGGCGCTGGCGCCGTCGGTGGCGTTGCGCCTGCTCGCGCACGGACCGACCCTGTCGCGCCAGGACGCCCTGGTGCGTCACGACACCCTGCCCACGGATATGAGCCCAGCAGAATTGGCGGTGCCCAAGTGAAACGTGGATTCGCCCGGCCGACGCCGGAACGTCCGCCGGTGGTCAAGCCGGAGAACATCGTATTGCCCACGCCGCTGAGCGTGCCGCCGCCCGAGGGCAAGCCGTGGTGGCTGGTGGTGGTCGGCGTGCTGGTGGTCGGCCTGCTGGTCGGCATGGTCGCGATGACCGTCGCCAGTGGCTCCCGGATGTTCCTGGGCGCCGGCTCGATCTTCCCGATCTTCATGATCGGCGGCGTCGCCATGATGATGTTCGGCGGCCGCTTCGGCGGCGGCGCCCAGCAGCTGAGCCGGCCCAAGCTCGACGCCATGCGGGCCCAGTTCATGCTGATGCTGGACCGGCTGCGGGAGTCGGCTGCGGAGTCGGCGGACAGCATGGACGCCAACTACCGCTGGTACCACCCGGCCCCGTCCACCCTGGCTGCCGCGGTGGGTTCTGCCCGGATGTGGGAGCGCCAGCCCAACGGCAAAGACCTCAACTTCGGGTTGGCCCGAGTCGGCGTGGGAATGACCCGGCCGGAGGTCACCTGGGGCGAGCCGCAGAACATGCCCACCGACATCGAACTCGAGCCGGTGACCGGTAAGGCACTGCAGGAGTTCGGCCGCTACCAGAGCGTGGTCTACAACCTGCCCAAGATGATCTCGCTGCTGGTCGAGCCGTGGTACTCGCTGGTGGGCGATCGTGAGCACGTGCTCGGGCTGATGCGTGCCATCATCTGTCAGCTGGCCTTCTCGCACGGCCCCGACCACCTCCGCATGGTGGTGGTGACTTCTGATGTGGCGCAATGGGATTGGGTCAAGTGGCTGCCGCACTTCGGTGACCCACGCCGCCAGGACGCGGCCGGCAACGCCCGGATGGTGTACAGCTCGCTGCAGGGCTTCGCCGCCGAGCACGGCGACCTGTTCTCCGGCCGCGGCTCGTTCATGCCGCGCCACGCCAGTTCGTCGGCGGAGACCCCGACCCCGCACCACCTGATCATCGTCGACGGCTCGGACCCGGAGTGGGAGTACGTCTACACCACCGAGGGCATCGACGGGGTGACGTTCTTCGACCTCACCGGTGCTCCGGAATGGCGGGGAGTCTCGCAGCGGGTGCTGCGCTTCGACGAGAAGGGCATCATCAACGCGCTGCCCCGCGACCGCGACACCTGGATGGTGATCGACGACAACGAGTGGTTCTTCGCACTGGCCGACCAGGTGAGCCCCACCGACGCCGAACAGTTCGCGCAGCGGATGGCGCACTGGCGCCTGGCCGCCGCCTACGAGGAGATCGGTCAGAAGGTGACGCACCAGATCGGTGCGCGCGACATCATGGCCTACTACGGCATCGACGACGCCGGACGGATCGACTTCCAGGAACTGTGGGCCAGCCGGCGCGATTCCGGCACCCGTGGCCGGCTGCGGATCCCGTTCGGTAACCGCTCCGACAACGGCGAACTGCTGTTCCTGGACATGAAATCCCTCGACGAGGGCGGCGACGGCCCGCACGGGGTCATGTCCGGAACCACCGGCTCCGGTAAGTCGACCCTGGTGCGTACGGTCATCGAGTCACTGCTGCTGGCCCACCCGCCGGACGAGCTGCAGTTCGTGCTGGCCGACCTCAAGGGTGGATCGGCCGTCAAGCCGTTCGCCGGGGTACCGCACGTCTCGCGGATCATCACCGACCTCGAAGACGACCAGGCCCTCATGGAGCGATTCCTGGAGGCCATGTGGGGTGAGATCGCCCGCCGGAAGACGATGTGTGACAACGCCGGCGTCGACGGAGCCAAGGAATACAACGAGGTCCGGTCCCGGATGCGGGCACGCGGTGACGACAGTCTGCCGCCGCTGCCCATGCTGGTGGTCGTCATCGACGAGTTCTACGAGTGGTTCCGCATCATGCCGACCGCGGTGGAGGTGCTGGACTCGATCGGCCGGCAGGGCCGCGCCTACTGGGTGCACCTGATGATGGCCTCGCAGACCATCGAGAGCCGCGCCGAGAAGCTGATGGAGAACATGGGCTACCGCCTGGTGCTCAAGGCGCAGACCGCCGGTGCGGCGCAGGCGGCCGGGGTCCCCAACGCGGTGAACCTGCCGGCCAAGGCCGGCCTGGGCTACTTCCGTAAGAGCGGCGAAGAGGTGATCCGCTTCCAGGCGGAGTTCCTGTGGCGCGACTACCACCGCGGCGGACTGATCGATGACGAGCAGATGCCGCTGACGCACTCCGTGGACTACATCCGGCCGCAGCTGTTCACCACCGAGTTCACCCCGCTGGAGGTCAGCGTCAGCACGCCGGAGATCGAAGCCGCCGAGGAGATCGCGGCGCTCGACTCCAAACCCGCCGGGCCGCCGACCGAGACCGTCGAAGAAGAGGACTTCATCCGGACCCCCAAGGTCGGCACGGTCATCATCGACCAGCTTCGGCAGATCGACTTCGAGCCCTACCGGCTCTGGCAGCCGCCGCTGGACGTCCCCGTCACGGTCGAAGAGTTGGTCGACCGCTACCTGGGCCACCCGTGGCGACAGGACTACGGCACCCGCAAGGACCTGGTGTTCCCGATCGGGGTCATCGACCGGCCGTTCAAACACGACCAGCCGCCGTGGACGGTGGACACCTCCGGTCCCGGCGCCAACGTCCTGATCCTGGGCGCCGGCGGTTCGGGCAAGACGACGGCGTTGCAGACCCTGATCAGCGCCGCCGCGTTGACCCACACCCCCGAACAGGTCCAGTTCTACTGCCTCGCCTACAGCGGCACCTCGCTGACCACGGTCGCCGGTCTGCCCCATGTCGGCAGTGTCTGCGGACCGACCGACCCGGACGGCGTCCGCCGGACGGTGGCCGAGCTGCTGGCCTTGGTGCGGACCCGCAAGCGCAGCTTCCTGGAGAACGACGTCGCGTCGATGGAGGTGTTCCGGCGCCGCAAGTTTGACGGCGCCCCCGGGTCCGTGCCCAACGACGGATTCGGCGACGTCTACCTGGTGGTCGACAACTACCGTGCGCTCTCGGAGGACAACGAGGTGCTCGTCGAACAGGTCAACCAGATCATCAACCAGGGGCCGTCGTTCGGTGTGCACGTAATCGTGACCGCCGACCGCGAATCCGAACTCCGCCCGCCGGTCCGCAGCGGATTCGGGTCGCGGGTCGAACTGCGTCTGGCCGCGGTGGAGGACGCCAAGCTGGTCCGATCTCGCTTCGCCAAGGACGTTCCGGTGAAGCCGGGGCGCGGCATGGTCGCCGTCAACTACGTACGCCTCGACAGCGATCCGCAGTCGGGCCTGCACACCCTGATCGCACGGCCCGCGATGGCCGACACCGACGCGAAGGTGTTCGAGTCCGACAGCGTCGCCGCGGCGGTCAGCCAGGTGGCGGTGGGCCGGGTCCGCCCGGTGCGGCGCCTGCCCGCCCGGTTCGGCCTGGACGAGGTACGCGCGGTCGCCGCCAACGACCAGCGCGAAGGCGTCGGGGCCGGGGGCATCGCCTGGGCGATCTCCGAACTCGACCTGCAGCCGGTCTACCTGAACTTCGCCGAGAACGGGCACCTGATGGTGACCGGACGCCGCGAATGCGGTCGTACCACCACGCTGGCCACCATCATGAGCGAGATCGAGCGGCTGTACGCGCCCGGTTCCAGCAGTGCGCCGGCACCCAGCCCCGACGGGCGGCCTTCGGCACAGGTCTGGTTGATCGACCCGCGCCGGCAGCTGCTGACCACGCTGGGGTCGGATTACGTGGAGAAGTTCGCCTACAACATGGACGGGGCCGTCGCCCTGGTCAACGAACTGGCCGCCACGCTGGCCAACCGGGAACCACCTCCGGGGCTGTCGGCCGAGGAGCTGTTGTCGCGGACCTGGTGGAGTGGGCCGGAGATCTTCTTGATCATCGACGACATCCAGCAGTTCCCGCCCGGCTTCGACTCGCCGTTCCAGAAGGCGGCGCCCTGGGTCACCCGCTCTGCCGACGTCGGTCTGCACGTGATCGCCACCCGCACCTTCGGTGGCTGGTCGTCGGCGGGCGCGGACCCGCTGCTGCGGGCCCTGCACCAGGCGAACGCGCCGCTGCTGGTGATGGACGCCGACCCCGACGAGGGCTTCATCCGCGGAAAGATGAAGGGTGGCCCGTTGCCCCGCGGCCGCGGCCTGCTGATGGCCGAGGACACCGGGGTGTTCGTCCAGGTCGCAGCCACCGAACTGCGGCGCGCGGCGCCGCCGGAGCGCGCGACCACCCCGGCGGGTTGACCGATCGTGGCCGGCCATCGCCGAGGACACCGACCACGGTGTCGCGGCGGCGGTCGGCCACGTCATGTCCGGAATCGATGGCCGAGATTTGTCGCGGCCTGATTTTTAACCGGGCCGACGGCCCCCCGATGCCGGAGGGCTCTGCGGTGCGATGCCGCACCGGTGCTGACAACTTTGTGTTTCGGCAGTTGGGAGGGGTGATCGGCGGTTTCGACCGCCGATCCGGTTACCTCTTCGTTACCCCAGGTGAACACTTGTTATCAGCAGATGAACACTCGGCATTGCAGGCCATGTCGGGTGCGCCGAACCTCTACCATCGGTAGCGGAGTGATTGCTGACCGCGATCCAGAGGAGGGAATTCGAATGTCGTTTGTGAATGCGCAGCCCGAAGCGTTGTCGGCGGCCGCCGCGAATCTCAGCGGTATCGGGTCGGCGTTGAACGCTCAGAACGCTGCCGCTGCGGGGCCGACCACCGGAGTGGTTCCCGCCGCCGCGGACGAGGTCTCGGCTCTGACCGCGGCGCAGTTCGCCGCGCACGCTGCGATGTACCAGCAGGTCAGTGCTCAGGCGGCCGCAATCCACGAGATGTTCGTGGCGACCCTGAACACCAGTGCGAGCTCCTACGCGGCCACCGAGGCGGCCAACGCCGCCGCGGCGGGCTGATCGGGAGACACCCGAATTACCGGCCGAAACCGTCGAGGGGGAGCCATTCGCAGGTTCGAGGCAGGTAGTCGGCTACCGATGTAATCGGTGCCAATAAGACGTCAATCCAAGAAAACCAACCACAAACAACGAACTTCAGAGAAGGAGAAATCACAGTGGCACGTTTTATGACGGATCCGGATGCGATGCGCGCGATGGCGGGTCGTTTCGATGTGCATGCGCAGACGGTGGAGGATGAGGCGCGTCGGATGTGGGCGTCGTCGACGAACATCTCCGGTGCGGGTTGGGGTGGTCTGGCCGAGCGGACCTCGATGGACACCATGGGGACGATGCAGACGGCGTTTCGCAACATTGTGACGATGTTGCACAGCGTGCGTGATGGGTTGATTCGGGATGCGAATCACTACGAGCAGCAGGAAGCTGCGTCGCAGCAGATCCTGTCGGGCAGCTAGAGGCGAGAGGGAGTCCAGAGATGTCGATCAATTATCAGTTCGGTGATGTCAATGCTCATGGTGCGTTGATTCGTGCGCAGGCGGCGTCGTTGGAGGCCGAGCATCAGGCGATCGTGCACGATGTGATGGCTGCCGGTGATTTCTGGGGTGGTTCGGGTTCGGTGGCGTGCCAGGAGTTCGTGACGCAGTTGGGTCGCAACTTCGCGCTGATCTACGAGCAGGCCAACGCCCACGGTCAGAAGGTGCAGACCGCCGGCAACAACATGGCCAACACCGACGCCTCCGTCGGTTCCAGCTGGGCCTGAGCGCCCGTATATCGCGCAGCGCGGCAGCACACCCGATCGGTGGGTGTGCTGCCGCTTGCTGCAATCGGCGGGTGGTGCCGAGCGGTCTCGCCCCGTCACGTGGTCCAATAGCCACGTACGCCACTAGCCAACTACAGCGACCAACCCGGTAGAGGAGGGTAGTGATGGACCCGAGCACCCGCACCGACATCACCGTCAACGTCGAGGGCTTCTGGATGCTGCAGGCGCTGCTGGACATTCGCCATGTCGCGCCCGAATTGCGGTGTCGTCCTTACGTTTCCACCGACTCCAATGACTGGTTGTCCGAACATCCCGGGATGGCCGTGATGCGCGAACAGGGCATCGTCGTCGACGACCAGGTCAACGAGACGGTCGCGGCACGGATGAAGGTGCTGGCCGCCCCCGACCTCGAAGTGATCGCACTGCTGTCGCTGGGCAAGTTGCGGTACGGCGTCATCGAAGACGAAGACCAGGAGCCGGGAACCCGCGACATCCCCGACAACGAGTTCCGCGTGCTCCTCGCGCGGCGCGGCGAGCACTGGGTGTCGGCGGTGCGGGTGGGTACCGATATCACCGTCGACGACGTATCGGTGACCGACGCGGCGTCGATCGCGGCGCTGGTGATCGACGGCATGGAATCCATCCACCACGCCGACCCCGCCCAGATCACCGCGGTCAACGTGCCGATGGAAGAGATGCTGGAGGCCACCCAGAGCTGGCAGGACTCCGGATTCAACATCTTCACCGGGGGAGACCTGCGCCGGATGGGTATCAGCGCGGCCACCGTCGCAGCACTGGGCCAGGCGCTGTCGGAGCCGGCCGCCGAGGCTGCGGTCTACGCGCGGCAGTACCGCGACGACGCCAAGGGGCCCAGCGCCTCGGTGCTGTCACTCAAAGACGGATCCGGCGGCCGGATCGCGCTCTACCAGCAGGCGCGCACCGCGGGCTCGGGTGAAGCCTGGCTGGCGATCTGCCCGGCCACCCCCCAACTGGTCCAGGTGGGCGTCAAGACCGTGCTCGACACCCTGCCCTACGGGGCCTGGAAAACGCATCGGAGGGTCTAGGGGCCTGCGTGGGGGAACACTGGGCGCCGAAAGTCATGTGACGTATCGGAAAACGGCCGGTATACGCAATCGTGCGAATAGCATGAAGTGCCTTTAGAATTGGACAGACTTTAAAAATGACAAATTGCGAGGCGACACCAATGAGTTTTGCGGGGTCAGTATTCGGCGACCGAGTGGAGCAACTGTGACCGCGGCGATCGAGGGGGCGCAGGCCGGCGGTGAGCTCGCACCGTCGGGGCCGCGGGCCGTGGTGGTCGGTGTCATGGCCGGCGAGGGCATCCAGATCGGAACGCTGCTGGACGCCGACGCACCGGTCTCGGTGATGCTCGACCCGCTGCTGAAGGTGATCAACGGCCGCCTCCGGGAGCTCGAAGAACCCGCATTGGAGGCCGAGGGCCGAGGCCGCTGGGTGCTGTGTCTGGTCGACGGCACCGCGTTGCGGCCGAACCAGTCGTTGACCGAACAAGAGGTCTACGACGGTGACCGGCTGTGGCTGCGCTTCATCGAAGACCGGGAGAAGCGCTCGCCGGTCATCGAGCACATCTCTACCGCGGTATCGGTGAACCTGGCGAAGCGCTTCGCCCCGGTCGACGCGAAGACCGCCGTCCGGGTCGGCGTGTCGACCCTGGTGTTGGGTGTGCTGCTGGCCACCGGACTGCTGTCGGCCTGGCGGGTGGAGCACGAGGGCTGGCTGACGGCCGGCTTCAGTGCGGGCCTGGCCTTCCTGGTGCTGATCGCCGCCGCGCTGATCCTGATGCAAGCGCGCAACGCCTCCGACCGTTGGGTCGGCGATGTCATGTTGGCCAGCGGATTGGTGCCGCTGGTGGTCGCCGCTGCGGCGGCCGTCCCCGGCGAAGTGGGCGCCGCCCATGCCGCACTGGGATTCGGTGTCGCCGGCATCGCCGCACTGGCGGTCATCCGGCTCACCGGGCGACAGCTGGCCGCGTATTCGGCAGTCGCCGTCATCAGCGTGGCGGTGATGTTCGCCGGGGTGCTGCGAATGCTGTTCCTGACCGGAGCGGTGACCCTGATGACCTGCGTCTATCTGGCCAGCGTTCTCGCCTACCAGTGGGCGCCGTCGCTGTCGCGGTGGTTTGCCGGCCTGCGCCTGCCGGTCTTCCCGTCGGCTACCAGTCGCTGGGTGTTCGAGGCGCGTCCCGACCTGCCCACCACCGTGGTGAGCACCCCCGGCAGCCAGCCGACCCTGGAGGGTCCGGAGTCGATCCGCGAAGTGGTGCTGCGGGCCGAGCGGGCACGGTCGTTCCTCACCGGCCTGCTGACCGGATTGGGTGTGCTGACCGCGGTGTGCATGGCCGGACTGTGCGACCCCCACACGGACCGGCCGTGGCTGCCGGTGCTGCTGGCGGGGCTGACGGCCGGGTTCCTGGTCCTGCGGGGCCGGTCCTTCCGGGACCGTTGGCAGGCCGTCACCGTGACGCTGACCGGCCTGGTGATCGTGGCGGCGGTGGTAGTGCGCTTCGTGGTGGTGGTGTGGACTCCCACGGCACTGGTGGTCGGGGTCGCCGTCGTGGTGCTGGTCCCGATGTTCGGGCTGCTGTCCGCGGTGATCGTGCCGAACACCATCTACAGCCCGCTGTTCCGCAAGTTCGTCGAGTGGATCGAATATCTCTGCTTGATGCCGTTGTTCCCGCTGGCACTGTGGTTGATGAATACCTATGAAGCGATCCGGTACCGGTAGGGGCGTGCGTCGGCTGCAACGCACCGCGGCCGCCGGCGCCGCGATGATCATGGTCGCCAGCGGATCGCTGGCCGGTATGCCGGCCGCCGGTGCCATCGATCCGCCGGGGATCGATCCCGCGGCCTTGCCGCCGGACGGCACGCCCGGACCGCCGCAGACCATGCGGCAGACGTCCTACTGCACCGAGGTCGGCGTGCTGCCGGACACCGACTTCCGCATCCAACCGGCGTACATGGACATGCTCAACCTGCAGGAGGCCTGGAAATTCGGCCGCGGGGCAGGCGTAACCGTCGCCGTTCTCGACACCGGGGTGACTCCGCACCCACGCATGCCCAACCTGATCGGCGGCGGCGACTACGTCATGAGCGGCGGCGACGGCCTGTCGGACTGTGACGCGCACGGCACGCTGGTGGCGTCGCTGATCGCGGCGCTGCCGGACAACGGGGTGACACCGTTACCCCCGCCGCGTCAGACGCGTCGACCCCCGTCGGTGCCCACGAACGAACCGCCGCCGCCGGTGCCGACGCCGCAGACCACCATCATGGTGCTGCCACCGCCCGCACCGGCGCCGCCCGCCGAGGGCGAGGAGCCGCCGAACGGACCGGCACCGGCACCCCCTCCTGCTCCGGCGCCCCCTCCCGCGCCGGCGCCGGCGCCGGCGCCGGCTCCCGGGCCCGCCCCGGGTCCCGATGCGGGGGCGGCCGCTTCCGGATACATCACCGAGGGCACCGGCACCGCCGGAGCACGATCGGCGGGCTTCTCCGGGCGAGCACGCACGGCTCCGGTCGATTTCCGGGCACCGAGCGCCCCACCGCCGGGCGGAGCACCGGATGCGTTCAGCGGGGTCGCTCCGGATGTGCAGCTGATCTCCATTCGGCAATACAGCGCGGCATTCGGCCCCAAGGAGCCGTTCGGCGACGGCATGGACCCGCAGTTGCGGGAGAAGACCGACGGGCTGCGGACCATGGCGCGGGCGATCGTCCACGCCGCGAACATGGGTGCGCAGGTGATCAACATCTCCTCGGCCATCTGCATGAACGTGCGGACGATGATCGACCAGGCCGACCTGGGCGCGGCGGTGCGCTATGCGGCGGTGGAGAAGAACGTGGTGATCGTCGCCGCCGCCGGTGACACCAGTTGGCGGGACTGCAAGCAGAACCCCACCTACAACGCGATGCGTCCGGACGACCCCCGCGACTGGAACGGGGTCAACACCGTGGTGACGCCCGCCTGGTATGACGAGTACGTGCTGACCGTCGGCGCCGTCGACGCCGCCGGCGCGCCGCTGTCCAAATCGAGCGTCGCCGGTCCGTGGGTGTCGATCGCCGCCCCCGGCACCAACATCGAGGGGCTCTCACCCCGCGACGACGGCCTGATGAACGCCGTCGACGGCCCGGAGAATTCGCTGCTGGTCCCGTCCGGCACGAGCTTCTCGACCGCGATCGTCTCCGGGGTGGCGGCCCTGGTGCGGGCCAAGTATCCCGAGCTGTCGTCGCATCAGGTGATCAACCGGCTGATCCGTACGGCGCGTCCGCCGGCACGCGGCGTCGACAACGTGGTCGGGTACGGCATCGTCGACCCGGTCGCAGCACTGACCTGGGACGTCCCCGACGTGCCGGCGCAGATGCCGGAGCGGCTGTCGGCACCGCTGCAGGTGCCGCCGATGCCGCCCGAGCGGGACATGACCCCCGCGTGGGTCGCCGGAGCGGGGCTGTTGGCGGCACTCGCGGCCGCCGGTGTGGCGCTGGGAGTGGCAGCATTGCGACGATCGTCAAGGAACCGATGAAGGCACAGTACGCACTAGGTCTGAACCTGTCATGGCTGCGGGTCACCACGGTCTTTCTGATCGACGTGGGCATCCTGGTCCTCGCCGGCCGCTGGCCCGGTGACCCCAAGATCGCCGACTACGTGTGGTGGTCGGGGGTCGGTGTCGCGGCGCTGATCGGAATCATCGCGCTGGTCACCTACCGCCGGGTTCCGCTGAGCACCAGGTGGGCGGCCTGGGTGGCCGATCAGTTCACCGACCCCGAAGCCGCGCTCGAGCGTGGCCGGACTCCGGCGATCGATCACCACCGTCGCTTCGGCCGCGAGCCGGTCGGTGTCCGCGAGCACGAAGGCCGTCTGGTGACGGCCATCGCGGTGTCCGGCCGGCCGATACCGGCGAGCGGGCGGCATCGGCGCGACACCGACACGCTCCTGCCGATCGAGCGTCTGGCCGCCGGGTTGCGGCAGTTCGACGTTCGCCTCGACAGCATCGACGTGGTCTCGGTCGGAACCCGCGACGAGCCCCGCGCCGCCGCCGAGGTCGACATCGAGGAAGAGCCGTCGATGCCCGATAGCCGCCGCACCTGGATCGTGCTGCGGATGGATCCGCAGCACAACGTCAACGCGGTGGCCACCCGGGACTCCTTGGCGGCCACCATGGCGG
Organism: Mycolicibacter sp. MU0083; assembly: GCF_963378075.1. NCBI lineage: Bacteria > Bacillati > Actinomycetota > Actinomycetes > Mycobacteriales > Mycobacteriaceae > Mycobacterium > Mycobacterium kokjensenii. Next base: position 1,953,829 of record NZ_OY726394.1, read on the forward strand.
CGGCGACCGAGCGGCTGGCCGAGGACATCGACAGCCGTCAGCTCAGTGCCCAGGTGGTCCGCGCCGACGAGTTCGACGACATCGACGAGGCCGTGTTGGCTGGTCTGGAGGCCGCGCAGCTGCGGCACCGGTTGTTCCGGGCCCGACCGCCCGGCCACATCGGCAACTTCTGGGTGTCGCCCCCCGACATCACCCCGGAGAACCTCGAGCATCTGTGGTACCCGGAGACTGACGCGACGGTGGTGACCGTGCGGCTCGCCCGGGGCGGGGGCCGCACCGCGGAGATCTCCGTGCTGGTGCGCTACCACAGCGCCGAACCGTTGAGCCGAAACGTGCGCGCCGCGCTGAATCGCTTCGTGGGCCGGCGGCAGCTGGACGCCGTCTGCGCCAGTCTCCCGGCACCGTCGGCGCTGCGCCGAATGGTGGTTCCGGGCCGGAATCTGCTGGACGGCGAGCATCTTCCGGTGTCGGTGGACGTGGTCGACGAGTACACGCCCGCGTCGGTCGGGGTGCGCGAGTGACCGCACCCCAGTCGACGGACGCGCGCAATGCCATGGTCGCGGGCCTGCTGGCATCCGGGATCTCGGTCAACGGACTCCAACCCAGCAGCAATCCGCAGGTGGCGCGGCAGATGTTCACCACCGCCACCACGATCGACCCGAGCATGTGCGACGCCTGGCTGGCCCGGATCCTGGCCGGCGACAACGACGTCGACGTGCTGGCGAACGCGTGGGCCACGGTGCGCACGTTCGGGTGGGAGATCCGCCGGCTGGGCTTGTCCGATCTGGAGTTTCGACCCGAAGTCTCCGACGGGATGTTCCTGCGGCTGCTGATCACCAGCGTGGAATCGTTGGCCGCCGCCTATGCCGCCGCATTGGCCGAGGCCAAGCGTTACGCCGAAGCGGCCGACCTGCTCGACGGCATCGAGCCGCGGAATCCCTTCGAAACCGAACTGGTCAACTACGTCCGCGGTCTGCTGTATTTCCGGACCGGACGATGGCCAGACGTGCTCAAGCAGTTCCCGGCGGCGGCACCCTGGCGTCAGCCCGAGCTCAAGGCCGCCGCGGCGGCGATGGCCACCACCGCGCTGGCGTCGCTGGGCGTTTTCGAGGAGGCCACCCGGCGGGCACAGGAGGCCATCGAAGGCGACCGGGTACCGGGTGCGGCGAACGTCGCGCTCTACACCCAGGGGATGTGCCTACGGCATCTGGGGCGTGAGGATGAAGCCGCGGAGCTGCTGCGACGGGTCTACTCGCGGGACTCCAAGTTCTCGCCGGCACGCGAAGCGCTGGACAATCCCGACTTCCGCCTGGTGCTGACCGATCCGGAGACGATCGAGGCTCGCACCGACCCCTGGGATCCCGACAGTGCTCCGACCCGGGAGCAGGCCGAGGCCGACCGGCACGCCGAAGAGGCCGCCCGATACCTGGCCGAAGGCGATGCGGAGTTGGCGGCCATGCTCGGCATGGAACAGGCCAAGCGCGAGATCAAGCTGATCAAGGCGACCACCAAAGTCAATCTGGCGCGCGCCAAGATGGGCCTGCCGGTGCCGGTCACCTCGCGTCACACCCTGCTGCTCGGTCCGCCCGGCACCGGAAAGACATCGGTGGCCCGCGCGTTCACCAAGCAGTTGTGCGGCCTGACGGTGCTGCGCAAACCGCTGGTGGTGGAGACCAATCGCTCGAAGTTGCTGGGCCGCTACATGGCCGATGCGGAGAAGAACACCGAGGAACTGCTCGAAGGTGCGCTCGGCGGCGCGGTGTTCTTCGACGAGATGCACACCCTGCACGAGAGCGGCTACAGCCAGGGTGACGCCTACGGCAACGCCATCATCAACACCCTGCTGCTGTACATGGAGAACCATCGCGACGAACTGGTGGTGTTCGGCGCCGGCTACGCCAACGCGATGGAGAAGATGCTTGAGGTGAACCAGGGGCTGCGCCGCCGGTTCTCCACGGTGATCGAGTTCTACAGCTACACGCCGCCGGAATTGCTGGAACTGACCAAGATGATGGGTGCCGAGAACGAGGACGTGGTCACCGACGAGGCGGTCGAGGGCCTGCTCCCGTCCTACACCCGGTTCTACGCCGACGAGAACTACTCCGAAGACGGGGACCTGATTCGCGGTATCGACGTCCTGGGCAACGCCGGATTCGTCCGCAACGTGGTGGAGAAAGCCCGCGATCACCGGAGTTTCCGTCTCGATGATTCTGAACTCGATGCAGTGTTGTCCGGTGAAGTCACCGATTTCAGCGAGGCATGGCTGCACAAGTTCAAGGAGCTGACCCGCGAAGATCTTGCCGAAGGTCTCAGTGCGGCGGTTGCCGAAAAGAAAACCTCCTGAGCTGCCAGTCTTCGAACAGGTGATTCACAGCCACGTGACCGCCTGTCCGGGTTGACGGTCGCTGACACCGATGCCACCATGGCGCAGGTAAGGGGGTCGGCGCTGGTGCCCGATCCCGTTGATTTCTGTCGGTGTCAGGAGGTGAGGGCGCAACTTGTGTACCGGTGATTTCACTCGACCTGAATCGGCGGCTTCGGCCCGGTTCGGCATCGGCACCGTATTCGTTATGTGATCAATCCGGCGTCGGCCACGCCCCGCTGCGCAGTGGGGACGGGCTGCGGGCTTCGCAGTCGGCCGATGACCGGCGTTCTCGGAGGAGGACCCCTATGACTTATGTCCACACCCAACCGGAGGCGCTGACCGCGGCGGCGAGCAACCTGGCCGCCATCGGCTCGGCGCTCAGCGCTCAGAACGCGGCCGCCGCGGCACCTACGACGGGGGTGGTCCCGGCCGCCGCGGACGAGGTCTCGGCGCTGACCGCCGCGCAGTTCGCTGCGCACGCCAGCATGTACCAGGCGATCAGCGCGCAGGCCGAGGCCATCCACCAGGCGTTTGTGGCCACGCTGAACACCAGCGCCAACACCTACGAAGCGACCGAGGCCGCGAACGCCGCGTCGGCCGGATAACGTCTGAAAAATCTTTATTTCCAACAACTTTCACGAATAGAAGGAGAATACCGTGGCACGTTTTATGACGGATCCGGATGCGATGCGCGCGATGGCGGGTCGTTTCGATGTGCATGCGCAGACGGTGGAGGATGAGGCGCGTCGGATGTGGGCGTCGTCGACGAACATCTCCGGTGCGGGCTGGGGTGGTCTGGCGGAGCGGACCTCGATGGACACCATGGGGACGATGCAGACGGCGTTTCGCAACATTGTGACGATGTTGCACAGCGTGCGTGATGGGTTGATTCGGGATGCGAATCACTACGAGCAGCAGGAAGCTGCGTCGCAGCAGATCCTGTCGGGCAGCTAGAGGCGAGAGGGAGTCCAGAGATGTCGATCAATTACCAGTTCGGTGATGTCAATGCTCATGGTGCGTTGATTCGTGCGCAGGCGGCGTCGTTGGAGGCCGAGCATCAGGCGATCGTGCACGATGTGATGGCTGCCGGTGATTTCTGGGGTGGTTCGGGTTCGGTGGCGTGCCAGGAGTTTGTGACGCAGTTGGGTCGCAACTTCGCGCTGATCTACGAGCAGGCCAATGCCCACGGTCAGAAGGTGCAGACCGCCGGCAACAACATGGCCAACACCGACGCCTCGGTGGGTTCCAGCTGGGCCTGAGCGCCCGTATATCGCGCAGCGCGGCAGCACACCCGATCGGTGGGTGTGCTGCCGCGTTGTTTTGTGGAGGAAGTTTCCGATTTGCGGCCCGAGTCAAGTGTTTTGGGGCCGCGTGCGGCCGTAGGGGCCGTTATGTCGCGAGTCGCCCGGCGGTTCGGATTGACCCTGCCGCGCGCCTGATGCACTATGGTGAGACAAGCACCTCGTTAGGTGAGGCGTCTGCATGGACATAGGCCACTGACCCCGAACGTCGAAAGACGCCCCGGGTCAGGACAGCTCTTCCCGGATTAAGGGTTGAGCCCAAGTGGCTTCCCGCAAGGGACACGCCCTGCAGTGCCGAAGCTCTGACGAGAGGGGTGCAGGGTTCGACTGTGTCGGACCGATCCACCTCACTGTGCGCTGAAGCAGGCACCCGCGCGTGCCCAGGCCGAGAGGAGGTGAGAGCGACATTGAGTCCGAGTGATAGTTCTTATCCGAGATCGATGTTCGTTTCCCTCGATCTCGGTACCGCTTTCACCATCTGATTCGCACCGGCGCTGAACCCGTCGACTGGCGCGTGTTCCCAGTGGAATGCGCCAGGCTTCGGCATGTCCTGAAATCGCTTGGAAGCTCGATGTATTCGTCGAGCCGGCGGTGGGCGCGGCATGCGCGGCTCCGGTACGTCGCCATGACCGGCTGACCCGATCACCTCGCACCGATGCAGCACGCATCGGGTCTCAGCCGTGCCTGCACACCCCACCACAGACCAGTCGCTCGTGGCGACCACCACCGAACATGCAAGGAGCAACGCCATGGACTTCGGAGCATTCCCGCCGGAAATCAACTCGGCTCGTATCTACACCGGCCCCGGGTCGGGCCCGATGATGGCCGCCGCGGCGGCCTGGGACAAGATGGCCGCCGAACTGAGCTCGGCCGAGGCGGGCTACCAGGCCGTCATCAACGGCCTCGTCGGTGAGGGCTGGATGGGCCCGGCGTCCAACGCCATGGCCGCCGCGGCTGCGCCGTACGTGGTATGGATGGGCGCCACCGCCGCCCGGGCGGAGCAGGCCGCGATGCAGGCCAAGGCGGCGGCGGCCGCATTCGACGCCGCCTATGCCATGACCGTGGCACCGCCGCTGATCGTCGCCAACCGCACCCAGCTCGCGACTCTGGTGGCCACCAACATCCTGGGGCAGAACGCCGCCGCGATCGCCGCCACCGAAGCTCACTACGGTCAGATGTGGGCGCAGGACGCGGCAGCCATGTACGGCTATGCGGCGTCGTCGGCGACGGCCACCAAGGTGACGCCGTTCAGCGCGCCGCGTGAGGTCGTCAACCCGGCGGGCGAGGGCGCCCAGCAGGGCGCAGTCGCCCAGGCCACCGGTACGGCGGCCACCTCGCAGGCGCAGTCCACGGTGTCTCAGGCGCTTACCAACACACCCCAAGCACTGCAGGCACTTTCGACGCCGGTACAACCCCCGGTGACCGGAGTCGAAGGGATCAGCACAGGTGATATGAGCAACGCGATGACCAACCTCATGAGCAGCTCGTTCAGTCCCATGGGTGCCGCCGGATTCACCAATATAATCTCCGATCTCGCGGTCGTACAAGCCCTTGCCGGTGCCGTCGCAGAAGGCGGAGACCTGCCGGCGCTGGCATCGACGTCGTTGGTCTCGTCGAGCGCAGGCGCGGGTCTGGGAGGAGCCGCTGGCACCGGAACAGTCGCAGCCGGGGTGGGCCGCGGAACCTTGGTCGGCGCGATGTCGGTGCCGCAGTCGTGGGCCGCCGCCATCCCGGCTACCGCAACCCCGGGCACGTCGGTCGCGGCCACCGGCTGGACCGTGGCCGCTCACGCCCCCCAGCCCGGGGCGGCCGGGATGCCGGGCGTGCCGCTGGCCGGCGCCGGGCAGGGCCGCAACTACGGATTCGCCGCGCCGCGATACGGATTCAAGCCCACGGTGATGGCGCGACCGGTGGTCGCCGGTTAGGGCGTGTGACAGGGTTAGCTCATGCAGACGCTGAGCGTCGCCGAGTTCACGCTGCGACTGGCCGTCGGGCTGGGCTGCGGTGCCCTGATCGGGCTGGAGCGGCAGTGGCGTGCGCGGATGGCGGGTCTGCGGACCAACGCGCTGGTCGCCGCCGGTGCGACGCTGTTCGTGCTGTACGCCGTCGGCGTGGAACCCAACTCCACCCGCGTCGCCTCGTACGTGGTGTCGGGGGTGGGTTTCCTCGGCGGTGGGGTGATCCTGCGCGAGGGGTTCAACGTCCGCGGTCTGAACACCGCGGCCACACTGTGGTGCTCGGCTGCCGTGGGCGTGCTGGCGGCGGCCGGAGACCTGGTGTTCGCCCTGATCGGGACCGGTGCGATCGTCGGCACCCATCTGCTGCTCCGGCCGCTGGGGCGGCTCATCGACCGTGATCAGTACGTGGAGGAAGACGAACCGCAGTCGCCGTATGAGGTGCAGGTGATCTGCCGGCCGAAGTCCGAGAAGTACCTGCGCGCCCAGATCGTGCAACACACCGCCAGCAACGACCTGATTCTGCGGGGGATTCACACCGTCCGGTCCGGTGAGGACAACATTGCGCTCACCGCGTCCATGCTGTCGGACAGCCGGGCCCCGGACCGGCTCGAGCGACTGGTCGGCGAACTGTCTCTGCAGCCGGGCGTCTACGCGGTGCAGTGGCACGCCGAGAACCCGTCGTCGTTGTCGGCGGAGTGATCCCGATGTCGCGGAGGTGGCCGGCGTGAATGTGCTCGCGCAGCTGTGGACGGGGTTGCCGGCGCCGATGCGTGACCCGGTGGTGTTCGCCGTCCCGTTCTTCCTGATCCTGCTGTCGCTGGAATGGTTCGCCGCACGCAAACTCGAGCACTCCGAATCCGGGCAGCCGCCCGCCGGGGCCTACCGGACCGCGGACGCCTGGGCGAGCATCTCGATGGGCCTGGTCTCGATGGCCACCACGGCGGTGTGGAAATTCGTTGCGCTGCTGGGCTACGCGGCGATCTACACGTATCTGGCGCCGTGGCACCTGTCTCCGGCGCACTGGTACACCTGGGTGATCGCGATCGTCGGGGTGGACCTGCTCTATTACTGCTATCACCGTGTCGCGCACCGGATCCGGTTGATCTGGGCCACCCACCAGGCGCACCACTCCAGCCGCTACTTCAACTTCGCCACGGCGCTGCGCCAGAAATGGAACAACAGTGGCGAGATATTGATGTGGATTCCCTTGCCGCTGTTGGGCATTCCACCGTGGATGGTGTTCGCAAGCTTCTCGGTGAGCCTGGTCTACCAGTTCTGGGTCCACACCGAACGGATCGACAGGCTGCCGCGCCCCGTCGAGTTCGTCTTCAACACCCCGTCGCACCACCGTGTGCACCACGGCATGGATCCCGAGTACCTGGACAAGAACTACGGCGGGATTCTGATCATCTGGGACCGGCTGTTCGGTACCTTCGCCCCCGAACGGTTCCGGCCGCACTACGGGCTGACCAAGCAGGTCGACACCTTCAACATCGCGGCCCTGCAGTTCCACGAATACCTCGCGATCATCGCCGACGTACGGCGGGCGGAGAACTGGCGTGACCGGCTCGGTTACGTGTTCGGGCCGCCGGGATGGCGCCCCGCGGCCACGAACCGGCGTGCTGTGCCCACCGCGGAACTGTCCTGACGTATCGAGGGCGCACCGGCGGACGTTCGCATAGGCTGGCGGGGGTCGCATCCAAGCGACGACGCTCCGACGCATGGGGTCGCGGCGTGAAGATTAGAAGGGGACAACGTGGCACAGAGCTTGGGAGACACGCTCACCGCAGGTAAGAAGCTCGTCAAGGGCGAGTCGCTGACCTCCAACAACGGGGCATACACCCTGACGTTGCAGGAGGACGGCAACCTGGTGCTGGCGGCGCGGGGGAAGGCTGTGTGGGCCTCGGGCACCAACGGAAACGATGTGGTGCGCGCCGAGGTGCAGACGGACGGCAACTTCGTGCTGTACACCGCGGACAAGCCGATCTGGCACACCGACACCAAGGGCAAGAAGGACGTCAAGCTCGTCATGCAGGATGACCGCAACCTGGTGCTCTACGCAGCAGACGGTGCGGCCTGGTCCACCAAGACCGAGACCGACGCCCCGCCGCCGGAGGAGCCCAAGGCCGAAGAGGCTCCGGCTCCGGTTGAAGAGGCCGCCCCGGCAGCGCGTACCTACACCGTGGTCGCCGGCGACACCCTGTTCGCCATCGCGGAGCGGTTCTACGGCGACGGCAACAAGTACCCGCAGATCGCCGTGGCCAGTGGCATCTCCAACCCCGACCTGATCCACCCCGGTCAGGAGTTGACGATCCCCTGATCGCCGCGCACGGCTGATGCGGCGGCCCGGATCCCCTGGAGCCGGGCCGCCGCGCTGCGCCGTGGGCCCGGATCCGGTCGGGTTGACATCGGCCTTCAACGATAGGAGTCGACGGTTGCGCAGGCTCGTTGCGCGGGTGCTTGCGGGGGTGGTGGCGGCAGGGGCCGCGGTGGTCAGCCCGGCCGGCGGCCCCGCTCGGGCCGATGACGTGCTGGTGTATCCGGGGATGGAGGTCCGCCAGGACACCCACGTGTGCACTCTCGGCTTCGTCGACCCGGCCACCCGGGTCGCCTTCACCGCGGGCCATTGCCGGGGAAGCGGTGCCGTCACCAACCGGGACGGGCGTTTCATCGGGACGCTGGCGACCTTCCGCGACAACACCCCCAACGGTTCGACGGTCAACACCGACCAGGTGATAGACGACTACGAGGCGATAGTGCTGGCCGACGACGTCGAGGTGAACGACGTGCTGCCCGGCGGTCTGCACCTGGAAAGCGGTCCCGACGTGGAGTTGGCGCCCGGTGACGCGGTGTGCCACTTCGGCATCGTCACCGGTCAGACCTGCGGGACGGTGCAACGCGTGAACAACGGCTGGTTCACCATGGATAACGGTGTGCGCAGCTCCCAGGGCGACTCCGGCGGTCCGGTGTATGTGGTGCGCGACGGCGGTCCGGCGCAGATAGTCGGCCTGTTCAACAGTGTGTGGGGGGAGTTCCCCGCGGCGGTGTCGTGGTCGGCGATCGCCCGACAGGTCCGCGAAGACGTCGGAATGCCGGTGCCGCTGCCATGACCCCGACATCCCGCCCGCCCGTCCAGATCGCCTGGGTCACCCGTGATCTGGACGCCACCGAGACAATGCTCACCGCGTTGCTGGGGGCGCGCAGATGGATTCGGATGCCCGGCGTGCACTTCGCCCCCGAAACCTGCAGCTACCTGGGGGAGCCCGCCGACTTCGTCGCCGACATCGCACTGAGCTACGCCGGTGACATGCAGCTGGAAGTGATCGCACCGGTGAGCGGTCGCAGCCTCTACGACGACTTTCTCCGCGAACACGGGCCGGGCCTGCACCACGTCTGCATCGAGGCCGAGGACCCCGAAACCTTCGAAGCTATGCTGAACGACGCCGCCGAGCGGGGCGCCCGGGTCGTCGCCCGTGGTGTGATGCCCGGCGGCATGTACTTCGCCTACGTCTCGGCCCCCGACGCCGGCATCCCCTACCTGGAGATCGCCTACGTGCCGGCCGAGATCCGATCCGTCTTCGACTACATCAAACAGGAGCAGCGGTGAGCACCCAGATCCCCGAAACCACCAGTGCCGGCGACGTCGTGTCGTGGTCGGATGATGTCGACGTCCTGGTGATCGGCTTCGGTATCGGCGGAGGGTGTGCGGCGGTCTCGGCCGCGGCAGCCGGTGCCCGGGTACTGGTGTTGGAGCGTGCCGCCGAGGCCGGTGGCACCACCGCCATGGCCGGCGGGCACTTCTACCTCGGCGGTGGCACCGCCGTCCAACAGGCCACCGGCCACGCCGACTCCGCCGAGGAGATGTACAAGTACCTCGTCGCGGTGTCGCGCGACCCCGAACACGACAAGATCCGTGCGTACTGCGACGGCAGCGTCGAGCACTTCAACTGGCTCGAAGACCTCGGCATCGAGTTCGAGCGCAGCTACTACCCGGAGAAGGCGGTGATCCAGCCCAACACCGAGGGGCTGATGTTCACCGGCAACGAGAAGGTGTGGCCCTACCTCAACGAGGCCGTCCCCGCGCCGCGCGGCCACAAGGTCCCGGTACCCGGCGATACGCAGGGCGCCAAGATGGCGATCGACCTGCTGCTCAAGCGGGCCGAGAACCTCAAGGTGGAGATCCGCTACGAAACCGGCGCCACCGGCCTGGTCACCGACGAGTCCGGCGCGGTCGTGGGCGCGACGTGGAAGCGCTTCACCGAAACCGGTGTCATCAAAGCGAAGTCGGTGGTGATCGCCGCCGGCGGGTTCGTGATGAACCCCGAGATGGTCGCCCAGTACACGCCGAAGCTGGCGGAGAAGCCGTTCGTCCTGGGAAACACCTACGACGACGGACTGGGCATCCGGATGGGCATGTCGGTGGGGGGTGCCACCAAGCACATGGACCAGGTGTTCATCACCGCCCCGGTCTATCCGCCGTCGATCCTGCTCACCGGGATCATCGTCAACAAAGAGGGGAAACGCTTCGTCGCCGAGGACTCCTACCACTCCCGCACGTCCGGGTACGTGATGGACCAACCGGACAGTGCGGCGTTCCTGATCGTCGACGAGGCCCACATGCGCAAGCCGCAGGTGCCGCTGGTGCCGCTGATCGACGGCTGGGAGACGGTGCCGGAAATGGAGGCCGCACTGGGTATCCCGGAGGGAAACCTGGTGGCGACCCTCGATCGGTACAACACCTACGCGGCGCAGGGCGAGGACCCCGACTTCCACAAGCAGCCGCCGTTTCTGGCGGCTCAGGACACCGGCCCGTGGGGCGCGTTCGACCTGTCACTGGGCAAGGCGATGTACGCCGGCTTCACCATCGGCGGGCTGGCGACCTCGGTGGACGGCGAGGTGCTGAACGACGGCGGGGCGGTGATCCCGGGGCTGTACGCGGTCGGGGCCTGCGCGTCGAACATCGCCCAGGACGGCAAGGGCTACGCCAGCGGCACCCAGCTGGGCGAGGGCTCGTTCTTCGGTCGGCGCGCCGGCGTACACGCGGCGGCCCGCTGACCGCTCGCGGTGCGCTAGAGCGGCGCGAGGTTCCAGCGGCCCCCGCCGAGCAACTCCAGCAACTGATTGTGGTGCCGGCGGACCGTGTGGCGGTGGCTGACGCTGACCACGATGGTGTCCGGCAGTTCGGCGCGCAACAGGCCGTAGATCGTCAGCTCGAGGCCCTCGTCGAGCGCCGACGTCGACTCGTCGAGGAACACGACCTTGGGGCGGGCCAACAGGATTCGGGCGAACGCCACCCGCTGCTGCTCACCCGGGGAGAGCACCTTGGCCCAGTCTTCGACGTTGTCGAGCTCGCCGATCAGATGCGGCAGCATGACCTTGTTCAGGACGTCGGCGAACGCGATGTCGGAGATCTCCTCCGGCGCCAGCGGATAGGCCACCACGGCGCGCAGGTCACCGAGCGGGATATAGGGCAGCTGCGAGATGAACATCGCGTCGGCGTCGTCCTGCGGGCGGGTGAGGCTGCCCGATGCGTACGGCCACAACTGGGCCAGGCTGCGCAGCAGGGTGGTCTTCCCGCTGCCGGACGGCCCGGCGATCATCACCGCGTCACCGCGGCCCAGCTCAAGATCGAGCGCCTCGATCAGCGGGTCACCGGCCGGGCTGCGCACCTCGACGCCCTCGAGCGTCACGGTGTCGTCCGTGCTGGGCTTGACCAACAGTTCCGGCAGCTCACGCGCTTCGCGGTTAGCCTCCAGCAGGCCGTGCAGACGGATGATCGCCGCCCGGTACCCGGCGAAGTTGTCGTAGGCGTTGCGGAAGAACGACAGGGAATCGGAGATGGCGCCGAACGCCGTCGCCGTCTGGGTGACCCCGCCGAACATGATCTGCCCGGAGAACAGCCGGGGCGCCTGGATGATCCAGGGCAACGGCACGATCGCCTGGCTCATCGACAGGTTCCAGCCGTTGAAACCGATGGTTCGGTTCACGAACTTCAGGTAGTTGTCGATGATGGCGCGGAACCGGGTCCGCAACTGGATCCGCTCGGCGATCTCGCCCCGATAGAACGCCACGGACTCCGCGGCGTCGCGCACCCGCACCAGGGCATACCGGAATGCGGCGTTGGTCTGCTCGTTGCGGAAGTTCAACCGGATCAGCGGCCGCCCGATCCAGAACGCGACGAGGGTCGCAACCGCCACGTAGAGCAGCACGATCAGGAACATCGCGCGGGGGATGTCGACGTTGAAGACCGTCAGGGTGCCGGACAGGTTCCACAGAATGGCGGTGAACGACACCACCGTGACCATCGACTGCACGGCGCCGAACAACAGGGTGCTGCCGGTGCCGGCCTCCGGCGCGTTGGGGTAGGCGCCCTTGGCCGCGGTGAAGATGTCGATGTCCTGCTGGATGCGCTGGTCGGGGTTGTCGACCGCGCCCTCCAGGGCCTCGCCGACGGAGGGGTCGAGCGGGGTCTTGACGAAGCGGGCCCGGTAGTAGGCGCGGCCGTCCAGCCAATCCCCGGTAAGCCGCTCGGTGAGCCAGGTGCGCCAGTTCACCATGAAGTGCTGGGTCAGATAGATGTCGAGCATCACCCGCGCCACGTGCAGCACCGCCATCAGGCTGAAGATCCCGATCGACACCCAGAATCCGTGCATGCCGGACTGCCGGACGGCCTCGTTGCCGCTGGCCGCCCCCTGGAAGGCGGTCTGCAGCGACGAGTACATGTCGTTGCCCTGGAAGCTGAACAGCACGGTCAGCCGGACCGCGGTGATCACCGACAGCAGCAGCACACCCAGCCACAACCAGACCCGGACGCTGGCGCGCCCGGTGAAGTAGTCACCGCTGATCTCCCAGAACTGCCGGCCCCAGCGGGTGCTGACCCGCAGCACCGCACCCACCGCGACGATCCCGACGGCGCTGATGGTCCAGGCCATCGCGATCCACACCAGCGATTCCGGCAGTGCCTGCGCCCAGTCGATGGACGGCTCGAACACCTTGGACTCCACGGCCTACCTCCCATAACCGCCCGTACCGCCATCGGCGGGCCACGGTCGGTACCCGAATCGAGAAAATCCCTGCGAAACCTACCGCAGTCGACCGGTGTCGTGCCGGACAACCGTTGCCGCGGAAAGCCCGTGACGCGGTGGTGCCCCCGGCTCGCATGTGGGGGCCACCGCGTACCGTTGTGCTGTGGCTAACACCTCGAAAACCGTCTCCGGAACGCGTACCAAGTCGGGTCGACTGAGCGGCAAATTCTGGAAACTGCTGGGCGCCAGCACCGAGAAGAACCAGAGCCGTTCGATGGCCGAGGTCACCGCGGCCGCCCAGTACGCCAAGAAGGCCGCCGACCTCGACGACGAACAGCTGAAGAAGGCCGCGCGCCTGCTCAAGCTCAAGGATCTCGCCGAATCCTCCGACATCCCGCAATTCCTGGCGATCGCCCGGGAGGCCGCCGAACGCAGCATCGGGATGCGGCCATTCGACGTCCAGCTGCAGGGTGCACTGCGGATGCTGGCCGGGGACGTGGTCGAGATGGCCACCGGCGAGGGCAAGACACTCTCCGGTGCGATCGCCGCCGCCGGCTACGCCATCGGCGGCCGGCACGTGCACGTGGTGACGATCAACGACTACCTGGCCCGCCGCGACGCCGAATGGATGGGGCCGTTGCTGACCGCGCTCGGGGTCAGCGTCGGCTGGATCACCGAGGACTCCACCCCGGCCGAACGCCGCGCCGCCTACCAGTGCGACGTCACCTACGCCTCGATCAACGAGATCGGTTTCGACGTGCTGCGCGACCAACTGGTCACCGATGTCGCCGATCTGGTCTCGCCCAACCCGGACGTGGCCCTGATCGACGAGGCGGACTCCGTGCTCGTCGATGAAGCGCTGGTGCCGCTGGTGCTGGCCGGCACCACCCACCGGGAGACCCCGCGGCTGGAGATCGTCGAGTTGGTCGGACGGCTCACCCCGGGAGTCGACTACGACTCCGACGAAGACCGCCGCAACATCCACCTCACCGAGGCCGGCGCGCGCAAGGTCGAGAAGGCGCTCGGCGGCATCGACCTGTACTCCGAGGAGCACGTGGTCTCCACGTTGACCGAGGTCAACGTCGCCCTGCACGCGCACGTGCTGCTGCAGCGCGACGTGCACTACATCGTCCGCGACGGCAAGGTGCAATTGATCAACGCCTCGCGCGGCCGGATCGCCGCCCTGCAGCGCTGGCCCGACGGTCTGCAGGCCGCAGTCGAGGCCAAGGAGGGCATCGAGACGACCGAGACCGGTGAGGTGCTCGACACCATCACGGTGCAGGCACTGGTCAACCGGTATCCGACCGTGTGCGGCATGACCGGTACGGCGTTGGCGGCCGGTGAGCAGTTGCGCCAGTTCTACCAGTTGGGCGTCTCGCCGATCCCGTCGAACATGCCCAACATCCGCGAAGACGAGGCGGACCGCGTCTACATCACCGCCGCGGCGAAGAACGACGCCATCGTCGCCCACATCGTCGAGGTGCACGCCACCGGTCAGCCGGTCCTGGTCGGCACCCACGACGTCGCCGAATCCGAAGAGCTCTGCGAACGACTGCGCAAGCGCGGTGTCCCGGCGGTGGTCCTCAACGCCAAGAACGACGCCGAGGAGGCCACCGTCATCGCCGAGGCGGGCAACCTGGGCGTCGTCACCGTCTCCACCCAGATGGCCGGACGCGGCACCGACATCCGGCTCGGCGGATCCTCGGAGACCGATGCCGCCGACCACGACCGGGTCGTGGAACTGGGTGGTCTGCACGTGATCGGCACCGGCCGCCAGCACACCCAGCGTCTGGACAACCAGTTGCGGGGCCGGGCCGGCCGCCAGGGCGACCCGGGGTCGTCGGTGTTCTTCTCCAGCTGGGAGGACGACGTCGCCGCGACCAATCTGGAGGCCAACAAGCTTCCCACCGAAACCGACGAGGACGGCCGGATCCTCAGCCCCAAGGCCTCGGGGCTGCTCGACCACGCACAGCGCATCGCCGAGGGCAAACTGCTCGACATCCACGCCAACACCTGGCGGTACAACCAGCTGATCGCCCAGCAGCGCGCGATCATCGTGGAACGGCGCAACACGCTGCTGTCCACCCCGGCGGCCCGCGACGAACTGGCCGAGCTGACCCCCAAGCGCTACGCCGAACTCAAGGAGCAACTCGGCGCGGACGCGGACACCAAACTGGAGAAGATCTGCCGGCAGATCATGCTCTATCACCTGGACCGCGGCTGGGCCGACCACCTGGCGTTCCTGGCCGACATCCGGGAGAGCATCCACCTGCGCGCGCTGGGCCGGCAGAACCCGCTCGACGAATTCCACCGGCTGGCCCTCGACGCGTTCGCCTCGCTGGCCGCCGACGCCATCGAGGCGTCGCAGCAGACCCTGGAGACCTCGGACGCCATCGAATCCGAACCCGGGATCGACCTGTCCAAGTTGGCGCGGCCGACGTCGACGTGGACCTACATGGTCCGGGACAACCCGCTGAGCGACGACAGCATGGACGCGCTGAGCCTGCCCGGGATCTTCCGCTAGGGGGCGCGGGATGGCTGCCGGGTCCGGTTCCGATCGAACCCAAGACCGGGTTCTGACGGTGCCCAACGTGATCAGCGTGGCCCGTCTCGGGCTGATCGGTGTCTTCCTCTACCTGCTGCTGATCGCCCGCGCCGACGGGCCGGCGGTGGCGGTGCTGATGCTCAGCGGCGCCTCCGATTGGGCCGACGGGAAACTGGCGCGGCTGCTGAATCAGTACTCGCGACTGGGAGAGCTACTCGACCCGGCGATCGACCGGCTCTACATGCTGGCCATCCCGGTCGCGTTCGGGGTCCGCGGGCTGGTGCCCTGGTGGATCATCGGAATCCTGCTGGCCCGGGACCTGCTGCTGGCCGCGACCTTGCCGGCCCTGCGAAGCAGGGGATTGACGGCGCTGCCGGTGACCTACATCGGCAAGGCCGGAACCTTCGCGCTGATGTCGGCGTTCCCGTTGATCCTGCTGGGGCAGTGGGATGAGCTCTGGAGCAGGGTGGTGTTCTCCACCGGTTGGGCGTTTCTGATCTGGGGCCTGGGCATGTACCTGTGGGCGTTCGTGCTCTACCTGATCCATGTCGTGCTGGTGGTCCGCACGATGCCGAGGGCCGCCGGTGTCTGAACCCTTCTTCGCACTCAGCGGCTACGACTCCCGGAGTTCGCAGCGGCCCGGACGGCCGCAGAAGTTCGAGGTGCCGTCGCTGCTGCGTTCACTGCTGTCGGAGCACCTCGACCCCGGCTACGCCGCCGCCGCGGCCCGACGTGCGCAGCGGGCGGCCGGATCGGCCGGTCGGGTCCGGATCGCGGGATGGGTGTGGGAGGCGGTGGCCGCACTGCTGGTGGCGACGGTGTTCGCCGTCGCCGTCGCCCAGGCCCGATCGGTGGCCCCCGGGGTCCGCGACGCCCAGCAGGTGCTGGCCGCCAACGTGCGGGCCGCCGAGACCGCCGCTGCAAAGCTCGCCGACAAACGTGACCGGTACTCCGGGCGCGTCGACGAGTTGCGCCGGCACCGGCTCGCCGACGACGCCGAGGGACAGCGGGTGCTGACCGGTCTCGACGCGCTGAGCCTGGAAGCCGCCAGCACCCGGGTGACCGGCCCCGGACTGCTGGTCACCGTGACCGACCCCGGTGTCGGGCGCAACCTCTCCGATGCCTCCAAACAGCGGGTGTCGGGCAGCCAGCAGATCATCTTGGACCGTGACCTGCAACTGGTCGTCAACTCGTTGTGGGCCAGTGGCGCCGAGGCGATCGCCGTCGGCGACGTGCGCATCGGGCCCAACGTCACCATCCGGCAGGCCGGCGGCGCGATCCTGGTGGACAACAAGCCGATCAGCAGCCCCTACACGGTGCAGGCCGTCGGGTCGCCACGGGAATTGCGCGACGCCTTCGACCGCAGCCCCGGGCTGTACCGGCTACGGCTGCTGGAGATGTCCTACGGCGTGGTGGTCCGGGTCGACGGCCGCACCACCGCGGACCTGACACTGCCGGCGGGTTCGACGCGAGATGTTCGATTTGCCAAACAGATAGGGCCGGCGTGACGCAAGCTAGCGCTGCGGACCACGCCACGTCGCGGTGGCGAGACCGCGGCGTCCGAGTTTCGGGAGACTGGGGTGATTTCTAGATGATCGGTATCGCCGCGCTGATCGTCGGCATCGTGCTCGGGCTGATTTTTCATCCCAGCGTGCCGGAGGTGGTTCAGCCGTATCTGCCGATCGCGGTGGTGGCGGCACTGGACGCCGTGTTCGGCGGCCTGCGGGCCTATCTGGAGCGGATCTTCGACGCCAAGGTCTTCGTCGTCTCCTTCGTGTTCAACGTGCTCGTGGCCGCGCTGATCGTCTACGTGGGGGACCAGTTGGGCGTCGGCACCCAGCTGTCGACCGCGATCATCGTGGTGCTCGGCATCCGCATCTTCGGCAACGCGGCCGCGTTGCGGCGGCGGCTGTTCGGAGCCTGACCCACATGACTGGTACCGATCCGGCGCCGCACGGCCGCCACGAGTTGCCCGATCCGGCGCAGCACGACGACGAGCGGGGCCCGCGTGGCCGGTCGGGACCGCTGTTCACCGTGCTGGCGATGTTGCTGTGCCTGCTGCTGGGGGTGGCGATCGTCACCCAGGTGCGTCAGAACGACTCCGCGGACGCGCTCGAGACCGCGCGGCCGGCCGACCTGCTGGTGTTGTTGGACTCCCTGCGCCAGCGGGAGGCCACGCTCAACACCGAGGTCGCCGAATTACAGCAGACCCTCGACGCTCTACAGGAATCGGGGAGCAGCGACCAGATCGCGATCGAGAACGCCCAGGCCCGGCTGGCCGCGCTGGCGATCATGATCGGCACCGTCGGGGCGCTCGGCCCCGGTGTCGTGGTGACCGTCGACGATACGGCCGGCGGCGTCGAGCCCGACACCATGCTCGACGTGATCAACGAGTTGCGGGCGGCCGGCGCCGAGGCGCTGGAGGTCCGCGACGCTAGCCGGGCGGTGCGGATCGGGGTGGATTCGTGGGTTGCGGGCACACCGGGCGCCCTGGAGTTCGACGGGACCGCGCTGGCGCCGCCGTATACCGTTCTGGCGATCGGAGATCCCCCGACGTTGGCCGCGGCGATGAACATTCCCGGCGGTGCGGTGGACAGCGTCAAGCGGCTCGGCGGCGCCATGGGAGTGCAACAGTCCGACCGCGTCGAGGTGACCGTGTTGCGGCAACCGAAACCACGCCAATACGCTCAGCCAGTCAAGTGAGCCCCGACAGCGCAAGGAGCACGATCACCGTGAGTTCGGAAAGCAACCTTCCGTCCGACCTGTACTACACCGCTGAACACGAGTGGGTTCGCCGGACCGGCGACGGCACCGTCCGGGTGGGCATCACCGATTTCGCCCAGGCGGCACTGGGCGATGTGGTTTACGTGCAGTTGCCGGACGCGGGTACCGGCGTCACGGCGGGGGAGCCGTTCGGCGAGGTGGAATCGACCAAGTCGGTCTCGGACCTCTACGCCCCGCTCACCGGCTCGGTCAGCGCGGTCAACCCCGATCTGGACGCCAATCCGGGCCTGGTGAACTCCGACCCCTACGGGGCGGGTTGGCTGGTGGAACTTCAGGTGGCGAACGCGGATTCGGCGATTCTGGACGAGAGCCTGTCGGAACTTCTGACGGCCGATGCCTACCGGGCGACGCTGTCGGAATGACGATTGCTAGCGTGCCTGCCGGGATCCGCGGGTGTCCGCCCGACACGATCCCGCGGTGCGGGGGACATGATCGGCCGCTGCGCGGTACGGTCGACTCAACGATTCGAGGTTGGGTGTCAAAGTCAAAGATGTCCGGCGGACGCAACCAGGTAGCAGCACAGCGGCCAGTGAGGAGTAGCGGGTGACGGAGAAGGACCCGGCAATGGGACAAGACCAGTCAGGTGACGAGGTCACCGTGGAGACCACATCGGTATTCCGTGCCGACTTCCTGAACGAACTCGACGCCCCCGCACAGGCGGGCGGCGAGGGCATCACCTCCGGTGTGGAAGGGCTGCCCGCGGGCTCGGCGCTGCTGGTCGTCAAGCGTGGTCCCAACGCCGGGTCGCGTTTCCTGCTGGACCAGCCGGTTACCGCGGCCGGTCGGCACCCGGACAGCGACATCTTCCTGGACGACGTCACCGTCAGCCGCCGTCACGCGGAGTTCCGGCTCGAGGGCGACGAGTTCCAGGTCGTCGACGTCGGCAGTCTCAACGGCACCTACGTCAATCGGGAACCGGTCGATTCGGCGGTCCTGGTCAACGGCGACGAAGTCCAGGTCGGGAAGTTCCGCCTGGTGTTCCTGACCGGCCCGAAGACGGGTGACTCCGAGGCCGGGCCGGGCAGCTAATGGGCGCGCCCGACAGCCCTGAACCGGCCGGGATGTCGATCGGGGCCGTCCTGGATCTGCTCCGACCGGAATTTCCCGAGGTCTCGCACTCCAAGATTCGCTTCTTGGAGACCGAGGGGCTGGTCACGCCGCAACGCGCGGCATCGGGCTATCGCCGCTACAGTGCCTACGACTACGCGCGGCTGCGATACGTGTTGACCGCGCAACGCGACCACTACCTGCCGCTGAAGGTCATCAAGGCACGTCTGGACGCCGAGGAGAGCGGCGCGCTGCCGTCGTCCGATTCGCCGTACCCCACACCACGATTGGTTCCGGTCATCGGCATCGCCGGGCAGGATGCGACGTCGGCGCCGGTGGTGCCCCGACAGATCCGGTTGAGCCGGGAAGATCTGCTGGAGCGGTCCGGTGCCGACGACACACTGCTGACGGCGCTGGTCAGATCCGGGGTGATCAGCGCCGGACCCGGTGGTCTGTTCGACGAACACTCGGTGGTCATCGTGCAGTGCGCGCGGGGCCTGGCCGATTACGGCGTGGAGCCGCGACACCTGCGGGCTTTCCGCTCGGCGGCCGACCGGCAGTCGGACCTGATCGCCCAGATCGCCGGCCCACTGGTCAAGGGCGGCAAGGCCGGGGGACGCGACCGCGCCGACGACTTGGCGCGCGAAGTCGCCGCGCTGGCGATCGCCTTGCACACCGCGTTACTCAAGTCGTCGGTACACGACGTACTGCACGGCTGAGGACTAGACTTCACCTCGGCGGCTTGTTGCGCGGCATTGCGGTTGTCCGACCGCCGGTTTCGCAGCGAGTCACGGTGGGAGACAGGGACTTGGAACCCGGGTACTTGAAGATCGGCGAACGCGGAGGGCTGACTGGAGATGGGTGAAGTACGCGTGGTCGGTATCCGGGTCGAGCAGCCGCAGAACCAGCCGGTGCTGCTGCTGCAGGAAGCCAACGGAGACCGCTACCTGCCGATCTGGATCGGGCAGGCCGAAGCCGCGGCGATCGCACTGGAGCAGCAGGGTGTGGAACCGGCCAGGCCGCTGACCCATGACTTGATCCGCGATCTGATCGGCGCGCTCGGACACTCCCTCAAAGAGGTACGCATCGTCGATCTGCAGGAAGGCACGTTCTACGCGGATCTGATCTTCGATCGCGACATCACGGTGTCGGCTCGCCCGTCGGATTCGGTGGCGATCGCATTGCGTGTCGGGGTACCGATCTACGTCGAAGAGGCGGTGCTGGCCGAAGCGGGTCTGTTGATTCCCGACGAGAACGACGAGGAGACCGCCGGCGCGGTGCGCGAAGACGAGGTGGAGAAGTTCAAGGAGTTCCTCGATAGCGTGTCGCCGGACGATTTCAAAGCAACCTGACCCGGCGCGGCGGACTCAGCACCGTCACAGATAAGTCTCATCTCTCCGCCCTTGTGACGACACGCCCATCCGGACGCGTTGCACGCAAAACACGGCCCCCATACTTGAACCACGGCGGGAACAACTGCACGGCAGCTCGTCGGACGGCGTATGCTCACCACCAACTCGGGCAAGAGCAAACGCGGCCACCGGCCAGCCAGTGGCAACGAGCGCGATCGGCGAGAGGAAGCAGCGTGGGCGACCAACCGGGGCAGGAACAACTCGATTTCACGGGTCAGTCCGATTCGGGCGACCGCGAGGTTCCCTCGCCCCCCGTCGGCACCGGCCAACCCGTGCAGGCCGGCTTGTTCCCGGACGACTCGGTTCCCGACGAGCTCGTCGGCTACCGCGGGCCCAGCGCCTGCCAGATCGCCGGGATCACCTACCGGCAACTCGACTACTGGGCGCGTACTTCGCTGGTGGTGCCCTCGATCCGGGGTGCGGCCGGCTCCGGCAGCCAACGGCTGTACTCGTTCAAAGACATCCTGGTGCTCAAGATCGTCAAGCGACTGCTCGACACCGGTATCTCCCTGCACAACATCCGGATCGCCGTCGACCACCTGCGTGAGCGCGGAGTCCACGACCTGGCCAACATCACCCTGTTCTCCGACGGCACCACGGTCTACGAGTGCACCTCCGCCGAAGAGGTCGTCGACCTGCTGCAGGGCGGACAGGGTGTCTTCGGCATCGCGGTGTCCGGCGCGATGCGGGAACTGACCGGTGTCATCTCGGAGTTCCCCGGCGAGCGTGCCGACGGCGGCGAGGCGATTCCGGCGCCGGAGGACGAGCTGGCCAGCCGCCGCAAGTTCCGGGACCGCAAAACCGGCTAGCTAGTCGCGGCCTCGCCTGTTCGCCCGGCGGCGAGGCGCCAGGGTAAAATGGTCCGCGCATCAGCGTCGCGCGGGAGAGTTCCGTGGCAGCCAGCCATGGACGCCGAAGGAGCAATACCTCTCCATCAACCTCTCAGGCCCCCGGACCGCGCAGGTATCGATGCCTCTGGAAAGCGGTGACACCCGGTCGGGTCGCACCCGCCCATGGGGAAAGGCGTGCCAGCCGTGGCGGCGGGCGCCGAATCTCTCAGGCGCCCGGTTCGGGCAGACGACAGAGGGGGAGGACACGCAGTCGTCTAGAGCCGAGGAGGCCCCGTGTCCGACCACACCGAATTCCGTTTCGCCGACCGGCACATCGGCCCCGACAGCGCCGCGATCGCCACGATGCTCGCCACCATCGGGGTGGATTCACTGGAAGAACTGGCTGCCAAGGCGGTGCCCGCCGCAATCCGCGACAGCCTCGGCGAGCACGGGCTCGCGCCGGGTCTCGACGCGCTGCCGGCCGCGGCCACCGAGTCCCAGACGCTGACCGAACTGCGCGAACTGGCCGATGCCGGCACCGTCGCGGTGTCGATGATCGGCCAGGGTTACTACGACACGCTCACCCCGCAGGTGCTGCTGCGCAACATCATGCAGAATCCCGCCTGGTACACCGCGTACACGCCGTACCAGCCCGAGATCAGCCAGGGCCGGCTGGAGGCGCTGCTGAACTTCCAGACCATGATCGGTGACCTCACCGGCCTCGAGATCGCCAACGCCTCCATGCTCGACGAGGGCACCGCGGCCGCCGAGGCGATGACCCTGATGCATCGCGCGACGCGGGGCGGCTCACGCCGACTGCTGGTCGATGCGGACTTGTTCACCCAGACCGCGGCGGTGCTGGCGACCCGGGCCGAGCCGTTGCGGATCGAGATAGTCACCGCCGATCTGCGCGACGGCATGCCCGACGGTGATTTCTTCGGGGTGATCGTGCAACTGCCCGGGGCGTCGGGCCGGGTCACCGACTGGTCGGATCTGATCGCGGCCGCCCACGAACGCGGTGCGCTGGTGGCCGTCGGCGCCGATCTGCTGGCGTTGACGCTGATCACCCCGCCCGGCGAGATCGGCGCGGACGTGGCGTTCGGCAGTGCCCAGCGGTTCGGGGTGCCGATGGGATTCGGCGGCCCGCACGCCGGCTACCTGGCGGTGCACGCCGGGCACGCCCGGCAACTGCCCGGCCGGCTGGTCGGCGTGTCCCGCGACGCCGACGGCGCCGAGGCCTACCGGTTGGCGTTGCAGACCCGCGAGCAGCACATCCGCCGGGACAAGGCGACGTCGAACATCTGCACCGCGCAGGTGCTGTTGGCGGTGATGGCCGCGATGTATGCCTGCTACCACGGCGCCGACGGCCTGCGGGCCATCGCGCGGCGGGTGCACGGCCAGGCGGAGAAGATCGCCGCCGCACTCGGCGCGGCGCTGGTGCACGACCGGTACTTCGACACCGTGCTGGCGCGGGTCCCCGGTCGTGCCGATGCGATCGTGGCCGCGGCCAAGGCCGGCGGCATCAACCTGTGGCGGGTCGACGCCGATCACGTCTCGGTGGCCTGCGACGAGGCCACCACGGACGACCACGTCGCCGCGGTGCTCGACGCTTTCGGGGTGGCCGCGGTCGAGCCCGCCGGTGCGCCGATCGCCACGCGCACGTCGCAGTTCCTGACGCACCCGGCGTTCCGGCGCTACCGGACCGAAACCGAGATGATGCGGTACCTGCGCGCGCTGTCGGACAAGGACATCGCGTTGGACCGCAGCATGATCCCGCTGGGCTCCTGCACGATGAAGCTCAATGCCGCCACGGAGATGGAGTCCATCACCTGGCCGGAGTTCGCCCGTCAGCACCCGTTCGCCCCGGCCGGCGACGCCGCGGGCCTGCGCAGGCTCATCGGGCAGTTGGAGACCTGGCTGGCGGCGATCACCGGATACGACGCGGTCTCGCTGCAACCCAACGCGGGCTCGCAGGGCGAGTACGCCGGTCTGCTGGCGATCCACGCCTATCACGCCGGCCGCGGCGAGTCGCACCGCGACATCTGCCTGATCCCGTCCAGCGCACACGGGACCAACGCGGCGTCCGCGGCGCTGGCCGGCATGCGGGTGGTGGTGGTGGCCTGCCGTGAGAACGGCGACGTCGACCTCGACGACCTGCGGGCCAAGGTCGCCGAACACGCCGCGGCGTTGTCGACGCTGATGATCACCTACCCGTCCACGCACGGTGTCTACGAACACGACATCGCCGAGATCTGTGCGGCCGTGCACGACGCCGGCGGGCAGGTCTACGTCGACGGGGCGAACCTGAACGCGCTGGTGGGCCTGGCGCGGCCCGGCAAGTTCGGCGGTGACGTCAGCCACCTGAACCTGCACAAGACCTTCTGCATCCCGCACGGCGGCGGCGGCCCCGGCGTCGGCCCGGTGGCGGTGCGCGCCCACCTGGCCGAGTTCCTGCCCGGGCATCCGCTGGCCGACGAATTGCCCGGCGCTGCGCCGGTGTCGGCGGCGCCCTACGGCTCCGCATCGATCCTGCCGATCACCTGGTCCTACATCCGGTTGATGGGCGCCGACGGGCTGCGCGCGGCGTCGCTGACCGCGATCGCCTCGGCCAACTACATCGCCCGCCGGCTGAACGAGCACTTCCCGGTGCTCTACACCGGCGAGAACGGCATGGTCGCCCACGAGTGCATCCTGGACCTTCGCGGCATCACCAAGGCCACCGGAGTGACCGTCGACGATGTCGCAAAACGGTTGGCCGACTACGGTTTCCACGCCCCCACCATGAGTTTCCCGGTGGCGGGGACCCTGATGGTGGAGCCCACCGAAAGTGAGAGCCTGGCAGAACTCGACGCCTTCATCGACGCGATGATCGCCATCCGCGGCGAGATCGACAAAGTGGCGGCGGGGCAGTGGCCGGTCGACGACAACCCGCTGCGCGGGGCCCCGCACACCGCGGAGTGCCTGGTGGCCGACAAGTGGGAACATCCCTACACCCGGGAGCAGGCCGCCTACCCGCTGGGCCGGAACTTCCGGCCGAAGGTGTGGCCGCCGGTGCGCCGGATCGACGGTGCGTTCGGCGACCGCAACCTGGTCTGCTCCTGCCCGCCGGTCGACGCCTTCGCCTGATCCGGCGGGCCCGCGCAGATGACGACCATGCTCGGGGCCGTCACGGGTCCCGAACCGGCGTTATTTGACGTACGGGAAATTAACGCCGTCGAAAATCAGGTAAATCTCATGTAAATAAGCCCGCTGGTTTAGGCTGATCTCACTAGATCGTGATGAACGTCACAATCAGGAGGGATCATGAGGCAGTACACAATTTCGCCGTACATCAGCGTAGGTATCGCCGTGGTGGGGTCCGCGGTCATCGCGGTGACGCCGGTGGCGCCGGTGGCGCCACCGCAGTGGAACGCGGACGGACCCGGCGTCGCATTGGCGACGTCGTACGGGGACCTGTTCACCAACACCTGGGCCAACGTGCAGAGCATCGCCGACAACACCGACTGGTCGGCCATCACCGATGTGTTCGGCAAGATGTTCACCGATCCGTTCGGGGTACTCGCGGCGTTCACCAGCATCACCCCGACCATTACCGCAGATCTGCCGCTGAGCCTGACGGTGCAGCTACCGCCCGGCTTGGAGTTGGCGATCGCGGGCATGGGTGCGCAAGCCCTGGCATCGCAGGCGTTCAGCGACGCCGCTGCCGACCTGGCCGCCGGGGACTTCGCCGGGCTGTTCAATGCGCCGGCCACCATCGCCGACGCCTACCTCAACGGGGCGCAGAACGTCAGCCTGCTCGACGGCATCATCAATATCCCGATCCTCAACGGCATCCTGGCCCCCGTTCAGAACTTCGAGGTCAATCTCAACCTGCTCCAGCTACTGGACGCGCTGGGGCTGGGCAATCTGGACCTGGGCGATCTGAACCTGCAGGACCTGATCGATCAGATCGGCCTGGAGAACCTGACGCTGGGCAATCTGCTCGACGGGCTGGGCGTCGGCGACGACGGGCTGGGTGACCTGCTGGGCTTAGGCAGCGGGATCACCGACCTGGGTGGGCTGCTGGGCTTCCTCGGCTTAGGCGATCTGGGCCTGGGCAGCTTCAGCTTGACCGGGATCCTCAGCGGTTTGGGCCTGGACCTCGACGTCGATCTGAACAGCCTGGGACTCGACGACGTGCTCAACGCCTTCGGCATCAACACCGACATCAACCTCGGCCTGGGGCCGTTCCTGGAGGCCTTGGGCTTCGGCGGCCTACTCGATACCTCGCTGGGATCACTGCTGGGCGGACTGTCGGGCGGCGTGCTGACCGGAATCACCGGTGCCCTGAATTCCGTCCTCGGCGGACTCATCAACAGCCTGCCCTTGGTGGGCCCGCTCTTGTCGGACGTCCTCGGCACGGTCGTACTCACGCCGCAGAACCTCATCGATGCGCTCAATGTGGTGACCATCGGCGACCTGCTGGGCGGACAGAGCATCGACGAGACGGTCGGCTCGCTGCTGGCGGCGCTGGGAGTGGCACTGCCCACCGACGACCTGACCATCGGCGGCATCCTGACAGGCCTGGGCTTCGCCGACTCCACCGGTGATCTGACCCTGGGCGGTCTGCTCGGCGGGCTGGGGGGCGGCCTGCTCGGCCTGGACGTCACCGGGCTGCTGAACGGCCTGGACCTCAGCGACGTGATCTCCGCGCTGGGCCTGGACGACCTGTTGCTGAACCTCGGCGACGTGCTCGGCGACCTGACGGATCTGAACCTGGGCGAACTCCTCGACGACCTCGGCCTGGGCAACTTCGACCTGGCCGCGGTCAGCGTCGGTTCGTTCGGCGGGATGGTCTCCCAGCTGTTCGAGGTCGTGCCGCAGCAGATCCTCGACGCGCTGGGCTGATCGCCGCCCCGCGGGGGCCGGTGACGGCGGCTGGGCCGTCACCGGCGGGCGGTCAGCTCAGCAGCGTCTGCAACGCGGTGACCAGCTCGGGGGTGTTGGCGCCGGGAAGGCTCTGGTAGGTCCCGCCGGAGAGCTGAGCCACCGCCTGCCACACCGACTGGTCGGGGTCCGGGCCGAAGTCGATCACGTTCACCGCGACGGGCCGTTCCGGATCGGTGTTGGCCCGGATGAACTCTTGGAGGCCGGCGCCGTCCAACGTCCGGTCGGTGTGCGGTCCGGCCGTGATGACCAGAATCGAGTTGTTCTGTCCGGCACGGTAATCGGACAACGCCTGGTTGTAGACCAACCGCAGCGTGGTGAACGACACCGCGCCGCCGGAGACCGAACTCAATTCGTTGAGTTCACCGGTCAACGCCTCGGCTCGGGAGCGGCCGTTCAGCGGCTCGTCCAGCGGACCGGGGGCGACCACGTTGCGTCCCTCCACGCCGTCGAAGGTCCACAGGCCCATCGACGCGGTCGGAGGCAGGGTCTTGATCTGCCGATCCAGTGCGCCGATCACATGACTCAGCCGGCTCCTGCCGCCCTCGTCGGTCGTCATGGACTGGTCGAGCATGAGGGTTACCGCCGCACTGCCCGGCAATGTGGTCAGCGCGTTGGCGAGAGTGGCCCGCGTCGCTTCGTCGCCCACCGACAGGGTGTCCGAAACGGTGGGGAATCCGGTGACCTCACTGCTGGGGGGCTGGACACCCTCGACCCGGAACCCGGCGCGGGCCAGTTCGGCGAGCTGGTCGGGCTTGTGGGTGAAGCGGGCGAACTCGCTGGCGGCGCTGATCTGCTCCTGCGACAGCCACGAACCGGCGAGCAGGACGGTGGGGTAGTCGGCGACCGGCGCCGGTCCCGGCGGTAGCCAGGAGGTGAGCTCGCCGGCCGGATTCGACAGTGCCTGGCCGCGGGTGAACAGTTGCTGTTCGGTGGTGATGACCGCGTGCACGGGTGATGCGGCGAGATCGCCTTGGCGCAGCAGGACGTTCAGCGCTTCGGCCAGCGAGGAGTCGACCAGCTGGGGTTGTCCGCCGACGAGCCGGTGCACCGCGCCGATCCCGTCGGTGACCGGGGCATCCTTGGGTACCGAGCCGGCGGCTACCGCCTCGGCGGCCAAGAAGGAGGCGTCGCCGTTACCGCCGATCGGCAAGGCCAGCCGCAACGATCCCCAACCGGCGGAACCGAGCCGGTCGAGACTGTCGGGTTCGGTCTGCAGATCCGGCAGGCTCGCCCAACTCTGCTTCTGCAGAGCAGGTTTGAGTTCGGGCCGTACCGCCAGCAACACCGGTGAGGTGACCAGGGAACGACTGTCGCTGACGGTCTCGGAGCCGGCGGAAGCCTGGAGTCGGGCGGCCGAAACCGAGCTGCCGGGGATCCACAGCGCCGGACGCTGGCCCAACTGGGCGGGCCATTCGCCGATGAAACCACTGACGACGGCATCGGAATCCGCCGGTTTGATCTGCACCGACACGCACCGATCGCCGACGGGCTTGGCGGTCTTGTTGAACGTGTCGGCGAAGCCCTGCAGGTGATCGGCGATCGACGGATCGGCCACGACGGCCACGGTCAGATCCCCGTCGGCGCAGGTACCGGCGGCATCGGCGGACCGATGCGACAGCGAGTTGCCGAAGAACCGCCAGAGGATCACCGCGCCCACCACGACGATCACCGTGATCAGTGCGCCGATCACACCGACACTGACGCCCCGGGTGCCCGAATCGTTGCGATGCCGGCGCCAGCGGTCCAGATCGCGGTGACCGCCGGTCGGTTCGTCCGGTTCCGCATCCGGGCCGGCCGCCGAGCGCGCCACCGCACCGAACGGGCCGGTCTGGTAACGCGATTCCTCGTCATGTCCGCCCTGGCGCATGTATTGGGCCGGGTCGGCGTCGGCGTATCCGGTGCTGGTGCCGGTGCCGTAGTCGTCGTCCGAATAGTCGTAGTAGTCGTCGACGTACTCGTCGTCTTCGGCGTCGCCGAAACCGAAGCTACCGAGGGGATCCGAGTAGTCGGCGTCGTCCGGATAGCTCGACTCGCCGGACGCGAAGCCGTCGTCGTCCTCGTCCGATCCGGGAAAACTGTGCCTACCCACGGCGGGTACGTCCTCTCCGGCTGCTCAGCCGTCCGGATTCAATGATGGCCACGCGGTGCTGGCTACGGTCAGATGCCGGCCTGCGCCTTGAACTCGCGCCGGCGCCGATGCAGGATCGGCTCGGTGTAGCCGTTGGGCTGGGCGGCCCCGGACAGAATCAGCTCCCGGGCGGCCGCAAAGGCGATGTTCGACTCGAAGTCGGGTGCCATCGGCCGGTAACCGGCGTCGCCCGCGTTCTGGCGGTCCACCGCCGGCGCCATTCGCTCCAGACTGGACTGCACGTCGTCGGCGGTGATCACCCCGTGCCGCAGCCAGTTCGCCAGCAGCTGAGACGAGATCCGCAGCGTGGCACGGTCTTCCATCAGGGCCACGTCGTGGATGTCGGGCACCTTCGAGCAGCCGACGCCCTGGTCGATCCAGCGCACCACGTAGCCGAGGATCGACTGGCAGTTGTTGTCGACCTCCTCGCGGATCTCGTCGGGAGCCCAGGCCAGACCTTCGGAGAGCGGGATGGTCAACAGCTGATCGATTGTGGCGCGCCGCTTTCCGGCCAGTTCCTGTTGCACGGCGAACACGTCCACCTGGTGGTAGTGCATGGCGTGCAGGGTGGCGGCGGTGGGGGAGGGAACCCACGCGGTGCTGGCACCCGAGCGCGGGTGACCGATCTTCTGGGTGACCATGTCGGCCATCAGGTCGGTCATCGCCCACATGCCCTTGCCGATCTGAGCGTGACCGGTCAGGCCGGTCGACAGGCCCGCGTCGACGTTGTTGTCCTCGTAGGCGAGGATCCACGGCTGCGACTTCATGCTGGCCTTGCGCACCATCGGCCCGGCCTCCATGGAGGTGTGGATCTCGTCGCCGGTGCGGTCCAGGAAGCCGGTGTTGATGAACACCACCCGGTCGGCGACGGCCTTGATGCAGGCCCGGAGGTTGACCGTGGTGCGGCGCTCCTCGTCCATGATGCCGACCTTGAGGGTGGCCTGCGGCAGCCCCAGCACGTCTTCGACGCGGCTGAACAGTTCAGCGGTGAACGCCACCTCATCCGGGCCGTGCATCTTGGGCTTGACGATGTAGATCGAACCGGTCCGGCTGTTGACCAGCGGCCCGTTGCCCTCGGAGGCGGTCAGTCCGTGCATGGCGATCAGGCCGGTGAACAGCGCGTCCTGGATGCCCTCGGGCACCTCGGCGCCGGAGGCGAACACGATCGCGTCGTTGGTCATCAGGTGGCCCACGTTGCGGACGAACATCAGGCTGCGGCCCGGCAGGGTCAGCGGACCGGCATCGGGCCCCTCCGGCCGGGTGAACTCGCGGTCGGCGGCCAGCGTGCGGGTAAAGGTCTTGTCGCCCTTGCTGACCTCCTCGGCGAGGTCGCCGCGGTTGAGACCCAGCCAGTTGCGGTAACCGAGGACCTTGTCTTCGGCGTCGACCGCGGCGACGGAGTCCTCGAAGTCCATGATCGTGGTGACGGCGGACTCGAGCACCACATCTTTGATGCCCGCGGCGTCGGTGGACCCGATCGGCGAGGTCGGATCGATCAGGATCTCCACGTGCAGGCCGTGGTGCGACAGCAGCACCGACGACGGCGATGCCGCGTCGCCGAGGTAGCCGACGAACTGGGTGGGCGCGGCCACACCGGTCGTCTGACCGTCGTCGAGGGTGACCACCAGCGCGCCGCCGTCGACCGCGAAGCCCTTGACCCGGGTCCAGTTGCCCTCGGCCAGCGGCACCGCGTCGTTGAGGAATTTGCGGGCGTAGGCGATCACCTTGTCGCCGCGAACGGGGTTGTAGCCGCTGCTCGCTCCGGCAGGCGTCTTCGTCGCCCCGTCGTCCTCACTGATGACATCGGTGCCGTACAGCGCGTCGTACAGCGAGCCCCACCGGGCGTTGGCGGCGTTCAGCGCGAACCGGGCGTTGAGCACCGGCACCACCAGTTGCGGTCCGGCCTGCACGGCGATCTCATCGTCGACACCGGCGGTGGTGACGGCGAAGTCGGCGGGCTCGGGCTGCAGGTAACCGATCTCGGTCAGGAAGGCGCGGTAGGCCTCGGTGTCCAGCGGCTCGATGACGCGGTGGCGGTGCCACTTGTCGATCTGCGCCTGCAGTTCGTCGCGGCGGGCCAGCAATTCCTGGTTCTTGGGGGTCAGGTCGGTGACCACCTTGTCCACGCCGGCCCAGAAGCTGTCGGGGTCCACTCCGGTGCCCGGCAGAGCCTCGTCGGTGATGAAGTCGTAGAGCACGCGAGCGACCTGCAAGCCGCCAACCGACACGCGGTCCGTCATGATTGCCTCCTCGTAGCCGACCTACCACCCTACCGGCTGGTAGCGCGGCTAACCGCATCCGGCGAGTGCCGAAAGCCGGTCACACCGGTCGGACAGCGCCGCCCGCAGCGGTGCGCCGCGTTGGGCGATTTCGCTTTGCCTGCGGACGTATTCTGCACGGCCCGCCGCGGTTTCGATGGCGATCGGCGCATACCCGTAGCCGCTCAGGTCATAGGGGCTGGCCCGCATGTCGACTTCTCGTGCCGCGGCGGCCAGTTCCAGGCAGTCCATCAACAGTTCGGAGTCGATCAGCGGCCCCAGCTTGTAACACCACTTGTAGAGGTCCATGTTGGCGTGCAGGCATCCCGGCTGCTCCCAAGCGATTTGGGTGGCCCGGGTGGGCGTGCCGGCGTTACGCGGGGCGGCGGCTGCGGTGAAGAACCGGAAGGCGTCGAAGTGTGTGCAGCGCAGCGGGGTTGCGTCGACGACCGCATCGACCTCGGCGGCGCTGAGGCGCAGCGGGACATGGCCGTGCCGTACGGATTCGTGCTCCGGGCGGCGATAGACCATCGCCCACTCGTGCAGTCCGAAGCAGTTCAGTTGCGCCGGACGGTCCCCGGTGGCACGCAACAGGCGTGCGATGAACGTCACGGTGTCGGCTCGCTCACGGAGGTACTCCGCGGCTACCGTCACCCGCCCGTCGCGGACCCGGTAACCGCGCCGCTGAGCGTATTCGCGTTGTGCCGGCGGTCCGGTGAGGGCCACTCCGAAACCGGGATTCCAGACCCGCAACTGGCGGGGGCGCAGGCTGTAGTAGCTGAACAGGAACTTCGGGACCGGGTCGCCGGCGTCGATCCGGCGCAGATGCGGGGTGAGGAACCCATCGAGTCGGCGGCGATAGGACTCGGCGCGGGCTCGCCACTGCTCGGGCGGCAACGCGGGTTCGGCCGGGTCAGACACGGTGCGTCCCGTCGCGGACGGTGCCGACGAGGTCCTGAACCAGATCTTCGAGGGTCACCAGTGCCACCGCGGTGCCGTCGGCGGCGACGGCCAGCGCCAGGTGGCTGTTGTTGCGTCGCAGCCGCGACAACGCGTCGGCCAACGGCAGCGACGCCGGAATCCGCGGGAGCGGCCGGACGACGGCGATATCGGTCACGGCGTCCGCCGAGTCCTCCGCGGTCGCGGTCTCGCTGAGCAGCACGTCCTTGATGTGCAGGTAGCCGACGAATTCGTCGCCCTCGATGACCGGGAACCGGGAGTAGCCGGTCGCGGCGAAGGCCGCTTCGATGGCGGCCACGGTCGGCCCGCGACCGACACCCGCCACCGGTACGGCGCGGACCTCTCCGATGGGCAGCGCCACGTCGGCCACCACGCGTGAGCGGATCTGCAGGGCGCGGGTCAGTCGGGTGTACTCCTCGTGGTCGAGCAGGCCCGCCGACACCGATTCGGCGATCATCTCGCTCAACTCGACGGTGGACACCGTGATCTCGAGTTCGTCTTTGGGCTCGACCCGCATCGCGCGCAGCGTGACGTTGGCGCACCAGTTGTAGAAGTCGATGAACGGGCGCGCCGCCGCCAGGTAGACCAGGTACGGCGGGATCAGCAGCATCGCCGCGGTCTCCGGGCCCGCCAGCGCGATGTTCTTGGGCACCATCTCGCCGAACAACACGTGCAGCGTCACCACGATCGTCAATGCGATGACGAACGCCACGGTGTGCAGCAGCGGGTCGGGGATCCCCAGCAGCCGGAACGGGTACTCCAGCAGATCGGCCACCGCGGGTTCACCGATGCGGCCGAGCAGGATCGAGCACACCGTGACGCCCAATTGCGCCCCGGCCAGCATCTTCGACAGTTGCTCGCCGGCCCGGATCACCGTGAATGCGCTCTGCCGGCCCTGTTCGGCCAGCGCCTCCAATCGATCGCGTCGTGCCGATATCAACGCGAACTCCGCGGCGACGAAGAAGGCGTTCGCCGCGATCAGCAGCACGGTCAACGCGACGTTGAACAGATCAGTCATCGGCGTGCCCCACTCGGGTGAGCACCAGCAGGTCGATACGCCGGCCGTCCATCCGCACCACCCGGGCCAGCCAGCGCGGCGCGCGGGCGGACAGTTCGTCGGGTTCGAACGCGGTCAGTTCGACCGTCTCGCCGGCGGCCGGGATGTGGCCGAGTTCCCGCAATACCAGTCCGCCGATGGTCTCGTAAGGGCCCTCCGGGGCGCGGTATCCGGTGGCGGCGGCCACCTCGTCGATGCGCAGCAGGCCCGATACCCGCCATCCGCCGCCGAACGCCACCACATCCGGGGTGGCGTCGTCGTGCTCGTCGCGGACGTCGCCGACGATCTCCTCGATCAGGTCTTCCATGGTCACCATGCCCGCGGTGCCGCCGTACTCGTCGACGACCATGGCCGCCTGCTGCCCGTTTGCCCGGATCTGTTCCATCAGCGCGTCGCCGTCCAGGGTCGAGGGAACCACCGCCACCGGTCGGGCCACCGCGGTCACCGGGGTGGCGGCCCGGTCCGCGACGGCGACCGCGAATACCTGCTTGACGTGGACGATGCCGACGGTCGCGTCCAGATCGCCGTCGACGACCGGGAACTTCGAGAAACCGGTGACGATGGCGGTGGCGGCCAGCTGCGCGACGGTGTCGTCGGCTTGCAGGCTCACGATCTTCGATCGCGGGGTCATCAGTTCCTCGGCGGTCAGCGCACCGAACCGCAGCGAACCCTCCACCAACGTCGCGGTCGTCGGATCCAGTGCGCCGCTGCGCGCGGAATTACGCACCAGCGAGGCCAGCTCCCGCGGCGAACGCGCCGAGGCCAGGCGTTCGGCCGGCTCGATGCCGAGCCGCTTGAGGATGAGGTTCGCCGTTCCGTTGGTCGCCTTGATCGCGACGGTGAACAGCCGGGAGAACATCAGCTGCGGGCCGGCCGCCGCCCGGGCCGTCGGTAGCGGCCGCGCCACCGCCAGGTTCTTGGGCACCAGTTCCCCGAAGACCATCGACAGGGAGGTGGCGACGACCAGGGCGAGCAGCAGTGCCACGCCGGCCGCGGTACCGTCGGGCAGGCCCAGCAGTTCCAGCGGCGGTCGCAGCCACCGGGCCAGCACCGGCTCGGCCAGATACCCGGTGGCCAGCGTGGTGATCGAGATGCCCAATTGCGCGCCGGACAGTTGGAACGACAGCGACCGGTGGGCTTCCCGGATGTAGGCGTCACGCCGTCCGCCCTGGCGGGCGTTGGCCTCCACCGTGCTGCGTTCCAGGGTGGTCAGCGAGAACTCGGCGGCCACGAAGACCGCGGTCCCCAGGGTCAGGATCACGAAGGCCAGCAGGCTGGCGACGGTGACGGCGATGGTCATGGCCGGACCAGGCCCCGTCCGATGTGCGATTTCATCCGTCCGCCTCGGCGTGTCGCGTACGACACCGCACGCGCGATGCGACCTGACATCGTCTCACCAGCCGAACGGTAGCGGATGGCCCTCGGCGAATCCGGCTGCCGACTGCACTCCCAGCACCACCCGGTCGTGCAACGCGACCAGATCGGTCGCACCGACGTAGGTGCAGGTGCTGCGCAGGCCGGCCGTGATGTGGTCCAGCAGGTCCTCCACGCCGCCGCGTTCGGGGTCCAGAGCCATTCGCGAGGTCGAGATCCCCTCCTCGAACAGGGCCTTGCGGGCCCGGTCGAAGGCACTGTCGGCGGCGGTACGCGCGGCCACCGCACGCTTGGACGCCATTCCGTAGCTTTCCTTGTACGGCTTGCCGTCCCGGTCGAACATCAGGTCGCCGGGGGACTCGTAGGTGCCGGCGAACCAGGAGCCGATCATCACGTTCGACGCGCCGGCGGCCAGTGCCAGCGCCACATCGCGGGGATGACGCACCCCGCCGTCGGCCCAGACGTGCGCGCCGAGTTCGCGTGCCGCGGCCGCGCATTCCAGCACGGCCGAGAACTGCGGGCGGCCCACCCCGGTCATCATGCGGGTGGTGCACATCGCGCCCGGGCCGACCCCGACCTTGACGATGTCGGCGCCCGCCGCGATCAGATCGCGGGTGCCGTCGGCCGACACCACGTTGCCGGCCACCAGGGGGACCCCGGGATCCAGGGCGGCGACCGCGCGGATCGCCTGCAGGGCCTTCTCCTGGTGCCCGTGCGCGGTGTCGATGACCAGCACGTCCACCCCCGCCGACAGCAGCGCGGCGGCCCGCGACGTGACGTCACCGGTGATCCCCACCGCGGCCGCGACCCGCAGCCGGCCGGCCGCATCGGTGGCCGGCGTGTAGATCCCGGACCGGATCGCACCGGTGCGGGTCAGGACACCGGCCAGGGTGCCGTCGGGATTGGTCAACACGGCCACCGCGACGGGCGCATGCTCCAGCAGTTCGAACACCGTGCGGGCATCGGTACCGACCGGCGCGCTGATCAGTTCGGGGACAGCGACGTCACGCACCCGGGTGAACCGGTCCACCCCCTCGCAGCAGGATCGGGTGACCAGGCCGGTCGGCCGTCCGTCGACCGCCACCACCGCGATGCCGTGGGCGCGTTTGGTGATCAACGCCATCGCGTCGGACACCGAGTCCTCCGGCGAGAGCACGACCGGGGTGTCGGCCACCAGGTCGCGGCTCTTGACGAAGGCGATGGTGTGCCGGGCGGCTTCGATCGGCAGGTCCTGCGGCAGCACCACGAGGCCGCCGCGGCGCGCCACCGTCTCGGCCATCCGCCGGCCCGCCACCGCGGTCATGTTGGCGACCACCACCGGGATGGTCGTTCCGGAACCGTCGCGGGTGGACAGGTCCACGTCCAGGCGCGAATCGACCGCCGAGCGGTTCGGGACGATGAACACATCGTTGTAGGTCAGATCGTGTGCGGGGTCGTATCCGCTGGCGAATCTCATCGGCGACGCCTCCACCCGTCGTGGGCCGGGGTCCGGCCCCCCGGACGACACCGTTTCGGCCCGGTCAGCCACGGTACCGCCAGCCCGCTCGGCGATACCAGCCGACGGGCCGTGCGACGCCCGGACGAGGCACGGCGCACAATGCGTCGATGACCTCCAACACGGTGAACGGTTTGCCGGCCGGCGTACGGCAGTGGCGCGACGGCGGACGGTGGCTGACGACCTCGGCGGGCCGTGTCTTCCTGCGCTCGGCCGACGGGGACGGCCCCACCGTCGTCCTGCTGCACGGATTCCCGTCGTGTTCCTACGATTTCCGGGCGGTGGTGGACCGGCTGGGCGGCCGGTCGTGGTTGACGATGGACTTCCTGGGTTTCGGTTTGTCCGACAAACCCAATCCGCATCGCTACAGCCTGTTCGAGCAGGCCGACCTGGTGGAGCAGGTGGTGGCGGCGACCACCGGCGGGCCGGTGGTGCTGGCCGCCCATGACATGGGCACCTCGGTGGCCACCGAACTGCTGGCCCGCGACATCGACGGCACGCTCTCCTTCGACCTACAGCGCGCGGTGCTGACCAACGGCAGTGTGATCCTCGAGCGGGCCAGTCTGCGTCCGATCCAGAAAATCCTGCGCGGCCCGTTCGGCGGGCTCGCCGCACGGTTGACCAACCGGCGCAGTTTCGAGCGGGGGTTCGGCCGGTTGTTCGGCGCCGACCATCCGCTGACCGCTGAGGAGGCCGAGGCGCAGTGGGCCCTGCTCAGGCACCACGGCGGCAACAGGATCGCGCACCTGATCTGCGCCTACCTCGACGAACGGGTGCAGTACGCGCAGCGTTGGCACGGCGCGGTGCGCGACTGGCCCAAGCCGCTGGGCTTCGTGTGGGGGCTCGACGATCCGGTCGCCACCACCGACGTACTCGACGGGTTGCGGGAACTGCGCCCGGCCGCCGACGTCGTCGAACTGCCCGGGCTGGGCCACTATCCGCAGATCGAGGACCCGCAGGCCTTCACCGACGGCGTGCTGGGCCTGCTGGGGTAGCCGCTCAGACCTGCACTTCGGTGCGGTCGGCGCTCCACAGGGTGTGGTACTTGCCGGTCGCATCCACCCGGCCGTAGCTGTGCGCGCCGAAGTAGTCGCGCTGCGCCTGGGTCAGCGCCGCCGGCAGGCGCTCGGTGCGCAGCCCGTCGTAGTAGGCCAGCGCGGACGAGAACCCGGGGGCGGGGATGCCCAGGCTCACGGCGGTGGTCACCACTCGACGCCAGGAATCGATGGCCGCCTCCACGGCACTGCGGAAATACGGGGCGGCCAGCAGACTGACCAATTCCGGTTCGGTGTCGAAGGCCTCTTTGATCCGGTTGAGGAACTTCGCCCGGATGATGCAGCCACCGC
The DNA here is from genome assembly GCF_963378075.1 of Mycolicibacter sp. MU0083. Classification (NCBI taxonomy): domain Bacteria; kingdom Bacillati; phylum Actinomycetota; class Actinomycetes; order Mycobacteriales; family Mycobacteriaceae; genus Mycobacterium; species Mycobacterium kokjensenii. The sequence continues at coordinate 1,990,643 of NZ_OY726394.1, forward strand.
GCCAGATCGTCGCGAGATCCCCGGGCGTCACCTGCCAGCCGTATTCGGCGCTGCCGGCCTGGATCTGGTTGAAGCCCTGTGCGTAGGCGACGATCTTGGAGGCGTACAGCGCCTGGCGGACGTCCTCGGTGAACCGGGCCGCATCGCCGGGCCGGTCGCCGAGGGTGCCGGCGGCCAGACCGGCCGCGGCGCGCCGCTGCGGCACCGAGCCCGACAGCGCCCGGGCGAACACGGCCTCGGCGATACCGGTGACCGGCACCCCCAGGTCCAGTGCGGACTTCACCGTCCAGCGTCCGGTGCCCTTCTGCTCGGCCTCGTCGACGATGACGTCCACCAGCGGCTTGCCGGTCTTGGCGTCGACCTGCCGCAGCACTTCGGCGGTGATCTCGACCAGGTAGCTGTCCAGGTCACCGGCGTTCCATTCGGTGAACACCTCCGCGATCTGCGGCGCATCCAGTCCCAGCCCGTCCCGCAGCAGTTGGTAGGCCTCGCCGATTAGTTGCATGTCGGAGTACTCGATGCCGTTGTGCACCATCTTCACGAAGTGCCCGGCGCCGTCCGGGCCGATGTGGGTGCAGCACGGAACGCCGTCGACGTGGGCGGAGATCTCCTCGAGCAGCGGACCCAGCGACTTGTAGGACTCGGCCGGGCCGCCCGGCATGATCGAGGGCCCGTTCAGCGCGCCCTCCTCGCCGCCGGAGATCCCGGCGCCGACGAAGTGCAGACCGCGGGCGGCCATCGCCTTCTCCCGGCGGATGGTGTCGGTGTAGAGCGCGTTGCCGCCGTCGATGATGATGTCGCCGGGCTCCATCGCGTCGGCGAGCTCGTCGATCACGGCATCGGTGGGGTCACCGGCCTTGACCATGATCAGCACTCGGCGCGGCTTCTCCAGCGCGGCAAGGAATTCCGGAATCGACTCGCTGCGAACGAAGTTGCCTTCGGAGCCGTAGGTCTCCAGTAGCGCGTCGGTTTTGGCGACCGAACGGTTGTGCAGCGCGACGGTGTAGCCGTGTCGGGCGAAGTTGCGCGCGATGTTGGATCCCATCACCGCGAGTCCGGTCACGCCGATCTGGGCGGTGCCGACGACTTCCGACGCGCTCATGTATTCGCCTTTCGGTGGTAGGTGGTTGCGCTGCCCGGCGGACCGGGCGACGGGGATTACCCCGCGATCAGTCGGTGCAGCTCGGTCAGCCACGGTACCGCCACCGCCACCGTGGGTACCGCGAGCACCCCGGCGGCGGCGGTATAGGCGGCCGCGGCCAGCGTCGAACTGTTACCCCGGCCGGACAACCGCTGCACCCGCAACACCGTGTTGGCGCCGCCGGCGGCCAGCGCACCGGCGGGCGCCTTGGTCGACGCACAGGTCACCAGGGCGCGGGCCAGGGGAGGAGCGCCGGCAACCCGAACGGCCGCGTCGTCGGCGAGCAACTCGACCAGCAGACGTACCGCGTCCAGGGCGCTGGCGCTGCGCACAAACCGGGGGAAAGCGGTGTGGACTGCGGTGAACGCTTCCAACACCAGGTCATGCCGCGCCCGCAGATGGGCCCGCTCGTGAGACAGCAGCGCCGCCAGTTCGGTGTCGCCGAGGGCGTCGAGGGTGCCCGAACTGAGCACCACACGGCTGCGTACCCCGGGCAGGCAGTAGGCCAACGGCTGCATCACCTGCAGGATCCGCAGGCCACTGGTGCGGACCGCGGGTGCGCTGTCGGTCATCCCCACCAGGTCCACCACCATCCGGTGGTGCGCCCGGCGCTGCCGGGTGCCGATCGCGACCCGCAGTACCGTCCAGGTCAGCCGCAGCCCGAGGATCAGCGTCAACGCCAGCACGGCGACGCAGAACAGCCAGCGCGCCCACCCGAGGCGCTCCAGGGAGCCGATGATCGTCGACGTGGGCCGACCGTCCGGCCCGGGCAGCAGCAGGTGCGTGGCGGTGGCCAGGCCGGCGCTGAACGCCGACAACACCGCGGCGATCGCGATGGCCTGCCAGAGCACGACCGCGGCCCGAGGCGCGCGTAGCGGCCAGTTCGCGCGCGCCAGCAGAGCCGGGACCGGCCCTACCAGGAGCAGCGCGACGACGGAGAACGCCAGCGCGGACACGCTGTCAGTCTTCCCTAGGACGCGGGTCGGCCGCTACCTGGCAGGCCGATGCGATGTTTGGCTTCGAGTTCGTCGAGCGCACGCCGCAGCGCCGCGGCCTCATCGACACCGACCCGTTCGACGAAGTGCACCAACGCCGCGCGGCGGTCGCCGGAGTCGGCGGCCTGGTCGAGTGCTTCCACCATCAGTCCGGCGACCAGTTCGTCGCGGCCGCGGACCGGGGTGTAGCGGTGCGCACGGTCGTCGCGGATCTGCGATACCAGGTTCTTCTTCGCCAACCGCTGCAGGACCGTCATCACGGTCGTGTACGCCAGGTCGCGCTGCGCCGACAACGCCTCGTGGACCTCGCGGACCGTCTGCGATTCCGGCGACGACCACAAGTGGTCCATCACCGCTCGCTCCAAGTCCCCTAGGTGGGTCTGTTTCGCCATGTCTGTCATCAACTCCCCGGGCAATGGGAGTTAGCCTACCCTTGTTTACTACGGTGTGTCGTATCAGTGCCTGAGCGTCTGCTGCGATCCTGCTGTGACCGGGTCGGGTGCCGAGGCCGCCGATCGTGTCCGGGCTCGGCGATCGTGTACAAAAAGCAGATGGCCGTCACCACGATTCCGTCCGAGTTCTCCGCGCCCTTCGACAACGAGATTGGGCTGGTCTACACCGACGTCGGCCCGGACGGCGCCAAGGCCACGCTGGAGCTGCAGCCGAAACTCTGCCAGCCGGCGGGCATCGTGCACGGCGGCGTGTACTGCTCGATCATCGAAAGCGTGGCCAGTGTCTCGGCGCACAGCTGGCTCAACCGGGACGGCGGTGACGCGAACGGCACGGTCGTCGGGGTCAACAACAACACCGACTTCCTGCGCGCGGTCTCCTCGGGGAGCGTTCACGCGGCGTCCACGCCGATCCACCGCGGCCGCCGCCAGCAGCTGTGGTTGGTGACGATCACCGATTCCGACGACCGCGTGGTCGCCCGCGGTCAGGTCCGGTTGCAGAACCTGCCCGGCTGACCGGATGCGCCGGCAACCGGCGGCTAACTGACCGCGCGCTCGCTGCCGCGCTGCGCCTCGGCGGCCAGCACCTCGAGCTGTTCGAGCCGGGTCCGGGCGAAGGCCTGCTGCTCGGTGATGGTGAGCTGACCCCGCCGGGTGCTCAGGAACGTCACGTTCCACGACAGCAGGGTGCTGACCTTGTTCTTGAACCCGACCAGGTAGATCAGGTGCAGTCCGAGCCAGGCCAGCCAGGCCAGGAACCCGCTGAACTCCAGCGGCCCGATCTTGGTGACCGCGGAGAACCGGGACACCGTGGCCATCGAGCCCTTGTCGAGGTACTGGAAGGGTTCGCGGTCGGCCGGGTCGGCGCCGCCGAGCTCCGCCTTGATGGTGCTCGCGACGTGCTTGGCGCCCTGGATGGCGCCCTGGGCCATTCCGGGGACTCCGTCGACGGCGGCCATGTCGCCGACGACGAACACATTCGGGTGACCCGGTACCGACAGGTCCGGCAACACCTTGACGCGGCCGGCGCGGTCGAGTTCGACATCGGACTGCTCGGCGAGGTCACGGCCCAGCGGGCTGGCCGATACGCCGGCGGACCACACCTTGCACTGGGATTCGATCCGCCGGACGGTGCCGTCGGGGTCCTTGACGGTCAGGCCGTTGCGGTCGACGTCGGTGACCATCGCGTCGAGCTGGATCTCGACGCCCATCTTCTTCAGCCGTTCGGCGGCCTTGCGGCCCAGCTTCTCGCCCATCGGCGGCAACACCGCCGGGGCGGCGTCGAGCAGGATCACCCGGGCCTTGGTGGAATCGATGTGCCGGAAGGCGCCCTTGAGCGTGTAGTTGGCCAGTTCGGCGATCTGGCCGGCCATCTCCACCCCCGTCGGCCCGGCGCCCACCACGGTGAAGGTCAGCAGCTTGGCGCGGCGATCGGGGTCGCTGGACCGCTCGGCCTGCTCGAACGCGCTCAGGATGCGGCCGCGCAACTCCAAGGCGTCGTCGATGGTCTTCATGCCGGGGGCGAACTCGGCGAACTGGTCGTTGCCGAAGTAGGACTGGCCGGCACCGGCCGCGATGATCAGGCTGTCGTAGGGGGTGTTGTAGGTGTGGCCGAGGACCTCGGAGGTGACGTACTTCTCGGCCAGGTTGATCCCGGTGACGTCGCCGAGCAGCACCTGGGCGTTGCGCTGTTTGCGCAGCACCACGCGGGTGGACGGGGCGATCTCGCCTTCGGAGAGGATGCCGGTCGCCACCTGGTACAGCAACGGCTGGAACAGGTGATGGGTGGTGCGGGCGATCAGTTTGATGTCGACGTCTGCGCGCTTGAGTTTCTTAGCGGCGGTCAGCCCACCGAATCCCGACCCGATGATGACTACCTGGTGGCGTCGGGGCTGCGGCGCAGTGACTTCAGGCTGGGCGCTCATGGGAATCCGGTTGCTCCTCGACGGTGACTGCGTTCCCCCGATACGCTAGTCGACCTAATTGCCGCTCACCTCATCCACCGGTTGTGGGATTAGCCACTCCCGTCACAATCAACCGAAACAGGCCAACGCGCCCTGGCCGACGTGCAGGGTCTCACCGGTGATGTGACGGGCGGCCGGAGACGTCAAAAACACTGCCAGGCGGGCGATTTCGGCTGAACCGCTCGGCGGTACGCGGGTGAGTCCGTCGTAGCCCGGCCGGACCCCGTCGCCGGCGGCGACCACATTCACGGTGATCCCACGGGTGCCGAACGTCGCAGCCTGCCCGGCGGTCCAGTTCGACAGCGCGGCCTTGATCGCCGCGTCGGCACCGCCCGCGCGGGGGTTCTCCGGCAGCACCGAGATGATCGATCCGCCGGAACGCAGGTGATCGCCGACCGTTCCCACGGTCAACACGGCCGAGAGAACCGTGGCGTCCAGGGCGCTGCGCCAGGCGGTGGCCTGGTCGGCGAGGGTGTAGGTGCGCGGGTCGCCGCCCTGCCACCGCGGTGCCGGCACATTGACGATGGTGTCGAGGTGGTGCGGAAACAGCCCCCGCGCCTGCGCCAGGCTGGCCGGGTCGGTGTTGTCGCAGATGACGGCCTCGGCATCGAGCTCTTTGGCGGCGACCTCGAGCTCCGGGCCGCGCAGACCCGCCAGCGTCACCGTGTGACCGGCGTCCTTGAACCCTTCGGCAACAGCGCGACCCAATTCGGTGTCACCACCGGTGACCAGCACATCCATCGGAAGAACCTCCTCGTGTTCGCAGCTATGTTACTGGACGGTAGCCGTATTGCGGGGCCACCCGGAACTCGACACAGACACGATCCGGCCACGCCGAGATTTTGGTCACCGCGTCGTAGGGCAAGTGGTGCGGCCCGCGCTAGGCTCCCAGCCATGGGGCGAACCCGGGCGGTCGGCGGCGCGGTGGTGATCCTGGCCGCGGCGACGGTGTCGGCCTGCGGCTCCGGTCCGGCTGAGCCGACGCTGACGGTGTTCGCAGCGGCCTCGCTGGAACCGGCATTCACCCAGATCGCCGCGCGATTCAAAACCGAGTACCCCGATGTGGCCGTCGCCTTCAACTTCGCGGGATCCTCCGATCTCGCCACCCAGTTGACCCAGGGCGCGATCGCCGACGTCTTCGCCTCGGCCAACACCGTCCAAATGGACAAGGTCGCCCAGGCCGGGTTGCTCGACGGTGCCGCGGTGCCTTTCGCCGCCAACACCCTGGTGATCGTCACCGCCCCCGGAAACCCGCACCGGGTGCGCTCGTTCGCCGACCTGGCCGACGACGGATTGGACGTGGTGGTGTGCCAGGTACCGGTGCCCTGCGGTGCCGCGACCCAGCAGGTGCAGAAGACCGCGCAGGTCACCCTGGACCCGGTCAGCGAGGAACCCGACGTAACCGACGTGCTCAACAAGGTCGCCACCGGCCAGGCCGATGCCGGGGTAGTGTACCGCACCGATGCACTGCACGCCGGGGACAAGGTGGCCACCGTGGAGTTCCCCGAGGCGGCCGGCGCTGTCAACACCTACCCGATCGCCTTGCTGCGCGACGCACCGCAGACCGCCGCGGCCCGATCCTTCGTCGACCTGGTGACCGCCGACGCGGGACAGCAGATCCTGCACAGCGCCGGCTTCGGCAAGCCCTGACCCCATGGTCCGCCGGCGTCCCGACCTGCCGGGCTGGGTCTATGTCCCCGCCGCGATCGGCGCCGCATTCGTGGTGCTGCCGCTGGTGGGGATCGCGGCCAGGGTCGATTGGCCGCATTTCTGGGCGCTGGTCAGCAGCCCGTCCGCGTTGACCGCCCTGCAGCTCAGCCTGCGAACCGCCGCGGCCAGCACGGTGCTGTGCGTGCTGTTCGGCGTGCCGATGGCCCTGGTCCTGGCGCGCAGTCGGGCGCGCGTGGTGCGACTGCTGCGGCCCCTGGTGCTCCTGCCCCTGGTCCTGCCGCCGGTCGTCGGCGGTATCGCGCTGCTGTATGTGTTCGGACGGCTCGGCCTGGTGGGGCGCTATCTGGATGCCGCCGGGATCCACCTGGCGTTCACCACCGCGGCGGTGGTGCTCGCCCAGACGTTCGTGTCGCTGCCGTTCCTGGTCATCGCGTTGGAGGGTGCCGCGCGCAGCGCGGGCGCCGACTACGAGGTGGTGGCGGCCACGCTGGGGGCTCGGCCCAGTGCGGTGTGGTGGCGGGTGACGCTGCCGCTGCTCACCCCGGGCCTCATCTCCGGTGCCGTGTTGGCGTTCGCGCGGTCGCTGGGGGAGTTCGGCGCCACCTTGACCTTTGCCGGCTCGCGGGAGGGCGTGACCCGGACCCTGCCGCTGGCCATCTACCTGCAGCGGGTGTCCGACGCCGATGCCGCCGCGGCGATGTCACTGCTGCTGGTGGCGGTCGCCGCCGTGGTGGTGATGGTCCTGGGCGCCCGGCGGTTGGGCGGCATCGGGTGAGCGGCGGGCCCGGCGATCTCACGCTGCGCGCCGTCGTCGCCGAACGCGGAATGGATGTCCGGTTGCACGTCGAGGCGGGGCAGGTGCTGGCCGTACTGGGCCCCAACGGCGCCGGCAAATCCACCCTGCTGCACGTCATCGCGGGCCTGCTGGTGCCCGACGAGGGCACCGTCCGGGTGGGTGATCGCGTCTTGACCGATGTCGCCGCCGGTGTGCAGGTGCCCACCTGCGACCGCAGAATCGGACTGCTGATGCAGGACCCCCTGCTGTTCCCGCATCTGAGTGTCGCGGCCAACGTGGCGTTCGGGGTGCGCGGACGGGAGCGCCGCCCGGCATTCGGTCGAAGGCCCGCCCGGCAGGCCGCGGCCCGGTGGTTGCGTGCGGTGGCGGCCGAGCAGTTCGCGCACCGCCGGCCGGGCCGGCTCTCCGGTGGGCAGGCGCAGCGGGTCGCGATCGCCCGGGCACTGGCCGCCGAACCGGAGGTGATGCTGCTCGACGAGCCGTTGGCCGGCCTGGACGTGGGGGCGGCGACCGACGTGCGCACCGTGCTGCGCGACGTCCTCGGTGCGGCGGGCCGCACCACGGTGCTGGTCACCCACGACCTGTTGGACGTCTTCGCACTGGCAGATCGCGTGCTGGTGCTCGAATCGGGCCGCGTGGTCGAGACCGGGCGGGTCGTCGACGTGCTGGGTGCGCCGCGCAGTCGATTCGCGGCGCAACTGGCCGGCGTGAATCTGATCGCCGGTGTCCTCGACGACGAGGATGTCCTGCGGACGCCGTGGGGTGCCCGGTGGTACGGCACCGCGGAGCCGGGTCTGAAGATCGGACAACCGGCCGTCGCGGTCTGCGCGCCGCAGGCGGTGACCGTGTATCGGGATCCGCCGCAATCGGGGAGCCAACGCAATCTCACCGAAGTGACGGTCGCCGAACTGGAGGTCCGCGGCAGCTCGGTCCGGGTGCGTGGTCTCCGGCAACCGGATGGCGCCCCCGGGCCGGCCGCCGATGTCACCGCCGATGCCGCGGCCGAACTGCGGTTGGTACCCGGTGAGACGGTGTGGTTCGGGATCAAAGCGGGCGCGGTGATGCTTCGCGCGACACACCCCGCGGCGATGTAACTTGCGTACGGGTGGCAACGCGGTAGGTTTTTCTGCCATGAAACAGGTGGACGTGACTTCAAGGGGCGTTCGGGCGCTGGCCGCGACGACATGGGCCGCAGCGCTCGCCGGCGTGCTGGCGTTCGGCGCCACATCACCGGCTTACGCGGACCCGGTACCGCCGCCTCCCGCGCCGTCGGCCGGTGCGGATGCCCCGCCGGCGCCGCCGAACGCGCCCGAACCCACCGACCCCAACGAGCACCCCCCGGCCGCCGAGCCCGCGGCTCCCGAGTTGGGCCGGGTCGACGACGTGGCCGGCGGCTTCAGCTTCGTGCTGCCGGCCGGCTGGGTGCAGTCCGACACCAGTCACCTGGAGTACGGGTCGTCGCTGCTGAGCAAGAAGAACGGCGAACCGGTGTTGCCCGGGCAGCCGGCGCCGGTGGCCAACGACACCCGGATCGTGCTCGGCAAGCTCGACCAGCGGCTCTACGCCAGCGCTGAGACCGACAACGCCAAGGCGGCCACCCGGCTCGGATCCGACATGGGCGAGTTCTTCCTGCCCTACCCCGGTACCCGCGCCAACCAGGTGACCGCTCCGCTCAACGGCGGCGGACTGACCGGCAGCGCGTCGTACTACGAGGTCAAGTTCACCGACCCGGCCAAGCCGGTCGGTCAGATCTGGAGCGGCGTGATCGGCGTTCCGCCCGCCGACGGCGGCACCGGCCCGCAGGCCGAGCGCTGGTTCGTGGTGTGGTTGGGAACGGCCAACAACCCGGTCGACACCGATGCGGCGATCGCCCTGGCGGAGTCCATCCGGCCGCTGCCGCCGGCCCCCGTCGAGCAGGTTCCGGGCACCATCCCCGGACCGGCTCCGGCTCCGGCACCCGCCCCGGCACCGGCACCCGCCGCCCCGGCACCCGCCCCGGCACCGGCACCCGCCGCCCCGGCACCCGCCGCCCCGGCACCCGCCCCGGCACCCGCGCCGGCCGCCTAGCCCCGCTTCGGGTCGCCGACGCCCATGGGCGCAAGCCATCTCGATCTCGCCGCGGGACTGTCCACTCCGACATCGGTCAGCTGGCTGGCCTACCTCGTGATCGGCGGTATCGCCGGCTGGTTGGCGAACCGCGTCATGAACCGTGCTGACTCGGGCATCCTGCTCAACATCGTGATCGGTGTGATCGGCGGTTTCGTCGGCGGATCGCTGCTCGGCTGGTTGGGCCTGGATGTCGAACACGGTCGCCGGTGGTTCACCTTCTTCGTCTCGCTGGGCGGTGCCATCGTCCTACTGGGCATCGTCGGGCTGATTCGCCGCCGGTAGCCGTAACGGTCGAGAACGCGCACCATGGATTCATGGCGTCGCAGTCCGACGGTGCGGTCATGTCCGGGTGGCGGGTACGCCGTCCGGGACCCATCCGGGATCACCCCCTCGAGCGGGTCAGCACCGCGGTTCCGCAGCCACAACCGGACGAACTACTGGTGGCGGTCCATGTCTGCGGGGTCTGCCGCACCGATCTGCACGTCGCCGAGGGCGACCTCGCGGTGCACCGTCCCGGCGTGATTCCCGGCCACGAGGTGGTGGGGGAGGTCATCGCCATGGGCGCCGAGGCCGGTGCGGGCTTCGCGGTCGGTGACCGGGTCGGCATAGCCTGGCTGCGGCACACCTGCGGAACCTGTCGCCACTGTCGCCGCGGGGATGAGAACCTCTGCCCGCAGTCGCGCTACACCGGCTGGGACGACGACGGCGGCTATGCCGAATTCGCCACCGTCCCCGCCGAATTCGCGCACCACCTGCCCGTGGGCTACAGCGATGCCGAATTGGCGCCGCTGCTGTGCGCGGGCATCATCGGCTACCGCTCGCTGCAACGGGCGAACCTGCCACCCGGCGGACGGTTGGGCATCTACGGATTCGGGGGCAGTGCGCACATCACCGCGCAGGTCGCACGTGCGCGCGGTGCCGAGGTCCATGTGATGACCCGGGACCTGCGGGGGCGGGAGTTGGCGCTGGAGCTGGGTGCGGCCTCGGCTCAGGGTGCCGCCGATCCGCCGCCGGTGCCATTGGACTCGGCGATCCTGTTCGCCCCGGTGGGGGACCTGGTACCGCCGGCCTGCGCGGCGCTGGACGCCGGGGGGACGCTGGCGATCGCGGGCATCCACCTCAGCGACATCCCCGCACTGAACTACCAGCGTCACCTGTTCCGCGAACGCCAGATCCGGTCGGTGACGTCCAACACCCGCGAGGATGCCCGCGCCTTCCTCGAATTCGCGGCCACCCACCGCATCACCGTGACCACACCGGAGTATTCGCTCGGTGAAGCCGACCGTGCACTGGCCGACCTGGCCGCCGGCCGGATCGCGGGCGCGGCGGTGCTGTTGGTCTGACGGAACCGGCGCAGGCCGGACCCGGATCGGTTCAGGCCGAGACGTGCCAGACCAGGGCCGCGGCCAACGCGCCGACCCCGTTCAACGACCAGTGCAGCGCGATGGGCGCGAGCAGGCTGCCACTGCGCCGCCGCAACCAGCTGAAGACGAAACCGGCCGCCCCGGTAGCCAGGACCGCGAGCGTCACCCCGGCCAGCATGCCGAGGAACCCGCCGCCGAAAACATGATTGAGGCCGACGTTGCTGCTGGTCAGTCCCAGCGAGGTGGCCACGTGCCACAGCCCGAACAACAGGGAACCGGCCGCCGCCACCCCGCGGAAACCCCACGCCCGGTGCAGTGCACCGTGTAGGGCACCGCGGAACGCCAGTTCTTCGGGGATCACGGTCTGCAGCGGGATGACCAGCAGCGAGGCCACCAGGGCGCCCGACAGCGTGGCGTACCGGTTGTTCAAGAACATCGGCCGGGTCCAGGGCAGCAGCACGCCCACCGCGATCACCGACACCACCACCAGCACTGCGGCCAGGGCGTAACCGAGCCCGGACTTCCAGTGCGCGCGACCCAAACCGAGCTCGGTCCAGCTCAGGCCGCTGCTGCGGACCAGGACGACCAGGCCCACCGCGGTGACCGGAACGGTGGCGATGGCCGCCCACGATGTGGTGAAGTGCGCAACCAGGTTGGCCAGCGCGAGTACCACCACGACGATGGCGACGTCGAGCAGGGCGCCGAACCGGTGTAGCGCGGACAGTTGCGCTACCAGTGGATGCCGCCCCCCGGGCACCGCGAATTCGTGGCCAGACATTGGAGCGAATTCTACGCGCGGCCGGCGATCGGCGGTGGTGCGTCGCCCGGCGTCAGCTTTCGTCGGCGAACTTGGGTCCGTGCGTCTCGCACAGCACCCGCGCCGGGGCGCCGGACGCGGTGTTCTGGGCTACGACCTTGCCGTTGACGGTGACCGTGCAGGTCAGCGAGCCGGGACCGGCGGTCTGCGCGCTCAGCGAATACGAGGCGGGGCTGGTGGCGTTCGTCATCGAGCCGGTCAGCTGGATCGACCACGGCAGCGCGACGTTGGTGGCGTGTGCTTGACCGTTCTGGCCCTGGTAAGTGACGTAGCTCGCGACGCCGGTGCCGGTGAGGTCGTAGCGGACCGGCACCTTGGTGTGGTCCGGAGTCGCGCCGGCCGACGGGACACCGGCCACAACGGCCGACGCGGCGAGGGCACCGAACAGCAACGACATCGCCCTGCGGGGCATCCGGACCGGTGACGGGTGAACAGTCATGGCCGTCACCTTATCTCGCCTGCGATTCCGGTCACCCCGGTTCGGGCCACGTCCCCGCGCGGATGGCTGCGCCGAACCGGGCCGGCGGCAACCGGTTCACTACCCTGACAGCGTGCTATTGGAAGCGGTCCGCGTACTCGATCTGGCCGACGGCGACGCCGATGCGGTTACCCGGTTGCTTGCCGACCTGGGAGCCGACGTGCTCAAGGTGGAACCGCCCGGCGGCAGCCCGGCCCGCGGCAGCGCCCCGCTGCTGGCCGAGGTGAGTGTCCCGTTCGCACTGCACAACGCCAACAAACGCAGCGTCGTACTGGATCCCGCGGTGGACCGGGATCGCCGCCGGTTCGAGGAACTGGTGAGCACCGCCGACATCGTGGTGGACGGTGGCCGGCCCGGCCGGGCCGCCGACTTCGGGACCACGTGCGCACAGTTGGCCGACCGGTTCGCCCACCTGGTCACCATGTCGGTCACCGACTTCGGGGTGGACGGACCGCGTTCGCACTGGCGTGCCACCGATTCGGTCCTCTACGCACTCTCGGGTGCGCTGTCGCGGTCGGGCCCCACCACGGGAACCCCGGTGCTGCCGCCGGAGGGGATCGCCTCGGCCACCGCCGCCGTGCAGGCGTGTTGGGCGGTGCTGGTGGCCTATTACAACCGGCTGCGTTGCGGCGTGGGCGATTACATCGACTTCGCCCGGTTCGACGCGGTGGCCTCCGCACTCGACCCGATATTCGGTGCGCACGGACAGGTCGCCGCTGCCCAGCGCGTGTCGAGTCGCTGGCGCGGTCGGCCGCGTAACCAGGACGCCTACCCGATCTATGCGTGCCGGGACGGCTATGTCCGGTTGTGCGTGATGTCCCCGCGCCAGTGGCGGGCGCTGTGGAGCTGGCTGGGGGAGCCGGCGGAGTACGCCGACCCCAAGTTCGGTGTGATCGGTGAGCGTTTCGCGGTCTGGCCGCAGATCAGCGTCCTGGTCCGGGAACTGTTCGCCGGTCACGACATGGCCGATCTCGTCGACGCCGGCCAGTCCCGCGGCGTGCCGATCGCCGCGGTGGGTGACCCCGCGAAGGTGCTGACGGAAGAGCATTTCGCGGCGGCCGGTGCGGTCGCGACCGTCGAGGTGGCCCAGGGGCTGCCCGCGGTGATCCCGACCGGCTACTACGTGGTCGACGAGCAGCGGGTCGGGTTCCGGACACCGGCACCCGGGCCGGGGAGCGCCGACACCGGCTGGCTCGCCGACGCGCTGCCCGCCTCCGGCGCGGACGGCACGGCCGGTGTGTTGCCCTTCGAGGGCCTGCGGATCATCGACCTCGGCGTGATCGTGGCGGGCGGGGAGGCGAGCCGGCTCTTCGGCGACCTGGGCGCCGAGATCATCAAGGTGGAGAGCCCCGACTATCCAGACGGCCTACGGCAGGCCCGACCCGGATCGGCGATGAGCGAGTCGTTCGCCTGGACCCACCGCAACAACCTGGGGTTCGGGCTGGACCTTCGCAGCCCGGAGGGTAAGGAGATCTTCGCTCGCCTGGTCGGTACCGCGGACGCGACGTTCGCCAACTTCAAACCGGGAACACTGGGTGCGCTCGGCTTCCCCTACGACGTACTGCGTGATCTCAATCCACGCATCGTTCTCGCCGAGAGCAGTGCCTTCGGTGAGACCGGGCCGTGGAGCGATCGGATGGGGTACGGCCCGCTGGTGCGCGCCGGAACCGGCGTCACCAGACTGTGGACGGCCCCCGGCGAGACCGAGGATCCCGACCGGCACCCGTTCTACGACGCGACCACCGTCTTCCCCGATCACGTGGTGGGCCGGATCGTCGCGATCGGCGCGCTCGCCGCGCTGATCGCCGGTCGGCGGACCGCGACCGGCCGCCACGTGCACGTCTCACAGGCCGAGGCCGCGGTCAACCAACTCGACACCAGCTATGTCGCCCGGGCCGCGGGATCGGCCATCCGGCCCGACACCGCGGTGGACCTGGTCTGCCCCTGCGCGGGCGACGACGAGTGGTGTGTGATCTCGATTCGTACCGACCACGATATGCGTGCTGTCGCAACGGCTTTCGGTGATCGGGAACTGGCGGCGGATCCGCGTTTCGGTACCGGACCGGCTCGCGGTGCGCAGCGGACCGAACTGGCCGCGGCGTTGGGCCGGCACACCGGCGAACGCACCCCGACCGAGGTGAGCGAACTGCTGCAGGCCAACGGGGTGGCAGCCGCACCGATGAACCGCCCACCGGATGTCGCAGACGACCCACAGCTGGCGTACCGCGCCCGGTACGCCGCCATGGTCCATCCGCTCATCGAGCACCCGCTGCCCGCCGAAACCGGTCCGGCGCCGTTCCGCAACATCCCGGCGGCCCCGCAGCGCCCGGCCCCGCTGCCCGGTCAGCACACCCGGCAGATCTGCCGCGATGTGCTCGGACTCGACGCCGAGCAGATCGACCGGTTGATCGCGGACAGCGTGCTGTTCGCCGCGGATTAGTCTTACGCCCATGCCCGTCGACCCCCGGACACCGGTGCTGATCGGCTACGGCCAGATCAACCACCGCGACGACACCGATCCCGTCGAACCCGTCGACCTGATGGCCGCGGCCGCACGTCACGCGGCCCCCGATCGGGTGCTACGTGCGGTCGACTCGATCCGCGTGGTGAACCTGCTCTCGGCGCGGTACCGCGATCCGGGAGCCCTACTCGGGCAACGGATCGGGGCGCAGCGCTTCGCCACCCGGTACAGCCCGGTCGGGGGCAACGTGCCACAGTCCCTGGTCAATCAGGCCTGCCTGGATATCCGCGACGGGCGCGCCGGGGTGGTGCTGGTGGCCGGCGGCGAGACGTGGCGCACCCGGACCAAGTTGCGCCGCGCCGGCGGGAAGCTGGCCTGGACCCGGCAAGACGACACGGTCCCGATGGCCGAGTGCGACGGTGAAGACGTGCCCATGGTCGGCCCGGCCGAGGAACGCATCGGCCTGGATCGGCCGGCGTACGTCTACCCGCTGTTCGAACAGGCGCTGCGGATTGCCGCGGGGGAGACCGTCGACGACCACCGCCGGCGCATCGGCGCACTGTGGTCGCGGTTCAACGCGGTCGCCGTGGACAACCCGCACGCCTGGATCCGGCAACCCGTTGCCGCCGAAGAGATCTGGCAGCCGGGACCGAAGAACCGGATGATCAGCTGGCCCTACACCAAGCTGATGAACTCCAACAACATGGTCGATCAGGCCGCGGCGCTGGTGCTGACCTCGGTGCAGACCGCCACCGACCTGCGGATCCCCACCGACACCTGGGTGTTCCCACAGGCCGGCGCGGACGCCCACGACACCTACGCCATCGCCAACCGTGCCGAACTGCACCGATCCCCGGCAATCCGGATCGCCGGCGCCCGTGCCCTGGAACTGGCCGGCGCCGGTGACATCGCCGGGATCGATCACGTCGACCTGTATTCGTGCTTCCCGTCCGCGGTGCAGGTCGCCGCGGCAGAACTGGGGCTGCCGTCCGACGACCCCGCCCGGCCGCTGACCGTGACCGGCGGGCTGACCTTCGCCGGCGGCCCGTGGAACAACTACGTGATGCATTCGATCGCCACCATGGCCGAACTGCTGGTCGCCGAACCCGGGCGGCGCGGACTGATCACCGCCAACGGCGGTTACCTGACCAAGCACAGTTTCGGCGTGTACGGCACCGAACCGCCGCCGTCCGGATTCCGGTGGGAGGACGTTCAACCCGAGGTGGACGCGCAACCGGTGCGGTCGGCGGCGGTGCAGTGGCGGGGGACCGGCGAGGTGGAGTCGTGGACCACACCGTTCGACCGGGACGGGCGCCCGCTGCAGGCGTTCCTGGCGGTCCGCACCCCCGACGGGGCGCGGACCCTCGCGGTGATCCGCGACCCCGATGCGGCCGAAGCCACGGTGCGCGACGACATCGCCGGTGCGGCGGTCGATGTGCACGACGACGGGACGGCGACGTTGCGGTAGCGCCGGTGGTCGGGGCGCGGCGTCAATCGGCGAAGCGATCGCGGATGTCGGCGTCGGTGGAGTACCGCACCAGGGCGGCCGCCAGTTCGGCATTGCGTCCTCGGGACAGTGCACCGAGTTCGGGTGCGCTACCGGGGAGCCCGAGATCGCGGGCCGCCGCCAGGGCTTGCTGACCGAATGTGGCGCGGGCCCAGGGCCAGACGTCTTGTACCTCGCGAAGAAAGATGTCGGCACCGGTGTCACCGATGCCGCGGAACTCCATGAGCAGCGCTCGCGTCGACGCGATTTCGCGGCCGCTGCGTTCGGCCAGCATCCGAAGGTCGCCGCCGTAGGTCGTCTGTACCGCCTCGGCGAGGTCGGTCAGCATCGTGGCCGCACTCTCGTCGTAGCGCCGGTAGTGGGCGTGGTCCAGGGCGTCGACGATGCTCTGGTGATCGGCCGCGAGGACTTTGTGCGAGGTGCGCAGGCCGCGGACGAACAACTCTTGCGCTGCGCGGGCGGCGACGGCCGCGTCGATCGGTTTGGCCGCCAACAGGCACAGCATCAGGAGTTGGAACAGCGGCATCGGTTGGTTGCGCAGTCGGATACCCGCTTCCTGGGCATAGGTGGTACCGGCACGCCGAAGCAGCCGATGTACCAGTTCCTTGTGGCTATACACGCGGTGCTGCATACCCGGGCCGGTCGCGTCGCAAACCCGGCGTCCCGTAATCGGCGGACTAGGTGCGCGGTATCAACCGCTGCAACTGCGTGACATGCTGCGGCGCCAGCTCGCCGAGCTCGGCGACCCCGAGCAGCCGCATGGTACGGCGGATCTGTTCGGCCAGGATCTCGATCACCCGGTGCACGCCGGCTTCGCCGCCGGCCATCAGCCCGTACAGGTAGGCCCGGCCGATCAGCGTGGAGCGGGCACCCAGGGCGATCGCCGCGACGATGTCCGCGCCGGACATGATTCCGGTGTCCAACAGGATCTCGGTGTCTCGGCCGACCTCCCGGACCACGTCGGGCAGCAGCAGGAACGGGACCGGCGCCCGGTCCAGTTGGCGGCCACCGTGATTCGACAACACGATGCCGTCGACGCCGAGATCGACGACGGCGCGGGCATCGGCGACGGTCTGGATGCCTTTGACCACGAACCGGCCCGGCCACTGCGATTTGACCCAGGCCAGGTCGTCGAAGGTCAGGCTGGGATCGAACATGGTGTCCATGTACTGCGCGACCGTGCCCGACCAGCGATCGAGCGAGGCGAACGCCAGCGGTTCGGTGGTGAACAGATCGAACCACCAGGCCGGGTGCCGGGCCGCGTCGATCGCGGTGCGCAACGTCAGCGCCGGCGGGATCGTCATGCCGTTGCGGCTGTCGCGGCGGCGAGCCCCCGGAACCGGGGCGTCCACGGTCGCCAGCAGGGTGTCGTAGCCGGCGTCGGCGGCACGGCGCAGCAGCGCCATCGACCGATCCCGGTCCCGCCACATGTAGAGCTGAAACCACCGGCGGGCTTGTGGCGCGGCCGCGGCGACCTCTTCGATGGAGGCGGTCCCCAGGGTGGACAGCGAGAACGGAATCCCGGCTGCCGCAGCGGCCCGCACACCGGCCTGCTCGCCGGCGGTGTGCATCAACCGGGTGAACCCGGTCGGCGCGATCGCGAACGGCAATGACGTCGAAGCACCCAGCACGTCGCGGCTGGTGTCGACATCGGTCACGTCGCGCAGGATGGCCGGATGAAACTCGATGTCGCGGAACGCCTGCCGGGCCCGTCCCAGCGAGATCTCGTCCTCGGCGGCACCGTCGGTGTAGTCGAAGGCGGCTCGCGGGGTGCGGCGCGCCGCCAGGTCGCGGAGATCCTCGACGGTCAGGGCGGCGGTCAGACGCCTTGCGGTGCGATCGAACTGCGGTCGCTGGAAGCGGATCAGGGGCGCGAAATCGCGGATTCGCGGCAATCGCCGTTGCATCGCCGACATCTGTGCCTCCTTCACTGCGGCACGTCGAACTGTGCCACGGCCGGTATCGCGACCGGACGCCCGGGGCGCCGACACGAAAAGGCGCCCCGGGCCGAAGCCCGGGGCGCCCGATCGATTCACGACGTCAGGACGAAGCGGCCGGCAGTGCGGCGGCGGCGAAGATCGCCTGCGCCACCCCGGCCACGATCGAGGCGACCTTGAGGGCCTCCAAGATCTGCTCGCGGCCGACACCGGCCTCCCGCACCACATGCTCGTGCGAGACCATGCAGGCCGAGCAGCCGTTGATCGACGACACCGCGAACGCCCACAGCTCGAAGTTGGCCTTGTCGACCCCCGGGTTGCCGATGATGTTCATCCGCAGTCCGGGCCGCAGGTCGTCGTAGGCGCCTTCGAGGAAGTGTCGACCGCGGTAGAACACGTTGTTCATCCCCATGATCGACGCCGCCCCCAGGGCCGCCTGGTAGGCCTCGGCCGACAGGTTGTCGGCGGCTTCGGAGCTGATCTCGGCGAGCACCGTGGCGTTGCGAGTCGCCGCGGCGCAGGCCAGCAGGCTGCCCCAGAGCTGTTCCTCGTTCAGGACCGTGGTCCGGGCGATCGAACCCAGGTTGAGCTTCAGGTCCTTGGCGAACTCCGGGACCGCGTCCTTCAGGTTGTCAATGCTCATCAGCGCTGCTCCTCCTCACGTCGTTGTGCCTGGTCGCGAAAGCGACTCATGCGCCTGTGGTTACAGGGATTCCTTCAGCAGCTCGGTGACGTTCAGGGTCGCCTCGCCCTTCTTCCAGTTGCAGGCACACAGCTCGTCGGACTGCAGTGCGTCGAGCACCCGGAGCACCTCGTCGACGTTGCGGCCCACCGAGCCCGCGGTCACCGAGACGAACTGGATCTCGTTGTTCGGGTCGATGATGAAGGTGGCCCGGTCGGCGACGCCGTCGGCGTTGAGCACGCCGGTCGCGGTGACCAGCTCGCGGTTGAGGTCCGACAGCATCGGGAACGGCAGGGTCTTGAGGTCCTCGTGGCTGACCCGCCAGTTGTAGTGCACGAATTCGTTGTCGGTTGAGACGCCGAGCACCTGCGCGTCGCGGTCGGCGAAGTCACCGTTGAGCTTGCCGAACGCGGCGATCTCGGTGGGGCAGATGAAGGTGAAGTCCTTGGGCCAGAAGAACACCACGCGCCACTTGCCGGCGTAGTCGTCGCTGGTGTTGGTGGTGAACAGTTCGTCGGGGCCGTTCACGTTCGACAGGTCGCCCGGGATCAGGGCGGTCAGCTTGTAGGACGGGAACTGGTCGCCGATAGTCAGCAGTGGCATGACGCTCCTTGTGGTGTGAGTTTTCCGCATTCGGGACGCGTGACGCGCCCGCAGGCTCCATCCTGCCCCATTCTGATTAAAAACGAAAGGTGATGCTTTGCACTACAATTATCGGCATGACCGATACAAGCTATCAACCGACGCTCGCCGGTCTGCGGGCGTTCGCGGCCGTCGCTGAGAAGCACCACTTCAGCCTGGCGGCGGCGGGCCTGGGCTTGAGTCAGTCCACCCTGTCGCAGGCACTGTCCTCCCTGGAGACCGGTCTGGGAATCCAATTGATCGAACGTTCCACCCGGCGGGTCTTCCTCACCGCCGAAGGCCAGCAGTTGCTGCCGCACGCCCATGCCGTGCTCGATGCCGCGGCGCAGTTCTCCGCCGCGGCCGCCGGCGTCGTCGACCCGCTGCAGGGCTCGATGCGGCTCGGGCTGATCCCGACGGTGGCGCCCTACGTCCTGCCCGCGGTGCTGGCCGGCCTGTCGGCGCAGTTGCCCGAACTCCACCTGCGGGTCGTCGAGGACCAGACCGAACGCCTGCTCACCGGTTTGCGGGAGGGGGCGGTCGATGCGGCGCTGATGGCATTGCCGACCGAAGTGGCCGGCGTAACCGAAATCCCCCTCTATGACGAAGACTTCGTGCTGGCGCTGCCGCCCGGGCACGCGCTGGCGGGCAAACGCCGATTGTCGCCGACCGCGCTGGCCGACCTGCCGCTACTGCTGCTCGACGAGGGGCACTGCCTACGGGACCAGGCCCTGGAGATCTGTCGCAACGCCGGCGTCCGGGCGGAGTTGGCGACCACCCGGGCGGCATCGCTGTCGACAGCGGTCCAATGTGTCAACGGCGGCCTGGGGGTGACGCTGATCCCGCAGACCGCGGTGGCCGTGGAAGCCGAGCGCAATGGTCTGGCGCTGGCCTACTTCGCCCCGCCCCGGCCGGGCCGGCGGATCGGCCTGGTGTTCCGCACTTCCAGCGGGCGAGACGAGTCCTATCGACGGCTGGCCGGAATCATCGGTGACCTGATCGCTGCGGGTCACCGCGTCGACCGGATCGGGTAGCGGCCCGGTCACGGTCCCGTGCGGGCGTTTAGGCTGCAGTCGTGATCCTGACGATCGAAGACGACAACCGGGTTCGGACGCTGACACTGAATCGCCCCGATGCGCTCAACGCCTTCAACGAGGCGCTCTACGACGCCACCGCCGAGGCGTTGCTGGCCGCAGCCGAGGATCCCGAGGTCGCGGTCGTGGTGATCACCGGTACCGGTCGGGCGTTCAGTGCGGGGACCGACCTCGCCGAGATGCAGGCCATGGTGACCGACCCGGACTTCGTGCCGGGCAAGCACGGCTTCCGGGGGCTGGTCGCCGCGCTGGGGCAGTTCCCGAAGCCGCTGATCTGCGCCGTCAACGGGCTCGGACTGGGGATCGGAACAACCATTCTGGGCTTCGCCGACCTGGCGTTCATGTCGACGACGGCACGGCTGAAGTGCCCGTTCACCAGCCTGGGTGTGGCGCCGGAGGCGGCGTCGTCCTACCTGCTGCCGCGCCTGATGGGGCGGCAGAACGCCGCGTGGCTGTTGATGTCCTCGGAGTGGATCACCGCCGAGGAGGCGTTGCGGATGGGTTTGGTGTTCGCGGTCTGCGAACCCGAGGCATTGCTGGCCGAAACCCGCCGGCACGCCGACGTCCTTGCGTCCCGGCCGATTTCGAGCCTGATGGCGGTCAAGAGCGCGATGGTCGAGCCGACGCGCGCCGAGACGCTGGCCGCGGTGGAGCGGGAGAACGCGTTTTTCGCCGAACTTCTGGGCGCCCAGGCCAACGCCGACGCGCTGGCCGAATTCACCGGCCGGCGCGGCAACTGATCAGTGTGACCCGACCGGGCTGATCTCCAGCGAGAGGCGGCGTAGCGCCCCGTCCTCGGGGCCGACCGGTGCCGCGGCCAGGGTGGCCTCGATGATGCCGCGCACGGTGCATCGGCACCGCCCGCAGTCGCCGCCCGCGCCGCACATCGCGGCGACTTCCTTGGAGGTCGAGGCGCCGGCCGCGACGGCATCGGACACCATCTGATTGGTGGCGCCGACGCACAGGCATACGTACATCGCGCTACCCCTATCGACCGGCGCCGGTGGGCGTCGTCGGATCGATGGCGGTGCGGGGGCGGTCCGTCCGTCGCTGTGCGTGTGCCGCCCGGTCGATGTCTAGCAGCGTCATCACCTCATGTCCGAAATGCCGGCACGATTGCCGTGCGAAGTGCGTCGTATATTAGTAGAGTCTAACCTAAGTAAGGCGCACCTTGCACGGGCCAGGTGAACGACGGCGATCTGGAAGTCGCCCGGAAGGCCCCGACGCGGTGCGTCGTTTCGACGCGCCGAGACACGGGTAAACATGCCCCTGCGGCCGGTGGCCTGCACTAGATTGAACTCGACGCGTAACGGCGATGATCCGACCCCGTCCGTCGCGGCAGGCATGCGAGGTTCTTCACATCAGAGGAGAGATCATGCAAGGCGATCCCGAGGTTCTCAAACTTCTCAACGAGCAGCTGACCAGCGAACTCACCGCGATCAACCAGTATTTTCTGCACTCCAAGATGCAGGAGAACTGGGGCTTCACCGAGCTGGCCGCCCACACGCGTGAAGAGTCGATGGAAGAGATGCGGCACGCCGAGACGGTCACCGACCGCATTCTGGTGCTCGGTGGCCTGCCGAACTATCAGCGCATCGGATCGCTGCGGATCGGGCAGACGATCCGCGAACAGTTCGAGAGTGACCTGGCGGTGGAGATCGACGTGCTCAACCGGCTGCGACCGGGCATCGTGATGTGTCGCGAAAAGCATGACAGCACCACCGCGAAGATCCTCGAAGACATCCTCGTCGACGAGGAATCCCACATCGACCACCTGGAAACGCAACTGGAGTTGATGGACAAGCTCGGCGAGGCGCTCTACGCGGCGCAATGCGTTTCCCGCCCGCCGTCCTGAGCCGCGTATGAGCGAAGCGATGTCGGCTGCCGAGGACCTGCGACCCGCACCGGTCAGCCCGCATCGACGCAACCTGATCTTCCTGGCGATCGTGCTCGGCATGTTGATGGCCGCGCTCGACCAGACCATCGTCGCCACCGCCCTGCCGACGATCGTGTCGGATCTGGGCAATCCCGGGCATCAGTCCTGGGTCGTCACCAGCTACCTGCTGACGTCGACCATCGCCACGATCCTGGCCGGCAAGCTCGGGGATCTGTTCGGCCGCAAACGGGTGTTCCAGGCCGCGGTGGTGTGCTTCGTGGCCGGTTCGGTGCTGTGCGGCATGTCGGCGACGATGGGGATGCTGGTGGCATCCCGGGCGTTGCAGGGCATCGGCGGCGGTGCGATCACCGTGACCGCGGCGGCGCTGATCGGGGAGGTCATACCGCTGCGCGACCGAGGCCGCTACCAGGGGATGCTGGGGGCGGTCTTCGGTGTCACCACCGTGATCGGCCCGCTGATGGGCGGCTACGTCACCGACTACCTGACCTGGCGGTGGGCGTTCTGGATCAACCTGCCGATCTCGGTCGTCGTGCTGATCGTGGCCGGGACGGCGATCCCGGCCTTGGCGGGCCGGGCCAGACCCGTCATCGACTACGCCGGGATCGTGCTGGTCGGCCTGGGCGCCACCGGCCTGACCCTGGCCACCAGTTGGGGCGGCAGCCGCTACGGTTGGGGATCCGCGACGATCATCGGACTGTTCGCCGGGTCGGTGCTGGCCCTGGCGGCGTTCGTCTTAGTGGAGAGCCGGGCCGAGGCGCCCATCCTGCCGCCCCGGCTCTTCGCCGACCCGGTCTTCTCGGTCTGCTGCGTGCTGGCATTCATGGTCGGCTTCGCGATGCTGGGCGCGCTCACCTTCCTGCCCACCTTCATGCAGTACGTCGACGGTGTCTCGGCCACCACTTCGGGCCTGCGGACCCTGCCGATGGTGGCCGGCATGCTGGTGACCTCCACCGGAAGCGGCGCGCTGGTGGGACGGACCGGACGCTACAAGGTCTTTCCGGTAGTCGGCACGGCCCTGATGACCGTCGCCTTCGCATTGATGTCCCAGATGGACAACGGCACACCGGCGCTGCTGCAGTCGCTGTACCTGCTCATCCTCGGAGCAGGCATCGGGCTGTCGATGCAGGTGTTGGTGCTGGTGGTGCAGAACACCTCGAGCTTCGCCGATCTGGGCGTGGCCACCTCGGGGGTCACCTTCTTCCGGACGATCGGCAGCTCGTTCGGAGCGGCGGTGTTCGGCTCGCTGTTCGTGAACTTCCTCGGCCACCGGCTCACACCGGCCCTGCAGGCCGCCGGATTGTCCGCCGGGGCGGCCGACTCGCCCGAGGCGCTGCACCGGCTGGCACCGGAGCAGGCGGCACCGATCGTGGCCGCCTACGCCGATTCGCTCGGCCAGGTGTTCCTGTGCGCTGCGCCGGTCGCCGCGCTGGGGTTCGTCCTGTCGCTGTTTCTGCGCGAGGTGCCGCTCAAGGAACTGCACGACAGCTCGGTGGACCTCGGCGACGGATTCGGCATGCCCACCACCGCGTCGTCGGATGACCTGTTGGAGTCCGCGATCGGGCGGCTGCTGCGTAACGAACCCGGGATGCGCCTGCGTTCGATCGCGATGCGGCCCGACTGCCGGCTCGACGTCGCCGGATTGTGGACGGTGCTGCGTATCCACCGCTACACGCAGGTTTTCCGGACCGCGCGGCTCAGCGACATCGGCAAACGACTTCGAGTGCCCTACGAGATCCTCGAGCCGACCGTCGACCGACTGGTCGACCAGGGCTACGTCTTGCGCGACGGGGATCACCTCGGCCTCACCCGGGCGGGGCTGCGGCAGGTCGGGTTCGTGTCCTCGCTGCTGCAGGACTGGGTGGTGGACAAGCTCGGCCGCACACCCGGGTACGAAGGGCGCCCGGATCGCGCCGAGGTCGAAGCCGCGCTGCAGCGGATCGCACGCCGGGCCATCATCGACCCCGACGACGCGGGGGAGTCGGCGGAGCTGAGCGGGACCGCCCACGGCTGACACCGAGGCCCGCTAGCATCGGCGATATGAGCCGAATCGGGAACTTCGCCGCGGATGACCTCGTTGGCTGGATGGCCAAATCGCCTGAACTCGCCGCCGGAATAGGCGGATTCAGCACGGCGGTCTACAACAAGGGGCGCCTGCCGATGCGCACCCGTGAACTGGCCCGGATGGTGATCGCCTACGACAACGAATGCGCGGTGTGCGTCAACACCCGTGACGCCGACGGCCCGGCCGCCGACGTCGGTGAAGACCTCTACGACCATGTAGCGGAGTGGCGCACCTGGGAGGGCTACAGCGAGCAGGAACGACTGGCGGCCGAATTCGCCCACCGATTCGCCACCGAACACACCGACCTGCGCGACGACGAAGACTTCTGGTCGCGGTGCGCCGAGCACTTCAGTGACGAGCTGCTCACCGACCTGGCGCTGTCATGCGCGCTATGGCTTGGGATGGGGCGGGTGCTGCGCACCCTCGACCTCGGGCAGTCCTGTTCGCTGACCATCCCCAGCCGCGCTTGACCTCGATGAGCCGGGGGCGCCGGGCCGGCTGGGCGCTGGCCGCGGTCGTCGCGGCAGGATCCGTCGCTATCGCGGCACGCAGCCGGAGCACCCGGCGGGCCGGTAAGGCCCGCAGCCGTGCGCGGGGCACCACACCACTGAACCCGCCGTGGGCCACCCCGCCGGCGCGGTATGGCGTCGGCGTGCACCGCAACGTCGCGGTACCGATGAGCGACGGTGTGGTACTGCGCGCCGACGTCCATTTCCCGACCGATCCCGACACCGGTCGGCCGGCCGACGGCCCCTTCCCGGTGCTGCTGTCGTTGACTCCCTACGGCAAGCTGGCCCCACCGCCGGCGGCGCAGATCGGCGGCGGCCCCACGCCGCACCTGATCCGCCGCGGATACATCGAGGTGATGGTCGACGTCCGCGGCACCGGGGTGTCCGGCGGTTCCTTCGAGATGCTCGGCGCCGACCAGGCCAGGGACGGCGCCGAGTTGGTCAACTGGGCCGCGGCGCTGCCCAACTCCAACGGCCGGGTCGGCATGTTCGGCATCTCCTACCTCGCGATCAACCAACTGTTCACCGCGGCGGCCGTCGGCCCGGACTCGCCGTTGAAGGCGATCTTCCCGGTGATGGCCGCCAACGACTTCTACCGAGACGTGGCCGCGATGGGCGGCGCGCCGCATCTCCCGGCGGTGCGTGGCTACGGGGCGGTGTATTCGCTGCTCAACGTCCTCAACCCGACCCTGGAATTTCTCAACCCCGGCGGGCATCCCCGCCCGCGGGCCGGCGGGCTGGCCGCGGTACGGCAACGCGGCAAAGACCAGCGCGGCTATTTCGGCCCGCTGACCGCGGAAGTGCGCACCGGCGGAGACGCCGCCTACGACGGGCCGCTGTGGGACAGCATGCGCCCCGATGCGGTGCTGTCGCAGATCGCGGACAACAAGGTGGCGGTCTTCCTGGTCGGCGGCTGGCACGACGCGTTCCAGCGCGGCGCCCCGCTGAATTACGTGGGGCTGCAGAACGCCTGCGCCGGGCGCCCGCCGGGCCGGCCGATGCAGCCGGGCCAACCACTGGCCGACCGGATCAGGCTGCTGATCGGGCCTTGGTACCACGTGTCCGATTTCGATGGTCTGCACATGCAGGACCTGCAACTGCGCTGGTTCGACTACTGGCTCAAAGATGATGAGTCCGCGGCGATCTCGGGTTCACCGTTCACCTTCCAGGCGATCGGTGACCGCCGGTGGTACCACACCGGTGAATATCCGCTGCCTCAGGCGGCGGCGACTCGGTTCTACCTGTCGGAGGGCGGTCGCCTCGACGCCGAGGCCGCGGTGGAACCCAGCTTCGCCTCGTTGCCCTACCGCGCGCGGGGGCCGATGTCGGGACGCAGTCTGGAGCAGTGGTCATTGGGCCTGAACAGCTTCGTCACCAGCGCTGCCGGCGGACGTATCCGCCACGATCAGGACAATCGCCGTATCCAGCACGGCGCGTTGACCTACACCACCGAGCCGTTCGAATCACCGATGCTGCTGGCCGGGCCGGTCGCGCTGCACATTCGGGCCACCGCCGATACCTCCGAGACCCTGTGGGTCGCCCATCTCGACGACGTCGCGCCGGAGGGCGTCAGCCGTCCGCTGAGCCAGGGCGCGCTGCTGGGTTCGCATCGTGAACTCGACCCGGACCGCACCTGGTACCTGCCCGACGGCACGGTGCTGCGTCCGCACCACATCAGCACCCGGTCGGCGGTGACGCCGGTGGTGCCGGGGGAGTCGACCGGCTACGACATCGAGATCTTCCCGACGGCGGCGCTGATCGCCCCGGGACACCGCCTGCGGCTCACGGTGACCACCTACGACTTCCCGCACCTGGTTCCGGCCGCCCCGGCACGTCAGGCACTGGCCGGCGGCCTGTACCGGGTGCACCAGGGCGGGGCGGCGCCGTCGTTCCTGCTGCTACCGCTGGCCGATCCGGACAGCCTGGACTAACCGGCCTGCTGCGGCTGCTCGGCGAGGTCGCGGACCCGCTCCAGGGTGCGTCGCATGTCGCGAATGTTGTTGCGCTGGCGCAGGAAACCGCCGAAAACCCAGTAGTAGACGCTGGTGAGAAAGGACTGCGTCAGCCGGAACGACTCGGTGACGTCGGTGCCGTCCGCGGTCGGGGTCAGTTCGTAACGCCAGTTGTTCACCGCGCGGTCCCCGGCCATCACCGCGAACCCGAATACCCGGTTCGGTTCGCATTCGGTGACCCGGCAGGTGGTCCAGTACACCGGACCGATGCCGTTGCGCCGGACGTGGCCACGGAATCGGGCGCCGAGCTCGGGGCCGGTGGCGCCGTCGAGCCATTCGGCCTCGAAGGTCTCCGGCGAGAACTTCCCGATGTTGCGGACGTCGGCGACCAGATCCCAGATCCGCTCGGCCGGTGCTGCCATGTGAACTGTCGCCGATCCCTGCATGCCCGCTATCCAATCACGTCGGCGACGCCACGGTAACCCCGTCGCGACAAAGCACCGGGCCCCATCCGGAAGTCGGATGGGGCCCGGTGATGGCTACTCGGGTCGGGCGATCAGCCCGCACTGGCTCCCAGGTGGCTCTGCAGGTCGCCCTTCATGGCCTGCAGCTGCTGGCCCCAGTATTCCCAGCTGTGGGTGCCGTAATCCGGGAAGTTGAAGACGGCGTTGTTGCCACCGGCCGCGGTGTAGAGCTCCTGGAACCGCTTGTTCTGCCCGATCATGAAGTTGGTCTCGAGGAACGTGGCGGGGATGTTGTCGCCGCCGAGCTCGTTCGGGCGCCCGTTGCCGCAGTACACCCACAGGCGGGTGTTGTTGGCTACCAGCTTGTCGACGTTGACGGTCGGGTCGTTGCGCAGCCACGCCGGGTCTTCGTCGGGACCCCACATGTCTTCTTTCTTGTAGCCGCCGGCGTCACCCATCGCCAGGCCGATCCAGCTCTTGCCGTCGGAGGGGTTGATGTAACCCGACAGTGAACCGGCGTAGGTGAACTGGTTGGGGTGGTAGATGGCCAGGGTCAGGGCCGAGGCACCCGCCATGGACAGGCCGACCGCGGCGTTGCGGCTTTGGCTCACGCCGTATTCCGAGGCCAGGTAGGCCGGCAGTTCTTTGGTCAGGAAGGTCTCCCACTTGTAGGTGGAGCAACCCGCCTTGCCGCACGCCGGCTTGTACCAGTCGCTGTAGAAGCTGGACTGGCCGCCGACGGGCATGATCACCGAGATGCCGGAATCCAGGTACCACTCGAACGCCGGGGTGTTGATGTCCCAGCCGTTGAAGTCGTCCTGGGCGCGCATACCGTCGAGCAGGTACAACCCGGGGGAACCCGAGCCGCCGCTCTGGAACTGCACCTTGATGTCGCGGCCCATGCCGGCTGACGGCACCTGCAGGTACTCAACCGGTAGACCCGGCCGGGAGAACGCCGATGCGGTCGTCTCGCCACCTGTCAGGCCGACCAGGCCCGGCAATGCTGCGGCAGCTATCGCGCCGACGAGAAGTCGGCGCATCCAGCGCAATCCCTTGGTCACGTCTGTCATTCCTGCCCCTTGTCGTCTTGCTGTGCAACGCGCAATCTGCTGATCGCGGCGTCGTGCGCGCCACCACTCCGGAATCGGTCCTTACATGCAGCAACGGCCGCAACCTGCGAGTCCAGCGGCCGTCTAGGGGTCCGACTGCGCTATACCATACCTGATTTTCCTCCGCTACCCGGTTAGGACTTACCGGAAGACACGCGTAGGCTGCCCTCCCGTAAGCCGACAAGACCACACAGTCCTGAGCTGTCGCCGGCCCGTTGCGGTCTCCGCCCATTGCGTTCGCGGGCGAGCCGACGGACCGCTTGCGGGTGCGGTGACAGCGCCGATCGGGACGATTGGGGCGCGCGATTTTGGACACGGTGCTGGGGCTGGCGATCACTTCGTCGACCATCGACTGGGTCATGCTCGACGGCGGCGACTCGGGCTGCCCGACCGTCACCGAGGGGCAGGTGACCGTCGCCGACGGTGCTGCCGGGCCCGAGCCGGCCGAGCTGGCCGATGCCGCTTCGGCGGTGGCCGAGCGGGCCCGCACCATGCTGTCCGCCGGTGGGGAGCGGTTGCACGGCGTGGCGGTCAGCTGGAGCGACGAGGCCTCCGCCGGGGCGGCGATGCTGCTGGAATGGCTGACCGACGCGGACTTCGACCATGTCGTCCCGGTGCGATACCAACAGGCGGTATCGGGGTCGGCCTTGGCGCGTATCGCGGCGCTGACGGCCATGCCACACACCGAACTCGCCGGGTACCCGGCTGCGGCCGGGGCACCCACCGAGGCGCCCGCCCGGGCCGGGTCGGGCCGAACCCGATCGCGTTCCCTCATCGGGGCGATATCGATGCTGACGCTGGGCGCGTTGGCATTCGTCGGGTCGGTCGCCGCCGTACTGAGCCTGCATCTGGGCGCCGGTCGCGACGTTCCGGCCGTGGAGCCGCAGCACGCTACCGTCGCACGGGTCGCCGTGCCCGCCGGTCCTCCGGCGGCCGCCCCGGAATCGCCCGAGGCCCCGGCGTCGGTGTTCGCCGAGGAGCACGTGGAAGAGGTCGCCGAGGAGATCGCGGGCCAGGACGCCGACGAGGGGCTTGCGGAGTTGGGTTCGCTGTGGGACGCGCCGGCCATCGAGGTGGAGGCGCCGGCGTCGGTGCCGTCGCTGTCGGATCGAGTTCGGCTACATCTTTTCGGTCCGGCCGGCGCCTGAGCCGGTGGTCGCGGACAACGACACCACCACCTCGTCCGCGACCTGCATCGCGCCCATCATCATCGAGTATCGCCGCACCCCGAAATCGCTGTGCCGCACCTCGGTGCTGCCGTCCACCTGCCAGCAATCGTCGGTTTGCGCCGCCTGTACCGCCAGGACGTGGGGCCTCTTTCGGCCCCGGATCTCCAACTCGCCGGTCAGGCGATAGCCGTCGTCGGTCGGTTCGATGCGGGTGCAGGCAAACCTGATCAGCGGATGCTTGTCGCCGCCCAGGCACTTGAGGGCATTGCTCCGGATGAGGGACTTCTCCGGCGGGGTCAGCGGCGTGAGCCCACCGTCGCCCTGCAGCACCCGTAATGAATCGACTTCGGTGTCCAGATGCACCGCGGTGGGTCGGCCGTCCGCCCATGTCACGGTCGCCTGCCAGCGCTCCATCGCCAGGGTGAGCCGGTGGCCCATCTTCGCAGCTCGACCCGCCACGCCGGTCCTCACCAGCAGTCGGCCGTGGGATGCGTCGAATTGCCACTGTGTTCCGGTCACCCGCGGCACTCTAGCGGGCCGGACTTGCCGGCTTTCGGCAGATTCGCGATGGCTCGCGGCGACCACCCGTTAGGCTCTGTCGCGGGACCGACTGGTGGTTCGGATCGACAGACTAAGGGCCAAGAATGATTCGTGAACTAGCTGCAGCCGCATTGATCGCGGGCGCCGCGGGCGCAGGCGCCGTCAGCGTCGCACCGGCGGCAGACGCCTACCCCGGCGATGTGCCGGGCATGGCCGAGGGGCAGCGGCAGGGTGATGCGTGCTTCAGCTGGGAGCGCTTCATCTACGGCCACGGGCCCAACGGGCAGGCGCTGGCGTGCCACTTCATCGCCAACCAGTGGCCGCCCAAGGACACCGGATTCTGGCAGATCTCCTATCCGCTCTACGGCGTGCAGGAGATCGGTTCGCCGTGCCCGAATCCGCAGTCGGCGGCGCAATCACCCGACGGCCTGCCGCTGCTGTGCCTGGGCGCACGGGGCTGGCAACCCGGCATCTACACCGGCGGCATCGGCCCCTACTTCCCGCCGGGAATCGCGCAGGTCGGCTGATCGTGGCCTGAGCTCATTCCCGAGCTCCGGCAGACAGCGTTCGTCCAGCCTGTCGCAGTAGCCTCCTAACACCGAGCGAGGCTTGCCCGCCCGTACCGGGGTGGGGGACAGGAGCGTGACGGCTATGCGACTGGGCATGATCGGCTTGGGCCGAATGGGCGCCAACCTCGTCCGGAGGCTGCACGACGGCGGCCACGATTGCGTCGTCTACGACGCCGATGCCGGTGCGGTCACGGCGTTGACCGCCGACATCGACGTCACCGGGGTGTCCTCGGTGGCCGAGCTGGTGCAGCGACTGCCGGTCCCGCGCGTGGTGTGGGTGATGGTGCCGGCGGGCGCCGTCACCACCGGCGTCATCGAAGAACTCGCGGACGCGCTCAGTGCCGGCGATATCGTGATCGACGGCGGCAATTCCTACTACCGTGACGACATCGCCCACGCGAAACTGCTGGCGGACAACGGAATCCAGTTACTGGACTGCGGCACCAGCGGTGGGGTGTGGGGGCGTGAGCGCGGCTACTGCCTGATGGTCGGCGGTGATCGTGCCGCATTCGACCGGGCCGAACCGATATTCGCGACACTGGCGCCCGGCGTTGCCGCCGCCCCGCGCACACCGGGCCGGGACGGCGAGGTGACGCAGGCCGAGAACGGCTATCTGCATTGCGGACCCTCGGGTGCCGGGCACTTCGTGAAGATGGTCCACAACGGCATCGAGTACGGGATGATGGCCTCCATCGCCGAAGGCCTCAACATCTTGCATCACGCCGACATCGGCAATCGGGAGCAGCAGTCGGACGCCGAGACCGCACCGCTGAGCCATCCCGAGTTCTACCGCTACGACATCGACATCGAGCAGGTCGCCGAGGTATGGCGGCGGGGCAGCGTCATCGGTTCCTGGCTGCTCGATCTCACTGCCGGCGCTCTGGCGAAGTCGCCGGACCTGGAGGAATTCGCCGGTCGGGTCTCCGATTCCGGGGAGGGCCGTTGGACGGTCATCGCCGCGATCGACGAAGGTGTGCCGGCCCCGGTGTTGACCACGGCCCTGTACGCGCGATTCGCCTCACGCCACCTGTTCGAGTTCGGTGCCAAGGTGCTCTCGGCGATGCGCAAGCAGTTCGGCGGCCACGACGAGCGGTCGGGCTGAGGCCGCACGGTGGCCCGACACGAACGGGTCCACCGCCGCGACGTCGGTCGCGACGATGGACCCGTTCGATTGAAGCGTTCCCGGTGCCGTGTGGCAGCCGATCAGACTCCGGAGGCCTCGTTGAGAGCGTCCAGGGTGTTGGTCGCCTCCAGGTACTCCTGGATCCACCGCTCGATGACCGCCGAGGTCTTCTCCACCTTGGTGAACTGGCCCACGACCTGACCCACCGGGTTGAAGGCCACGTCGACGCTCTCGTTCGGGTACTTGTTGGTGGCCCGCACCGCCATACCCGAGACCATGTACTGCAGCGGCATGCCCAGCGGCTTGGGGTTCTCCGGGGCCTCCCAGGCCTCGGTCCAGTCGTTGCGCAGCATCCGAGCCGGTTTGCCGGTGAAAGAACGGCTCCGGACGGTGTCGCGGCTGCCCGCCTTGATGTAGGCGGCGTGCTGCGCTTCGGTGTTCGAGGACTCCTCGACCATCAGCCACTGCGAACCGGTCCATGCGCCCTGGGCGCCCAGCGCCAGCGCCGCCGCGAT
Source organism: Mycolicibacter sp. MU0083 (assembly GCF_963378075.1). Lineage (NCBI taxonomy): Bacteria > Bacillati > Actinomycetota > Actinomycetes > Mycobacteriales > Mycobacteriaceae > Mycobacterium > Mycobacterium kokjensenii. Next base: position 2,022,638 of record NZ_OY726394.1, read on the forward strand.
CTGCTGGCCGCTGCCGATACCGCCGGCCGCCAGCACCGGCACCGGTGCCACCGCCTTGACGACCTCGGGCCACAGCACGATCGAACCCACGTCACCGCAGTGGCCGCCGGCTTCGCCACCCTGGGCGATGATGATGTCCACCCCGGCCGCGGCGTGCTTCTGCGCCTGCCGAGCGGAGCCGCAGAGCGCGGCGACCTTGCGGCCGGCCTCGTGGATGTGCTTGATCATGTCCGCCGGGGGCGTGCCGAGCGCGTTGGCGATCATCGTCACCTTCGGGTGCTGCAGCGCGACCTCGACCTGCGGGGTGGCGGTCGCCTCGGTCCAACCGAGCAGCTGCAGGCTGTCTTCGTCGGCGTTCTCGACCGGCACACCGTGGTCGGCGAGCAACTTCTTGCCGAAGTCCAGGTGCTCCTGGGGAACCAGTTTGCGCAGCGACTCGGCCAGGTCGTCGGCGGACTGGCCGGAGTCCATGCCCTCGTACTTGTTCGGGATGACGATGTCGACGCCGTAGGGGTGGTCGCCGATGTTCTCGTCGATCCACTTCAGTTCGATCTCCAACTGCTCGGGAGTGAAGCCCACCGCCCCGAGTACGCCGAAACCACCGGCTTTGCTGACCGCGACGACCACGTCGCGGCAGTGCGTAAACGCGAAGATCGGGAACTCGATCCCGAGTTCATCGCAGAGGGGAGTGTGCATGACCTACTCCTTCAGAGGGCGGAAGATTGAAGTGGAACGTGTTCTAATTAAGTACCAGACTCGGCATCACGAGACCAGTCGGGCCTCGGTGCGCTGGCGAAACGTAACACTACCGGCAATCGTGTATTCGGTCAGCAATTGCCTCAGCGAGTGGTACAGGCGCGCAGCAGCGCCACGCCGAAACCGGCCGCGTGTCGCAATGATCTCCGGGTGGTGCGGACCGGATCGGCGATGCGCAGCACCGGCCAGTCGTGTTCGGCGGCCAGCGCAGCAAGTCGGGGGCGCGGATTGACCGGGCGGGGCCGACCCACCAGCGACATCAGGGCCGCGTCCTCATCGCCGTCGGCGTAGAAGTAACTCTGCCCCAGATCGATGTCATTACTCGAGCAGAACCGCTGCACCGTGGCCGCCTTCTGCGCGCCCCACACCACGGGTTTGACGATGTCGCCGGTGAGGATGCCCCGGTCGTCGACCTCGAACCGATTGCAGAGCACCTCGGCGATCCCCAGGAAACGGGCGACCGGCTCGGCATGGATGGTCAGCGCCGACGAGCTCATCACCACGGTATGGCCGCGTTGCTGGTGTGCTCGGACGATCTCGTGCATATGCGGGTAGATCCGGGCCGTGATGTGGTCGGCGAACAGGCGGGCGCCGACGCCGTCGAGTTCGCGCAGGGATTCGCCGCGCAGATACCCCGCCGCCCGTACCAGCAGTCGCTCGAATTCCATCCGGCCCAGCCGGTAGCGCACGGCGGCTTCGACGACTCCGAGTACCTCGCCGGCCCGGGCCTGCCGCCGCCGGATCCGATCCCCGGCGTGGGCGGTAGCGGTGAAACCGGCCACCAGGGTGCCGTCCAGATCGAAGAAGGCGCCCACCCGGGCGCCCGGTGCGGCGCGGGCGACGTCGGCGATCAGATCGCGCGGTGCGGCAGCCATCGGCGTCGATGTTACGTCGGCGGCACCCCGCCGCAGGAGCCGCCACGTGTTGCACGACCGGGGGCGGGCCGGGCGGCTGATAGCGTGATTTGGACGATATGAAAGAGGGTCGGCTTGATGAGCAGTGAGACCAGCGCGACCGACGCGCGGGAAGGCCTTTCGGAGAAGGCTGAAGGATCCGGCTGGACGCGCACCCGGCGCGAGCGTGTCGACGTTTACTCCCGCGGGATCTACCACGTACACGCGATTTGGCAGGACGACAACACGCTCAACGGTGGGGCCCACTACGAGGACTCCATTCTCCTGACGTACACGACCGATCTCGCCAAGCTCCAGAGCTGGTTGGGGCGCTGACGGCTCCGCGGTAACCGGGGCGGCTCCGGTTCGCAACGGTTGCATAAACGTCCCTCGTGTCACACAGGCATCAATTTTCACACGGCTAACTTCGGTCCCGACCTTGTAGCTAAACGGGATGGGATGACGCCATGTCACGAATTCGCAAGTACTTCACCGTCGCGGCCGGCGCCGCCGCCGGACTGTTCCTGGCTGCGCTGGGCACCAGTGCGACCGCCAACGCCGACACGGTGCCGATCAATCCCGGTCTGCCCGGCGTGGTCGAGCAGATGGTCGCGTCCTCGACGACCCTCCCGCAGCAGTTGTTGCAGACCACCGCCTCAGCGCTGGGCGGCACCACGATGGCCCCCGCCGCCGCACCCGGCCAGGCCCCGCTGGCGACCGCCACCATCAACGTGCCGCCCGCGGCGAGCCCGATGACGCAGCAGAGCTCCGCGACGGGCCTGTCCGGCTTGTCGAACCTGCCGGCGAGCCTGGGTTCGATGCTGCCGTTCCCGCTGCCGAACTTCGGCGGCACCGCGCCGGCGACCGCCGCGCCGACCGCCTACGCGCCCACCGGCTTCCTGCCGTCGATCCCGGCGGCGCCGGTGTCCACGGTGTCTCCCCTCGAGGTCATGCTGATCCCTGCGCTGCCGTAGGCCGTGACTGCGTAGTCTCGGACCGGTGAGCGCACGCGCAGGAATCGTCGTCACCGGTACCGAGGTACTCACCGGCAGGGTGGCCGATCGCAATGGACCGTGGTTGGCCGACCGACTCCTGGAACTGGGAGTCGAGTTGGCGCACATCACGATCTGTGGCGACCGGCCGAGGGATATCGAGGCTCAGCTGCGGTTCCTGGCCGCCGAGGGTGTGGATCTGATCATCACCAGCGGCGGCCTGGGGCCGACGGCCGACGACCTGACGGTCGACACGGTCGCCAGGTTCTGCGGCCGTGACATCGTCTTGGACACCGAGCTCGAAGCCCGGATCGCCGAGATCCTCAAACCCATGATGGCGCGCTACACCGGTCCGGGAGCGCCGGATTTCGCGACGGTCCGGGCGGCCAATCGCAAGCAGGCCCTGGTGCCGGTCGGCGCGACGATCCTGGACCCGGTGGGCACCGCACCCGGGGTGGTGGTGCCCGGGACGCCGACTGTGGTGGTGCTGCCCGGACCTCCTCGCGAGCTGCAACCCATGTGGCACAAGGCAATAGCAACCACCGCGGTGCAGGAGGCGCTGGCCGGGCGCACGCATTACGAGCAGCAGATGGTCCGGATGTTCGGCCTGCCCGAGTCGGGTCTGGCCGATACGCTGCGGCACGCCGAGGGCGCCGTTGAAGATTTCCACCGCCTGGAGATCACCACGTGCCTGCGCCGGGGCGAACTGGAGATCGTGACCCGCTACGAGCCGGAGGTTGCCGGTTCCTACGAGCGGTTGCTCACGCTGCTGCGCGACCGACACGCACGCGCGATCTTCTCCGAGGACGGCTCCCACATCGACGACCTGGTTGCCGCGGCGCTTCAGGGCCGCACGATCGCGACCGCCGAATCATGTACCGCCGGCATGTTGGCGGGGCGGCTGGCCGATCCACCGGGCGCCTCGGATTACCTGGCCGGCGGGGTGGTGTCCTACTCCAACGAGGCGAAGGTGGAACTGCTCGGAGTGGATGCCGCGCTGATCGCCGAGCACGGTGCGGTCTCCGAGCCGGTGGCCGAGGCCATGGCGGCCGGCGCACTGCGCCGCTTCGGGGCCGATACGGCGGTTTCGATCACCGGGATCGCCGGGCCCGGCGGCGCGACACCGGACAAACCGGTCGGCACGGTGTGCTTCTGCGTCGCGCTCGACGACGGCCGGAAGATCACCCGCACCACGCGGCTGCCGGGGGACCGGGCCGACGTGCGGGAACGCTCGACGACGGTGGCCATGCACCTGCTGTATCGAGCATTGTCAACCGACTGATTCGCGCCGCGGCCGGTGGTATGAACATCACACCGAGGAGTTGCGGGTGTGAGTACACAGTGGCTGTGGTCGACGGGTTCCGGGGACTGGCTGGGCCGGTTGGTGCTCGAACGCGGAATCGCGGCCGTCTACCTGGTCGCATTCGTCGCCGCCGCCCGCCAGTTCCGTGCCCTGATCGGAGAGCAGGGCATGCTGCCGGTTCCGCAGTACCTGCGACGACGACGGTTCTGGCTGACGCCCAGCATTTTTCACCTGCACTATTCGGACCGATTCTTCGCCGCGGTGAGCTGGCTGGGTGCCGGCGTGGCCGCGGCGTTGATGCTGGGTGCCGCGGGATCGGTGCCGCTGTGGGCGGCGATGGGCAGCTGGTTGCTGGTGTGGGCGCTATATCTGTCGATCGTCAACGTCGGTCAGACCTGGTACTCGTTCGGCTGGGAATCGATTCTGCTGGAATGCGGTCTGCTGGCGGTCTTCTTGGGCAACGACCGGGTGGCGCCGCCGGTTCTGGTGATGTGGCTGGCACGCTGGCTGCTGTTCCGCATCGAGTTCGGTGCAGGCCTGATCAAGTTGCGCGGCGATTCCTGCTGGCGTGACCTGACCTGCCTGTACTACCACCACGAGACCCAGCCGATGCCGGGGCCGCTGAGTTGGTTCTTCCACCAGCTGCCCAAGCCGCTGCACCGGGTGGAGGCAGCCGGCAACCATGTCGTGCAACTTGTGGTGCCGTTCGGACTGTTCGCCCCACAGCCGATCGCCGGAGCCGCGGCCGGGGTCATCGTCGTCACCCAGTTGTGGCTGGTCGCGTCCGGCAACTTCGCCTGGCTGAACTGGCTGACGATCATCCTGGCAGCCGGTGTCGCCGCCGGATCATTCCCCGCCGCAACGTTTTCGGGCGCATCGACCCGGGTGCCGCCCGACGCGCCCATCTGGTTCGCGGTCCTGGTGACGGTGTTCGCCGCGACGGTTCTGGTGCTCAGCTACTGGCCGATACGCAATCTCGCGTCCCGCGATCAACGGATGAACGTCACCTTCAATCCGTTTCATCTGGTCAACAGTTACGGTGCCTTCGGCACCGTCGGCCGCTCGCGTCGAGAGCTGGTGATCGAGGGGACCTCAGCGGCGTGCGTCACCGCGCAGACCGTATGGCGGGAATACGAATTCAAGGGGAAACCGGGTGCGGTCAAACGACGCCCGCGTCAGTGGGCGCCCTATCATCTGCGACTGGACTGGCTGATGTGGTTCGCCGCCCTGTCCCCGCGCTATGGACTGCCCTGGCGGGACGCCTTGTTGCAGCGACTCCTGCGCAACGACCGTGACACCGTGCGACTGCTGCGGCACAACCCTTTTCCGGATACTCCACCGCACTTCGTCCGAATCCTGGTCTACGACTACCGCTTCACCACACGCGCCGAACGGCGTCGCGACGGCGCATGGTGGCATCGCACCCTGGTGGGTGTCTATGTGCCGCCTACCGCGGCGGAGCTATTGCGCTAGTCCCCAGTTGTCGGGTGGTTGGGTGTTTTCGATGAAGTGGTAGGGGTTGGTGCGGGGTTGGCCGTGGTCTTGGTGGGGTGGGGGGATCCATTCGACTTTGCCGGTGGGTCCGAGTCGGGTGGTCCAGTGTTGGTCGGTGGCGGTGCGGTTGTCGGGGCCGCAGGCTAGGGCGAGGGAGTCGATTTCGGTGTGTCCGCCGTGGGCCCAGTCGTTGTCGAGGTGGTGGGCTTGGCAGCGGTAGCCGGTGGCGGGGCAGCCGGGTTTGGTGCAGCCGCGGTCGCGGGCGTGCAGGACGATGCGTTGGTCGGCGGTGGCCAGGCGTTTGGTGCGGCCGAGCCATAGGGCGCGGCCGTTGCCGTCGAAGATGGCGAGGTAGTGGTAGGCGTGTTCGGCCATGCGCAGCAGGTCGCGCATGGGTAGCACGGTGTCGCCGGCGGTGTGGGCTTTGCCGGTGATGGGTGTGGTTTCAGGCGTGGGGTGGCCGGTGGCCGCTTCGATTTCGGCGAGTGTGGTGGTGACGATGACGGTGACGGGCAGGCCGTTGAGTTGGCCGAGGTCTTTGGAGGCCAGCAGGGCGCGGACGGCGGCCAGGAGGGCGTCGTGGTTGCGTTGGTCGGGTCGGCGGTGATCGTTGTGGATCTGTTCTTCGGTGGGGGTGCCGTGCACGCAGGGGTGTTCGTCGTCGCTGTTGGCCATGCCGGGGGCGGCGAGTTTGGCCAGGATGGGTTCGAGGTGTGCGCGTAGTTCGGGGGTGAGTTTGCCGGTCAGGGTGCTCAGGCCGTCGGGGCCTTGGCGGCCCAGGCGCAGGCCGCGGTGGGTGTGGCGGTGGTGGTCGCTGTAGTCGGTGTCGTCGGTCAGGACGGCGATGAGGTGGTTGGCGAAGCGGGTGAAGGTTTCGGGGTCGTAGTCGGCGGCGAGGGTGGCCAGGTAGGCGTCGGCCTGGTCGCGTTTGGTGGCGGGGGTGGTGGCCGGGATCTTGTGGTGGGCTTTGCGGGCGATGGTGATGTGTTCGGGGCTGATGTGGCCGGCGGCTTGGGCGGCGGCCAGGGCGGGCAGGACGGGTGGCAGGGGTTCGCCGGTCATCGCGGTGCGGGGTCCGAGGTCGGCGGCTTCGGCGATGCGTCGGCGGGCGTCGGTGCGACTGATGCGCAGGCGTTCGGTCAGGTCGCGGCTCAGTGAGCAGGCGCCCAGGGGGCCGGGGTGGGCTTCGGTGGTCAGTCGGGCCAGGATCCGGTGGTCGACGGTCGGGGCCTGCCAGGTGAGTTTTTCCCGGCGGGCCAGGATCGTCAGCAGTTCCTCGGCGTCGAAGCCGTCGAAGCAGCACCCCGCCAACTGGGCCGAGGCGGTCTCGATCGTTTCCAGGCACCGCAGGACGGTGTCTCGGTCGGTGACGGCACTCCCTGTCATGATTCGAACGCTAGTGCGAACCACCGACAGAAAACCCGCCCGGACAGCCCCGGAAGTTAAGAGATCAATGAGAAAAATCGGGGGCGGGTTACCGCGTGCCGACCCAGACGGTGGTGGCCACCGACGCGACCGTCAGGACCGCCAGCAAGGCGATATCGAGACCGCCGAGGCGCGGGGTCTCCACCCCTTCGGCCGCCAACCGGCGCTCGCGGGCGATCAGGAACAGCGGAAAGGTCACGCTGATCGCGATGAGGAGTCCGCCCGCAATATAGGCCCACACGAAACGTACCCGGTGCCTTCGGGCCTCCAGAACCATCAGGACCGCCGCGGCCAGGAACAACAGCACGATGTCGACGGTGATCGAGCGCGACGCCGCCGTCACCGCGGTATCGGGCAAGAACTGGGACAGGTGGGAGGCGTCATAGGCCAGATTCTGGCTCCAGGTGGCGGCCAACGCGACGACGGCGATAGCGGCGTAGACACCGCAACGGACCTTGGCGGCAGTATTCATCCGATCACGCTAACGCCCGCGGCCCCGGGTCGATCGCGGTTTCTCCTCAGAGCTCCAGCAACACCGTCACCGGCCCGTCGTTGACCAGTTCCACCTGCATATGTGCCCCGAACCTGCCGGTCGCCACCCGCGCACCCAGATCGCGTAGCGCCGCGGCGAACTCATCGACCAACGGTTGCGCGACCGGTCCCGGGGCCGCGGCGTTCCACGAAGGGCGCCGGCCCTTGGCGGTATCGGCGTACAGGGTGAACTGGCTGACCACCAGAACCGGCGCGCCCACCTCGGCGGCAGACCGCTGATCGTCGAGAATTCGCAACTGCCAAAGCTTTTCGGCCAGTCGCCGTGCGGTAGCGGGATCGTCGGTGTGGGTCACGCCGACCAGCGCGAGCAGTCCCTGGCCGTCCGGTTCGATGGCGCCGACGATCTCGCCGTCGACACTGACCCGGGCCGACGAAACACGTTGAACCAGAACTCGCACGGCCTCGATGCTAGGTAGGCTCGCCCTGATGCCGATCGGGAGGGGTGAGTCAGGTGTCGGTACTGGTGGCGTTCTCGGTGACTCCGCTCGGCGTGGGGGAGGGCGTCGGGGAGATCGTCGCCGAAGCCGTGCGCGTCGTTCGGGAATCGGGCCTGCCCAACCGCACCGACGCGATGTTCACCGTGATCGAAAGCGATAGCTGGGCCGAGGCGATGTCGGTGGTGCAGCGGGCGGTGGAAGCCGTGGCGGCCCGGTCACCGCGCGTCAGCACCGTGATCAAAGCGGACTGGCGCGACGGTGCGGTCGACGCGATGAACGCCAAGGTGGCGTCGATCGAACATCACCTGGCACCACCGCCGATCAGTTGACCGGGACGTCCAGGATGGGACGTCCCACGTCGGCACCCGGACCGTTGAAATGCCACCACTCCCCGGAGTACACGGTCAGCCCGCCGGCCGTCATCGCGTCGCGCAGTGCGGCGCGTTCGGCTGCGGCCCGCGCACTGATCCCGTCGGCGAAAGCCATCGCGGTCGGCGAGAAATCGTCGAAGTCGGTGCCCATCTCGGCCAGGCGCCCCTGCGGATCCGCGGTGGTCACGTCGACCGACCTTCCGGTTTCGTGGCTGCGGGCCAGCGAACCGGGCCGGGCCACCCAGCTCGGGTCGGGCACCACCTCGAACATCCGGACCTGCACGGCGTGCGGGCGGTAGCAGTCCCAGAACACCAGGATCCGGCCACGGCGACGCAGGACGGCGGCCGCGGTCGCCAGGCCCGGCGCCAGCGACTCGTGCACCAGGCATCGGGCATCGGCGGGGTAGAGCTGCCGGCCGACGAAGTTGTTCGCGGTGGCATATCGCAGGTCGATGAAGGCGTCGGGCACCGCGGTTCGCACGTCGACGAAACCGGCCGCGCGGGCCTGCTCCGACACCGCCGGTACGTCGGCCCCCGGCGCGGCCTCGGCGCTACCGGTCGATCCGGCCAGTAGGACGCCGATAACGATCATGATCCGCAGTGTCGACATCTGCTCATTGTGCGGCCTCAGGCCGCGACCACGATCGTCAGCTTGGTGTCGTCCCGTTCCACCCGCATCCCGGCCCGACGAGCGGTGGCCGCCACGGCGGCGGCGTCGTCGGGCTCGGACCTGGTGGTGGCCAGGGCCCTGGCCAAGCGTCCCTTGTGGGCTTTGTTGAAGTGGCTCACCGACACCCGGCGGCCGTCGGGATGCTCGGCGACCACGTCCACGCGCACCGCGCCCGGGACGGTCGCCAATGCCGCGTACGACCCCGATCTGAGATCGACGACCAGCTCGTTCTGGGCGATCTCCGCCAGCAGCGGTTCCAGCACGGGCCGCCAGCGCCGGGACAGTCCGGGCCGGCCGGGCAACTTCGACGTCGCCGAGAGCCGGTAGGCGGGCACCGGGTCGGTGGCCCGCAGCAGCCCGAAGAGTGCGGAGCCGACCGCGAGTCGGGCGCCGGCGCGGACGGCTTCGGCGCCGCGCAAGGATTCGACGTCCAGGGCCTCATACAACACGCCGGTGTAGCGGTTGATGGCCGGCGCGGTGGGTGCGGTCCGCAGTGCGGCGTTGCGCTCGATCTCAGCGCCCTGTTTGGCGGACAGCCCCAGGGCGCGTCGGCTGGCCTCCGGATCCGCGGCCAGGGTGATCAACTCGTCGATCAGCTCGGCACGCAGATCGGTCAGCTGGGGCGAGGCCAGCGCATCGAGGCGCAACGGCGGGCCGTCGCCGTCGGCACGTTTGGTCTCCGATGGGGGCAGCAGCACGATCACAGCGCAGACGTTAACCGAGCCGTTCCGCACACCATTGCGCTGGCAAGCATTGCCGCTCCGACGGTATCGGTGACGAAGTGGTAACCGCAGGCCACCAGCCCGAGCATGCCCAGCAGACTCATCCCGGCGGCCACGGTCAACGCCCAACGTCGGGCCACTTCGCCCACGGTCACCACGACCATCATGCCGAGCACGGCCACCACGAGCGCGGTATGACCGCTGGGATATTCCAGGTAAGGCCCGTTGCGGCGATCGAAGACCTGCTTGAGCCCCGCATTGACCATGGTGACGGCGACCGGACAGGCCAGCACCGCGACGGCCAAGGCCCACTGCCGCCGGTAGAGTGCGACCGCCAGACAGGCCAACGACACCGCCAGCACCAGTCCGTCACTGGTGAAGGCCAACAGCCAACGCGGCTGGTCACCGAGGACCGTTCGGGTGTGGTGGCCGAACCAGCTGTCGACAACCGTGGAGCCGCGGCCCACCGCCCAACCCAGCGCCAGCGTGGCCAACAATCCGATTGGCGGCCACCAGCGCAGGATGGCGGCGAGACCCCGACCTATGTCAGGCCGATTTCTGGAACAGCGGCAGCAGCGCCTGACGGCGCTGGTCGTTACCGTCCGCCAAGGCGTGCAGTGCCTGGTCGACCGAGAGCGCGGTCGGGAACTTGGCGTCCTCGTCGAAATCACCCAGCAGCTCCGCTACCGCCGGGCCCTCGATCAGGGTCCATTCCACGCCGGCGGCGACGCAGTCCCCGTCGAGCACGCAGAGCAGCCAGATACCGGCGGGGGCGAACGAGGTGACCCCACTCAAGTCGAGTACCAGCGGTTCCTTGGCCAACACGAAACGTCGGACGTGTTCACTGAGCTGGTCCACGTTGGTGGCGTCGATCCGACCCCGGATCGTGATGACCGTCGCGAGATGCCGGTAGTGCGCCCGAACCTGTGCGCCGTCGCACTCGGTGACGGAATTGCCCTGCCGGGTGATCCGAGCCGCGCTGCGTGTGGTGATCTCGATTGCCATGCCAGCCCCCGCTTCCGATCGTGTTCGTTGCCGGCGGACGAGCCGACCTCGATGTTTCCCGACGTTATGCGGTGAAGTTAAGGCGCCTTGTGCGGCCGATTAACGCTTTCGTGAGATATCGAACGGTTCGGTGGTCCCGGAGAAGGCACTGATCCGTCCGTCGTGGTCCCGCGCATCGCCGTCGTAGCGCAACCGATAGCGCCCGGAGGGGGCATCTTCGGGAACGGCCCAGGTCAAGGTGACGGTAGATCCGCGGCGGCCGGAACGCCGCCAGCGAAACGTCGTCGACCAGTCACCGTCGTCGGCAACCGTCTGCCAGCCGTCCCCGGACTGTCGCTCCACCCGCAGATAGGTGCCACCCCGGTGCAGGTCGTTGTTGGGATAGGCGCCGGCGAACACCGCCTGCACCGTCGCACCGGGGTGATACAGCGGCTGCGGCGCCTGCAGGACGTCTCCGAATCGGTGGCCGGCGGCCGGTTCGTCGGCCACCGGCCCGCGGTGTGGCCGACGCCGGCGGCTGGGTTCGGCGGGACGACTGCCCTCGGGCACCGGCCGGCGGTCGCGGAGCGCGGTGGCCAATTCGGCCGCCACCTGCTGCAGGGCCGGTAGCTCCCAGCGGCCGAAGATGGTGCTGCCGCCTTCGTAGCGTTGTTCGTCGTATTCCTCCGGCGTGGTGACGTAGTGCAGGTAGCCGTTGCTGTAGCCGGCCACCAGGACGTCACGCAGTTCGGCGCCGACGATGTCGGCCACCGTGCGGCGCAACCGCAGCCCGGCCACGATGGTCACTTCGGCGGGAATCCCGATCAGGTACAGCTGCCCGATACGTAGCAGCTGCACCGGTCCACCCTCGGGCATCAGCAGCGCCAACGCCCGGTTGAGCCGGATTCCCGGGCCCACTGCACCTTTCGGAGCCTGTGCGTCGCGCAGTCGCCGCGAGAGCCGGTAGACCGTGTTGGCGATCAGCCCGTCGAAGAATCGGTTGCGGCCCTGCTTGAACAGCGGGTGGAACGGGCCGGGGCCTTCGTCGGTGCCGGCCAGGGCGGCCGCTCCGGCCATCGCCGGCCCGGTGCGGTGGGTTCGGCCGTCGCCGGTGAACTCCGGCCGCACCTCGAAATCGGTCAGGTCGACATAGGTGGCGACGGCGTCGAGGCCCCCGGTGATCGGGCTGCCGTGGCCCAGCGTCAACTCGGTGGCCGCGGTCGCCTGCCGGTCGCCGATGATCCGGGTGTTCTCGAACTCGTCCTCGGTGGGGCCGCTGCCCGGACGGTGGTTGAGATTCGGCGACATGTCCCCGGAGTTCGTCTGCGCGAAGGCGGCGATGAAATCCGGTGGGGTAGTGGCCAGATAGTCGATACCGCGGTCGAGGCGCTCGCACCGGTAGGAGGCATAGCCCTTGTTGTCGCCGCTGATCAACGTGTTGCGGTTGGTCATGGAGGTGCCGTGGGTGGCGAACCAGTTCACCGCACCGACCAGTCGCCCGTCGCGTTCGATGCGCAGCAACGTGGTCTGCGGATCGATCTTGTCCGGGAAGAAGGCGCGGTCGGACTCGGGGTTGCGGGCGAAAGACGACGGCGAGCGGTTGCTGCTCGCGTCGTGCAACCGCCCGACGGCGAGGCTCAAGCTCGCCGGGGCCAGGTCGGCGTGCGCCCGGTCGACGGCCTCACAGATGCCGTCGACGATCGCGTCGAACGTCTGGTGGTGGAATCCGTGGGTATTGGAGTTGTACAACCGGTGATCGGAGTAGCCGCCCGGGCCGCAATGGGTGTGTGTCGCCGTGAGCATCACGTTGCGGAAGCTGTACAGCTCGCCGTAGGTCGCGGCCAGGCGGGCCAGCACCTCGCGGTGAATGCTCTCCAACAGCAGTGGCACCTCGCAGACCACCAACAGCAGACGGTTGTCGGTGGCAGGGTCGACGAAGACGAACGCCCGCGCCCGCAACCGGGTGTGCAGGCCATCGGTTTGTTGCGAGGCCACGCCGTAGCCGAGCATGCCGCACTCGGCGGGTTCGCCGGTGATGTCGGCGATTCCGCGGCCCACCTGATAGTCGTCTGGCATCGGTACAGTATTCACAACCGTCTTACAGATCCCGTCGCCGACGCACCCGCCCGGTAACTTCACCGCGCCCGGCCCCGCTGCTAGTCTTCGATGGCTGCCGGCGCCGGGTTGCGTCCACTGATTGCCGGATGGTCTCGGCGGGGCCGCACCCCATGGCAGTCAGGACCAGCGGAGCCCACCGGCGAAAGAGTGTTGTGCGCAGCGGAGAGATCAAGGCCCTGACCGGGCTTCGCATCATCGCCGCGGTGTGGGTCGTGTTGTTCCACTTCCGGCCACTGCTGCGCCTGGCATCACCCGACCTCAGCGATGCACTCGCGCCGGTGCTGGACCGTGGCGCCCAGGGCGTCGACCTGTTCTTCATCCTCAGTGGCTTCGTGCTGACCTGGAACTACCTGGAACGCATGGGGGAGTCCTTCTCGGCGCGCGCCACCGTGCATTTCCTGTGGTTGCGGCTGGCCCGGGTGTGGCCGATCTACCTGGTCACCCTGCACTTGGCGTTGCTCTGGGTGATCTTCACACTGCACGTCGGGCATGTCCCGACCGAGGATCTGAGCCGGTTCAACGCGATCAGCTACGTACGGCAGGTGCTGTTGGTGCAGTTGTGGTTCGAACCGTTCTTCGACGGATCGAGTTGGGACGGGCCGGCCTGGTCCATCAGTGCCGAATGGCTGGCGTACCTGTTGTTCGCGGTAATGGTGCTGGCCGTCTACCGGATGATGCGGGTCACCTCGGCGCGCGGGCTGGCCGCCCTGGCCATCATCGCCTCATTGCCGCCGCTGCTGTTGTTGCTGGCGACCGGCCAGTTCTACACCCCGTGGAGCTGGTTGCCGCGCATCGTCATGCAGTTCACCGCGGGGGCGCTGGCCTGCGCCGCGGTACGCAAACTGGAACTCGGCCACGGCGCGGCGCAGCTGGGCGACCGGGTCCGCCGTACCGCGGGATACGCCTCCGTATTGCTCGTCGCCGCGATCGGCGGCGTCCTCTACTACTTCGACGGCCACCCCATCTCCGGGCTCTACGACAGCGGCGGCCTGGTCGACGTGCTGTTCGTGCCGCTGGTGATGGCTCTGGCGATCGGCACCGGGAGCCTGCCCGCTCTGCTGTCCACTCGCGTGATGGTCTACGGCGGTCAGATCTCGTTCTGCCTGTATATGGTGCATGAGCTGGTGCATACGTCCTGGAATTGGGCGGCACTGCAATTCGAGATCGGGTGGGACGAGGGGGTACCGCAGGCGAAGTGGATGGTGGGTGGACTGCTGGCGGCGGCAACGCTGTTGTCCATGCTGCTGTTCCACACCGTCGAAGAACCCGGCCGCCACTGGATGCGCCGGATGATCGGCGCCCGGGCGGATTCGGCACAAGTCACCCCGGCGGACGATCCGCTGGCCGTCGACCCGCCGGTATCGGAGAATCCCGATCACCCGAGCGACGACGTCGACGACGACGAGCGAGCATCGACCGTTCCGGCTACTGTGCGCTGAGTCGATAGGGGGAAGTGAGCGTGAGTCGGGTGAGTAGGTTTGCCGTGTCGTTGGTGGCCGTGGCCGTCACTGCAGCGGCGGGGACCGGGTACTTGTGCCGCGACCGGGAATCGACGCGCCACTACGACACGGTGCCGTTGAGTTCCTCACCGAATCGGATCGCGGTGATCGGTGACTCCTACACCTCCGGGTACGAGAACACCGGCCGTGGCGCGGCGAACTGGACCGAGCGCGCGTGGCAGACCTTGGCCGGACGCGGGGTCTACGTCAGCGCCGACGTCGCGGCCGAGGGCGGCGCCGGGTACGGCGTGCGTGGTAATCGTGGCGACCTGTTCGGCGACCTGACCTCGCGCGCCGTGCAACCCGATGACGCACTGGTGGTGTTCTTCGGGTCCCGTAACGACCAAGACGTCGACCCCGGCCAGCTGAGCAGACTGGTCGCCGACACCTTGGGATTGGCCCGCCGGACCACCCCCGGGGCGCGGATCCTGGTGATCGGGCCGCCCTGGCCCACCGCCGACGTACCGGCCAATGTGTGGCGGATCCGCGATGTGCTCAGCGCCGAGGCCCGCGTCGTCGGCGCAGATTTCATCGATCCGCTCGCCGAGCGTTGGTTCGTCGGCCGGCCGGATCTGATCGGTCCGGACGGCGTGCACCCCACCGATTCCGGGCACGCCTATATGGCAGAGAAGATCGTGCCGCTGATCGCGGGACAGTTGCCCAAGCGGACCTGACCGGCGCAGCCGCTAGTACAGCCAGATCCCGATCACTGTCGCCACCAACAACAGGGTGACCGTCGAATGGATGAGCAGCTGCATGAAATATATTCGCGAATAAGCTGATTCATCGAACCCCGGATACGGGTGCGCCCCCGCTCCGTCGCTGGTGACGTAACGGACGGGAGTCTCGCGGTACAGCTTCGGAATCGAAAAGATCTGCCGCGCAACGATGATCGTGGGGATCAAGGCCCGGGGACGTATTCTCCTGCGCACTGCGGTCACCATCCTCGTGTCTCGTTGCCGATGTGATGGATCGCTGCCTTAGCGGTCTCGGGCCGGGGGCTACCACCTTCTTACCGTGCTCCCGCGGGAGTTGGGTTTCCCCGAGATCAAATCTGCGTATCCGGCGTGCGGTCTTATTCGGGCCAAGCGTTGCCGAGGATCAGGTCCGCGAAGTCGGCACGTACGAACGCCGGATCGAAATGCGCAAGAACGTCGTCGTTCATGGTGCCGAACGTGGAGTGCGGACGATGTTTCATACCGTCGTTGAACGCGGCCAGAATGCACTTCTTGAAGTTCGGGCGGGGGTGAACAGCGGTGACGGCCGAGATCTCTTCGGAGGCCAGATCATCCAGGCCGATACCGAGTACGTCGGTCTCGACCCCGGCGGTGACCAGGGCGATCTCGGGGTCGAGGAATTCCGGGATCCCAGGGGTGGTGTGTAAGGCGATCGCGAGCCACACCTTGTCGGCGTGGGCCTTCTCGATGCCGCGCTGTGACAGGAAGTCCCGGGCCGCGCCGGCGCCGTCCACTTCGAAACGCACGGTCGAGGTCCGGTAGGGCTCCGTGAGACCCAGATCGTGGAACATCGCGCCCGCATAGAGCAGTTCCGGATCCGGCTGCAGTCCGCGCAGTCGGCCTTGCAGGGCACCGAACAGGAACACCCGCCGGGAATGGTTGAACAACAGGTCGTCTTCGCGGTCTCGGATGAACTCGGTGATCTCGCGGGTCAACGCCGTGTCGGGAATCGCGATGTCGGCGATAGTCTCGATCGAGCTGGTCATGGTCGCATCTCCTTGGTCGGGGTCATTCCCAGCCTGGGTGTGTCCGGCCGGATGCACAGCCGGTGATCGTGCCGTCTTTCCCACGGAATGGGACACCCCGGCGCGATAATCAGCGGGTGACGGAACCGACGGCGTATCCGCGGGTCGTGGTCATCGTCGTCTTCGACCAGGTCACCATGCTCGACGTGGCCGGTGCCGCCGAGGTGTTCGTGGAAGCCAACAGATTCGGCGCGGACTACCGGGTCACGATCGCCTCGATCGACGGTGCCGACGTGACCTCATCGATCGGAGCCCGGCTGGGCGTCACCGACCGCATCGCGGCCGTCGATCACGTCGACACGGTGATGGTCGCCGGCAGTGACCATCTTGCCCGCCGGCCGATCGATCCGGAGCTGGTCGACGCGGTGCGCGCGATCGCGGGCCGATCCCGCCGCACCGCGTCGATCTGCACGGGGTCGTTCATCCTCGCCCAGGCCGGCCTGCTCAGCGGTAGACGGGCCACCACGCACTGGCACGACGCCCGACTGTTCGCCAGAGCGTTCCCGGACATCACCGTTGAGCCCGACGCACTGTTCATCCGGGACGGGGACGTCTTCACATCGGCCGGGATCTCCTCCGGTATCGACCTGGCGCTGGCCCTTGTCGAGCTCGACTACGGCAGCAAGCTGGTGCGCGAGGTCGCGCGCTGGCTGGTCGTCTACCTCAAGCGCGCCGGCGGCCAATCGCAATTCTCGGTGCTGGTCGAGGCCGACCCGCCGCCGCAATCGGTACTGCGCAACGTCACCGACGCCATCGTGGCCGACCCCGCCGCCGACCACAGCGTGCAGAGTCTTGCCCGGCGGGCCGCGGTGAGCAAGCGCCAACTGACGCGGCTGTTCGTGGCCGAGCTCGGGACCACCCCGGCGCGCTACGTCGAAGCGATCCGCATCGACGCGGCCCGGGCGGCCCTCGACGCCGGCCACACCGTCACCGATACCGCACATCGGGCCGGATTCGGCAGCGCCGAAACGCTGCGGCGGGTGTTCACCGCGCACTTCGGTCTGTCGCCGAAGGCGTACCGGGACCGCTTCCGCACCGCTGCGGGCGGTTGACGACGCCTTCGGCGGTAGCGGATCAGTCCTGTTTCCCGATCAGCTTGCCGAGCGCGACCCGGTCCGGTGCCAGCAGTTCGTCGATGCGGGGTTGGTTCACATCCGCGACGATGATCTCGCCGACTTCCTGGTTGACGCTGCTGAAAATGCCCTGTTGCTTCATCTTCTCGGTCTGGTACAGGTTGTCCTGAGTGGGCGTGACGTAATGCACCGCCGCGGCCTTGAACCGGTGTACCAGCCACAGATGCGTCAACGTCATCAGCCGCTTCTGCCGGAACTTCTCGGCGAAGGTGTTCTGGTCGCGCACCGTCAAGATGCTGCGCCCGTGTCGGTCCTTGATCGGGTCCACGATCACGTTGGCCAGCTTGTCGTCGCCTTCGCCGTAGATGCCCAGCTCCAGCACATCGGATCCCGGGCGCGTCGGCCGCAGCTGCACCCGCAGCTTCTCGCCGAGTTGGTAGTGCTCGGCCCACAGCGCCAGCCAGTCCTCCAGCAGCTTCTTGGGCACCTCGGTCTGTACCAGGTGCTGATGCTGGGTGGAGCCGGCACCCATCGCCTTTGTGGTGGCGGTACGGCCCGACGACGCAGCCAGTGCGGCGTCGCTGCGCGGGCCGCCGACCAGGGTCTGCGGTGTGCGGTATGGAGATTCGACCAACCGCATCTTGCGTTGCAACCGGGCCAGCGCCAGCATGCCGTCCTGCAACAGGGTGGCCGCGAACTCTTCGGACGCCACGCCGTCGACCTGATGGCCGCCATAGGTGATGAAGTTGAAGACGAACCCCATCTTGCCGAGTTCAGCCGGGAACGCCCGCATCTCGTCGTCGGTCATACCGGTGGTGTCCCAGTTGAACGAGGGGGACAGGTTGTAGGCCAGCATCTGGTCGGGGTACACCGCATGGATCGCTTCGGCGAACTCCCGCGCATCGGCCAGATCGGCGGTCTTGGTCTCCATCCACAGCAGGTCGGCGAACGGTGCGGCGGCCAGCGACTTGGCGATCGCATAGGGGATGCCGCCGCGCACCTGGAAGTACCCTTCCGGGGTCTTGGCGCGTTCGCAGTCCCAACCGGGGTCGGCGTTGAGTTCGGCGGCCTTCTCCCGGGCGGTGTACAGCGGTGCCCGCGCGGCGAATTCGCGCCACTGCGCCGCGGTCATCTCTTTCGGCTCGCCTTCGCGTTCGGCGAAGTCCAGCATCTCGGCGACCGCATCCCCGAAGGTCATCAGCCCGGCATCGTTCTGCCACGCCTCGACGAACTTCGATTCGACCTCGTCGAAGATGCTGTCGACGGACGTCCGGCCATCGTTACGCCACCCGGCAGCGGCCTCGGTGATCAGCGCTGTGATCCCGTTGCGCTCCAGCCAGGCGTCCGCGGCGGCGTACTCGCCCTCGGCCAGCGCGTAGAGCAGGTGACCGTTGATATCGGTGACCCCGGCGTTGAAGAACTGGCGGGTCATCGCCAGGAAGCACGCCTTGTATGCCGGAATCTTCAGGTTGGTGGTCCCCAAGATGAACGGTTGGTCACGCTCGTCGCCGCGGCTCTCGACCAGGTTGGCGGCCTCGGCGTCGGTACGCGCCACGATGATCCCGGGCACGCCCATCAGGTCCAGTTGGAACCGGGCGGTGTTCAACCGCTTGATCTGCTCGTCGGAGGGCACCAGCACCTTGCCGCCCTGGTGACCGCATTTCTTGGTGCCGGGGCGCTGGTCCTCGATGTGGTAGCCGGGAACACCGGACTCCACGAATCTGCGAATCAGGTTGCGAACGTGGGGATCACCGCCGTGCCCGGTGTCGGCATCGGCGATGATGAACGGCCGGTAGTCCACCGCGGGAGTGGCGGCGCGCTGCTCCTCGGTCATCTGCAGTCTCAGGTACTGCTGATTGCGATCGGCGGTCAGCAGGGCGCGCACCAGTCCGGCGGCCTCGTCGGGTACCTGGCTCAGCGGGTAACTGGCCAGGTCCGGGCCCGGGTCTTCGTTGATGGAGCCCTTCGCGGAGGTGGCCCAGCCACCCAGGTAGATACCCTCGATCCCGATCCGCTTCATCACCACCGCTTGGCCGGGCGAATACGGGCCGAACGTGGTGATGCTCTTCTTCGCGGCGAACAGTTCGCGCAACCGCGCATAGAACGCGGTGGCCGCCTCGCGCGCGATCGGGTAGTCGGTGGGGATGGTGCCGCGCTGCTCGACGACCTGGCGGGCACTGTAGAGCCGGGTGATGCCGTCGAAACGCGGACTGTCGAAGTACTTCTGGATGGCGGCGATGTCGGCGTCGACATCACGTACCGGTGCTGCGCTCGCTGTCGGATTCGTCTCGGTTGTCGCCATGGAATGTCGCTCCCTTTCGCGCGGGCCCAGCGTGCTTCCTCCCCGTATTGTGCCGCCGTAGCCTGAGCGATAGTTCGTTTTCGACCGACAACTTGTCGAGTTCGCGCCCGGGTCCGGGAAGTCGCGTGAACCTATCGGATTCGTGCGACCGGATGACTAAGCTCGAGGTCTATGACGTCCCGGTCGAGCGGGTGGGGGCAGCACGGGCACCAGTGGCCGCAGCAGATGGTGCTCGGCCGCTGGGCGGCGCGTCGGATGAGCCGCCGTTTCGCCGGGGTCGGCGTTCGGATACCACCGGCGCGCCTGCGGCAGATGGCGGTCGATGCACCGCTGGCCTCGCCGGAGTCGATCGATTTCGCGTTCGCGCTGGCCGCCACGGAGATCAAGCAGGAGCAGCGCCTGGCCCGGGCGCGTCGAAACCGTCGCCGCCTGGTCAACGCGCTGATCGTGACGGGGCTGATGCTCGCCGCCCTCAACGTGCTGATCTGCATGGGCTACCTCTTCATCAGCCTGGCGCTGCGCGAACCGGTCATGTGATCGTTGCCCGGGTCAACTCCGTTGTGGTCAAACCTGTTTGACGTCGTCCTATCGGATCTGGCCTGGCCGGCGACTTAGACTGCGTGGCATGGAGCAGTCCCAGCCCCCGACGGCCCGCCAGGGGCTGGTCCAGATCGAGGAGTGTCTCGATGCCGACGGCGGTATCGTCCTGCCGCCCGGCGACACCCTGATCTCGCTCATCGAGCGCAATATCGCCAACGTCGGGGACGCGGTGGCCTTCCGGTACCTGGACTACGCGGGGCCGGACGAGGGACGGGCGGTGGAGTGGACCTGGACGCGACTCGGCGAGCGATTGCGTGCGATCGGTGCCCGACTGCAACAGGTCGCCGACCCCGGCGAACGGGTGGCGATCCTGGCACCGCAGGGACTCGACTACGTCGCCGGGTTCTATGCCGCGGTCAAGTGCGGCAATATCGCGGTGCCGTTGTTCGCCCCGGAACTGCCCGGACATGCCGAGCGACTCGAGGTCGCGCTGCACGACTCCAGCCCGACGGTGGTGTTGACCACCATCGCGGTACGTCGACAGGTCGACGAGTTTCTGGTCGGGATGCCGGACGGCCTCCAGCCTCGGGTCATCGCGATCGACGAGATTCCCGACGCGGCCGCCGCGGAATTCGTTCCGGTCCCCATCGACGTCGACGGGGTGTCGCATCTGCAGTACACGTCGGGAACCACACGAGCTCCGGTCGGCATCGCGGTGACCCACCGGTCGGTGGGCACCAACCTGCTGCAGATGATCCTGTCGATCGACATGCTGGACCGAAACACGCACGGCCTCAGCTGGTTACCGCTCTACCACGACATGGGCCTATCGATGATCGGTTTTCCGGCGGTCTACGGCGGACACTCCACGCTGATCTCGCCGACCGCCTTCATCCGCCGGCCGCAACGCTGGATCAACGCACTGTCGGACGCCTCGCGGCGCGGCCGGGTGGTGACCGCCGCACCGAACTTCGCCTACGAACTGACCGCTCAGCGGGGACTGCCCGCCCCGGGCGCCGACATCGATCTGTCCAACGTGGTGATGATCATCGGATCCGAACCGGTGAGCATCGCCGCGATCACCGCATTCAACGAGGCGTTCGCGCCCTACGGCCTGCCGCCGACGGCCATCAAGCCGTCCTACGGGATCGCCGAGGCGACGTTGTTCGTCGCGACCATCGACCCCGACGCCGAAGCGAGCGTGTGTTACCTGGACCGGGAGCAACTCGGGGCCGGACAGGCCACCCCGGTCGCCGCCGACCATCCGCGCGCGGTGGCACAGGTGTCCTGCGGACACGTCGCCCGCAGTCTGGCAGCGGTGATCGTCGATACCCGCACCGACG
Source organism: Mycolicibacter sp. MU0083 (assembly GCF_963378075.1). NCBI lineage: Bacteria > Bacillati > Actinomycetota > Actinomycetes > Mycobacteriales > Mycobacteriaceae > Mycobacterium > Mycobacterium kokjensenii. Next base: position 2,043,874 of record NZ_OY726394.1, read on the forward strand.
CAGAACTGCCCGACGGCCAGATCGGTGAGATCTGGCTGCGCGGCGACAACGTCACCGCCGGCTACTGGGGGCGGCCCGAGGAGACCCGGCGGGTGTTCGGCGCCCGGCTGCGCTCCCGCCTGGCGCGGGGAAGCCACGCGGGGCCGGTCCCGACCGACGCCGATTGGCTGCGAACCGGAGATCTGGGCTGCTATCTGGCCGGCGAACTGTATGTGACCGGCCGGACGGCGGATCTGATCACGCTGGGCGGCTACCACCACTATCCGCAAGACATCGAGGCGACCGTGGCGCACGCCTCACCGATGGTGCGCGCCGGCTTTGCGGTGGCGTTCGCCGTGCCGGGCGAACCCGTGGACCGGTTGGTGATCATCGCTGAGCGGGCCACCGGTACCGGCCGCGCCGACCCCGCCCCGGCGATCGCTGCGGTCCGCGCCGAAGTCGAGCGGGTACACGGCGTCGCCGTCGCCGATGTCCGGTTCGTGCCCGCCGGCGCGATTCCGCGCACCACCAGTGGCAAACTCGGGCGGACCGCTGCCCGCGCGCACTACCTCGGCGGCCGGCTCGGCGGGCCTTGAAGGTCCCCACGGCCGGCACAGCGGGCACACAGCTGAGACCTGCCGGGCACCAAAAACAGCTAGCTAGCCTTCCTAAAGCGTTGCGCCGGATCGATCCCCGGCCACCACATAAGGGGAGGCAATGGACTACGGAGCCCTGCCGCCGGAGATCAACTCGGCGCGGATGTACGCCGGTGCCGGCGCCGGCTCACTCCTGGCCTCGGCAACGGCCTGGCACGAGGTCGCCGCGGAGCTGAACTCCGCCGCGGCCGCCTACGGTTCGGTGGTCGAAGGCCTGATCAGCGGCGCGTGGACCGGGACCTCCGCGGTGACGATGGCGGCCGCCGCCGGCCCCTACATCACCTGGCTGGCCGCGACCGGTGCGCAGGCGGAACACGCCGCCGCACAGCTGACCGCCGCGGTCACCGCATACGAGACCGCGCACGCCGCCACGGTTCCGCCGCCGTTGATCACCGCCAACCGCACTCTGCAGGAAAGCCTGATCGCCACCAACATCCTGGGGCAGAACACCGCGGCGATCGCGGCCACCGAAGCCGAATACCTGGAGATGTGGGCGCAGGACGCCGCCGCCATGTACGGCTACGCCGCGTCGTCGGCGGCGGCCACCCGGGTCAACCCCTTCGCCATCCCGCCGCAGACCACCGATCCGTCCCGGCAGACCGGCCAGTCGGGTGCGGTTGCCCGGTCGGCGGCAGCCACCCTCGGCACCGACACCGAGACGCTGATGTCCCAAGGACCGCAACTGCTCACCGATACCCCCGCCGCGCTGCAGACCCTGGCCGCGCCCACCCAGGAGGCGTCCACCGGAAGTTCCATGTCGATGTCGAGCCTGAACTCGATCATGATGCCGATGCGCATGGCGATGATGCCGATGAGCATGCTCATGCGGATGCTGATGACCGGCACCAACGGGGCGAAGGGGGCCGCGGCGGCCGGTGGTGCCGCCGCGGGCATGCTCACCACCGCCGGTGGCGCGTCCAACACCGTGACGTTGACCGGACTCACCACCGCTCCGGCGGCGACGGCCGGTCTGGGCCGCGCCGCGTCGATCGGTGCGATGTCCGTGCCCCCGGCCTGGACCGGGATGGGAGTGGCGACCGGTCAGGGGGCCGCGGGGTTGTCGTCGGCCGGTGGGTTCGCCGCCCCCGCAGGCGGGGCCGGCCATCCGGGGATGGTGCCGCCGATGGTCCCGTTCGGCGGTCTGGGGTCGCGGGGCGGCGCCAGTGCCGGCGCCGCCCGCTACGACTTCCGGCCTACCGTGATTCCGCGTTCGCCGGCGGCGGGATAGCCGGCACGGCATCCACGCCTGGCTCGGGTCCCGGAACCGTCGGGCGTGACGGCACGCGACGCACCCGTTGCGGCCACCAGAACCAGTTGCCCAGCAGCGCCGCGATCGAGGGCGTCAGGAACGACCGGACGATCAGGGTGTCGAACAGCAGGCCGAGACCGATCGTGCTGCCGGCCTGGCCGATCGAATACAGGTCGCTGGCCGCCATCGACATCATCGTGAAGGCGAACACCAGACCCGCGGCGGTCACCACCGAGCCCGTTCCGCCGATCGAGCGGATGATCCCGGTCTTGATTCCGGCGCCGATCTCCTCCTGGAACCGGGAGACCAGCAACAGGTTGTAGTCCGATCCGACCGCCAGCAGGATGATCACCCCGAACACCGGTGCGATCCAGTTCAATTGCAGCCCCAGGATGTGCTGCCACACCACGACGGTCAGCCCGAACGCGGCACTCAACGACAGCAGGACCGTGCCGACGATCACCGCGGAGGCCACCAGGGCCCGGGTGATCAACAGCATCACGATGAAGATCAGCGTCACCGCGGCCACGCCGACGATCAACAGGTCATAGCGGGAACCGGACTGGATGTCGTGGTAGACCGCCGCGGTGCCGGTGAGATAGAACTCGGCGCCGGTCAGCGGTGTTCCCTTCACCGCGTCGTGTGCGGCGGCCAGCATCGGCTCGACGAACGAGATGCCCTTGGGCGTAGCCGGATCGGCGTCGTAGGTGACGATGAAACGTGCCGCCTTGCCGTCCGGGGACAAGAACAACGACAGCCCCTTCTGGAAATCCGGATTATCGAACGCCTCGGGAGGCAGATAGAAATAGTCGTCGGCCTTGGAGGCATCGAAGGCCTGACCCATCGCAGCGGCGGTATCGGTCATCCGCGCCATCTGGGTCACCAGCCCGGAGAAGCTGCTGTGCATCGACAGCAGCGTGGCCCGCATCGAGGTCGCCACGGCGATCATCGGGTCGAACTCACCGACCATCTGCGGTAACACGGCGTCCAGGTCCGCCACGTCGGCCAGCAGCGGCCGCATCTTCTCACTGAACTCGTCCATCCCGTCGTAGGCATCGAAGACCGAACGGATCGCATCACACGCCGGGATGTTCAGACAGTGCTGCTCCCAGTAGAAGTAGTTGCGGATCGGTCGCACGACGTCGTCGAAATCGGCGATGTGGTCACGGATCTCGTCGACCGTCTGGCTGATGGCCGACATATCGCCGGTCATCTTGGCGGTGGTGCCGTTCATCCGGGCGACCAGGTCGCGCAGTCGGACCATCGAGTCGATGGTGGCGCCCAGATCGTCGCTCATCGTGACCATGTCGGCGAGCCGGTCGGTCATGAATTGCAGATTCTGCTGGATGGGGACGGACTGCATGCTGATCTGGAACGGGATCGAGGTGTGGTCGATCGGGCTGCCCAGCGGCCGGGTGATGCTCTGCACGCGCTCGACCCCGCGGGTGCGGAACATGTTCTTGGCGACCCGGTCCAAGATGATCATGTCGGCCGGGTTGCGCAGGTCGTGATCGGCTTCGATCATCAACACGTCCGGGTTCATCCGCGCTGCGCTGAAATGCCGTTCGGCGGCGTCGTAGCCGACGTTGGCGGGCAGGTCCGCCGGGATGTAATAGCGGTCGTTGAAGCTGATCTTCATGCTGGGCACCGCCAGCATGCCGACGAGCGTGACCAACAGGGCGGCCACGAAGACCGCGCCGGGCCAGCGGACGTTGGCGGTTCCGATCCGCCGCCAGCCGCGTCCCTCGGCCCGCCGGGGCTCCAGCAGGCCGCGTCGTGCGGCGATCGCGACGATCGCCGGGGCGACGGTGAGCGCGCCGGCGATCACCACCAGCAGGCCCAGCGCCGACGGGATGCCGAGGGCCTTGAAGTAGGACAGCCGGGCGAAATGCAGACACAGCGACGCCCCGGCGATGGTCAGCCCGGAACCCAAGATGACGTGCCAGGTTCCGCGGAACATCGAATACCAGGCGGTCTCGGGGTCCTCCCCGGCGTTGCGGGCCTCGTGGTAGCGCCCGATCAGGAAGATCGCATAGTCGGTCCCGGCTGCGATCGCCAGCGAGGACAGCATCGCGACGACGAACGTCGAAAAGCCCAGCAGACCGAGATGCCCCAGCAGCGCGACGACACCGCGTGCGGTGCCCATCTCGAAGCCCACCATGACCAGTGCGAGCGCCACCGTGGCTGCCGAGCGGTAGACGATCGCCAGCATGATGATGATGACCACGCCGGTCACGCCCATCATCTTGAGCATGCTGTGATCGGCCGCCTCGGTCATATCGGTGGTCAGCGCCGCCTGACCGGTGACGTAGGCCTGCACGCCGGGCGGTGCGGGGACCGAGGCGACGATGGTGCGGACCGCGTCGACGGACTCGTTACCCAGGGTGCTGCCCTGATCGCCGGCGACGTTGATCTGGGCGTAGGCGGCACGTCCGTCGGTGCTCTGCACTCCGGCGGTCGTGATGGGGTCGCCCCAGAGGTCTGCGATGTGCTGGACGTGCCGATCGTCGGCGGACAGTGCGGCGATCACGCTGTCGTAGTAGCGGTGTGCTTCTGGGCCCAGTTCGGTCTCGCCTTCGAGGACGAGCATCACCATGGAGTCGGAGTCGAACTCGCCGAATGTGGCGCCGATGTGCTTGGCCGCGATCATCGACGGTGCGTCTTGCGGGGACATGGTCACCGCGTGCTCGCGGGCCACCGACTCGATGGGCGGGACCAGCACGTTGAGTCCGGCGGTCAACAGCAGCCAGAAGATCACCAGCGGCCAGGCCAGGCGGTGAATCGCCCTCATGTAGCCCGGGCGCAGGGTGCCGTGGCCGCTCATGCGCCCTTGACCAGACAGAAAACCTGGGCGTGGTGCCCGGTGGCGACTTGTTCATCCTTGACGACGCCGTTGACCGTGATGCGGCATCCGATCTGTTCGCCGTCGCTCTGGGCGACCAGGTTCCCGATCACCGACGGACTGGTGGTGGTCATGGTGTGTGTCCAGGGCAGGCCGACGAACGCGTCCTGCTCGGGCTGGGTCTCATCGTTGAGGAAACTCACCGCGCCGCTGGCGCCGCCGGGTCCGAAAACCTCGTAGCGGAGCTGCTTTTCGTTGCTGGACTCGATGACCTGGGAGCCGCTGCCGGTCCAACGGAAGATCTCGTCGGATCCGAATGCGCCGCGCAGGTTCACCACCGCCAGGGCTCCCGCGGCGGCCGCCGCGACGACCACGACGGGCAACCAGCTTCGCCGGACGAATGTTCCCACGCCCTCACCTCCTGAACTCCGCGCTCCGGTCCAACCGTTGAATACTATACCCCGTAGGGTATCAGGAGTATTCCCGGCGAACGCCGCGCGCTCTGGTCGGGGGATCAGTCGGAGGAGTGCCGCGCCTGGGCGGCCACCGCATCGCCCAGCCAGCGGCGCAGGAATCCGCGCAGTTCGTCGGGGGAGCGGTCCGGGTCGTTGGGGGCGACGACGAACGACAGCATGATCCGCAGGGTGAACTCGACGAGTTCGCGCAGCGCGGCTTCGTTGTAGCCGTGCCGCGTCCAGTCGACATCGAATCGCTCGATCATCCGCAACCCGAAAGCGCGGGCCTCCGCGGATGCCATTTCGCGGTTGTGTGTCGACGACGGTGACAGCATGGCGCCCAGATGGGGGGAGCGGGCCACCGCGTCCAGGGTGTGGAGCACGCCCTCGGTGAGCGCCTCGGCGGGATCGTGGATGCCGCGTACGTGATCGGCCAGGCGGTCGAGGAATTCGTCGACGGAGGCGATCGCCACCGCTCGCATGAGCGCGTCGGCGGTGGGGAAGTAGCGGTACACGGTCTGCCGGATGACACCCAGTGATGCGGCGACGTCGGCCAGCGAGACCGCCGCCCCGGTCTGGGTGACCAGTTCGACGGCCGCGGCGATGATCCGGCGGCCGGCTTCTTCGTCGGAGTGCGGCGGATTACCGCCCCAGCCTCGTCGGCGTGCCATCAGTGGCCTGCTTGACAATCGTGCTGCATCGAACAATCATACGCGACAGCGTCCTGTTGTATGTTTCGAGTCGAGGTGGCGATGACTGACCTGATCGTGCGCAAATTGCGCTTCGCATTCGCCGAGCATCCGGTGCCCTTCCTGTGGAACGAAGCAAACCCGGCGTTCTCCTCGATGGCCAACGCGGTCTCGCTGCTGGCGATCGGATTCGAAAAGATGATCGGCGGCATGATCACCGAGGCCATGCCACTGATCACCGACCCCGCGGTCGCCGAGGAGGCCGACGCCTTCGTCCGGCAGGAGGGCCAGCACTCGATGGCCCACCGCGGCCACGCCAAAGCGCTGATCAAGGCCTACCCGGCGCTCAAGGAGACCGTCGACGCGTGCAACGCCATGTTCGACAAGATGAGCGCCGAGAAATCGCTGGCGTATCGCCTGGCCTACACCGCCGACCTGGAGGCGACCTTCACGCCGGTCTTCAAACTCATGCTGGACCACGACGACACCCTGTTCGCTCCCGGCGATGACCGGGTGGCGTCATTGTTCCTGTGGCACTTCGTCGAAGAGGTCGAACACCGCAGTTCCGCGCTGATCATCTACGACCACGTCATCGACGACCCCTGGTACCGGATGCGGATGGCGCCGTCGATCTTCAAGCACGTGATGAGCGTGATCAAGGTGGCGTGCGAGGGATTCAACCGCCACATTCCGTTGGAGGACCGCAAAGTCGACGCGCTGTCGCTGTTCGGCACCTATCGGGGCAAGCAGGCCTGGCGGCGCCGGGTTCCGTTCGGCTGGCCGGCCGACCAGGGACCGGTGGTGGATGCCTTCGAACATCTGCCAAAGCGGGAGATGGCCACCGCGGTTGCCGGTATCATCCGCAGCCAACTGCCGAATCACAAACCGGCCCACGAGAAGATCCCGTCTCTGGCCAACGAGTGGTTCGCCCGTTATGACGACGGCTACGACGTGACCAAGTGGTACACCGCGGAAGAGAAGAGCGCCTGATGCCCGACTTGTGTACTCCCACTTTCGAAAGCCTCGCCGCATCGCTGGGCTTCTCCTGCGGCGAGGCCGGGGGACTGCTCGAGTTCCGCAACCCGCTGCAGCTGGAGAACTGGACGCTGCCGGTGCTGGAGATCACCGTCATCACCGGCGCCGTGCTGGCGCTGATCTATGCGATCGCGCGCTATCGGCGCGGTGACGCCACCAATCTGGCGCTGTGGTTCGGTGCGATCGCCTATCTGCTGATCATCGAACCGCCGCTGTATTTTCCGGGCGCGTTCGGGATCGAGGACCACGTCGACACGATGTTCGCGCACAACGTGTTCAGCGTCGAATTCCTGTGGGGCCGGCTGCCGCTCTACATCGTCGCGATCTATCCGATGATGGCGACGATCTCGTTCGAGATCGTCCGGATTCTCGGGGTGTTTCGTCGTTACGGCACGGTCGTCGGCGCGATCTGCGTCGGTTTCGTGCACCACGCCTTCTACGAGATCTTCGACCACCTCGGCCCGCAGCTGCGCTGGTGGGAATGGTCGGTGGACCACCCGTTGAACCAGCCGATGTTCACCTCGGTGCCGACGGGCAGCATCGTGGTGTTCGCCGCCCTGTGGCCGGCGTCGCTGGCCTTCTGCGTGCAGTTCTTCGTGGGTCGCCAGGTCGACGGCGGCAGGAGATTCGGCGGGCTGCAGGTGCTCTGGCGGACCGTCGTGATCGGGATCCTGGCGTCCCTCGGTACCGGAATCCTGCCGTTGCCGGCCACCGTCCTCGGTGCGCTCACCGACGGGAAGCTGATCGGGATCGCCTATGCCGCGGAACTTCTCATCATGACAGTGGTGGCCATACCGGTACTCGTGATGCAGTGGCGACGGATGCGGCTGAACCTCATCATCGGGGGCCGTCACGACAATCCGCTGATGGTCCGCTATGCCGCGGTGTACCTGTCGGTGATGACGGTGCTGTGGCTGACCGCGCTGCCGGCCTATTTCGAGGCCACCGCCGGGCGGACCGCGAACGGCGACCCGGTGGGGAGCCTGTGGTACGTGGTGCTGTGCTTCACCATCGCCTACCTCTGCGTCGCCGCCGCGGCCACGGTTCCGCCGATCCTGGCGTCCGACACCGAGTCGGGCGACCCGGTGGCCGCCCGAGCCTGACGGTCCGCCGACCGAAGCCCGCCGTCGACATCGGGCGGCGCGCTTGGCAGACTGTTGCCATGGCGCAGATCACGTTACGTGGAAACCAGATCAATACCGCAGGCGAGTTGCCGGCCGTCGGCTCGACGGCACCGGCGTTCACCCTGACCGGAACCGACTTGAGCGTGGTGGACAGCGGTAGCTTCGCCGGTAAGCCGGTCCTGCTGAACATCTTCCCGTCGATCGACACCCCGGTCTGCGCTACCAGCGTGCGGACCTTCAACGAGCGCGCTGCCGCGGCCGGTGGAGCCGTGCTGTGTGTCTCCAACGACCTGCCGTTCGCGCAGAAGCGCTTCTGCGGTGCCGAAGGCATCGAGAACGTCACCAGTGCCTCGGGCTTCCGGGACAGCTTCGGCGCCGACTACGGGATCACCATGACCGACGGCCCGCTGGCGGGCCTGCTGGGCCGGGCGGTCGTGGTGATCGGTTCCGACGGCAACGTCGCCTACACCGAGCTGGTGCCCGAGATCGGCCAGGAGCCGAACTACGACGCCGCGCTGGCGGCACTCGCCGGGGCCTGAGCCCCGGCTCGCGTTCGGGAGGTCAGCGGCCCCGCCAATGCGGTGGCCGCTGATCCCGGCGTGCTTGCAGTCCTTCGGCGACGTCCTCGGTGGCCCCGGCCACTTTGCGCATCGTCTCGCCGAACCGGACGGCGTCGATCCAGCTCATGTCGGCGCTGCGCCAGGCCACCTCTTTGGTGGCACGCTGGGCCAGCGGCGCCGCCTTGGTGAGGGTCCGAGCCCAGTCCTGCGCCGTGCGCTGCAGCGATCCGGGTTCGACCAGTTTCCACACCAGGCCGATCTCTTTGGCGCGTTGCGCGCTCATCGGCTCCCCGGTCAACAGCAGTTCCATGGCGTTGGCCCAGCCCACCCGCTGAGGCAACCGGATCGCGCCGACGATCGTGGGCACCCCCAGCGTCACCTCGGGGAAGCGGAAGACCGCGTCGGTGCTGGCGATCACGAAGTCGCAGAACAGTAATCCGGTCAAGCCGTAGCCGATGCAGGGGCCGTGCACGGCGGCGATCGTCGGCTTGAACAACTCCATGCCGCTCTCGAACGAGTTGATCGTGGGCTTCTCCCAGAACGTGCCGGGAAAGGTGCCGACCGCCCCGACCGGATCTTTCAGGTCGGCCCCGGCGCAGAACACGTCACCGGTCGCGGTCAACACCCCGACCCAGGCGTCGTCGTCACCGCGGAACCGGTCCCAGGCCGCGTTGAGGTCGGTGCGCATCGCCCCGTTGATGGCGTTGCGCGCCTCGGGGCGGTTCAAGGTGATGGTCGCGACGTGGTCGTGGCATTCGTAGGTGACCAGAGGCATGGCGTCACCGTACCGTCGGAGTCGTGCGGTGGATCGTTGATGCGATGAACGTGATCGGGTCGCGCCCGGACGGCTGGTGGCGTGACCGGCACGCAGCCATGCAACGGCTGACCCGGCAGCTCGAGATCTGGGCGGGCACGCACCGCGATGACGTCACGGTGGTGTTCGAGCGGCCGCCGACACCACCGATCGAATCGGAGTGGGTGACGATCGCCGCGGCCCCGCGGGCGCACGCTGACTCCGCCGACGACGAGATCATCCGGCTGGTTCGGGCCGCCGAGCGGCCCGAGGACATCACCGTGGTGACCTCCGACCTGGCACTGGTCGACCGGGTCCGTGCGGCCGGTGCCGCCACCCATCCGGCCCGGGGCTTCCGGTCGCTGATCGAGGACGGCCGCGGGGCCGGCTGATCGATCAGCCCGGCTGCCGAGCCGCCACCGCGGCCCCGGCACGTCGCCCGGCGAAGACGCAGTCGGCGATCGACAGGCCGCTGACATAGGAACGTGAGGCGATGCCGATCGCGGTACGGCCGGCACTGTAGAGCCCGGGGATGGCACGGCCGTCGGCGTTGACGACCGCCCCGGTGCCCTCGTCGACCCGCACTCCACCCAGGGTCAGCATCGGCGTGGGCAGCAATGCGTTGGGCCGCACCGAGATATCCATCAACGTGAACGGGGCCTTGTCGATCCGACGGCAGAAATCCGCCGGTTTACCGACCGGGTCCGGTGCGCCGGCGTCGATCGCGTCGTTGTGGGCGGTCACCGTCGCCTGCAACCCCGCGGCGTCGATTCCGGCCGCGTCGGCCACCTCGGCCAGCGTGGCGCCGCGGACGGATCCGGTGAACATCAACGCGGCCCCCTGGGCGCGTTGAAACCACAGCGTCTGGGTGAGCAGCTGGCGGCGTGCCTCGGCCATCAGTGCGGCATCGGCCAGGATCCAGCCCTTGCTGCCATGGTCTTTCACCATTGCCTGGCCGATCGCGGCACCGTAGCGCGATTCGTCGATCACCCGCCGGCCTTCGGCGTCGACGACGATCGCCGAGATGAACGCGCTGGGCGGTGTGATGAATTTCCAGACCGAGACGTTGTCCATCCGGTCGGTCACCGCGCCGGCGCGCTGGGCCAGTGCGATGCCGCTGCCGTCATCACCGCTGGTTCCCAACGGCAGGCCGCCGTCGAACTCGGGGGCGTAGCGCTTGCGCCACTCGGTGTTGGCGATAAAACCTCCGGCGCACAGGATCACCCCGCGCCGGGCGATGATCTCCACCGGCCGCCCGTAGCGCCGCTGCAGCTTCTCCAGAAGGCGCTCCATCGCGGCACGCAACGGCGGGTAGTAGACGCCGGGCTTCGACGACAGCGCGGCCAGGCGGGCATAGCGGCGCTGGATCCGGCGCGGCGCCTGCCCCATGGTGGTGGCCCGCACCCCGATCACCCGGCCGTCGTGATCGCGCAGCAGTTCGGTGACGGTGGTGTGCGGGCGAAAGTCCACCCCGAGACGAGCCGCCGAATCGGCAAGCGGCGCATAGATCTTCTTCCCGGAGGTGCCCCTGCCGTAGGCGCGGTGACCGCGCTGCACCGGCGGGGTGTTCGCGCGGAACTCTCCGGCGTTCTCACTTCCCGAGTGGTACAGGTAGTAGCGGTTGTTGGGAAACGACGTCTTGTACGGGCAGAGTCCGGCGTTGAACGGCACCCCGTGCGCCTGCAGCCAGTCGATCATCTCGGGACTGCCGTCGACGAAGCGTTGCAGCGTCTCGGGCGCGACGGCGTCACCGACTTCCAGTCGCAGGTAGTCGAGCATCTGCTCGGGGGTGTCGTGGACGCCGGCGTCGCGCTGGACCGAGGTGCCGCCGCCGGCGTAGATGATGCCGCCGGAGATCGCGGTCGCACCGCCGCCGTTGGCGCGATCGACGGCGATCACCTCGGCGCCGAGTTCGCGGGCGGTGATGGCGGCCGACGTTCCGGCCGCCCCGTAGCCGACGACGACGACGTCGGTGGTCACGCTGGTGATGCTCATCCGCTCAATCTAACAGTCGATAGCTTCGGCTAATTCATGGTGACCAGCGATGATGATCCCCATCAGAGGGGAAACCGGAACGTGTTCTAGTTCGCCGATGGCGCACGGTCCGCTCCGCCTTGCGGGGCATCCGCTGCGGGAGGGGCCAAGATGAACGGCATGGTTGTTCGCCTACGACGCTCTGTCGCCGCCTGCGTCCTCGTCCTGCTCGCCGTCGTGGGGGCGGTGGCACCGGTCGGCGCCGCACCGGGAGTCGACCCGACGGCGTTGGTCGCCGACCTGGTCGCCGCGGATCAAACACTGCGCAATCCGTCCGCACCCGAGCAGGTGCTGGCCGCGGCCGCCCGCCGTCAGCAGGTCGCCTACCGCACCCTGGGTGCGCACCCGGAGTGGGACGGGATCGTCCGGCCGCAGATCCCGCCGGCACTGCTGGCCGTCTACGACCGCAATATCGATGCCCGCCGTCACCTGATGGCACTGACCGATCCGAAGAGCACCATGCCGCCGTGGCGGGTGGTGCCGCCGGTGCCCGCCAACGAACTGATCGCCAGCTACCGGGCGTCCGAGGCGGCATCGGGGGTGCCGTGGAACTACCTGGCGGCGATCAACTTCGTCGAGACCGGCTTCGGCCGCATCAACGGAGTCAGCGACGACGCGGCCCAGGGCCCGATGCAGTTCCTGCCGTCGACGTTCGCCGCCTACGGCAACGGCGGCGACATCCACTCCCCGCGGGACAGCATCATGGCCGCCGGTCGACTGTTGGCCGCCAACGGTTTTGCCACCAACCGCGACAAAGCGATCTGGGGATACAACCATTCCGACCACTATGTGGCGGCGGTCAACGACTACGCCGCGGTCATCGGCGGCGATCCAGCGGGGTTCGCGAGCTACTACCGCTGGGACACCTACTACCGCACCACCGCCGGAGACCTCCTGTTGCCGATCGGCTATGTCTCCACGACCCGGATCCCGGTCGCCGACTATCTGGCCGCGCACCCGCAGTAATCGCGGTTCAGCCCTGCTGGGCCCGCCACTTGTCCAGTACCCGACGGTCCCGTTTGGTCGGGCGTCCCGCACCCCGTTCCCGGATGGCCACCGGGGCCGCGGAAACCGGTGCGACGGGCGGTGTCCGATCCAGATAACAGGTGATGGCGTCGGCCGCACCGACTCTCTTCGCGATGACGCGCAGCACTTCGACGGTCCGGGTCCGATCACCCACGCGGGCGATGATCACGTCACCGGGGGCGACCGGCGTCGCCGGTTTGGCGGGACGGTTGTTGACCCGCACGTGTCCGCCGCGGCACGCGGCCGCGGCATCCGGCCGGGTCTTGGTGATCCGCACCGCCCACAGCCACCGGTCCACCCGAGACGATTCCATCGGCGACCGCGGCTGTCAGCGTGAGGCGTTGAGGATCTTGATCGCGAACACCAGCGTGTCGCCCGGCTGGATTCCGGCGTCGGGCTGGCCCTGCGGGTAGCCGTCGGCGGGGACCATGGCCACCGCGACCGTCGAGCCGACCTTCTGACCGGCGATGGCTTTCTGGAAACCCGGCACCACGCGGTCGAGGCTGAAACTGACGGGCTTGCCACGCTCATAGCTGCTGTCGAAGACCGAGCCGTCGCGGCCGTTGACGCCCATGTAGCAGACCGACACCGTCGCGTTGTCGGCGACGACCCGGCCGTCACCGGCGTGCAGGGTGTGCACCTCGGTCTGGGACACCTTGAACGGCTTGGTCACCACCACACTCGGGGCCGAGTTGTCGGTGGAGCCGGTCACCGCGATGGCGCCGCTGGCGCCTTTGAGGGTCCATTCGGCCGCGACGCCCTCGGTGGGCGGCAGTGACGGGCAGGTGGTGATGCTCTGTCCGGCCGGGGGCATGAACAGGTCGGTGACCGACGATGTCGTCGCCGACGATGCGTCGTCGGAACCACCGCAGGCGGCGAGCCCCAGCGCCAGCGAGGCGGCGCAGGCGGTCAGTGCTAAGAGACGGGGCATAGGCGAAATCACCCTCGTAACGCTACAGCCCGGCCCTACCCGGACGTCTTGACCACGAGCTTGCCGACGTTCTTGCCGTCGAACAGCATGTTGATCGCGGTCGGGAGTTGTTCGAATCCCTCCACGACGGTCTCCAGCGGGGTGAGCTTGCCCGCGGCGATCAGCTCGGCGATCGCGGCGCTGGACTCCGCGACCCGATGGAAGTGGTCGAGAATGATGAAGCCCTGCAGGGTGGCCCGCTGAATGAGCAGGTTGCCGAACGCTCGCGGCCCGGGCGGCGGGTCGGCCTCGTTGTACCCGGAGATCATCCCGCAGAGCGCGATGCGGGCGCCGATGTTGATGCGGGCGAAGATGGCATCCATGATGTCGCCGCCGACGTTCTCGAAATCGACGTCGATGCCGTCGGGGGTCGCCGCCGCCAGCTGCCGCACCCAGTCGTCGGCGCGGTAGTCCACCGCCGCATCGAAGCCGAGCCGATCGGTCAGCAGCGCGCACTTCTCCGGCCCGCCGGCGATCCCGACCACCCGAGCACCGGCGGCCTTGGCCAGCTGGCCGGCGACCGAGCCGACCGCGCCCGCCGCGGCCGACACGACGACGGTCTCACCCGGCTTGGGTTTACCGATGTCGTGCATCCCGACCCACGCGGTGAGCCCGGTCATCCCGAGCGCGCCCAGATAGGCACTCGGCGATACGCCCTCGGCCACCGGGACCGGGAACAGCGGCATGGCGTCGGAGACGACCAGATACTCCTGCCACCCGGTCAGGCCCTGCACATACTGTCCGACCGGATAGTTCGGATTCTTCGATTCGACCACCACGCCGAGTCCGGCCGCCCGCATGACCTCGCCGATTCCGACCGGCGGCAGGTAGGACGGCGTCTCGTTGATCCACATCCGGTTCGTCGGATCCAGCGAGATCCACTCGATGTGCACCAACGCCTCGCCGTCCCGGATCGTCGGCACCGGCTGTTCGTCGAGTTCGAAGGTGTCCGGCAGGATGCGGCCGGTGGGGCGTTCGCGAAGCAGGAAGCGGCGGTTGCGTGCGGTCATGACCGCACGCTACCGGACCCGGTCAGCCGGAGGCGCCCAGGATCTTGATCGCGAAGATCAAGGTGTCGCCCGCCCGGATTCCGGCACGGGGCTGGCCTTCGGGATAGCCGTCGGCGGAGGTCATCGCGACCGCAACCGTGGAGCCGACCTTCTGCCCGGCGATCGCCTTCTGGAAGCCGGCCACCACACCGTCGAGCGGGAAGTCGGCCGCGGCGCCACGCTGGTAGCTGCTGTCGAACACCGACCCGTCACGCCCGTTGACACCCATGTAGCAGACCGACACCTTCGCGGTGGCCGGGACCACCGGGCCGTCGCCGGCACGCAAGGTGTGCACCTGGGTCTCGGTCACGCTGAACGGCGTCGAGACATCCACCCGCGGTGCGGTGGTGTCGGTGGATCCGGTGACCGCAACGCTGCCGGTGGCACCGCTGAGCGTCCACTCCGGCGTACCCCCGGCCGGTGCGGCGGCGGTGGGGCAGGTGTCGGCGGCCGAGGCCGGTCCTGCCGCGGCGAAGGGCAGCACGATGGCCGCGGCGGCGACGGTGGCGGCGAGGAAGGAAGGCATCCGAGTCGATTTCACGCCCGCCACGTTAGCCGCAAACGGCTCCGTGGTGGTGCCGCCGGTGCGTAGGCTCGCCGGGTGCAGGTAGATGTGATGGCCTTACCGCAGCAGTTGGGCAAGACCGGCGAACTCGCCCGCAGCACGCAGGACGCCGGGTTTTCGGGATTGCTGTTCACCGAGGCCGGCCGTACCGCGTATCTCAGTGCCGCCGTCGCATCGCAGGCCGCGCCCGGACTCGAGCTGTCGACCGGGGTCGCGGTGGCGTTTCCCCGGAGCCCGTTCGTGACCGCGGCGACGGCGTGGGAACTGCAAGAGGCCAGCGGCGGCAGGTTCCGCCTCGGGCTCGGCACCCAGGTACGCACCCACG
The DNA here is from genome assembly GCF_963378075.1 of Mycolicibacter sp. MU0083. NCBI lineage: Bacteria > Bacillati > Actinomycetota > Actinomycetes > Mycobacteriales > Mycobacteriaceae > Mycobacterium > Mycobacterium kokjensenii. The sequence continues at coordinate 2,059,225 of NZ_OY726394.1, forward strand.
TGGTTCGGCGCTACGGCGTGGCCTTCGAGCACCCCGGTCCGCGACTGCGCGACTACGTGCTGGCGGTCAAGGCGTGTTTCGCCGCCTTCCGGACCGGAGCCCTCGACCATCACGGCCCGTTCTACGACCTGGATTTCATCACGCCGCAGTGGAGTCCCGGACCGATCGATGTACCCGACCCCAAAGTCGATGTCGCGGCGGTCAATCCGTGGATGCTGCGGATGGCCGGTGAAGTCGCCGACGGGGTGCACGTCCACCCGCTCGGCGAACCCGGCTATCTCGCCCGGCACGTGGTGCCCAAGGTGGCCGAAGGTGCTGCCGCGGCAGGCCGCGCACCGTCGGAGATCGCGATCATCGTGCCGGCGATGACGATCGTCGGGGACAGCGACGAGGAACGGGACCGGGAGCGAGACCTGGTGCGGGCCAGCTTGAGCTTCTACGGAAGCACCCCGAACTACGCGTTCATCTGGGACGAGGCGGGATTCGAGGGCACCACCGCCCGCATCCGGGAGAAGCAGAAGGCGGGCGACATCGCCGGTATGGCGGCCCAGATCACCGACGAGCACCTCGCGCATTTCGCGACCGAGTCGACGTGGGATGACTTGGCGGGCAAGCTGATCGACAAGTACGGGCCGGTAGCGACCCGGCTGGTCCTGTACAACGCGCTCGGAGACACCGAACGTTTCGGGCGCTACGGCGAGGTCGCCCGACAGATCTCGGCCGGCTAGGCGAGGCTAGCGAGCGGGATGCCAGGGCTGCTCGTTACGCCGCCGGCGGTCGCGTTCGGCGGCTCGGTCTTTGGCCCAGACGTCCTCGAAACGTTCTCCCGGGTGCACATTCGGCAACCTGTTCATCACGTTGCTCAGGCCACGCGGAGCTGTTTCGGGTTCCCACTGCGGGACTACGGTACTGAGTGCGGCGAGGCTCTTGAGCACGATGAACACCGCGAAGAACGCGGTCGGAGAATCGGTGGCGGCGATCCCTGCGAACCCGAGTAACAACGTCAGATGCACGACCATCACCCGGCCGAGCCCGGCGTCGGCGGACTGCTCCAGATCGCGGAAGGTCCACCTGCGCAGATTCACCAGATCGCCGACGAAATCGATCCCCAGAAAACACAACACGCCCAGGCACCCCCACCAGACGGCGCGCCAATCCAGGTCGATGAGGGCAAGCTGCGGTGCGTCATTCTGGATCAGTATGGCGAGAACTGCGCCGAGGAAGATTCCGTGGGCGACGCAGAACACCAAGCTGATCCGGGCAAAACCGGCCAGGAACGACGAGTTCGCCGGTCCGGCGGACCCCGGCCCCCGGTACCGGAAATGCCCGCTTCTCGGATTCAGGCGCTGATGCAGGGCGATCCGGGCGATCAGCAACAGGCACGTCGCGACGTTCTCGAACCAGTACACCACCACGGTTGTCGCGCCCGACCAATGTTGCCCGAACCAGCCGAAGGCCGGGACGGCGATCACCCCGAGCACGGCGAACAGATGCAGCACAGAAAACTCTGCGCTACGCCGCGGGTCGGGCGGCGGATCGGACTCCGGATGCGGTGATGTCACCGGAGGGTCATATCCGTGAACGTGCCCCGTCCAACACGGCTTCGATCTCGCCCCAGGTCCGGCGAATGATCTCGGCAACCGGCAGTAGCTCACCGATCCGGGATGCGACCTGACCGGTGTTGGCCACGCTGGCCTCCATGTCACCGCCGAAATACAGATCGGTGATCTTCGCCAGCAGGCGGGCATCGGGGTCGTTCGCCGCAACCCGGGCAGCCAGCCCGGTCCGCAGTACCCGCATGGTCGGATTACCGGGGATGTCGAGAAGCACTGTGCCGGAATCGTTTGCCGCGACGATCGCGTCCTTGAAGTTCGCGTGTACGGCGGCTTCCTGGCTGGCGAGCATCCGGGTGCCCATCTGCACCCCTTCGGCACCCAACGCCAGTGCTGCAGCGGCCGACCGTGCATCGCAGATGCCACCGGCGGCGATGATCGGTAGGTCGGTGTTCTCCGCGATCAGGGGAAGCAGCACCATCGTCGAGGCGCCGAGCACAGATTTGAAGCCGCCGCCCTCCACGCCCTCGACCACCAGCGCGTCGACCCCGGCATCGGCGGCCTTCTGCGCCCCTTTGAGCGATCCCACCACGTGCACCACCGTCATGCCGGCGTCGTGCAACGGTTTGGTGAACAAGGCCGGGTCGCCGGCCGAGGTGAAGACGTGGCGTACTCCGGTCTCGGCCAACGCGTCGACGATCGACGCGTCGTTCTTCCAGCCCTGGATCATCAGGTTCGCCGCGACCGGCTTGTCGGTGAGCTCACGCACCCGTTTGAGGTCGGCGAGTCCCTCGGGGGTGAGGGTCTCGATCACGCCCAGCCCGCCGGCCTCGGAGACCGCCGCGGCCAGTTCGGCACGGGCGATGTAGGTCATCGGGGCCTGGACGACGGGATAGTCGACCCCGAGCAGGGACTGGATGCGGTTGGTCACGGGCCTATTCAAACACCCGCGCGACCGGTCAGGAGGCTTCGGCCTGCGCGCGCGGTGCGCTGCCTTCGAGCAGGGTGCGGGCCACCAGTTCCGGGTCGTCTGCCATCGGCACGTGACCGCAGCCGTGCAGTCGGAGGTGACGTGCCTGGGGGAGTCGCTGCTCGGCGATACGTGCCTGGTAGGGCAATAGGATTCGGTCGTGTTCGGCCCAGGCCACGGTGACCGGGACATGCGCGGGGATCTCGCGGTCGAATACCTCGGCGGCCGGGAAGATCTTCTTCATCGCGGGAATGGCGCGCTTCATTGCGTTGAGGTCGGCCACGAACTCCTCGGCCGGAATCCGCTCGGGGTGCGCCGAGACCACCGAGCCCATCATCCGCCGGCCCCGAGGCGAGCGGGCCAGCCGCGGCACTGCCGGTGCCAACAGTCGGGCACTGGTGGTCATGCAGCGGAACAGCAGCCTGATGTAGGCGAAGTCCAGCGCGTTGTGCCAGTAGGCCGCCGGCGAGAGCACGGTCGCGCTGGCGACCAGGTCGTCGGCGGCGGCTTCCATCGCGATCCGCCCGCCGAGCGAGTTACCGCCGATGTGCGGCCGATGCAGGCCCAACTGGTCGAACAGCTCGACCAATTCGGCGCGGAAGGTGCCCTGCACGTCACCGTCGCGAACCACCAGGTCATGCGATTCGCCGTGCCCGGGCAGGTCGAAGAGCACTACGGTGCGGTGCTCGGTCAGGTGTTCGAGCAGCGGGTACCAGGCCTGCCGGCGGTGGGTGATGCCGTGTACCAAGACCAGCGGCTCACCGGTGCCGTGGACCTCGTATTTCAGCATGCGGCGCTCCTTTTATTACCGACGGTGTTCGCGACGTCTGGCAACCGTAACGTCTCGGGTGCGTGATCGGCGATTCCGGCGGTCAGAGTTTCGGTGCGGCGAGCTCCCGCAACGCCGCGAGGAACAACTCATCCATCCGGGGACTGAGCTCGGCCAGCGTCGCGGCCGCGGCGAATCCGGCGGAACCGAAGACGGGTTCGAGCGCGTCCAGCGCGGCGTCGTTCCCGATGGACAGACACAGGCAGGCCATCCCGTCCGACCGCAGTTCCTCCAGCGCCTTGCGGGTGTCGGCTCGGGCGTAGCTGCCCTCGTAGCCGTGGTCGTAGGGATATCCGTCGGACAGCACCAGCAGTAATCGATTGGGTGTGCCCGCCTCGGCCTTCAGGATGTCTCCGGCACCGCGGATGGCCGCCCCGAGCCGGGTATAGCCCGAGGGCTGAAGCCGCCCCAGACGCGAGCGTCCGGCGGCGCCGAAACCCTCATCGAAGGTCTTGATCGCCGGCAGGTGCACCGCGCCGCGTCCGTGGGACCGGAACGCGTACACCGCCACCCGGTCGCCGAGTTCCTCCAGCGTGGCGGCCAGCGTCGCCGCGGCCCGGCACTGGTGGTCGTGGACGCTGAGTCCCCCGGTATCGGTGTCGATGGCCGATCCGGTGGCGTCGACCAGAATGAGCACGCCCAGGTTGCGGGCGAGTCTGCGGCGTTCCAGATAGACATGTTCGGGCGGACTGTGCCCGCAGTGCAGGTCGACGACCAGGTCGGTCAGGGCTTCGATGTCCAGATCGTCGCCGTCGGGGCGGCGCCGCAAGACCTTCGGGCCCAGCCCGACCCGCGACAGTCGGCGGCGCAGCGTGTCATCGCGGGCGACGGCGCCACCGGCACCCGCGGCGGTCTCGGGTTCGGCATCCACCGGAAAGTGCACGACCCGGCACCAGTCCGGCCGGTACTGCCTGCGGTGGACGTCCCACTCGGGGTACAGCGCGCCACCGACACCGATGGTCGCGGCGGACCTGCCGTCGTCGACGAACTCGATGCGGGTCGCCAGCGGCCGGGCCTGCGCTCCGGCCCGATCGGTGCGGCGCGCGACTCCGGCCCGGAGTTCACCGCCGCCGGTGTCGTCTGCGCTGCCACGCGAGCCGCCCATCAGCTTGCGCAGGAAATCCGAGAGCGCACGCGAGGAGAAGGCGGGAGCGGTGAACAGCTTCAGCAGCTTGCTGCCTTCACCGCCGTCTTCGTCGGGATCCTCGTCGGGATCGGCCGCATCAGCGGCGACGAGGTGCAGTCGCAGATCGGCGGCGGTGGCGCCGCGCCCGCTCGCCACGGCGGTCGATGAGAGCCGGGCCGGTTTGATCACCCCGAACCAGTCCGGTGGTTCGGCGACCGGAGTCCGGCTGCGGGCCAGCTCCAAAGATTGCTGCGGGCTGGAAGTCCGGGGCGGCATCTCGATCGCGGCCCACGGAATCGCGGGGGACAGGTCGGCCAGAACCCGGGCGCCTTCAAGGGCCAGGTAGCGGCGCGCAATCGACGGGCGTCCCCGCAACCGGGAGACCACGTCGTGATCCAGGCTGCCGGCTCCCAGCAATGCGCTCTGCACACAGACTTCACGGCGTTGCTGTGGCACCGTTCGGCTCGCCGAGACGAAGACGACCGCGCCGTCGGTGTGGGCCGGTTCGCCGTCGGGAGCCAGCGCGACGTCGACGGCGCGGCCGGCGAGGTGGGTCGCGAGCAACCGGAACCGTTGTGGTTCCGGGGACTCGGTGTTCACGTCGGCGGTAGCAGGGCGTCGACGAGTTCGCCGAGGGCGCGCACCACATCCGGGTCGTCGGAGAGGACCTGCACGATCGCCGCGTGCACGGCGCTGCGCAAACCGAGGCCTTCGGCCACCAAGCCGCCGGCGAGGACCAACATCCGGGTGGAGGACACCTCGCGCAGCGGGGAGCCGTCCAGGCTTCGGATCGCGTTGCCCACCGCCACAAGGATCTTCGCGGTGCCGCGGTCGATCCCGGCTTCGTGGGCGACGATCTCGGTTTCGGTATCGGCGGGTGGGAACCCGAGTTCGATCGCGATGAAACGCTGGCGCGTCGACTCTTTGAGGTTCTTCAGCACGCTCTGATAGCCGGGGTTGTAGGAGATCACCAACTGAAAGCCCGGCGCCGCCGTCAACGTGATCCCCAACCGATCGATGGGGAGCTCGCGGCGGTGATCGGCGATCGGATGGATGACCACGGTGGTGTCCTGGCGCGCCTCGACCACCTCATCCAGGTAGAAGATGGCACCCTCGCGCACCGCCCGGGTCAACGGACCGTCGGCCCAGACGGTTTCGCCGCCCTTGAGCAAATAGCGGCCCACCAGATCCGCCGAGGTCAGGTCCTCGTGGCCGGCGACGGTGATCAGTTCGCGTCCCAGCTGATCCGCCATCGCCTCGACGAACCGGGTCTTGCCGCATCCGGTGGGGCCTTTGAGCAGGACCGGCAGGCCGCGGCGCGCGGCGGCGGCGAACACCGCCGTCTCGTCGCCGACCGGCCGGTAGAACGGTGCGGGCCGACCGGTCCGGGTCACTGCCGGGAATTCCCCGACCGTCATCGCTATTCGCCCCGTTGGATCGGCACGACGGGCGGGATGGTCACCCCTTCCGGTAGCACCAGTTGACCGTCGTGGTCGACGTATCCCGAGTGCTTGGTCGGCAGTGGCAGATCAGGATTCGGGCACGGCCGGTCGGTTCCCTCGCCGCAGATGCCGGGATTGAAGTACGAGCGCTGCTGGACATCGGCAGGCCATGCGTCGGCATGCATGCCCAGCCAGGTCGCCGGAACGTTGTAGCACAGGAAGAAGCACGCGCTGACGCCGCCGAAGATCGCCAGGAACCGGACGAACTGTTGTTTGACGACGCCGCCGCGGACACTGTCCAGGCCGCGTTCGACGACGGTGCGCCCGCGGTCATCGGTGAAGAACCGCAGGCAGCACAACGCCGTCTGGACACCGCCCCACATGAACGCCTCGTAGATCGGGTACTGGTAGTAGGTGCCCGCGTTGACCGACAAGCCTTGTATCGCACCGGGGTAGGAGTAGAAGCCGATCGGCAGCAGGATGCAGCCCTCCATGATGACGTCGAAGACGATCGCGATCGCATAGGTCGACAGCACCAGGCGCAGGTTGCTGATGTCGGGCCGGCGGCTCTTGATCTTGCGCATGATCGCGCACCCGACGATGGTCAGCAGCAGTACACCGTAGGCGTAGCCGGGGACGTTGGTCAGCAGGGGTTCGGGCACGGTATGCCCCGGTTCCTCGTGCGCCGACCAGCCCGGGAAGTGTGGCGCCCAGGAACCCTGGTTGAACAGCCACGCGTTGTAGGTGCACCAGGTGCTGTAGTAGTTCAGCATCGGGTCCTGGAACATCATCAGGCCCATCGACACCAGCAGCATGCCGTCGAGGGTGATCCGACGTTCGCGCAGCCAGGGGCGAATGATGAAGTACCACAGGGCGAACGGCGCGCCGACCCAGAGCACGATCGCGTTGGCGAGCAGCGGGATCTTCATGTACATCGGGGGATCGGTGGGGCCGCCCGGTACCGATTCGAAGTAGGGGCCGGTCACCCATCGGGTGATCAGGTAGAGCGTCAGCGCCAGGAACACGGCGCCGACGGTCGCCCAGACCTTGAACGCACCCGAGGACGACGGTCCGCGTCGCTCTAGGCCCGTGACTGCGCTGATCGACTCGGTGACGGCAGAACTGTGCTGCGACGGTTGGCTCACAAGCCCGAAATATACCCATTGGTATCTGAGTAGCCAATAGGTCGCTGAGATTCTATGGAATAATCTTCGGCATGGTCGAGCGATGGACCCGGGAGCGGAGACTCGAACACACCCGCTCGCTGTTGCTCGACGCCGCCGAAGGCGTCTTCGCCGAAAAGGGCTTTATCGCGGCGACTCTCGATGACATCGCCTACGCGGCCGGCTACACCAAGGGCGCCATCTACAAGCACTTCGCCACCAAAGAGGAACTGTTCCTGGCGGTCAGCGATCGGTACTGGCGGCGCTACTTCGACAACTTCGCCGAGGTGATGGCCGCATCCGAACAGATCGGGCCCGCTCAACTCGACGAGATCGCGCAACGATGGCGCACGCTGAGTCAGGACCGCGGCGCCGAGCACGCCGCACTCGGGCACGAGTTCACGCTCTACCTCCGTCGTAATCCGGAAGCACGACAACGGGTGGCGGACAAACGCGCCGAAGTGGTCGAGGCGCTCGCCGCATTCATCGCCACCGGCATGGAGCGACTCGGCGCAACACTGACCATTCCCGCGTCGACATTCGCCCAGGTGCTCATCGCCACCAGTGACGCCGTCGTCTTGGGCAGCGAACTCGACGACGTCGATCTCTACCGGCCGATCATCGACATGTACGTCTCGGCCATCAAACTGCCCTGAACGGCGGGTCAGCCCGGGGCCAGGATCGCTCGCGCCGCGCGTTCGGCGATGAGCATGACCGGCGCGTTGGTGTTCCCCGAGGTGATGGTGGGCATCGCCGAGGCATCGACCACACGTAGCCCCGCGACACCGCATACCCGGCAGTCGGTGTCCAGTACGGTGGAATTGGAGCGCGGAACACCATGGGGGCCAAAGGATCCCATCGCACAGGTGCCCACCGGATGGAAGATGGTGGTACCGAGCTCTCGGGCCGCCTGCTGGAGTTCTTCATCGGCGGCCAGTTGCGGGCCGGGGAGTAGTTCTTCGGGTCGGTAGCGGGCCAGGGCCGGGGCCGCCATGATCTGCCGGGTCATTCGCAGGCCGGTCACGGCAACGCGGCGATCGGCATCGGTGGACAGGTAGTTGCAGGTGATCTTAGGGGCGGCCAGCGGATCCGCATCGGCGATGCGCACATGGCCGCGCGAACTCGGACGCAGGTTGCACACCGAGGGAGTGATCGCGCCGAAGGGGTGCAGGGGGTCACCGAACTTCGGCAGCGACAACGGCTGGACGTGCCATTCCAGGTCGGGGCTGGCCAGGGCGGGATCGCTTCTGGCGAAGGCGCCCAACGTCGACGGCGGCATGGTCAGCGGTCCCGATCGCTGCAGCAGATACTGCAGCCCCATGCCCGCGCGGGTGATCCAGTTGCGGTACAGCGTATTGACGGTCGGGGCGCCCTTGATCCGGTAGACCGTGCGCAACTGCAGGTGGTCCTGCAGGTTTTCACCGACACCGGGCAGGTCGACGACCACCGGCACCCGGTATCGGCTGAGTAATCCGGCCGGTCCCAGGCCGGAGACCTGCATCAGATGCGGCGACCCGATCGAACCCGCACTCAGGATCACCTCGCGGCGGGCACGGACGTCGACGATCCGGCCGTCCTTGCGCAGGCGTACCCCGGTGGCACGGTGTCGTGCGGTGGTCCAGGCACCGCGACGCTGGCCGTCGCGGACCTGATCGTCGAGCAGCAGTCGCAGCGCGTGGGTGTCGGTGTAGACGGTGAGGTTGGGGCGGTGGGCTACCGGATGCAGGAAGGCGTCGGCCATCGACCAGCGTCGTCCGCGCCGCTGATTGACGTGGAAGTAGGCGCTACCGGCGTTGTCGCCCCGGTTGAACTCCTCGATCGGAGTGATCCCCAACTGTTTTGCGGCGTCCTGCCAGGCATCCAAGATTCTCCAGCGCACCCGCGGCCGCTCGACACGGATCTCACCCGAATCGCCGTGCCACTCGTCGGCCCCGCCGAAGTAACTCTCCAGATCCTTGTAGATCGCCAGAGTCTGGCCGGGACCGTCCGCGCCGCCCCACAGCCAACGATCGTCGCCGGTGGCCTGCGCCCACAGTTCGTAATCGCTGGCCTGGCCGCGCATGTGGATCATCGCGTTGATCGACGAGCAGCCGCCGATGACGCGTCCCCGCGCGTAGTGGATGCTGCGCCCGGCCAGACCGGGATCGGCTTCGGTGGCAAAACACCAGTCGGTGCGCGGGTTGGCGATGGTGTACAGATAGCCCACCGGCACCTTGATCCAGAACCAGTCGTCTTTGCCGCCGGCCTCGATCAGCAGCACCCGATGGGCGGGATCGGCACTGAGCCGATTGGCGAGCAGGCAGCCCGCACTGCCGGCGCCCACGATGATGTAGTCGAATTCGGCGACGGGGGCCATGTCCGGCAACGTTCCTCCAGAGTGTCGGATGCGTTGTCCCATTCTGCGCGATGCCCTTTCGCTACCAGCGCCCCGGGTTCAGGCGTTCACTTCAATAGTTCGGGGGTGAAGGTTACGTCGACTCCGCCTACGGTCATCGTCACCTGACCTTCGATGACCATCACCTGTGCCGAGACCCGTCGGTCGACGGTCCGGGCCAGTTGCTGTACCGATTCGTGCGGTATCTGTACCACCGACAGGTTCGGCAGCCCGGCCACTTTGGGGCCGACGGTGCGCCACCAGGTGGCCGCCCCGGCGGCGAACGGGAAGACCAACACCTGGTCGGCTTGGCCGGCCGCCTTGCCCAAGGCACGTTCGTCGGGTTGGCCGACGGTGATCCATTCCACGATTCGGCCGGTGTAGTCGGTGAGCGCCAAGTCCGGTACGCCGGGGGAGGACAGGCCCGGCCCGAACGCCAACTCGCCGTCGATGTCGCTGAGTCGGTGCGCGCGGAGCCCAAAAGCCAACAATCGCACGATCATCCGCTCATCGTTCTCGCTGGGATGACGGGCCACGGTCAGTGTGTGATCGGCGTAGTAACCACGATCGATGTCGGAGATGCCGAGTTCGACTTTGAATACCGTTGCGGAAAGGGCCACGTCCCTAGTGTCCACCCGGGTAGTGCCTCCCAGGCGGGCGGGCTAGCCGGCGCCGCCGGGTTCACGCGATGCTGCTGTAGACCCCCGCAATCAGCCCGGCCAGGACCAGCACGCCGACCATGACCGAGGCATAGATTGCGGGGCGCCGGCGGTGTCGCCGGGCGTTGTCGATCGCCACAGCGATGCTGACGAGGATCAACGCGGTATAGACCGACAGTCCGACTGTCAGCACCGCCGCCTCGCCCGCGCTGGCCAGGGTCACTTCGTGCATGCGGTGAGCCTACGGGGAGAACGGAAGCAGCTCGAATGTGGTCAGGTCGGAAGGATCCCGCATGATTCACGACTCATCTGGCTGAGGTAGTTACTGTTCGCGACCTGCGCAGAGCAGGAGAGCAGGGGCCGGTAGTGCCCGAATCTTGCCCGGCGTTCGTTTGCCGAACACGCGCGACGATCCGCAATACCCCGTGTCTACATTTCGTCTACCATGGCTCTATGGCAGCAGAAACCACAACTGTCCGAGTCCGCCGTCCCGATTCTGAGCGGCTGCAATCGCTGGCCAAGGCTCGTCAATCCGCCGTCATCGACGTCGTGCACGCTGCAATCGACGCCCTGGAGCGGCAGGAATTCCTGCGGGGGCTCAACGGGGATTACCAGCGCCTGCGCAACGACCCCGAACTGTGGGAGCGATACCTGGCTGAGCGTCGCGAGTGGGACGCACTGGCTTGATCTGGCGAGGGGAGGTCTACAACGTCGATCTCGGCAGGCCGGTCGGGCACGAGCCGGCCTTTCGCCGCCCGGCGGTGGTGGTGTCGGTCGACATTCTCAACAACGGACCGGGTGGTCTGGTGGTCGTCGTTCCGATCACGACCGCTGGTTACGGCCTGCGAAGCCATGTCGAACTGGAGCCTGAGGCCAGCGGGTTGGACCACACCTCGTACGCGCGCTGCGACCAACTGCGAGTCGTCTCGGTCGAACGGCTGTCATCGCGCCAGGGAATGATCGACTCAGATCGGATGCAGGCCATTGACCAAGCTCTACGCTTTGTCCTGGATTTGTGATGCTCAGCTATCGGCATCGCATCGTCGGACGAAAACAATTGGGGTGCAGCGCAACAGGTGTCTGGGTCGGCGGGGGTTTCATCGGATGAACATGGCGACAGTTACTGGTAACCCTGCATATTTAATTCCTGCATATTCTTACGTGCGCAACGGCGCACTCCTAGGACGCTGCGTTGGTGTCTCACCGGTGATACGCTACGTACGTGGATGCAGTTACGGTGCGCGAACTGCGCAACAGTGGAGGAGACGTTCTGCGCCGTGTCGAGCATGGCGAGCGCGTCGTCATAACCCGGGACGGGACACCTGTTGCTGAGCTACGGCCGTTGCCTCGTTCGAGCGCAGGGCCTGCGGAACTGATTCGCCGCCGCAAGAATCTTCCGCCGGTGAACCCGGACGCCTTCCGGCGCGATATCGACAATCTCATGGACCCGTCGCTGTGACGCAAACCCGGAGCCGGGGGATGCTGGATACCTCGACGGTGATTCTTTTGGGTCAGCTGTCCGACCCAGCCGAGCTTCCCGATGAATCGGTGATCAGCGCGATCACGCTGGCTGAGCTGTCCGTAGGTCCACACGTCGCCAACGACGACGCAGAGCGCAGTGCGCGGCAGCAGCACCTGCAGCAGGCTGAAGCGGATTTCGACGCCCTACCGTTCGATGGCGATTGCGCCCGGGCGTTTGGAGCCGTAGCGGCGGCGCTGCGCGCGTCGGGTCGCAAGCCGGCTGCGCGCGCGTACGACGCGCTTATTGCAGCCAGTGCAATCGCACATGGAGTGCCACTGTATACGTGCAACCCCGCGGACTTCACTGGAATCCCGCGACTGGAACTACGGTCAGTTACTCACCCGCATCACCGATAGGGGCAACGCTGAAAAACGTTGAAAAGCAACACATTATGCAGTAGTTTACTTGACATAATGTACGTTATCGGCGTTAGGATGATATAGCGCGGACCTGGCCGGCGCGGGTTTGCGTCACCGAACGCTGCGTCTTTCTGGGGCCGGCACTCGGATGCCGCCCTCGATGTGTTCGACGCATCGCGGCGGCGTGTGACGGTTCCGGGCGTCACACGCCGAGCGTGTCCGTCAAGGTTCTGACGCAAGTCGGTCAGCTGTCGGCACGTTGGGCGCCATCGCCGTCGTTCGGTCCAGTTGAACCGATGTGGAGGCGCCTCCCCGCCCGGCCGGCTCCATCCTGCATTCCGTCACTGTGACGAATTGGCTTGGCGTCGGCGTGATTTCGGCGTTGATGGAACATCCTTCGGGTATGTGTATAGCGATGCCGTCTCGCGGGCGGCCCGTGCTTTCTGGAGTGGCGGGCCCGCCCCGCCTGGCTGGGCGTGATGCGGAAACGGGACGACAGGACCTCCCCGTTCGACCCCGTTTCGCAATGCCCGCAACGGCATATACGTCACAGTGACGAAATGGCGGGTTGGCGCTCCCTCGTCGGATCACGCTGGCTCAGGCCAATTTTGAGCGCAGCCGCTCGTACATATCGGAATCAAAAGCCACCAGTCGTACCTCGGTAACGCGAGTTTCGGTTGCCGCAATGCTTTCGATCGCGGCGGCAACAGCATCGTGCTGCGGCCACCCGTAAGCGCCGGTACTGATGAGCGGGAACGCGACGACGCGTGCACCGAGTTCGTCGGCAACCTCCAGGGCGCGCCGATAGCACGACTCCAGAAGCGAACGATCCCGCTGGCCGGCGCGGTAATTGGGCCCCACGGTGTGGATAACCCACCGGGCCGGCAGATCGCCCGCGGTGGTCCATCCGGCGTCGCCGGTAGCCAAGCCGTTGGGAAAACGTTTGATGCAGTCGTGCAGGATCGCTGAACCGCCGGCGCGGTGAATCGCGCCATCGGCGCCACCGCCGCCGCGCATTCCGGTGTTCGCCGGATTGACTATGGCGTCGACCTGCTGCTCGGTAATGTCGCCGTGCACCACGGTGATTGTCGGCATATTGACCAGTATGCCTGCGTATTCCGGTCGCATGGCCGGTGACGGTTAGCGACTTTGAAAGAGTCGTCCCCCAGGGGCGGATCGCCGGTGATCCCAATTCGTCACTGTGGCGAATTGCTATCCGGCAACGCCCTTCCTCACCCCACGTGATGTCCTTTAAGCTCCCGGCATGACTGGCAACCACGAACGGCGACCAGCCGTCGACGGAGCGATGCTGCGGCTGGACCGGGCGGACAACGCCTCCGGCGGTCCTGTCCGGCAACCCGAGACCCCCGAGGAAGCTTTGGCCTACCTCGACGCCGGATCGCGGGCGTTCGCCGAACTCGGGACCAAAGCGATCGATCTGCGGCTTTCGCCCGAGGCGCTCGGCATCGGTCCCGAGGACAATGGCGGAATCCTGGTCCAGGAGCCTTTCGCCGCGGTGCTCAGTTGCTCGGATGCGCGGGTACCCATCGAATTCGCGCTCGGGCAAGCCGCCAACGAGCTTTTCGTGGTGCGGGTGGCCGGTAACGCCCCCGGATCGGAGTGCCGGGGCTCGCTGCATTACGCGGCCCAACACCTGCCGAGCGTGCAGATCTTCGCGGTGATCGGCCATTCACGATGCGGTGCCACCACCGCGGCCGTCGACGCGATGCTGCGTCCGGAGAATTATCTGGACATCGCCACCGACGGGCCGCTGCGTGAGATCATCGACCCGCTGCTAGCCGGTGTCACTTTCGCCCATCGCGCCCTGTTGGACGCTCATGGGCCGGAGGTGGTCAGCTCGCCGGACTACCGTGGCCATCTGATCACCCTGTCGACGCTGGCGAACACCGCATTGAGCGCGCTGGTCATCGAACACGACCTCAACCGGGCGTGCGCGTTCGGCGTCTACAAGCTCTCCGCCCGACAGGTCGGTGTCCGGCGCCGCGACGGCTGGAATGCCGGATTCGCCATGGCGCCCAAGGATGGTCGTGAGATCGAAAAGTTGGTGCGAGAAGCGGCGGAATCGCTGATTGCCTGACGGTCTTAGTCGTGGCGGGCCGAATCATCTTCTCGTGCCGTACTTCTGTCCGGCGGTAGCATCGGTAGCTCGCGTTCGCTGATCCGCTTGGCCTCGGCGGCCTCAACGCCGAGGGCGCGCAGGATCAGCTCGGCGGTGCTCGATCCGGCCGTACGCCAGGTCTGGTGTCCGTCGAGCACCATCCACATTGCGCTGATCGTCGCGCCCAACACCAGGGATGCGACGCTATCGACGTTGATCTCGGCGTAGCGTGCCGACATCAGACCGGCCTGGATGTCGTGCATGGGTGGTCCGGTCATCAACGTCCGCAGGGCCGCTTCGCTCAAGCCGAACCTGACGGCGAATCTGCCCATGAGCGGGTTCTCGTGGGCGTAGCGAATCCACAACCGGACGCCGGTCGCCAACCGCTCGGCCGGGTCGTCGATATCGGCGAACGTGGTCGAGACCTTGCGGTGAAGGTCGGTGCTGAGTTCGGTGACGACGCGGTCGAACAAGTCGTCCATCGAGGCCACATTGCGGTAGAGGGTGCCGCGCGCAACGTTGGCTTCTTGAGCCAACTCGCTGATGGTGACCTGCTGGCTCCCCTTCGTGACGAACAGGCGTATGGCGGCGTCGATGATTCGGTCATCGGTGGACGTCATGACTGCCGATCCTCCCATCGAGCTACCGGACGATTGCCGCGTCCGCCCCTCCGATGGTAGAACAACATTGACTTTAATTGAACACTATTGTTCAATCTTGGTGTTGCGGCTCCCGCGTATCGACAACGAGGTGAAGGTGTCCGATGGCTGACGTCCCCGGTGGTGATCACCGCGGCCTGCACAGCGAGCAGGGCAGCCGCAAAGGTGAGCATCGCGGCAGGTCGGCCAACCCGGTGATCAAAGTCGATGACCTTGCTTGGTTGGAGTTCGAGAAGCCCGACCTGGTCCGCGCCGAAGCCTTCGCCCATGCCTTCGGTTTCACCACCGCCGCTCGCAGCGACTCGGAACTACACCTGCGTGGATCGTCTTCTGCTGCTCCGTGCGTGATCGTCCGCCGTGGAGCACGAACCAGGTTTCGTGCCATGGCATTTGTAGCCAGGGAAGAATCCGACCTGCCTCGCCTGGCGGCCGCTACGGGCTCCCGAGTCCGTCGACTGCCCGACGCCCTCGGCGGGATGGCCGTCGATCTCTGTGATCCCAGCGGATTCCCGGTGCGGGTGGTGGCCGGGGCTCATCGGCTGCCGGCACTGGCCGAGCAGCAGCCGCAACAACTCAACGTGGCCGCTGAACTACGTCGTGTCAACGTCGCGCAACGCCCGCCACCGGGCCCGGCCACGATACAGCGGCTCGGGCACGTCGTCGTACAGAGCAACACCTACATCGCGGCGCTGGACTGGTATCTGGACACCCTGGGCATGATCGTCAGCGATTTCCTCTACTTTCCCGGGCAGCGCGACCGTGGACCGACCATGAGCTTCATTCGCTGCGACCGCGGCGGTACGCCGGCCGACCACCACACGCTGGCGATGGCGTTGGGGCCTGCCAACCGTTACGTGCACTCGGCCTACCAGGTATGTGATCTCGACGCGTTGGCCGTCGGCGGCGAACACCTCAAAACCCTGGGATATCAACGCTCCTGGGGAATCGGACGACACATCCAGGGCAGTCAGATCTTCGACTACTGGCGCGACCCCGACGGATTCATGGTCGAACACTTCACCGACGGAGACATGTTCGACAACACCGTCGAACCCGGCTGGGCGCCGTTCACCGCCTCCGGGCTGGCGCAGTGGGGCCCACCGGCGACCGCCGACTTCCTGGGTATCGGACCACAGCATCTCAGCGGCGAGATGCGCGCCGCGCTCACCGCATTGACCCGGGACAACGAATTCGACCTGCGCCGCCTGGTCGGCCTGATGAAAGTAGCCCGAAGATGACGACCGCAATCCTGCGCACCACCGACCATTGGTGGGTCAAAACCCCTACCGGCGCCGCCAGAATCGAAACCACGGCGACCACCACGGGACAACTGCTCGCCGACCGCGACCCCATCGCCGCCGCCGCGTCCGACACAGATACCGTGCCCGTCGAGTCCCTCGACCTGCTCTCACCGGTAACCGCCCCCTGCCGGGTGGTGGCGCAGATGACCAACTACGCCTCGCACGTCAGCGACGCCGGCATGAACCCGGCCACCGTCCCGCTGACCTTCTTCCGCAAATCCTCGGCATCGATCACCGGGCCGTTCGCCGACATCGTCAAACCCTCCCACGTCCGTCTACTGGACTACGAGGTCGAGATCGGCCTGGTGATCGGGCGAGACATTCCCGTCGGGACCGCGATCACCGAGGCCGACCTCGCAGACGTCATCGCCGGGCTGGTCGTCACCAACGACGTTTCGGCCCGCGACATCCAACTCCCCCAGACCCAGTTCTACGAAGGCAAGTCCTACCCGACCTTCACGCCGGTCGGGCCACAGCTGGTGCTGCTCAGTGCCGAGGAACTGAAACGCTTCGGCGATCTCCGCCTACAGTTGCGGGTCAACGGCCAACTGCGCCAAGACATGCACGTCGCCGGTGACATGCTCTACTCCCCCGTGCAGGCCCTGCAGTCGTTGACCCGATTCCAGGCCCTCTCCGCCGGCGACCTCATCTTGACCGGCACCCCGGTCGGCACCGCGCTCAGCGCCCCGCCGAAGCTCATCGAGATCATCGGCTCCCTGTTGCCGCCGGAGCTGAAATGGAAGGCATTCTTCAAACGTCAAGCCGGCAACCCGAAATACCTCGCCGCCGGCGACGTGGTGCAGGCCGGCATCGCCACCGACGACGGCGCGATAGACCTCGGCACCCAGGTCAACACCGTGCGCTACCGGTGAGCACCGACACCACCGCGCCGGTACTCATCGTCGGCGGCGGCCCCACCGGAATCTGCGCAGCACTACTGCTTGCCGTACACGGCGTCGCCAGCGTCGTGCTGGAGCGGTGGCCGGACATCTATCCGCAGCCCCGCGCGGTACACCTCGATGACGAGGTCTACCGAATCCTCGGCAAAGTCGGTGTCGCGGAGGACTTTGCCGCGATCTCACGCCCGGCGCGGGGCCTCCAAGTGATCGACGCCGGCCAGCAGGTCCTCGCACGGTTCGAACGCAACCCGGACAGCAAGACCAACGGCTACCCGCAGGCAAACCTCTTCGATCAACCGGAACTCGAACGCATCCTGCGTAACCGAGTCGCAGACTTTCCCGCGGTGACGCTGCGCTCGGGCGTCGAAGTCGTCGGCCTGACACCGGCAACCACGCCCGACGGACCCGTCAGTCTGGCGGTCCGGGAGACCGGCACCGGAACGATCACCCAGCTGAGGGGCCGCTACGTGCTGGGCTGCGACGGGGCCAACAGCCTGGTGCGCCGGGCGATCGGATCGCGTATGCAAGACCTGGGCTTTGAGCAGCGCTGGCTCGTCGTCGACGTCGACACCGACACCGAACTCGGGCACTGGGATGGCGTCCACCAGATCGCCGACCGCCATCGCGCCGGCACCTACATGCGGATCGGGCGCACCCGGCACCGCTGGGAGTTTCGGCTGCTGCCCGGTGAGGACTCCTCGCAGTTCGCCACCATCGAGGCCCTAGGGCCCTTGATCAGCCCCTGGACCCGCGGCGTGACAGCTGGGGATCTGCGACTGGTTCGCTGCGCCGACTACACCTTTCGCGCTCAGATCGCCGACCGGTGGCGGTGCGGCCCGGTATTCCTGCTCGGAGACGCCGCGCATCTCACCCCGCCGTTCGTCGGACAGGGCATGGGTGCCGGACTACGCGATGCCTACAACCTCGCCTGGAAACTGGCGAACGTCATCCACCGCCACGGCCTGACCGACGCCGACTTGGACTCCTATCAGCGGGAGCGTAAACCGCACGCCAGGGCGATGATCCGCAACGCGATCCTGATCGGCTTCGCCATGACCGGCGGTGGTCTTGCCGGCGACATCTTCCGCCGCCTGGCCCTACCCCGGGTGAAACACATCCCCGGATTCGGCCGACGCGTCGTGACCAGCGAGACTCCACGCCTGCGCCCCTCCACGCTGATCCACGCCCGCCGCATCCCCGTCGGCCTCCCCGGTCGGCTCTGCCCGAACGCGCTGCTGGACTCCGGTCAACGCCTGGATCAGGCCGGCACCGGATATGTCGTCGTCACGACCGCGCGGCCCGACACCGCCGATGAGCGCTACTGGGCCGCATTTCCGGCGACGGTGCTCCAGGTCGGCACCGATAGCGATCTGGGCCGGTGGCTGGCGCGGGGTCGAGCCACGGCGGCACTGGTGCGTCCCGACGGCACGGTCCGAGCGGCCGCACACCGTCTCGGGCGGCTCCGGGAAATCGGTGATCGGGCCTGATTGCGGCCCGATAGGCTGATCCGCATGAGCATGCCCGCCGCACCGCGTGCCGCCGTCGAGCAGGAAAGCGCCTGATGCCCCTGCCCCGCCTGGTCCCCGCGGCGGCGGCCGAGACCACCGAAACCGCGGCTCTACGAGCAGAAGTCCGTGCCTTCCTCGCCGAACAACTCGCCGAGGGTGCTTTTGTACCGGCCGTGGATTCCTGGCTGTGCGGGTGGGATGAGACGTTCACCGCCGCGCTGGCCGCCCGAGGCTGGCTGGGGATGACGGTCCCGACGGAATACGGCGGACACGGCCGTTCTTTTCTGGAGCGCTTCGTCGTCACCGAGGAACTCCTGGCGGCCGGCGCACCGGTCGCCGCGCACTGGATCGCCGACCGGCAGATCGTGCCGTCCCTGCTGAAGTACGGAACCGAGGCACAGAAACGCGAATTCCTGCCCGAGATCGCCGCCGGCCGGTGCTTCTTCGGCATCGGGATGAGCGAGCCGGACTCCGGCTCCGATTTGGCCAGCGTGCGGACCCGCGCGGTGGCCACCCAGGATGGCTGGCGGCTGACCGGAACCAAGGTGTGGACCTCGGGCGCGCACCGCGCACACGCCTTCATCGTGCTCGCCCGCACCGCACCGGTCGACCCGGCGCATCGCCATGCGGGACTGAGCCAGTTCATCGTGCGCCTCGACGCCCCCGGCGTCGAGGTCCGGCCGATCGTCTCGATGAACGGCGGCCAGCACTTCAACGAAGTCATCCTCGACGACACGTTCGTGCCCGATGCCATGGTGTTCGGACAGATCGGCGAGGGCTGGCGCCAGGTCACCTCCGAACTCAGCTTCGAACGAAGCGGACCCGAACGGCTGCTGTCCACCTTCACGCTGCTGGTTGCATCGACAGAAGCCATGGCCGGCAACGAGATCCCCCGGGATCCCACCCTGGGCCGGCTGGTGGCGAGGGTCGCCGGCCTGCACCGGATGTCCACCGCGGTCGCGGGCGCACTGGAACGCCACCAACCGGCCGACGTCCCCGCCGCCGTGGTGAAGGTGCTCGGCACCGCCACCGAAGGCGATATCGCGGACTTCGCCGACCTGCATACCGGTGATGACTCCGCTATCCAATCCGGGTATCGGGACCTCCTCACAGCAGCCGTCGATCAGCGGCCCGGATTCACCCTGCGCGGCGGAACCAACGAAGTGTTGCGCGGCGTGATCGCGCGCGGATTGGGGCTACGGTGACCAACTCAGCAGGTAACGCCGCCGACGTCGACCCTGGCCTGATCGCCCTGTTCGACGAGGTGTTCGCGGACTACCGCGCGACTCATCCGCACGCCGACTCCAGCACGCGGGACACCGAATTATGGGTGAAAGCCGAGCAATTGGGTGTGGTGCGATTGACCGGATCAGAAGATTCCGGCGGCAGCGGCGCCGGATGGTACGAAGCCGCGGAACTCATCACCGCCGCAGTTCGCCACGGAGTCCGCATCCCGCTGGCCGAGCACGACCTGTTGGCGTGCTGGCTGTTGGAAGCCGTCGGCGCCCCCGTCGGCGACGCTGCGCGCACCGTCGCCCTGCTCGACGCGGACGGTACGGCCACCGCGGTGCCCTGGGCCTCGACAGCGGAGCGGGTCGTGGTGACGTGGCCGGACGGTCCGAACCAGCTGCTGGCCGACGTGCCCGCCACGGATCTACGAATCACGCCGGGCACCAACCTGATCGGTGAACCACGAGATGGCCTCTCGGTCGATATCGGGTCACTCACCGGTACGACGGTTGCGGCGGAACTCGTCGAACAGTTGCGTGTGAAGTCCGCCCTGGTGCGCGCGATTCAAGTCTGCGCGGCCCTGGACAGCATTGTGGAACTGGCCGTCGAACACACCTCGGCGCGGGTCCAGTTCGGCCGGCCGCTGTCGAAGTTCCAAGCGATCCAACATCTGATCTCCGACATTGCCACCGAGGCCGCGCTGGCCCGCGCCGCTACCGAATCCGCCCTGATGACCGCAGTCGACAGCGACTGGTCGGCACCCAACCTGCGATTCGTCGTCGCGGTGGCCCGCTCCTGCGCCGGGCACGCCGCCTCGGTGGCGGTCCGCAACGGCCACCAGGCATTCGGTGCGATCGGCACCACCGCCGAACACCGCCTGCATGAATACACCCGGGCCGCGCTGGCGTGGCGCTCGGAGTTCGGATCCGTCCGGCACTGGGACGACGAGGTCACCCGCGCCGCGCTGGGTGCCGGTGGCGACGGACTGTGGAGTTTGATCGTCGACTGAGCGATCACCCGGCGTATCCGCTCCTAGCGGCGGATCTGGGTAGCCCACCGCGCCGGTGCGGGCTGATCCATCCTCAGCGGGCGCGCATAAGACAGATCCTCGCGGTCACGCGTGCCCACCAGATAGCCCTTCTGGGTGAAGAACTCAGAGCCCAAGACGCGGGCGTCGGCGGTGAACATGCCCTCCACGGTGGAGCGACGCACCGCGATGCGCCACTGCCCTTCGCGGCGTTCCAAGCGATCGATGTAACGGCCTGTGATGAACTGTGCTGTCTTGCCGTCGATTCCGATCAGGATGACTAAAACGTAGCTCTCCGCGTGTGCGGTGTCACCGTCGATCTCGCAGGTATGCGTGGTGATGTTGTGGGTGTGCACCAGGGAGGTCTGGGCGTGCGTCGCATTGGCCCAGGCGCCGTACTGCGGGCCGGTATTGACGTCGTTGCCGTGCTCATCGACGCCGTCGTCGTGGTACGCCGAGGTGATCAGGTCGATGTCGTGACGATCGCAGCCTCGCGCATGGCGTGCGACGCAGTCGAGAATCTGCGTGCGGTCCAACAGGTACCGGACATCGCGCTGCAAGCCTGCTAAGGCTGTATCGGAAGGCATCGTTCTCCTGCGGATTAATCGACCAGAATTCAGACTATACGACTGTATAGCGAAAAACGAGTGTCACAATACCGAGTAGTCGACGAAGCGAGGTAGACCATGGCAGCAGCGCCGCGGCGAGTGGGCGCCGCCAGCTCCAAGACCCGGGATGCCCTCTTGGACTCCGTTGAAAAGATGATGCTCGACCAGGGGTACTCCTCGGTGTCGTATCGCGCACTGGCCAGCGAGGCCGGCGTCACTCCGAGCCTGGTGCAGTACTACTTCCCCACTCTTGACGAGATCTTCCTGGCGGCCATTCGCCGCTACGCCGAACGCAATCTGGCCCTGCTCGGCAAGGCACTGGAAGCGAGCGCCGACGATCCATTGCGTGCACTGTGGGAGTTCAGCCGTGCCGAGGCCACCGGCGCCCTGATGACCGAATTCATGGCCCTGGGAAACCATCGCAAGTCGATCGCGATCGAGATCGCCGCCGTGACGGAACGGGTCCGCAAGGTCCAACTCGATGCCCTGATCGCCAAGTTCGGTAAGAACGCACGCCTCGGTGGGCATTTCTCACTTCCCGCCCTGCAACTGTTGATCTCGGGGCTGCCGAAATTCCTCAACCTGGAGGCCGGCATCGGGGTCAAGACCGCGCACAAGGAAGTGACCACCGCCTTCGAGCAGTATCTGGATTCGATCGACCCGCCTCCGGTCGCGAAACGGAAAACCACGCAACGGCGTTCGAACTGAAACGCCGCGGTCGGCCACGGCATATCAGTCCTTGGCACGCGCAAGGTCGCTCAACAAGGACCGAGTGCGCTGCAAGGATTCTCGGCGTTGGTTCCGATCAGAACCCACGGCCACCGGCTGCGCCCAGACGTCGGTGACGCCGGCGGCGACGAGATCCTCGAGCTGCCGCTTCACAGAGCTCTCGTCACCGATCACCGCCAGATCCTGCGGGCCGTTCGCGCCGCCCGCGTCGATGATCCGACGGTAGTTCGCCATGCCCGCGTACTCGACGGCGCCGGCCGCGACCGCATCGCGAGCGGCCGCCGGGTCGTCATGGACGGCGACCGGAAGACCGGCGACCACCCGCGGTTTCGGACGGCCCGCCGCGGCCGCAGCATGTTGCAGATGCGGGTTGATGGTCGACTCGACGACACTGCGCGAGGCCATCCACAGCACCACACCATCGGCGAACGTCCCGGCGATAGTCAGCATGCGCGGCGAGAGTGCCGCGAGCAGGACCGGCACCGGGTGCTCCGGGCGGGCCATTCGACCGGTGCTGTGCACACTCCAGTCCGCACCGTCGAAATCGACGTCGCCATCGCGCAGTAGCCCGGTCACGATGCGCAGATACTCTTCGGTACTGCGTCCCGGATGGGCGTAGGACAACCCGAGCACGTCTTCGACGATCGGCGCGTGGGAGGCGCCCAGCCCCAACGTCAGGCCGGGCCGGCCCATCGCATTCGCCGCGGAGACCGCCCGGTTGGCCTGCAGCAGCGGATGACACGGATAGGTCTGCAGCACCGCTGTACCCAGTTCGATCGTGTCGGTGGCTCGCCCGGCGATCGCCATGGCGACCAACGGGTCACCGGCTACCGCGCTGGCGTACCACAGCGACGAGAAGCCGTCTTCTTCCGCCTGTCGGGCTTGCTCGACGATCTTGTCGACGGTCGAACCACCGCCGGTCAGTCCGATGTGCACGGCGGTACCACCTCATCGCGCCACCTGGGCCGCGTAGACGACATGACATCTTCTCCTGATCAGAGGTCGGCGGACTCTTTGCGTTCGGTGATCGGCCGGGCCAACCCCTGCTCTTCGCAGGCGATCTGCAACCGATCCACCGTCTCCTCGACTCCGGGACCGCGACGTTTCCCCGGACTGAATCGCGCGGGTAGATGCCGCATGCCCTGAATGATGCCGATCGTTTCGTAATGAACGGTGCCTTCTGCCAGGCACTCATAGTCGGGCATCCGCTCCAACACCGCGGTCAGCATGGACTTGAAGACGGTGCGGGCCACGTTGGAACCGATGCAGCGATGGATACCCAGACCGAAGCTGAAGTGCCGATTGCCCTTTCGATCCAGAACCACCTCGTCGGGGTCGGTGAACACCGCAGGGTCGCGGTTGGCCATCGCCCACGACAGCCACAGCCGCTCCCCTTCCCGGAGTTGTACGCCATCGACAGCCATGTCTGCGGCGATGGTGCGGGCGTCACCGGCGGCCGGGGTGAAGTAACGCAGAAACTCCTCGGTGGCCGGATTGAGCAGGGTGGGCAGTTCCGCGCTCAGGCGGGTGCGCTGTTCCGGGTGCTGTGAGAGCCATTCCAGGGCGTGTGCGGTCAGCGCGGTGGTGGTGTCGAACCCACCCCCGATCAGCAGGTTGAGCATCCCGATCAGTTCGATGTCCGGTGGCGCCTGCCCGTCGATGCGCAGTCGGGCCAGCGCGTCGATGATCCCCGGCCGGGGTCGGTCGCGGATCTCGGCCAGATTGGTGAACAGATCCATACCCATCGCCAGGTACAAGTCCCGGACCCGTGCGGCGTCCGGAGAATCCGGTGGCGTGTACACCAAGGCGTGCGCCGGCTCGTTGTAGACGCTCCACCTCTGCAAAGGGACGCCGAGCATTGCCAGGGTCAGTACCGCCGGAACCACATTCGCCAGGTCGTCGACGAAATCGATCTGTCCCGATTCGATGTGGTCGTCGAGGCAGGCGCGGACGATCTCGTCGACGAAGGGTTGCCAGCGTCGCACCGCGGCCGGGGACAGATAGGGGTTCAGGGCGTCGCGGTAGTAGCGGTGTTCGGGATCGTCCATCTCCAACATGCCGCCGCGAAAATTCTCGGCATCCATCGTCAACGGCAGTGAGATCCCCTGGTATCCGCGGCGCTCGTGGTGCACATCGTGGTCGTTGGAGACGTGCGGGCAGCGGGCCAATTCGAAGACCTGCCGGCTGCCAGCCGCAACCCAGTGACCGTCGTAGGTGTCGGTCCAGGCCAGCGGGCACCGGCGATGCATCTCGTGGGTGATGGCGAGAAACTTCTCCCGGTATTCGGTGGTGTGTCGATCGAAGTGATAGCGGGCGGCATCGACACTCATCTTCAGGGTCCTCCTCGACGCGTAGTGGTTGGAGCGGATCGACGGCGACGCCACCTCAGAGCACGGCCCCACCGTTGACACCGATGACCTGCCCTGTCACGTAGCCGGCAGCGTCAGAACACAGGTAGGAGCACAGACTCGCGACATCGTCGGGTGACCCGAGTCGCGCGGCCGGTATGGCCTGGATCAGATGGTCGGTGGATGGCAGCATTCCGGCCTGCTGTTGTTCGCGCAGCATCGGCGTGTCGATCACGAACGGCGGCACGGTGTTGGCGGTGATGCCCTTTCTCGCGTAGTCGCGGGCCAGCGATTTCGTCATCGCGATGACGCCACCCTTGCTCGCCGCGTAGTGCCCCTGCAGGGGTGCGCCCTGCTGGCCGGCGGCCGACGAGATCGTCACGATGCGCCCCCACTTGGCCGGCACCATGTCGGCCAGCGCGGACCGCGCACACAGGAAGGTGCCGGTCAGGTTGACGGCCAGGTAGCGGTTGAACTCCTCGACGGTGATCTTGTCGAATCGGGTGAATCCCGAAATGGCTGCGCTGGTCACGAGCAGTCCGACCGCTCCGAAGTGGTCGCGTACCGCGCTGAAGGCAGCCGATACCGAGGATTCCTCCGCTACATCGCAGTGCACCGCCAGCGCTGCACCCCCGGCCTGCCGCACTGCGTTCGCGGTCTCTTCGGCCGCCGATAGGTCGACGTCGAGGATCGCCACTCGGTGACCGTCGCCGGCCAGTCTGGTCGAGATGGACCGTCCTAGCCCGGAACCGCCGCCGGTCACCACCGCCACTCGACTCATGGGTTCTCCTTGATTGGTGCTCATATGCCTGCAGGCCCCGGTGCGCCGTGCATGTAGAGGGTCTGGCCGGAGCAGAAACTCGACGCGTCGGAGGCGAAGAACAGGACGCCGTAGCCGATCTCGTCGGGTTCTCCCAATCGTCCCAATCCGTTGGACTTGGCGATCAGCTCCGGATCCATGCCGTACCGGGCTGCGTCATCGGTCAGGGTTGCCGCCCGCACGGCGCCGACCGCAATGGCATTGACCCGGATGCCCTTGCGTGCCCAGCCCGCTGCCATGGAGCCGGTCAGATTGTTCAGTGCCGCTTTGGCCGCGCCGTAGGGGGCCGCCTGCGGCATGGCCAGCAAACCGGCCCCCGATGAGATGTTGACGATGGCCCCTTTGCCCGCGGCCATCATCGGCTTGGCTGCGGCTCGGGACAGATGCCACGCGGCTTTGAAGTTCAGATCGATCGCACGGTCGAAATCCTCGTCGGACCAACTGAATATCGACTGGGTCTGCGCGCCACCGGCACAGTTCACCAGGATGTCGAGCCGACCGAACTCTGCCACGGTGCGTTCGACCAGACCGCGGCATTGCTCGGCATCGGTGACATCGGCAGGTGCTGCCAGCGCTCTGCGCCCCAGTGCGACGGCCTCCGCAGCAGTGGAACGCAGTGGCTCTTCGCGCCGGCCGGCCAGCACGACATCGGCCCCGTGTTCGGCGAGAACCAGTGCCGCGCCACGGCCGATGCCGGTGCCGCCTCCGGTGATGAGGGCCACCCGCCCCTCGAGGTTGAAGCGGTCAGACATATCGAATACCCATTCCTGTTCGGCTCGGTCCGACACCCGTCGACACTATACGACCGTACAGCATGTGTTGTACGGTCGTATGGATTCGAGCGATGGAGGAGCCGTGGACGTGCTGTACTACGACCCGTGGGCGGTGGAGATCGACGCCGATCCCTACCCCACCTATCGTCGACTGCGTAACGAACAACCCGTCTACCGCAACGACCGCTACGGTTTCTTCGGGCTCAGCCGTTACGACGACGTGGATGCCGCACTGCGGGACTGCGGCCGGCTCAGCTCGGCCAAAGGCGACATCCTCGACGTCGTCTTGGCCGATCCGGTCATGCCACCCGGAGTCTTCATCAACGAGGATCCGCCCCTGCACACCATCCACCGGTCCCTGGTGGGCCGGATGTTCACACCCAGGCGGATACGCGAACTCGAGGACAAGGTGCGCGCGTTCTGCATCGCGTGCCTCGACCCCCGGACCGGCGGCGACCGATTCGACTTCGTCACCGATCTCGGCGCCGAACTGCCCATGAAGACCATCGGGATGCTGGTCGGCATCCCCGACTCCGACCAGCCGTCGGTGCGAGCCCGCGCCCATGCAGTGCTGCGCAACAAACCAGGCGAACCGCTGCCGGTGAACAAGGACCACTACTTCGACGGGGACATGTTCGCCGACTATGTGGCCTGGCGGGCCAAGAATCCTTCCGACGACTTGATCACCGAGTTGCTGACCGTGGAGTTCGAAGACGAGACGGGCACCGTCCGGCGGCTGCGGACCCAGGAGTTGCTGATCTTTCTCGCCGTCATCGCCGGGGCCGGCGTCGAGACCACCGGGCGACTGTTCGGCTGGATGGGCAAAGTGCTGGCCGAACACCCCGATCAGCGCCGGGAACTCGTCGACGATCCCACCGGAATTCCCGCCGCGATCGAGGAACTGTTGCGCTACGAGCCGCCGGGACCGCACGTCGCGCGGTTCGTCGCCACCGACGACCTCCGCGTCCACGACACCGACATCCCGGCAGGCAGTGCGGTGCTGCTGATGCTCGCGTCGGCCAATCGCGATGAGCGGCACTTCCCCGATCCCGACGTCTTCGACATTCACCGCAAACCCGGCGGCCACCTCACATTCGGACGCGGCGCCCATTTCTGCCTGGGCGCACCGCTGGCTCGCCTGGAAGGACGGGTCGCACTCGAGGAAGTCCTGGCCCGGTTCCCGACATGGGAGATCGACTACGACGGCGCACGCCGATCCCGCACGTCGACCGTGCGCGGATGGGACACCATGCCGGCGATCATCGGCTGACCCGACTATCCGCTCCGGGCTTAGCGGTCATCGAGGATGAAATCGGCTGCTCGCCAAGCCATCGCCATCATCGGGCCGTTGAGGTTGCCCGCGACCATCGTCGGCAGCACCGAACAGTCCACGACCCGAAGCGCCTCGATCCCGCGCACCCGCAGCCGGCTGTCGACCACGGCGTCGTCCTCGGGGCCCATCGCACAACTTCCGACGGCGTGATACCCGCAGTAGCCGCCGTCGAGCGCCGCATCGATCAACTCGTCATCGGTCCGGACGTCCGGACCCGGGTAAGTCTCGCGCCGGATCCGGTCGGCTAGCGGTGACTGGTCGAATATCGCCCGCATCCGGCGATAGAGGTTGGCCGTGATCGTCCGGTCATGGGCGCTGGCCAGGTAATTCGGATCGATGCGCAGCGGCGCGTCGGGGTCTGCGGCGCTGATGGCGCAACGGCCGATGGAGGTGGGCCGAAGTGCCATCGCCAGGCACGACGCGCCGGCCTGGCGTTCGATGGCGACGGGCGCACCGGTGTTGTAGGGCGGGATGGTCCACGGCCCGAGCAACAGTTGGCCGTCGACGCGGTCGGCATCCGGGCTGGACTTGACGAACGCGATGATGTCGAACGACGGGGCGGCCAGCGGCCCCTTGCGGGTGGCCAGATAACGCAATCCGGTCAGCGCCTGGGCGGCGCCGCCGGCGAGCTGCCGGTTGTAGCCGAGATCGTCGTTGAGTTCGAATCGCATGGTCGCGCAGCGGTGTTCGCGCAGTCCACCGCCGACCCGGTCACGGTCGAGGTAGCGCGGGATCCCGGCATCTTCGAGCACGTCTCGTGGCCCGATTCCGGAGAGTTGCAGAAGTTTGGGGGTTTGCAGGCTGCCGAGCGAGACGATCACCTCGCGGGCCGCGTAGACGCGATCGCTGCCGCGTCCGGTGTTGATCTGCAGCCCGGTCGCGCGTCCCCTGTCGAAAACGATCCGTTCGACCAGGCATCCGGTGCGGACGGTGAGATTGGGCCGTTGCAGTGCCGGCTTCAGAAAGGCGCGGGCCGCGCTGACCCGGCGTCCGTTCTTGATCGTCGCGGTTGCGTATCCCACGCGCGGACCGTCGGATTCATTGATGTCGTCGACCCGTTCCAGCCCGATTCGCGTGGCAGCGGTGATGATCTCCTCGCAGAGCCCGTCGGGGTCGCGAGGCGTCGAGATGTGCAGCGGCCCGCCGACACCACGAGTCGGTGAGGGACCCAGTTCGTTGTCCTCGAACGACATGAAGATCGGCAGGATTTCGTCCCAGCCCCAGCCATCGTTGCCCAACTGCACCAGGCCGTCGTAGTCGGCACGATTTCCCCGGTTGTAGATCATGCCGTTGATCGAACTGGAACCCCCCAGTACTCGTCCCCGCATCCACGTCTCCGCGTGGGGGTTGGGCCCGAACGGATCGGTTGTGTAGTGCCACATGTACTTCGGGTTCTCGAAGAGCATTCCCGACCCCTTGGGAATGCTGAACAGCGGATTGCGGTCACGGCCACCTGCTTCGAGCAACAACACGCGATTGCGCGGATCGGTCGAGAGTCGATTGGCCAGCACACATCCGGCGGAACCCGCGCCCGCGATGATGTAGTCGAAGGTGGTCACGGCGGCCTGCCTCCCAGTCGAGTCGATCCCACGTAACGCGCTATACATGTGTATAGCATTGTTCGGTCGAGGTCGGGGCCATTCGGCTTACCCGGCAGAGCCGCCGGAGTCGCCGCGGAGCCGAGGTGTTTGTGGCTACAGTGCGGTGATGCCGCACAAGATCGACCCCGAAGCCCTGCACAAGATCGCCCGACAGGTCGTCGAGGAAACACCGACCGGCACCGATCCGATCCCCCGTGCCATCGAACTGCTCGCCGAGGCCTATCCCGACCTGATCGATGCGACGCCCGGCCGCTGGGTGGGCAGCAAGGCCGGGGGCATCCTGGGCAAGGTCCGTTTCCTGTACTTCAGTCCGCGGGAGTACGTGGTGATCTTCGGCTCCCCCACCGGAACCCAGGGTTTCTCCGGACGATACAAGCACGTCGACATCCACAAATTCCTGCTCGCCGGCCGGATCGACTCCTACGACCTGGAATCCGACGACTCGCAGACGATGACGCTGCTACCGGGCGAGCAGACCTGCCTGGAGAAGGGCCGGGCTCGCGGCCTGACCATCGCACCGGGGTCCTGGCATATCGAATACGGGCGCGGCGCCGTCGCCACCACCCTGCCGTTCGCGATGGTCGACACCCTGCTGGTATCGCTGGAATGGGAGTCGGTGCGCCGATCGACCGTGGAGTTCGTCAAGCTGCTGCGGCGGCAACGCCGGCGCTAGCGACACCCGCCCACAGTGTTGACTGAAGTCAGTCAACTGGATACTGTCCGCGAAACGAGGCCTACTGCTCCGATCTGAACGGACCGATGAATGCGCAGAGTCATCCAGTTCTCCACCGGCAATGTCGGACGCCACTCACTGTGGGCCATCATCGGCAGGCCGGACCTGGAACTGGTGGGCCTGCACGCTGCAAGCCCGGACAAGATCGGGCGTGACGCCGCCGAACTCTGCGGCCGCAGCGAACCCACCGGAGTGATCGCCACCGACGACATCGATGCGTTGATCGCACTCGGCGCCGATTGCGTGGTCTACACCGCGCAAGCCGAGACCCGGCCCGTCGAAGCGATCGAACAGATGGCGAAGTTCCTGGCCGCCGGCATCAACGTGGTGGCCTCGTCGATGGTCTGGATGGTCACGCCGCACCTGGCCGACGACTGGCTACGCGAACCGCTGCTCAAAGCGTGCCAGGCCGGCAACGCCTCGCTGTATGTCAACGGCGTGGACCCGGGATACTCCGGCGACACCGAAGCCCTGGCGGCGATGAGTCTGGCCACCCGGATCAGTTCGGTGACCGTGCAGGAGATCTTCGACTACGGCAACTACGACGATTTTGAATTCACCGGCACCACCATGGGTTTCGGACTCCCCCGCGACGCCGAGTCCACCCCGGTGCTGTACCTGCCCGGCGTCATCACCTCCATGTGGGGCGGCCCGGTGCGGAACCTGGCCCGCCACCTGGGCATCGAACTCGACGAGGTACGCCAGCGCGCCGAACCCTGGTACACAGACGACCGCATCGAATGCGCCATGACCACCGTCGAACCCGGCCAGATGGCCGCCGTCCGATTCGCCGTGGAGGGGGTCTACAACGGCGAGACGGTGATCACCATGGAGCACATCAACCGACTCACCCCGGCCTCCGCGCCGGACTGGGAATACCCGCCCGAAGGCCAGGTCGGCGTGCACCGCGTCGTCGTCGAGGGCGAACCGCGCATCGAGATCAACACCCAACTCTCGCACCCCGACTTCGACCCGACCGACGCCGGCTGCATCTCCACCGCGGCCCGCATCGTCAACGTCATCGACTGGGTCTGCGACGCCCCGGCAGGACTGATCGCCGTCGAAGACATTCCGCAGACGGCCATGGTCAAGGGCCTGATCTGGTGAACACGCACCGGACCTAGGTCGACGGCACCGCCGCGGGATGGCCGGTGTTGTCCGGTGCGGCATCGACCAGGTCGTGGTGGACCGCGTAGCGCAGTCGTTGCTCGGCCATCAGCCGGGGATAGTTCGCCAACGCCCGGCGGGTCCGCCAACCGTTGACACCGGGAATCCGGGCCAGCACGGAGTTGACGGCGCCGACGGCGGGACCGAACACCTTGGGTAGGTGCTTGATCCGGGTGTCGGGCACACCCAACCGCTCGGCATCGGTGTCGCCGCGGAACGCTCGGGTCAGGCCGTTGATGACATGGACACCCAGCGCGTGCTTCCACGCGCCGTCGAACGGGAGCAGATCGGCGATCTCGCGGGCCAGGTAATCGTGCGTCAATGCCCGGACGAAGTCCCGGTCGCCGTCATCGGGCTCCACCGCGGTCAGGGCATACAGTTCGGCGAGGCGGATCTGATCGGCCTCGGTCGCCGGATTCAGCTCCTCGCCGACACCGTTGAGCCGGCCGACGTAGCGCCAGAAGTGATAGATGTCGTCGAGTTCGGCACGGGTATAGCGCACGCCGAGCCGGTGCATGGCGGCCAACGCGATCTGCCCGAATTCGACGATGGTGAAGGCCATGTAGCTCTGCGGGATCGGGGCGCCCCACGCTTGATAGTCCCATTCGGCCTCGGTGAGCAGGTGCCGTCGCACGAAGGCATGGATCATCCGCACCCGAACGGTGGTGGCGAGCCCGGCACCGGAGCGGCGCAGCCCACCGGGGGTCAGGATCTCCTGCAGCCACGCGCCGACCTCGATCGAGCGCACCGCCGCCTGGCTGGTGTAGCGACCGGTGAGCACCAGCGGCATCCCGGCGACGGCGTTCATCGCACCTGCGGTCAGAGAGGCGGCGCCCAACACGATCCCGTAGGACGCGGTGTGCCGCACGAGGTGACCGGCCGCCCGGTCCAGCCGAGCGTGATCGAGCCACTCGGGCTCATCGTCGATCTCGGCGAACAGGGCGCGCAACGAATCCGGCGGCGCCTCGACAGCATCGATACCGTCGCGCAGAGCCGTTCGCAGCATCGTCATCCCGGCGCCGCGCGGCAGCGCGCCGAAATCGGCGACCACCGCGTCGGCCACCGGATCGGCCATGCGGGTACCGGCGACCCAGTCGCGTCCCGCCTGGCCGTAACGGGCGATCGCCGACTCGGCGTTGGGGACAGCCGACATCAGCTCTCGCGCGAAGTGGGCACGTCCACCAGCCCGGTGAACCCGCTGGGAGCGTGCGGCCCGAGGGCCAACTGTTCGAGCACCCCGATCCCGGTCCGGTCGCCCCAGCGTGCCCGCATGACCTGCTGGACGTGAATGTTGTCCGGCGACAGGTTATCCAGGTCGGCGACCGGAGTCTGCTCGCCCCCGACCACCAGTTCGTCACGCCAGACACCGTGTGACCACTGCGGGTGGAAGTACCCGGCGCCTTTCATCCGGAACGTCAACAACGGCTCCAGCTCAATGGTTTCCGTGCCGTCGCCGCGCTTGAACTCCAGGCGCGCACCGCGAGACCGCCGCAGCCCCGGCGCCCAGTCGATGCGGTGCGTGATGTCGAGATGCTCGACGTCGTTCCCCGGCCCGTAGACCGGATCGTCGGGTCCCAGGACGGGCAGCGCCACCCCGCTCTGTGCCCAGGACTCCCCTTCTGCGTCCTCGAACGTCAGGTAGTGCACTGCGACATCGTCGAAATTCAGTGGCGCCCAGAGGAAGAACAGCTGACCCGCGGACGGTTCGGGAGCCGCCGGCGCCGGGACACCGACCGGACGCAGACCCCAGGAACGGTCCTTGGTCCCGTAGACGTTCTGCCCGTCGAAGGTGTGCGTCACCCCGTGGACGGTCACCGTTCCTGACCACTGCCCCAACATCGAGGCCCGGGTCATGTCGATACTCAGACGTGAACCGGCATACCGGGTCTGGCGCGGTTCCTCGTATCCGGCGGTGCGGGCACGAAAGGTCAGGTCGGCGGTGAGGCCGTGTTCGGGGGCGTCGACCACGACGCGGTTGATCCGCAGCGGCTCGACGATCTCGATACGGATCGGACCGATCTCGGTCTGGGTGCGGTCCAGCGGAGCGCGACCGGAGGCGAACACCGAACTCTGCACGCCGTCGCTGACCACGCTGAACGCCGCATCGATGACGCCGCGATTCGGGTAGAGGCCCATCGCGACCGCGAAATAGAAGTCCTCGGTGTAGCCGTTGAACCAGAATCGGTCGTAGTGGTCGGGGTTGCCGTTGCCGGCGTGCGCGAGCGTCGCCGGGGTCTGGTGGATCGGGTAGTCGTCAAACGGTGTCAGCACGATGATCCCTAGTCGTCCAGCAGGCTCTCGGTGCCCAGATCGATGATCTGCGCGCACGCCCGACGAAGCATGGTCAGGAACATCTCGTCGCCACGGTCGGTCCGCTCGACCAGCATCGCCGCCGGCGCCAGGAAGATCACCGCGTAGAAGGCTTCCCGGCGGTAATCGGTCCAGCACTGCTCCCAGGTGTAGTCGGACACCCCGGCGGCACACAGCGCGTCGTAATAGCCGCGGACCAACTCCTGCTCGTGGGCCGCGCGTACCTGCGGGTCCAGCGCCGTGCCGAGCAGGAACGCGACGTCGATCAGACCGTTGCTGCGATCGATGGTCTGCCAATCGACCACCGCGACCGGGACATCGCCACCCTTGGCGTCGAAAAGCATGTTGTCGGTGCGGAAGTCGCCGTGAATGACGGTCAGCGGCCCCCGCGGCTCGGCGGGCGTGGCGGCACGGTCGCCGAGCCGCCGCATCAGTTGCGCGATCTCGGGTCCCAGCTCGGTGGCATAACGCTCACAGAACTGCGCGACGAGCACCGGAACGATCTGGGCCAGCATGTCGGCGGTGTTACGGGTGTGGTTGAGCCAGTCGTAGTCGGCGAACTCATCGCGGCCCCAGAACGGGGCGTGCAGCGCCGCGGCCTGCGCCAGGGCGGCCCGGGCATGGTCAACGGTGAACCCGCTGAGCTGGTCCACCGCGGCGATCGGCCGCATGTCCTCGAGCAGAAGCACGAACTGGCCGGTGGCGGTATCGATGTCGCTGTAGATGTAGCCGGGGGTGGCCACCGCGCTCTGGCTGCTCAGATGCTGATAGAACCGCACCTCCCGCTCGTAGAGGCGCTGCATGATGGCGGCCTGCAGGCTGTTGGGATCCTCGGCCGGCAGCTTGGCGACCACGCCCGTCGGCGCGCCCGGAACGGGTCGGTCGTAGGTGAGGGTGAACACCAAGGTGTCGGCGACCTGACCGGTGCCGATGGGAGCGGACGTCACCTCGGTAACCGCGCCATCGGTCAGCACCCCGGTGCTGCGCAGGACGTGGGTGAACCACTCTGCGTTCATGTCTCGACGATTGACCAGCGGCGGCGGGGAGGTGACTGTGCTCACAGCGAGAACCATAGTGTGTCCAGTTATTCCGCTGCGTCGGCCCCTCGGCACACCACCAGGGACTTTACAAAATTGGCCTTGACTGTCACGCTTGCGGCCGAGCGTGAGGCGGGGTGAAACCGTTTGGACGAGCCGCTGCAGCGGCACATCGACGACGAGGAGTCAGCAGGTGGCAGGCACTGAATTCTCCGGGCGCACCATGGTGGTCTCGGGCGGCAGTCGCGGCATCGGATTGGCCATCGGCCTGGGCGCGGCGAGGCTGGGCGCCAACGTGGTGCTGCTGGCCAAGACCGCCGAGCCGCACCCGCGCCTGCCCGGCACCGTGCACACCGCCGCCGCCGAGATCGAGGAAGCCGGCGGCAAGGCGCTGGCCGTCGTCGGCGACGTCCGCAACGAAGACGATGTGCAACGGGCCATCGATGCGGCGGTGGACGCCTTCGGCGGCGTGGACATCTGCGTGAACAACGCCAGCTCCATCGCCACCGAGCCCACCGAGCAGCTTTCCGCCAAGAAGTTCGACCTGATGCAGGACATCAACGTGCGCGGAACCTTCCTGCTGACCAAGGCGTGCCTGCCGCACCTGCGCCGGTCGCCGGCGGCGCACGTGTTGACCATCGCTCCCCCGCTCAACATGAATCCGTACTGGCTCGGCATCCACCCGTCCTACACGCTGTCCAAGTACGGGATGAGCCTGCTGTCACTGGGCTGGGCGGCCGAATACGCCGACGCCGGAATCGCTTTCAACTGCCTGTGGCCGGAGACCTACATCGCGACCTCGGCGGTGGCCAACACCCCCGACGGCGGCGAGTTGCTGGAGAAGGCACGCAGTCCTCGGATCATGGCCGACGCCGCGGTCGCGATCCTGCGGCGTTCGGCGGCCGAGGCGACCGGGCAGTGCTACATCGACGCCGACGTGCTGGCCGAGGACGGCGTGACGGACTTCTCCGCGTACGGCGGCGGCCCCGAGCCGCTGATCGATTTCTTCTTGGACCGGTAGAGGCGAATCGCCCGCGCTCAGCGCAGGTAGACCTCGTTACCGCTGGGATAGCCACCACCGGTGGTGGTGACGTGGACGTGGTCGTAGTGGCCGTAGCCGCCGCGCTGCGCTCCGCCGCCCGGCGTGTAGTACGTCCCACGCCAGATGGCGTCCTGCAGGCCGAACCGGCCGGCGTTCTCCATCACGTAGGCGACGATCGCGTCGCCGAGCGCGATGCCCTCGGCACTGCCGGGATTGGGGATCATCACGTCGAGGGCGAGTCCGTTGGGGTGCCACCGCAACGCGTCGGCTCGCACGCCACCGATCTGGTGGATCTGCGGAAAGGCGTCACTGATGCTGCGGGCGGTCTGGATCGTCCTGACCTGCAAGCCGCTTTCCGGGGCTACCCCGGCGGGCAGGAACCTGGATACGGTGCGCATTCGCGATGCCGCCGCAATACCGGCGGGAGTGCCCTGCCGCAGGTAATCGGCCGGTGCCGTGACCAGCTGCAAACCGCCCGGTGAATTGTCTTCAGCAACCACCGTTACGGCGTCTTTCGGAACCACGGGATTGGTGCTGCCGCCCACAGCAAAGAACAACGCTGCTGGTGCGACGACCGCGGCCATCAATACCGATGACTTTTGGCGCTTGCTGGCAAACTCATGTCGGCCCACGGGAAGACAGAATACGAGAAATTCGGCTAATAGTCACAAATTTATAAACCTCATAAATTCCTTATGTCTGCCTCGTCACATTCCACGCCTTGTGGCTATTGCCGATTTCGGGCCGTTCGCGCAGGTGAACACGGCAAGGCCGGTGACCGTCACCCCCGGCAAAGGAAGATCACCTAAGCAGATGGGTCTACACTGCATCTCATGAAGTCGACGACCCTCGCCGCGGCGGTCCTGGGCCTGGCAGTGGCGCTGGCAGCGCCCGCGCAGGCCGACCCGGACACCGATTTCGCCAACGAACTGCACACCTACGGCATCTACGGTGCCCGCGACTACAACGCGTGGCTGGGCAAGATCGTCTGCGAACGTCTGGACAAGGGCGTCGACGGCGACGCGGCAAAGTCGGTGCGCTTCATCGGCCTCAACCTGCAGAAGGGCTCGACCCAGGCGCAGGCCTGGCAGTTCCTCGGCGCGTCGATCAACACCTACTGCCCGGACAAGCGCCCGGTCTACGAGCAGGCCGCCCGGCAGGGCTGATTCAGGGTCCTTCTCCCCCTGGTTAGGACGGTCTCGCCGCCCTAGGGTCGGTGGTATCCCGATCCGACCGGTGAGAGGGGCCGACCATGGCCGTAGATCGCAACCTGGACAGTTTCGGAACGCACGACCGGCTGACGGTCGACGACACCGCGTACCGCATCCGGCGATTGGATCGCGTCGAGGGTTCGGCCCGGTTGCCCTACAGCCTGAAGGTTCTGCTGGAGAACCTGCTGCGCAACGAAGACGGCCGCCTGGTGACCGCCGAACAGGTCAGCGCCATGGCGAACTGGGATCCGGCGGCCGCGCACGGGCGGGAGATCGCCTACACCCCCGCGCGGGTGCTGATGCAGGACTTCACCGGGGTGCCGTGCGTCGTCGACCTGGTGGCGATGCGCGACGCGATCGCCGCTCTGGGCGGGCAGACCACCCGCATCAACCCGCTGTGCCCGACCGAATTGGTGATCGACCACTCGGTGATCGCCGACGTGTTCGGGCGCGCCGACGCCTTCGCGATCAACGCCGAACTCGAATTCCAGCGCAACTCCGAGCGCTATCAACTACTGCGCTGGGGCCAACAGGCCTTCGACGACTTCTCCGTGGTGCCACCCGACACCGGCATCTGCCATCAGGTGAACCTGGAATACCTGTCGAGGGTCGTCTTCACCCGCGCCGGCGCCGACGGACCGCTGGCCTACCCCGACACCCTGGTGGGCACCGATTCGCACACCCCGATGGTCAACGGCCTCGGGGTGCTGGGCTGGGGCGTCGGCGGGATCGAAGCCGAAGCGGCCATGCTCGGCCAGCCCATGAGCATGCTGATCCCCCCGGTGGTCGGACTCAAGCTCAGCGGGCAGTTGCAACCCGGAACCACCGCCACCGACCTGGTCCTGACCGTCGCCGAGTTGCTGCGCGCCACCGGAGTGGTGGGCAAGTTCGTCGAGTTCTTCGGCCCGGGAGTGGCCAACGTGCCACTGGCCAACCGGGCCACCATCGGCAACATGAGCCCCGAATACGGGGCCACCTGCGCGATCTTCCCCATCGACGCCGTCACCTGCGACTACCTGCGGTTGACCGGCCGCTCCGAACATCAGATCAAGCTGGTGGAGGCCTACGCCAAAGAACAGGGCATGTGGCACGACCCGGCACATGAACCGGTGTACTCACAGATCCTCGAACTCGACCTGGACAGCGTGGAAC
The DNA here is from genome assembly GCF_963378075.1 of Mycolicibacter sp. MU0083. Classification (NCBI taxonomy): domain Bacteria; kingdom Bacillati; phylum Actinomycetota; class Actinomycetes; order Mycobacteriales; family Mycobacteriaceae; genus Mycobacterium; species Mycobacterium kokjensenii. The sequence continues at coordinate 2,096,829 of NZ_OY726394.1, forward strand.
CGTCGATCGCCGGCCCCAAACGGCCGCAGGACCGCATCCCCCTGCGAGCCGCCCCGCACGCCGTCGCCGAACTGCTCGCCGGGGCGCCGAGCACTGCCGAGGCACTGGCCGGCCTGGACGAGGCGTCCGCAGAATCCTTCCCGGCCAGCGACCCGGTCGCCGTCAGCAGCGACCGGGCCGGCGACCGGCCCCGAACCCCGTGCTGCGACGCCCAGGACCACCCCTGGCCGACCGTGACGGTCGCCGTGTCACTCGCCGACGGAACCGACACCGTGATCGGCGACGGTGACGTGGTGATCGCGGCGATCACCTCGTGCACCAACACCTCCAACCCGTCGGTGATGGTCGGTGCGGCGCTGTTGGCCCGCAACGCGGTGGCCAAGGGACTGTCCCGCAAGCCGTGGGTCAAGACCACGCTGGCGCCGGGCTCGCGGGTGGTGACCGACTACTACGAGCGGGCGGGCCTGACCCCGTACCTGGACCAGCTGGGCTTCAACCTGGTGGGCTACGGCTGCACCACCTGCATCGGCAACTCCGGGCCACTGATCCCCGAGGTGAGCAAGGCCGTCGTCGACAACGACCTGACCGTGTGCGCGGTGCTGTCCGGCAACCGCAACTTCGAGGGACGCATCCACCCGGAGGTCCGGATGAACTTCCTGGCCTCCCCGCCACTGGTCGTGGCCTACGCGCTCACCGGAACACTTCGCATCAATCTGCTGACCGACCCGCTCGGCATCGGCAGCGACGGCGACCCGGTGTACCTGCGTGACATCTGGCCCACCGCCGAGGAGATCGCCGCGGTGGTGGACGACAACCTGCAGGCCGAGATGTTCACCCACAGTTACGCGGACGTCTTCACCGGGGACGACCGCTGGCGTGCCCTCGACGTGCCCGAAGGCGACACCTTCGCCTGGGCGCCGGAGTCCACCTATGTCCGGCGACCGCCCTACTTCGACGGCATGACCCGCGAGCCCACGCCGGTCGCCGACATCACCGGCGCACGGGTACTGGCCAAACTCGGCGATTCGGTCACCACCGACCACATCAGCCCGGCCGGTTCCATCCGCTACGACTCGCCGGCCGGAAAATACCTGTCGGCCAAGGGAATCGAACGCAAGGACTTCAACTCCTACGGATCCCGGCGGGGCAACCACGAGGTGATGATCCGCGGCACCTTCGCCAACATCAGACTGCGGAACCAACTGGCGCCCGGCACCGAAGGCGGCTTCACCCGCGACTTCAGCCAGGCCGGCGCAGCCGCCGACGCGCCGGTCACGACCATCTACGACGCGTCGGTGAACTACCTGGCGGCCGGTACCCCACTGGTGATCCTGGCCGGCAGGGAATACGGGTCCGGATCCTCGCGGGACTGGGCCGCCAAAGGCACCGCGCTGCTCGGTGTACGGGCGGTACTGGCGGTGTCCTACGAACGCATTCACCGCTCCAACCTGATCGGCATGGGCGTGTTACCGCTGCAGTTCCCCGACGGCGCCGACGCGGACTCGCTGGGCCTGTCCGGCGCGGAGACCTTCGACATCACCGGGGTGACCGCACTCGACGACGGTATCCCCGACACCGTGCACGTGCGGGCGGGCGATGTCGAGTTCGAGGCGACCGTACGGATCGACACCCCCGGAGAGGCCGACTACTACCGGCACGGCGGCATCATGCAGTACGTGCTGCGGCAGTTGCTGGACTGATGGGCGGTCGCGGGCAGGCGCCGGTAACCGGCACCCGCGAGGCGGTGCGCACCCTCAACCCGGGCTATTTCGCACTGGTGATGGCCAGCGGCATGGTGTCCACCGCCATGTACCACCAGCACGCCCCCCGACTGTCGGCGGCACTGCTGTGGGTCACCGTGGCGTCCTACCTGACCCTGATCGCGATCTCGGCGGTTCGGTTCGTCGTCTTCCGGCACGAATTCCTGGCCGACCTCTACGATTCCGGTCGCGCATTCGGCCTGTTCACCTTCGTCTCGGCCACCAACGTGCTGGGCACCCGACTGGTCATCGACGGCCACAACGGCGTCGCGGCGGGCCTGCTGCTGACCAGCACGCTGGCCTGGCTGGTGTTGGGCTATCTCATTCCCTGGACCGCGGTGCTGGGCACCACGGAACGGCCGGTGGTGCGCCGTGCCAACGGCACCTGGTTCATCTGGGTGGTGGCCAGTCAATCCATCGCGGTACTCGCGGCCGTACTGGAAGTGGAGATGGCCGAACCCTGGCGGCAGGGCCTGGCATTGCTGGCGGTCGGCTCCTGGTCGGTGGGCGTTTTCCTCTACGGCGCCGCCGGAATCTTCGTCGCACTGCGGCTCCTGCTCTACCCGTTGCGACCGCAGGATCTGATCCCCCAGTACTGGGTGGCGATGGGGGCCACCGCGATCACCGTGCTCGCCGGCGCCCGCATCGTCGAGATGGCCGAGGCCCCGATGGTCAACGCCACCCGCGGCCTGATCGCCGGCACCTCGGTGTTGTTCTGGGCGTTCGGGACCTGGCTGATCCCGCCGTTGATCGCCGCCGGGGTGTGGCGACATGTCGTCCACCGCATTTCGCTGCGGTATGAGGCCCCGTGGTGGAGTGTGATCTTCCCGCTCGGTATGTACGGGGTGGGCAGCCACTATCTGGGACAGGCCGACCATCTGCCGATCGTCTACTACATCGGCTCGATCCAGAGCTGGATCGCGTTGGGCGCGTGGTGTATCGCGTTCGTGATGATGCTGCACCACCTGACGGTCACGCTGGGGCCGCGAAACGGTGACCGGGCGACGCGAGCCCGATCAGCCCAGCCGGATGCCGTCGGCGCCGAAGAAATGCAGATCGGATCGGTCGAAACCGAGTGAAAGCCGGTCGCCGCGCCGGACCACCGTGGTGCCGGGAACCCGCGCGACCACCGATTGGTCCGCTGCGTCCACGACCCGGCCGTACAGGTAGGTGTCGGCACCGAGTTCTTCGGCGAAATCGACCTGCACCGGCACGCCGGAGTCGACGACCTGCAGATGCTCCGGGCGGATGCCCACAATCAACTCGGTTGCCGCGGAAGCGATTGCGCGATCGATCTCGACGTCGTAGCCGCCCAGCGACAGCCGGTCGTCGGTCACCCGGGCCGGGAACAGATTCATCGCGGGCGACCCGATGAAACGGGCGACGAAGACGTTGGCCGGTCTGCGGTAGAGGTCACGCGGCTGGGCGCACTGCTGCAACACGCCGTCGCGCAGCACCGCCACCCGGTCCCCCATGGTCATCGCCTCGACCTGATCGTGGGTGACGTAGACGGTGGTGATGCCCAGCCGCCGTTGCAGATCGGCGATCTGGTTACGGGTCTGCACCCGCAGCATGGCGTCGAGATTCGACAGCGGCTCGTCCATCAGGAACACCTGCGGGCGCCGTACGATCGCCCGGCCCATCGCGACGCGCTGACGCTCACCACCGGAGAGATCCTTGGGCTTGCGGTGCAGGAGTGCGGCCAGGCCCAGCAGTTGCGCGGCTTCGGACACCCGGGCACGGATCTCCGCCTTCGGGGTCCCGGCAACCTTGAGGGCGAACCCCATGTTCTGCGCCACGGTCATATGCGGATACAGGGCATAGTTCTGAAACACCATCGCGATGTCGCGCCTGCCGGGGTCGATCGCGGTCACGTCGCGATCGCCGATATGGATATGCCCGCCGTCGACGGCCTCCAAGCCGGCGAGCATCCGCAGCGTCGTCGTCTTCCCGCAGCCGGACGGACCGACCAGCACCATGAACTCGCCGTCGTCGACGACCAGATCCAAAGCGTCCACCGCGGGACGCTCAGCACCCGGATAGCGCCGGGTCACCGCGTCGAAGGTCACCGAAGCCACTGCGCTCTCCCGCCTACCGTCCGCCGAGTCCGGTCGTCGCGATGCCGCTGACAAAAGCCCGCTGGGCGATGGAGTAGATCAGCACCAGCGGCGCCAACATCAGCATGGACGCCGCCATCAGCACCGGCCACTCGGCGACGTACTCCCCCTGCATCCACACCAACCCGAGGGTCAGGGTGGCGATGTCGCGATGCTGGATCATCAACAGCGGCCACAGGAAATCGTTCCAGACGTTGATCCAGGTCAGCACCGCGAGCACCATCACCGCAGGTTTGGCATGCGGCAACAGGATCCGCCAATAGATGGTCCACGGCGAACACCCGTCCAGGATGGCCGCCTCTTCCAGGTCGATCGGCATGGCGGCGAAGAACTGCCGCATCAGGTAGGTGCCGAACGCACTGCCGAACAACCCGGGGATGATCATCGCCCACACGGTGTCGGTCCACCCGAACACCCTCATCAAGATGAACTGCGGAATGACCGTGACCGTCAGCGGCACCATCAGCGTCGCCAGGTACAGCACGAACAGGGTGTTGCGTCCGGTGAACGGCAACCGGGCGAAGGCGTAGCCAGCCAGCGAACAGAAGAACACCTGCCCGGCCGTCACGCAGCCGGCATAGCAGACCGTGTTCAACAGCATCCGCCAGAACGGCATCCGGCTGAACACCTCGACGTAGTTCGACCACTGCGGATCGGCGGGCAACAGCGTCGGCGCCGCGATCTCCGACTGCCGCTTCAGCGATCCCGACAGCGCCCACAGGATCGGGAACAACGCACACGCCGCAACACCGGCCAACCCGGCGTAGACGCCGAGCAGGCCGGCGATCCGTTGCTTGGCCGGCGGGCCGGGGCGTCGGGCCGTCACCGGTCGACCGCGTTCCGGCGCGACAGCCGAAGCTGGACAACGGTCAAGACCAACAGCACGGCGAACATCACCCAGGCCAGCGCCGCGGCATAGCCGAAGTCCAGGAAGGCGAACGCCTGCTGGAACAGCATGATGGCCAAGACATAGGTGCCGGTCTCGGGTCCGCCGCTGCTTCCGGTCAACACGTAGACCAGGTCGAATGCCTGGAATGCGTTGATGATCGAGATCACCACCACGAATCCAAGCGCGCCGCGGATCATCGGCACCGTGATGGACACGAATCGCCGTACTTCGCCGGCACCGTCGATGCGTGCGGCCTCGTGCAGGGATTCGGGCACGCCCTGCATGGCGGCCAACAGGATCACCGTGGCGAACGGCACGCTCTTCCACACACTGACCAGGCACAGTGACGCCATCGCCCAGTGCGGCTCGGTGAGCCAGGGCACCGGGGCGATGCCGAGCCAGCCGAGCATGGTGTTGAGTAGGCCGCTGTCGGTGTTGAACACGAACTGCCACACCACCGCGATCACCACCGACGACACCGCCAGCGGAAGGAAGGCGATCGCCCGGAACAGGCCGATGCCCTTGATCTTTCGATTCAGCAACCCGGCGACCGCCAGGCTGATCAACACCGTCGGTAGCACGGTGCCGACGGTGAACACCGCGGTGTTGCGGACCGCGATGCCGAACAGCGGGTCGGCGGTGAACAACTGGCGGTAATTGGCGATGCCGACGAACTCCGGCGCAGTGAACAGATCCCAGCGCTGCACACTCATGTAGAGGGAGAAAGCCAGCGGAAACGCCATGAACACCGCCACCGCGACCAGATTCGGGGCGATGAACCAGCGACCGGCGCGGGCACGGCTACGGGTGGGGTTCATCCGGCGGCCAGCACTTCGTCGATCGCCGGAGTGAGACCGCGTTTCAGGCTCGTCGCCGGACGCTTGCCCCGCAACACCGGACCGATGGCCCGGTCCATCAGGGCGTGCACGCGTTGCCAATCCGGCGAGATCGGCAGCCCTTCGGAATGCGCCGGCCCACCGGTGAGCACCGCGAGATTGCCGATGCGCTCATGCGCCGCGGTGAAGCCCGGCGCACCGACGGCGGAACGCAGCACCGGGACGAACAATCCGGAGGCACCGATCAACGACTGCCCGACCGGCCCGGCCGCGAACTTCACGAATTCCCACGCCTGTTCCCGGCGCGGACTGGACGCTGCGATCGCCAGCCCGGTGCTGCCGATCGCGGATCGGGCCGCCATCCCCTTGGCGGCCGCTGCCGGTCCGGTCGGCAGCACCGCGATGTCGAAGTCGAGTCCGTCGGCTTGGGCGAACGTCTGGTAGCGCCAGTGTCCACCGAGCGCCATCGCCGCCCTGCCCGCGGTGAACAGGCTCATCGTCGAGATCGATTGGGTGTCGGCGGCCGCGGGCGCCACCCGGTGCACATTGGCCAGATCGGCGTAGAACTGGATGCCGGCGAGAAAATCGTCGTCGTCGAAGTTCAGGTGCCGGGGATTCATCCGCGGCACCGCCCACGGTGTGCCGTTGTTCATCGCGAACAGCGCCGCGGAGTACGGCGGCGACCAGGTGTCGACGAAGCCCCACTGCGTGATCCGGCCGCCGGCCGATCGCCGGGTGAGCGCGGTTGCGGTGTCGAGGAACTGCTGGAAGGTCCAGGGCTCGTCCCAGCGGCCCGGCGGCGGTGCCACGCCGGCCTCGGCGAACAACCGGGTGTTGTAGAACAGGAACGCCCCGGACCACTGCTCGGGGAACGCGTACTGCCCACCGTTGAAGCCGAACGTCTCATACAGTGCCGGGACGCTGTCGGCGCGCAACGCCTCGGCGAAGGCGCGGTCCCGGTCCAGCAGGGTGTTGAGGTCCAGCAGCACGCCGCGGTCGGCCAGCCCGGCGTAGTTGAACTCCCAGGCCATCAGCACGTCCGGGCACCTGCCCCCGGCGCAGAAGGTCGACATCTGCTGGGTCGGATCGCCGCCGGCCAGCACCGTGCGCACCCGGATGTCGGGATGCGCGCGGTGGAACGCGTCGATGATCCGCATCCGGGCGTCGGCCTCTTCGGGATTCGCCGCGAAGAAGAAGGTCAGGGCGTCGTCGCGGGAAGTGCACGACGGCACGCCGGTGAGCAGCCCCGCCGCGCCGATCGCCGCGGCCCCGCGCAGCACGGTGCGGCGCGGCAGGTGTTGCCCGGTTGGGGGCCGCACCCGGAAAACCGTCACACCTCGATCGGCGGGTAGAGACGTTCGAGGGTGTAGACCCGATCCCGGCGGGCTGCCCATGCGCTGGCGGCCAGCGACACCACCAGAATGCCGCCCAGTACCGCCACCGACGTCCACAGCCGGGCATCGATGCCGCCGACGGTCAGTTGCCGCAACCCGTTGACGGCGTAGGTCATCGGATCGTAGGGGTGCAGGATCTGGAACGGCTTGGCGGTGGTCTCCACCGGATAGACCCCACCGGAGGACACCAGCTGGAACATCAGGAAGGCCAGTGCGAAGACGCGCCCCACCGCCACCCCGAGGACGGCGTTGAACGCCTGGATCATGGCCAGGAACGACGCGGCGATCAACACCAGGAACGCGACCGTTCCCACCGCGTAGCGGGCCTGCAATCCCACGCCGAAGTGCACGACCGAATACATCAGCAGCACCTGGCAGGCCCCCAGCAGCAGTGCCGGCCAGTAGGAGGCCAGCACCACCCGCAGGGCACCCAGACCGTTGACGATGGCGCGGGTCTGCAGTGGCGTCAACAGCATCCACACGATCAGCGAACCGATGAACAGTGCCAGCGGTAGGAAGAACGGCGCGAACCCGGTGCCGAAAGTGGCGGCATGATGGGTGAAGTCCATATCCACGCCGACCGGGCTGGCCAGAATCTGGGCCACCTGGACCCGCTGCTGGTCGGTGATCGTCGAGGCACGCTGATCGGCTTCGCCGAGGCCCGACGCCAGTTGCGCGGCACCGTCTTTGAGCTGGTTGCTGCCGTCGGTCAACTGAACCAGTCCGTCGCTGAGCTTGTGCGCGCCGGCGTCGAGTTCGGTGGCTCCGTCGCGCAGGGCGACCAGATCGGACTTCAGTCCGCCGTCCAGGGCGTGGGCCAGGAACGTGCGCAGTCCGCTGTCGGGGTCGGCCAGATCGTTCTCCAACCGCTGGGTGTTGGCGCGCAGCTGCGCCAGGCCCTCGTCGGTGGCCGGGTCGATGCCCTTGACGCCGAGCAGGCGCTGGGCGCCGGCCAACGTGTCGGCGAGGCCACGCACCGCGGGGTCGGGGTTGGCGCGCAGGCCGTCGATCACCTGATTGACGATGCCCGCCGCCTGCTGATAGTTGACGTTGAGCGACGCGATCCGATCGGACACCGTCTTCAGATCGCCGCTGAGCCGGCCGGCCGCGTCACCGGCGGCGTTCGGGTCGAAGCCCATCCCGGCGAGATCGTCGGTCAGCTTCAGCAGTGGGTCGGTGGCCTGCTGGACACCGGAGGAGAGCCGTCGACTGCCGTCGGCCAGTGCTGCCGAACCGTCCCGCGCGGTGGCCAGGTTGTCGGCCAACAGTTTGGAGCCGTCGGAGAGTTGCCCCGCACCGTCGGCGGCCTTGCTGACCTCGTCGGTCACCTGGGTCAGCGCGGTGCCGATCACCTGCTGGCCGACCTTGGCGCTGACTTCGTTGAGCACCTCGCGGGCCGCGTTCTGTCCCATCACCGAGGCCAGGTAGTTGTTGGCGTCGTTGAAGCGGAACTGGATCTGCGCCTTCTGCGGATGCGGACCCGCAGGCGAGACCACCGCCTCGCTGAAATCGGACGGCAAGGTGATCGAGAAATAGTAGGTACCGTCGGAAACGCCCTTGGCGGCTTCGCTCTCCGATACCTGGTGCAGATCCAGCTGGCCGGAGTCCACCAAAGCGCGGGTCACCTCGTCGCCGGCATGCAACTGATCACCGGAGACCGAAGCCCCGGTGTCCTGGTTGACGATCGCGACCGGAATCTTGTCGATGGCCGCGAACGGATTCCAGAACGCCCACAGGTACATCGCGCCGTACAGCAGCGGCAACACGATGATCGTGACCAGGGCCAGGCGCGGCATCGTGCCACGCGAGTAACGCTTGAGGTCGGTGCCCAGCGACATTCCGGCGAGCATGATCAGTCGTCCCTCTTCTCGTGTCGACCGTGGAGCAGTTCGGCGCGCCGCAGATGCTCGACATGAAGCTGCGCGGTGATTCCGGGCTGTTCGGGCAGTTCGTTGGCCGACGCGGTGATGACCGTCTGCTGCTCCCCCAACGCGACCAACCGCTCGATCAGGGTGGCCCGTTCGTCGTCGTCGGCGACCTCGTCGACGCTGCCGACCACCAGCAGCGGAGGTCGTTTGGTGTTGGCCAGCGCGATCCGCAGCAGCAGCCCGGTCAGCTCGTCGAGATGCTCGACGTAGTCGTCCAGTCGCGGCAGCGGTAGGTCGCCGAAGACCGGGCGGCACACCGCGTCCCGCTCGGCCTCGCCGGCGCGGCGCACCAGCCGGTACCAGGGTGCATCCCAGCGGATCTGTTCGGTGATCAGATCCCGGACGGTGACGGATTCGAAGATCTCGTCGAGTTGTTCGATACCGGCCAGGGCGGCGACACCGAAGATGGCGCGGGCCTTGGTGTGGCCGAGCACGGTGAGCGTGCCCGTCGACGGCTGCATCCGGCCCGCCAGGTTCATCATCAACGCGGTGCGCCCCGAGCCGGGCGGCCCGATCAGCACCGAGGTCCCGCCGGCCGGAACGTCGAGGTCCAGGGGCCCGAAGACCCGCCCCCACGGCCCGGTCATCGTGATACCGCGCGCCGTCACCGCCATCGGTGGCGTGCTCGCGGTCGTGGTTTCCTCTGGCACGGGGACAACCCTTTCATCCATCGGTTCGCGTGACCCATCAAAACACGGTGCCGCCGTAAGCGGCGGGTATCGCCGCCGCGCAACGCGGTGTCCGGTGTCACGTTCTGCGTCGGTGCGTCGTCTCGGAGGTAGCGGCACAGCCGTCTACTGCAGAAAGGAAACAATCGTGAACCTTGCGACCGGTTCCCTGATCACGGTGGCGCTGACCGCGGCCATCACCATCGCCATCGCCATCGCCGATTTCATTCCGGCGCGCTTCGTACTCGCCAACTCCGCGCAGGTGGGGGTGCCGCGGTCGTGGCTGCCGGTGTTGGGCGCGCTGAAGCTGGCCGGGGGTATCGGGCTGCTCGCCGGGTTGGCGGGCTTCCGGGTACTCGGTGTAGCCGCCGCCGCCGGTCTGGTGGCCTTCTTCATCGGGGCGATCGTGACGCATATCCGGGCCAAGGTGTTCTACAACATCGGGTTTCCGGGGTTGTATCTGCTGGCGTCGGCGGCATCGCTGTCGATGCTGCTGGCCTGAAGTCAGCCGAATTCGGCACCGGGGTCGGCATGGCTGGCGGAACCGGCCCGCCTCGGCAGCTCGACGACCACATTGGTGGCCTTGACCGAGGCGACGACCAGGCTGCCGGGTTGTAGCTGCAGTTCGTCGGCAGCCTCCCGGCTGACCAGCGACACCAGCCGGAACGGTCCGGCCTGGATTTCCACCTGCGCCATCACGGTGTCGCGGGTGATCTTGGTGACCAGACCGACCATCCGATTGCGGGCGGACTGGCCGACCACCGGATTCCGTGACACCGGTTCCACCGCGGCACGTTCCTGAGCGAACTGTGCCAGCTCGGCGCCGTCGACCATGCGGGGGCCGCTGCCGGACACCACCGACAGTCGACCGGAATCGATCCACCGTCTGACGGTGTCGTCACTGACTCCGAGTAGCTCGGCGACCTCGGCGATTCGAAAACTCGGCACGCCTGTGAGCTTATCCTCGCCGTCGCGCCGATTCAGCCCCCCGGGAATTCCGGATGGCGTCGAGCGGTGCACCGCCTCCGAAAGTGCGGCCCCGTGGGGCCGGTCGTCAGGCGGCCTCCACCACCGTGACGCCGGCGGCTCGCATCGCCGCCAGCGCGGCGGCGGTGGAATCGGCCGCCACCCCGGCGGTCAGCGGCAGCAGGACCGCGGTCGAAAAGCCTTCGCGGACGGCGTCTTCGGCAGTGCGTCGGACGCAGTAGTCGGTTGCGACGCCGACCAACTCGACATTGTCGACAGCGTGTCGGCGCAGCCAGTCCCCCAGCCGGGTGCCGTCGTCGTCGACGCCGTCGAAACCGCTGTAGCCGGCGTCGTAGGCACCCTTGCGGAAGACGGCCTCGATGCGGTCGGTGTCGAGCGCGGGATGCAGTTTCGCCCCGGGGGTTCCGGCGAGGCAATGCCGCGGCCAGGATGTGCCGAAGTCCGGATCTTCGGAGAAGTGCGGTCCGGGATCGACGTGGCTGTCCCGGGTCGCCACCACATGGGCGTAGCGGGCGCGCCCGTCCGGACTGTCGACGTATCGGCTGATGTCGTGGGCGATCGCCACCGCGCCGGGCACCGGCAACGCACCGCCGTCGCAGAAATCGTTCTGCACGTCGACGATGATCAAGGCCCGCATTCGCCCACAGTATCGGCTGCGGCGCAGGGCATCTGGCCGATTGCTGGCCGATGAAGCGCGCGGCCGACGGATGCACGGTGCGCTGTGACGATGAGCACCGCCGCGACCTGGCAAATCGGTCCGCCGTTTCGCCGCCCGCGGAATCCCGTCGGGACCGTCACCGCGGCGGTAGATTGGCGAGCATCCAACGTGGTCAGGAGCAGAGCTGATGACAACCGGTGATTTCGGCCCGAACGGTCCCGGGTATGGCCCCGGATACGGTCAGCCCGGCGGTTACCCGCCGCCGCAGGGTTGGGGCCCGCAGCCCGGCTGGGGGCAGAAGCCGGGTGGTTTGGGACGGCGTTTCTGGGCCCGCGTGATCGACGGGCTGCTGGTCGGACTGGTCTCGGGGCTGCTGTCGTTGCTGGTCTTCTCCGACGACTACCCGTTCCTGGTGACCGGACTGTTCTCCGGTGTGCTGACCTTCGGCTATTTCGTGCTGTTCGAGGTGGCGCAGGGAGCCACCCCGGCCAAGCGACTGCTTGGTCTACGGGTGTACGGGCCCGACGGGGTGTCGAATCCGACCGCGGGTCAGTCGGCCATGCGCAACGCGTTCACGTTGCTGGCCGTGGTGCCCTATCTCGGACCGTTGCTGGCCTTCGTGGCCTACGTGGTGATCGCGGTGACCATCAGCGGCAGCCCGAGCAAGCAGGGCAAACACGACGAGCTGGCCGGCGGAACCCGGGTGACGCGTTCCTGATTCGCCGCGCGGCAGCGCACGGGGGCGTGGGGCTATCAGCGCACCAATGTGAAGCCGCGCCAAGCCTTTCGGCGTTCGGCGGCCGGATCGTATTCCAGCCGTGACGTGCGGTCGATCACCAGCACCGCCCGCTCATCGGCTGTGTAGACCGGCCACCCCTCGCCAGGGGTGCCCGTCCGACCGAACGCGCTCCACCGGCCCTGCACCTGCCGGCTGACCTGCAGGGCGGTTCGCCGGTCGGCACCGGCGGTCAGCAGCCTGCCGAAGCCGCCGCTGCGATAGACGTCGAACACCGCGAACAGTTCGGTGGCATGGGTGGCGCCCATCCCCGCCCAGCGCAGCATCCGCGGCGCGTAGTCGTAGCGGTAGACGTAGGTGGGGGCATGCGCGCCGTGGGCCTCGGCGATCTCCCACACCGCGACGTTGAACGCGAAGTCACCGCCGAGGCGCACACAGGCCGCACGATTCGGATAGTCCGGGTAGGCCGAGACGATGCGATCGCGTACCCCGGCGTCGGTCCCGGCCAGCACCGCCTCGACCATCTCCTCGTCCACCGGCAGCAGCTTTAGGAAGCGGGTGAACAGTCGGCCCTCGTCGGCGTTGCTGCCGACGATCAGCGGCACCCGGTGCGCGGTGCCCTGCCGCATCGCTTCGAGTGGATCCACCGGCAGCAGATCGTCCCCGGAGACCGGGCCGATGGGGAACGCCCCCAGCATGTCGCGGTTGCCGTCGGCGATCAAACGGTCCTGGGCGGCCAGCAGCTCGGCCGGCGACACCCGCAGCAGGGCCTGCGCGGCGTCGGAGGGACGCACCCCCAGCAACGCCGCGAACCGGACCGCGAATTCTGCGGCGATCTCGGTGTCCCGCACCAGTCCGGCGGCGGGGCTCTCGGCGATCGCCCGGGCGAACAGGCCCTCCGCCTCGGGAACCGCCAATAGGGTGGCGACGGCGTGCGCCCCCGCGCTCTCCCCGAAGATCGTCACGTTGTCCGGGTCGCCGCCGAACACCGCGATGTTCTCGCGCACCCACCGCAGGGCCAGCACCAGGTCGCGCAGGTACAGATTGCTGTCCAACCTCACCTCGGAGGTCGACAGCGAGGACAGATCCAGGCACCCGAGAGCGCCCAGCCGATAGTTGACCGAGACGTAGATGCAGCCGCGGCGTGCCAGCGCCGCGCCGTCGTAGATCGGGGTCGCCGAGCTACCCATGATGTAACCGCCGCCGTGGATGAACACCATCACCGGGAGGTCGCCCGCTGCGGTGTCCCGAGGAGCGGTCACGTTGAGGGTCAGGCAGTCCTCGCCGGTCGGCTGGAATCGGCCGGGGCCCAGGAGCGTGTAGGACTTCTCCTGCGGGGCGCAATTGGTGAAGCCATGGCAGTGGCGCACCCCCGACCAGGGCTCGGGCGGTTGGGGTGCCCGAAACCGCAAAGTGCCCACCGGCGGACGGGCGTACGGAATCGACCGCCATCGGCGTACCCCGTCCCGTGCGAAACCCTCCACCACGCCGGTGGAGATACGGGCCTGCACAGGGTGTTTATGCATGATGCGAACGGTAGCGAATAGCCCGGAGGTTAGCGAACCTCGACGGAGGAGAGGTGATGCTGGACCGCCGTATGAGCCCGGAGGTTAGCGAACCTCGACGGAGGAGAGGTGATGCTGGACCGCCGTATGAGCCCTGCGGTTAGCCTAACGGCATGCGTCTCACCGGGCTGATCGTCGTACTGCTGTTGATGTCCGGCTGTGCACGGGCCACGGTCAGTGAGCCGGAGTCGACGTCCGCCGGGCCGCTGACGTCGATCACCTCGACTGCACCGTCGTCGTCGGCTCGGACTACGGCGCCGTCGACGACCAAGCCGGCCGGTGTTCCGGCCGACGGCGCGCCGATCTCCGAGGTCATCTCCTGGATCGAGGCCGGCCGGCCGGCCGATGCGGCCGGCTACCACGTCGCGACTCGGGACGGGACCACCACCGGTCTCGGCGAGGACGTCGCCTTCCGGGTGCCCGGCACCGATCGTCGCGCCACCGTGTGTATGACCGATCGCGCACGTCGTTCCGATGCACTGAGTTGTTTGGTCGACCTGGCCAAGCCGCCTGCCGCGCCGACGGAGATCTACGGGCAATGGAAGGGCGGGTGGGTCGACTTCGACGGCGAAACCGTGCAGGTCGGTTCCGCACACGGCGACCCCGGCCCGTTCCATAACGGGGACGGCCCCGACCTGGCCACCGGCAGCACCCTGTCGTTCGGCGATTTCCGGTGTCGTGCGCAGGGATCCGAGGTGTTCTGTGTGAACTATGCGCACCGTACGGCGGTGCGGTTGAGCACTGCGGGCATCGCGACGTTCGGCTGCCTGCACCCCGTACCGCAGGCAGAGGGAGCCGGTGAGCGCTTCAGCTGCTGAACGGCGTCAGCGCCAGCGGTCGGCGGTCTCCACCGCCTGGAGCAGGGTGTCGCAGAGTTGCCGCAGCTCATCGCGAGGGGCGTCCTCGGCCAGTGCGGTCGCGATGTCCTCCGCCGCACACCGCACCTGATACACCCGGTCGGACAGGGCGGTGGCCTCCTCCGCGGAGAGCACCACGGCGTCGGGTGCCAGTGCGGTGGCTTTACCACTGCTGATCAGGGCCCGCTGTTCGTAGGCGCGCTGGCGACAGGACTGCCGGCAGTATTGTCGGCGCCGTCCGATACCGGCATCGCCCACATCACGGCCGCACCAACGGCAGGGTTGCGGGCGGGGGCTGCGAGGCACGCCTGAACACCTTAGTCTCGTGACCCCGATGATCCCGGTATCATGGAGGTTCGTGCCGCGCGCGCCGGGAACTCCACGGGGTCCGTTCGCGTTGTCAATGCGGTAGAAGTTTTCACGACATACAGGTTTAAGGAGAGTGGGTCGATGGCTGATCGTGTTCTGCGGGGCAGTCGGCTGGGAGCCGTGAGCTACGAGACCGACCGTAACCATGACCTGGCGCCGCGCCGCATGGCCCGGTATCGCACGGACAACGGCGAAGAGTTCGAGGTGCCCTTCGCCGACGATGCGGAGATCCCCGGCACCTGGATGTGCCGCAACGGTTTGGAAGGCACCCTGCTCGAAGGCGACCTGCCCGAGCCCAAGAAGGTCAAGCCGCCGCGCACCCACTGGGACATGCTGCTGGAGCGCCGCTCGATCGAGGAACTCGAAGAACTACTCAAAGAGCGCCTCGACCTGATCAAGACCAAGCGGCGCGGCTAGCAGCGCGGGCCGTACCGCACCGCGGCGTCTCACCGGAGACGCCGCGGTGTTTTGTTTTCAGGTACGAGCGCCCCGGAGGCGATTCACCCGGCCGCCGATCCCCCACCGGGCGACCTTCACCATCGCCTCGCGGATATTGGACCCGCTCATCTTCGATACCCCCAGCTCACGCTCGGTGAAGGTGATGGGCACCTCGGTGATGGTGAAGCCCTCGTTGACGGCCCGCCAGGTGAGATCCACCTGGAAGCAGTACCCCTTGGACTCGACCGCATCGAGTCCGATCTTCTCCAGCACACCGCGGCGGTAGGCGCGGTAACCGGCGGTGATGTCGTGAATTCCGACCCCGAGCAGCAGGCGGGCGTAGGTGTTCGCGGTCTTGGACAGCACCAGGCGGCGCAGCGGCCAGTTACGGACCGTCCCCCCGTCGACGTACCGGGAGCCGATCGCCAGATCAGCACCGGAGTCGATGGCGTCCAACAGGCGGTAGAGCTGTTCGGGCGCGTGGCTGCCGTCGGCGTCCATCTCCACGATCACCTCGTAATCGCGTTCCAGGCCCCATGCGAACCCGGCCAAATAGGCCGCACCCAACCCGGCTTTAGAGGTCCGGTGCATCACGTGGATGCGGGCGGGGTCGGCGGCGGCGCGTTCGTCGGCGAGTTTCCCGGTGCCGTCGGGGCTACCGTCGTCGACGACCAGGACGTGGACGTCCGGGCGGGACTGCTGCAGCCGATCGAGGATGAGCGGCAGGTTCTCCAACTCGTTGTAGGTGGGTATGACCACCAGCGTGTGCAGGCTGGGACGCTCACTCATCGGCGCCGTTCCTCCCGTTCTCCGCTTCGACGCCGGTGCGGCGCCGTTTGAAATCGCGCCCCTTGAACCGACCGCGCATGAAGTTTCCATTTTGCCGTATGCCGGCGATCAAAGCCGCAACGGCCGCACCCAGCAGCACCCATTGCAGCATCGGCGCCCACCGGGTCGCCGCCGTCAACGACGTCTTCAACCGCAGGTTCCCATCGAGGTGGGCGGGCTCGAAGAACCCGGTGCGGGCAAGTACGCGACCGTCGGGGGCGATCATCGCGCTGATCCCGGTGGTCCCGGCGACGACGACGTAGCGGTCGTGCTCGACGGCGCGCACCTTGGCGAACGCCAACTGCTGCTCGCTCATCGTCTCGTCGAACGTGGCGTTGTTCGTGGGCACGGCCAGGATCTGGGCGCCGGCGAGCACCGATTCACGGGGTGCCCGGTCGAAGATCACCTCCCAGCAGGTGGTCACGCCGACCGGAACACCGGCGACGTGCAGCACACCGTCGCCGTGACCCGGGACGAAATACCCCGCGCGGTCGGCGTAGCCGGAGAGGTGGCGGAAGAACCCGCGCCAGGGCAGGTACTCACCGAACGGTTGCACGATCCGTTTGTCGTGACTCTCCCCCGGTCCGGTATGCGGATCCCACACCAGCACCGAATTGGATGCCGCCGGGTTCTCCCGGGTCCAACCCGGCGCGGCCTGCACGGTGCCCACCAGGATCGGTGCGTCGATCGCCTGCGCCGCGGTGGTGATCTGTTGCGCGGCATCGGCGTTCATCATCGGGTCGATGTCCGAGGCGTTCTCCGGCCAGATCACGAACCGGGGCTGCGGTGCCCGCCCGGCCGTGACGTCGTCGGCCAACCGCAGCGTTTCGCGGACGTGGTTGTCGAGCACCTCACGGCGCTGCGCATTGAAATCCAAGCCGAGGCGCGGCACGTTGCCCTGCACGGCGGCCACCGTGATGGACGGGTCGTCGCCGGCGCCGACACCGGAGCGGCGAACTCCGGGCCACACCACGACCGCGGAGAGCAGCACCAGACAGATGCACAATCCCGGAATCAGCACCGCAGGCGGTCGCGAATCCGCTGCGGGCCCTGGGGTGTCCCGCATCCAGCGCACGATCTCCAGGGCCAGTGCGGTGCCGGAGCAGCCCAGCAGCACCACGGCCGTCGACAGCAGCGGTACCCCGCCGAGGGCGACCAGCGGCAGCAGCGGCCCGGAGGTCTGCCCGTATCCCACGATGCCCCAAGGGAATCCGCCGAACGGAAAAACCGATTTCGCCCACTCCTGCGCCGCCCACAACACGGCGAACCAGACCGGCCAGCCGGGCACCGCGCGCACCACGACCGCAGCGGATCCGAACAGCGCGGGAAACAGCGCGCACATCAGGGCGAGCATCAGCCAGGGCACCGGACCGACCAGTCCCCCCACCCAGGGCAGCAGCGGCAGATAGAACGCGAGGCCGAAAAGCAGACCGTAGCCGAATCCACCGACGACGGTCGTCCGCCGGTACACCAACACCGAACTCAGCAGGGCAAAGGCGATGATCGCCGCCCACCACCAGTTCAGGGGGGCGAAGCTACTGCGCAACAGCATTCCAGCGGTGACCGTCGCGGCCAACTGAGCCCAGCGATCCGCCGCGGCGACACCCAACCGCTCCCACCGATTCGGACCGACCCGCGCCGAGTCGCCGGCGACGTCATCCGCCGGGTCGGTGGGGGTGGTGGTCTCAGCCATGCAGGACCACGCCGCGGTGCACGGTGCGACGGCATCGGGGGCTGACACCGGAATCCAGGACCGGCAGCGCGGGCACCCGGGCCCGCGGATCGGTCGACCACCGCTGAACGGTGTCGCGGGGCGCCTCCACGGCCAGCCGGTCGGTCTCCCACACCGCATAGGACGCCGGTGCGCCGGCCACCAGGGTTCCGGTGATGCCGTCGTTGATACCCGCAGCCCGCCAGCCGCCCCGAGTCGCCGCCGCGAACGCGGCACGCATGGAGATAGCGCTGCCCGGTGTGCGGTGGTGTGCGGCCGCCCGGACACCGGCCCACGGATCCAGCGCGGTCACCGGGCTGTCGGAACCGAACGCGAGGGGCACGCCTTGCGATGCTAACAGCGCGAACGGGTTCATCCCGGCGGCTCGCTCGGCACCCAATCGTCGGGCGTACATGCCGTCGTCGCCGCCCCACAGGGCGTCGAAAACCGGCTGCATGCTGGCGATCACCCCCCAGGCGCCGAGCTTCGCGGCCTGCTGGGCATCCACCATCTCCAGGTGCTCGAGGCGGTGCCCGCACCGTGCCACCGCCGGTACTCCGAACTTCTCGACGACGCGTTCCAGCGCGGTCACCACGGTGGTCACCGCGGCGTCACCGATGACGTGGAAGCCCGCGGTCACCCCCGCCTCGGTACAGGCCGCCAGATGAGCGGTGACCGCATCGAGGTCGAGGTGGCAGACGCCGGTGCAGGCGGGCTCATCGGCGTAGGGCCGGTGCAGCCATGCGGTGTGCGAACCCAGGGCTCCGTCGACGAACAGGTCGCCGCCGAGTCCGTGGGCGCCGGTCTCGGCGATCAGGTCGCGGGCCCGGGCGGCACTGGTGACGGCTTCACCCCAATAGCCGACGACCTCCACACCGGCGCCGTCCCGGCCCAGCGCCCGTAGTTCCAGCCAGTCGTCGAGGCCACCGATCTCGGCGCCGGCGCATTCGTGCACCGCGACGATGCCCGCCGCCGCGGCGGCGTCCAGGGCCGCGGTACGGGCCCGAGACCGTTCCTCGGCGGTCAGCAGAGACCCGGCCGCGGCACGAACCAGGTGGTGGGCGTCGCCGGTCAGGGGCGCATCGGCATCCGGTCCGGCCGGAAGGCCGGGCACCAGTTTCCGCAGCGCGGTGGAGGCCACTGCCGAGTGCACATCGGCACGGGACAGATACACCGGCCGGTCCCCCACGATGGCGTCGATCGCCGCGGTGGCCAGCGCCGAGCCGTCGAGCCACCCGGAGTCGTCCCAACCGTGGCCCCGCAGCGGGCCGCTGGGATGGGCCGCTGCGTAGTCGGCGATCAGCTGCAGGCAATGCCGCGCTGAAGTGGCGGGCCGCAGGTCCAAGCCGGTATGGCACAGGCCGGTCTCGGTGAGGTGGACGTGACTGTCCACGAAGGCGGGCGTCACCAGGGCGCCGTCGAGGTCCAGCACCTCGGCGTGCGGGAACTGTTCGACACCGACGGAGTCACTGCCCAGCCAGGCGACCACACCGTCGCGGACGGCCATCGCGGTGGCATCCGGATGGCTCGGACTGTGGATTCGCCCGCCGAGCAGCAGGGACGTGGGGCTGCCGGTCACAACGGTCACGACGTAGAAACTTACGGGTTGCCGCCGGCGGCGGAGCGCCCGACCGACAGCGCCCGCTGCGGGTGGCCGGTCACGTCGGTGACGTCGAGCCATTCGGCGTCGATGTAGTCGGCACGGTGCCCGGCTCCGCGGCGGGAGTTGTACCACTGGTGACCGATGGTCGCCGCAGCGACCAGCGGTGTGTGCCTGCCCAGCGTGGTGGCTGCGAGGGCGGCCAACACCGGCCGGGCGGCCGCGCGGGTCGGCGGCGCCAACAGCAGAAGACCGGCCAGCGTGGTCACCGGGCCCGGCACCAACACCAACACGGTCCCCGCCGCCACCAGTCCGCCGTCGGCCAGTGCACCACCGCCGGCGCGGGTGCGGACCCGACGGAACTGGCGCTTGATCTGGCCGCTCGCCAGCAACACTCCCGCCAGGAAGATGCCCAACACCAGCAGTGTCGTCCAGCCGAACCCGATCGCCCAGATCAGCGTCGCAACAGCCGCCAACTCGACCACGACGTAGAGCCCGAAGACTCGTAGCACAGCACTCGCCATGTCATCCCAACGTTCTGCGCGGTGTTCTGGTTCCACCGGATCGGGACCACTGTCCCCCGGGCGGTGATACTGATGCAATGGCCACCATCGAAGTCGGTACCGCCGCAGGCCCCATCGACGCACTGCTGGACGTTCCGGACGGGCCCGGGCCGTGGCCCGCGGTGGTGATCGTTCACGACGCGATCGGTGCCGCGCGGGACATGCGGGCGATCTCCGAACGGGTCGCCGGCGCCGGATATCTGGCGCTGTCGCCGAATCTGTATTCCCGGGGCGGCCGGGCCCGCTGCATCACCCGCGTGTTCCGCGAGCTGCTCACCCAGCGCGGCCGCGCCCTCGATGACATCATGGCCGCCCGCGAACATCTGCTGGGCATGCCCGAGTGCTCGGGCGCGGTAGCGATCGCCGGATTCTGCATGGGCGGCCAGTTCGCTTTATTGTTGGGGCCCAAGGGATTCGGTGCTGCCGCCCCGTTCTACGGGGTACCGCTGCCCCGCCACCTGGAACAGACCCTCGACGCGAACTGCCCGATCGTCGCCAGCTTCGGGGCCCGTGATCCGATCGGGCGCGGCGCCGCCGATCGGCTGCGCGGGCTTGCCGAGGATCGACGGATCCCGCACGACATCAAGGTCTACCCGGGCGTGGGGCACAGCTTCGCCAACCGACTGCCGGGCCAGCCACTGCTGCGGGTGGCCGGATTCGGCTATGACGAAGCGGCCAGCGCCGACGCGTGGGAGCGGGTCTTCGGGTTCTTCGGCGAGCACCTCGGCCCGACCGGCTGATCCGGGGTCAGGCGGTCTGGCCGGCCGCGGCCAAGACCCGCGGGAAGAGCACGTTGTTCTCCTTGTGCACATGCAGGTGAATGTCGGACTCGAGATCCGCCAGGCCGGCCAACATCGCGGTGTAGCTCGCACAGGCGTCTTGGGGAACCCGGTAACCGTCGGTGAGGTCACGCAGTTCGGCCAGCAGATGGCCGGCCCGGTCGTGCTCCTGCTGGTTCTCGGCCAGTTGGGCGTGCATCTGCTCCGGCAGTGCACGATCCGGCCGTCCGGCGTGCAGGCTGATCTCCGGGAACAGCAGGGTCTCCTCGGTGCGCAGATGCGGTTCCATCCCGGCCCGCAGTTGATGGAAGACGTCGCGGACCCGGACCAATTCGGCGTGGTTGGGGCCGTGCACCCGCGCCACCTTGTCGACCAGTTCGGCCAACCGGGGGAACTCGTCCCACAGGAAACGGTGGTGGGTGCTGACGATGTGGGCGATCAGAGCGACGTCGTCGTAGTCCGCCCAGTCCGCCGGTCCTCCCGGTTCGGCGGCGTTGAGTGCTGCCACCACCTCCTGCGGGTCCACGCCGTCGGCGGCGCAGGCCTGCGCGAGGGACCGTTGTCCGTGGCAGCAGAAATCGATCCCGAACCGGCTGAGGATGCGAGTGGTGGCTGGATCGATTGTGACGATGTCACCGAGAATCTGATCGGACGAGAAGGCGGCCATGACGACTCCTAGTGTGTCGGGGTACCGATCCAACAATGATTATTTAAATGAACATAATCCACTATATGTGACGCAGTCGGCGACTATCGGCCGGCCGGCGTCAACGCCAACCCGACGTTGGTGCGCATGCCGCCACGCAGTTTGCTGAAGAAGTTGAACACCGAGCCCATCAACTTGTAGCGCTTGCCGATCGCCGCATACACGGCGCCGTTCTCGGACTTGTCCAACACGGTCGCGACGGCTTCGATCGCTTCACCCTTCGGGCGCCCCCGCATATCGCAGACCGCCAGCGTGACCCGCGGCGTGTTACGGATCCGTTTGACCTTCCACGACGACTCCTGGGTGATCACCAACAGTCTGTCCCCATCGGCTGCGGCCCACACCGGAGTCGGCTTGGGCCGACCATCTTTGGTGAACGTGGTCAGCAACAGGTAATCGGACTTGGCGATCTCGGCGAAGGTTGGGGCCATGACCGCGAACCTACCCTTCCGGACGTCGGTTCCTGTAGGCACAGCGAAACCGCGGCCCGGCCGAGGGGCCGACACCGCTGCGGGTGAAACGGGGAAGAACTACAAAGGCGGGCGACTCGCGATGGGGTGCAAGTCGGCGAGCTTGGGCAGGGCCGCCTTGGGCTGCTCGGCATCCACGTAGTCGGTGACCGCGTCGAGCGTGATCAGGCCATAGCGGACCAGCAGATCCACAGCATTCAAGCCGAAGTGCTTGGCAACCCGGATCAGGTTGTCGGCGGTGATCAAACGTCCTTCGTGTGCCGCCTTGTAGTAGGCAGACTTGCGGTAGCCGAAGGCTTCGTAGACTTCGGTCGCGGGAAGCGGTCTGCCGACGAGATAAGGCAGTACGACCGATGGATCCTTCTTCCGATCGTCCATACTTTTACACTCTAGTCCTGTCAATAGGGAATCAGCCAGAAAACCATACCGAAAATCTCCGATTTTTCCCATAACCGGCACATGTCGCGCCGCGTGCTATCACCCGTAAGTTACGACGTGCCAGGTCACGCCGCGAAAGCGCGACTCACCGCGGCATCCGGCGCCAGACCGCCTGCGGCAGAAGTCGCAACCCGGCGAACAGCGGGCGCAGCGCCCAGGGCACCCACACCGAGCGGCGGCCCTTCTTCAACGCCCGGGCGGCGGCCGCCGCCACCTGTGGCGGGGTGCTCGACAGCGGCGCCGGAGACATTCCGGCCGTCATCCGGCCCACCACGAACCCGGGCCGCACGATCAACAGGCGCACACCGGTGCCGTGCAGCGCGTCGGCGAGTCCCCCGGCGAACCCCTCGAGGCCGGCCTTGGCCGAACCGTAGACGTAGTTGGCCCGCCGTACCCGGATCCCGGCGACTGAGGAGAACACCACCATCCGGCCGCGCCCGGCGGCACGCATCGCGGCGGCCAGGATCGTGAGCAGATTGACCTGTGCGACGAAGTCGGTGTGCACGATGCCCACGGCGTGTGCGGCATCCGACTCGGCCCGGGCCTGATCGCCCAGCACGCCGAACGCCAGTACGGCGGTCCCGATCGGACCGTGTTCAGCGATGAGCGTCGCCACCAGTGGAGCATGTCCGGTCAGATCGTCGGCATCGAACTCGACCGTATGCACGGCCGAGGCACCCGCTGCGCGGACGGCGTCCGCCTCGGCCGTCAACCGATCGGCGGATCGCGCGGCCAACACCACCGTTGCTCCCGGCGCCAGTCGCAACGCGAGTTCAAGACCTATCTCGCTGCGCCCACCGAAAATCACCACCGGTCCCTCAACCGTGTCGTTCACGGTGAAGATTATCGCCTGCGCTAGCGTGAGCGGTGATGGCGAACGCGACGACTCGACTCAACAGTGACGCGTTGGCGTTCCTCACCGAACGTCACCTGGCAATGCTGACCACCCTGCGGGCGGATAACTCGCCGCACGTGGTCGCGGTGGGATTCACCTTCGATCCCAAGACCCACATCGCACGGGTGATCACCACCGGCGGTTCCCAGAAGGCGGTCAACGCCGAACGGGCCGGCGTCGCGGTGCTCAGCCAAGTCGACGGTGCTCGCTGGCTGTCGCTGGAAGGCAGTGCCACCGTCAACGATGCCGGTGCGGCGGTACGCGACGCCGAGTTGCGTTACGCCCAGCGGTACCGCACGCCGCGGGTCAACCCGCAGCGCGTGGTCATCGAGGTTCAGGTGGAGCGGGTACTCGGTTCGGCCGACCTGCTCGACCGCGGTACCCGCTAGTCAGTCGTTGCGGTCGACCGGCACCACGACCAACTCGTGTGGTCGCTGGTTGAGCGATTCACACCCGTGAGCGGTGACGATCACGATGTCTTCGATTCGGGCGCCCCACTTACCCGGGAAATAGATCCCGGGTTCGACTGAGAAGGCCATTCCCGGGCGAAGCGGGATGTCGTTGCCGGCCACGATGTAGGGCTCTTCATGCACCGAAAGGCCGATCCCGTGCCCGGTGCGGTGGACGAAGAACTCCGCCAGGCCGGCGTCGGCCAGCACGTCGCGCGCGGCCGCGTCGACCTGCTGGGCGGTGACACCCGGGCGAACGCCGGCAACGGCCGCCCGTTGCGCCTGCTGCAGTATCGAATACCGTTGCGCCACCTCGACATCGGGCTCGCCGATGCTGTACGTCCGGGTGCAGTCCGAATGGTATCCGGGTTCCACCGGCCCACCGATGTCGACGACCACGATGTCACCGGCCTGCAAGACCCGGTCGGAGCACTCGTGGTGGGGATCGGCGCCATGCGGGCCGGAACCCACGATGATGAACGCCACGCCGGAATGACCCTCGGCCACGATGGCGTCGGCGATATCGGCGGCGACTTCGGCCTCGGTGCGTCCGGGCACCAGAAACTCCGGCACCCGAGCGTGCACCCGGTCGATCGCCGCACCGGCCCGGCGGAGGGCATCGATCTCGCTGGCATCCTTGATCATTCGGAGATCACGGAGCACCTCGGTGGCCAGGACCGGGGTGGTGCCCAGCACGTCGGCCAGCGGTAGCAGATGCAGTGCGGGCATCGAGTCGGTGACCGCCGTCTTCGCCGACGCCGCCGTTCCCAGTGCATCGCCGACCATCTGATAGGGGTTCTCGCCATCGACCCAGTCCCGCACCTGCACGCCCAGGTCGTCCACCGCCGACTCGCGCAGCGCGGCGAGTTCCAGTCGGGGCACCACCATGGTGGGCGTACCCGAGGCGGGCAGAACCAGGGCGGTGAGCCGCTCGAACGTCTGGGCGCGCGACCCGATCAGGTACCGAAGGTCATAGCCGGGCGTGATCACCAGGCCGGCTAGGCCGGCGGCTTCGGCGGCGCCGGCCGCGGCAGCCAGGCGGTGGGCATAGACACTGCTGTCGAACCGGGAAGTCACGCACATCAGGCTAACGGCCGGCAAATAGGCTGGCACCCATGCCCGCTCCCGCGCCCGCTCCCGTGCTGTTGCTCGACGGTGCCAGTATGTGGTTCCGGTCCTACTTCGGTGTGCCGTCCTCGATCACCGGGCCGGACGGCCGACCGGTGAACGCGGTCCGCGGTTTCCTCGATTCGGTCGCCACCCTCATCACCCGGTATCAGCCGGCTCGATTGGTGGTCTGCCTGGATCTGGACTGGCGACCGCAATGGCGGGTGGATCTGGTGCCCTCCTACAAGGCGCATCGGGTCATCGAGCCCGCCCCGGCCGACCCCGGCGGCGAAGACTCCGGGCCCGACCTCGAAGAGATACCCGACGATCTGAGCCCCCAGGTGGAGATGATCGCCGAGCTACTCGATGCGTTCGGGATCGTCACCGGCGGTGCTCCCGACTTCGAAGCCGACGACGTGCTGGGCACGCTGGCCGCTACCGAACGCCGTGACCCGGTGATCGTGGTCAGCGGTGACCGCGATCTGCTGCAGGTGGTCACCGATGGGCCCGTCGAGGTGTCCGTGCTCTACCTGGGCCGCGGCCTGGCGAAGGCGACACTCTTCGGCCCGACCGAGGTGGCCGGCCAATACGGCCTGCCCACCGAGCGGGCCGGTGCCGCCTACGCCGAGATGGCGTTGCTGCGCGGTGACCCCTCCGACGGGTTGCCGGGGGTGGCCGGCATCGGGGAGAAGACCGCGGCGGCGCTGCTGACGCAGCACGGCTCGCTGGCGGCGGTGTTGGCCGCCGCCGCCGACCCCGACTCCGGGATGGCCAAAGGGGTGCGCGCGAAACTGCTGGCCACACAGGACTACATCGCGGCCGCCGAACCGGTGGTACGGGTGGTCACCGACGCACCGGTGGTGCTGTCCAGGCCGTCGGATGTGTTGCCGCGCACGGCCATCGACCCCGCACGCGTCGCCGAGCTGGCGGAACGCTTCGGGGTCGGATCCTCGATCGCCCGGTTGCAGCGGGCGCTGGACGCACTACCGGATTAGCCGGCGGCCCCGACGACTACTTGGGCCGGCCGACCTCGTAGGTGCCGGAGTTGTCCTGGAAGGTGACGGTCACCTGGCGCTTGGTCCCGTCGATGCTGACCTCGCAGTTGAAGGTGTCGCCCTGCTTGACCACCGGGCTCTGCCCGTTGTTGCAGCGGACGTCCTTGACGTTCTTGGCGCCGTACCCATTGGTCTGGTCGGCCAGGATCTGCTGGACGCCTTCCTGCGCCTTCTCCACGTCGAGCTTGGTGGTGACGAAGAACCCGGGCTTCCAGAAGCCCAACACCAAGACCACCAGGACCGCGATGCCGGCGCATGCGGCCAGCACGGTGCTGACCATCCCCGACGGCCGCTTGCCGGCGGTGCCGGGCTGGGGGAACTGACCGGGCTGCGGCGGGTACTGCCCGTACTGACCGGGTTGACCGTACTGGCCGGGCTGCCCATAGGGCGCGGTCTGGCCGTACTGACCGGGCTGGCCGTAGGGCGCGGTCTGCCCATAGGGGGCCGCCTGCCCGTACGGGGCGGTCTGTCCATACGGCTCGGGCTGCCCGTACTGCCCGGTCTGGCCGTACTGCCCGGTCTGGCCGTACTGCTCGGCCTGCGGATAGGCGGGGTACTGCTGCCCCACCGGCGGGTACGACGTCTGCGGCGGATACTGCGACGGCGTGTAGGCGGGCGGCTGCCAAGCCTGGTCGCCACCCGTTGCGGGACCCTGCCCGGCGCCCGACTGGTCATCCGACTGAGTGGGCTGCTGAGGCTGCCACGGCTGCGTCGGGTCGTATCCCTGCGGTCCGGTCATCGTTGTTCCTCGAGTCCTCTCCCCTAGCGGGTGCTGATCACCGCCGGCTCTCCACCGTAGCGCTCGGATCAGCCTACCCGGCGTCAACGGCGACGACGCCGCGCAAAACCGTGTCGATCGCCTGTTTTGCGGTGGCCCGCAGTTCCGGCTCGGGTGCGGCATTGCGCAGCTGATCCAACAGATCAAGGACCTGCCGGCACCAGCGCACGAAGTCCCCCGCCGATAGCTGTGTGCCGCCGCCGGCCTCATCCGCGGCCGCCAGCGCCGAGGCCAGATCACCGGTGCGCGCCCAGCGGTAGACCGCGGCGACGAACCCGTCGTCGGGCTCGCGGGTGGTGGTGATCCCGTGCCGGCGTTCGTCGGCCCGCAACGACGCCGACAGCTTGCGGGTCTGCTGCAGGGCGCGGCGCACCGATTCGGTGGGCGCCTGCAGGGCGGACGCGCCGCCGGACCCGTCCGCACCGCGCGTCTCGTAGAGCACCGCGGAGACCACCGCGGCCAGTTCGGCGGGTTTGAGACCGTTCCAGGCCCCGGTCCGCAGACATTCGGCGACCAGCAGATCGCTTTCGCTGTAGATCCGGGCCAGCATCCGGCCGTCGTCGGTCACCTGCGGATCCCGATCGGACGACGCGTCACCGGCTTGGATGAAGCCACGCTCGGACAGTAGGCCGACGATCCGATCGAAGGTGCGGGCCAACGAGTTGGTGGCGGCTTCGACCTTCTTGCGCAGCTGGGCGTTGTCGGCCTCCACCCGCAGGTAACGTTCGGCGATCCGCACCCGCACCTCGCGATCCGGCTCGTGGTGGACGGGATGGTCCTGCAAGCGTTGGCGCAGCGCCGCCAGTTCCGGATCGACCGGGGCGTCATCGGAAGCACCGCGACGCCTACCCGCCTCCGGCGCCACCAGGCCGGCGGCCGCCGATCGCAGCGCCGAGGCGAGGTCGCGGCGGACCCGCGGCTGACGGTGCTCCACCCGTTTGGGCAGGCTCATGGTGCCGAGCGGCGGGGTGGCGCCGGAGTAGTCCGCAGCGGAGATCCGGCCGGCCCAGCGATGTTCGGTCAGCACCAGCGGCCGGGGTTCGTCGGACTCGCGGTCGGCCTGCAACACCACCGCCAGACCACCGCGACGGCCGCGGTTGAGGGTGATGATGTCCCCGCGGCGCAATGCCGACAGCGCATCACCGGCTGCCCGGCGACGCTGCAACCGGGATGCCCTGGCCCGGGCGCGTTCGCGTTCGGAGATCTTGGCGCGCAGCCGGGTGTAGTCCAGCACCGCTGATTCGCGGCCGCCGAACTCCGCTGCAATCTCGTCGAGGGTGCGTTCACCGCGCTCTGCGCCGCGGACCAGCCCGACGACGGACCGGTCCGCCTGGAACTGGGCGAACGACTGCTCCAGCAACCGGTGGGCCTGCTCGGGCCCCATGTGCTGAACCAGGTTGATCGTCATGTTGTACGACGGCGCGAACGAGCTGCGCAGCGGGAAGGTACGCGTCGACGCCAGGCCGGCGACCTGCTCGGGGTCGGCGGTGGCCTCGCCGGGATGCCACAACACCACGGCGTGGCCCTCGACGTCGATGCCGCGCCGGCCGGCCCGCCCGGTCAACTGGGTGTACTCGCCCGGTGTCAGCGCGGCATGCTGCTCGCCGTTGTACTTGACTAGCCGCTCGAGCACCACGGTGCGGGCCGGCATGTTGATGCCCAACGCCAGGGTCTCGGTGGCGAACACCGCTTTGACCAGGCCCGCGGCGAACAACTCCTCCACGGTGTGGCGGAACACCGGCAACAGCCCGGCGTGGTGACCGGCCAGACCCCGCAGCAGTCCCTCCCGCCATTCGTAGTAGCCGAGCACCTCCAGGTCGTCGTCGGCGAGGTCGCCGCAACGGTGGTCGATCACCTCGGCGATGCGGGCCCGCTCCTCTTCGGTGGTCAGCCGCAGCGGCGAGCGCAGACATTGCTTGACGGCGGCGTCACAGCCGACCCGGGAGAACACGAAGGTGATGACCGGCAGCAGACCCGCCGAATTCAGCACCGCGATCACATCGGGGCGCATCGGCGGCCGATAGCTGGGCCGGCCGCCCCGGTCGTGGCCGCCGTGGCGGGGACGGCGCGGGCCACCCCAATCCGCGGTGAGACGGTCGGCTTCCCGGCGGTGCGCGATGTGGCGCAGCAGTTGGGGGTCGACCCGCGGGCGGCTGCGCGCCGGCCCCTGCCCCTCGGGGCGCGATTCGAACAGATCGAACAGTCGCTTGCCGACCAGCATGTGCTGCCACAACGGCACCGGGCGGTGCTCGTCGACCACGACGGTGGTGTCGCCGCGCACCGTCTGGATCCACCCGCCGAATTCCTCGGCGTTGCTGACCGTGGCCGACAGGCTGACCAGCCGCACCTCCTCGGCCAGGTGCAGGATCACCTCCTCCCAGACCGCGCCGCGCATCCGGTCCGCCAGGAAATGAACCTCGTCCATCACGACATGAGAAAGCCCTTGCAGGGCCGGAGAATTCGCGTACAGCATGTTGCGCAGCACTTCGGTGGTCATCACCACCACGGGCGCACTCGCATTGATCGACAGATCCCCGGTCAGCAGACCGACGCGGTCTTTACCGTAGCGGGCCACCAGATCGGTGTGCTTCTGATTGCTCAGCGCCTTGATCGGTGTGGTGTAGAAGCACTTCCCACCGCCGGCCAGCGCAAGGTGCACCGCGAACTCGCCGACGACGGTCTTGCCCGCGCCGGTGGGGGCACACACCAGCACTCCGCGTCCGTCCTGCAGCGCCTCGCACGCCCGGCGCTGGAAACCGTCGAGCCCGAAGGGTAGATCCGCGGCGAAGCGGCTCAGCTCAGTCATATCGGGGCGCTAGTCCGGCGGTGCGCTGACGGGTGCGGGCGACTCGATGGGCGAGGCCTCGTGGTCGGCGAGGTCGGCGGCGGACTCCCGTTTGGCCTTGCGCTTGTCGTGCAGGCGAGCGACTTGAATGGCGAACTCCAACAACAGGGTCAACGCCAGCCCGAGGGCGGTCATCGAGAACGGATCCGAGCCCGGCGTGGCCACCGCGGCGAACGCGAAGACGGCGAAGATCAATCCCCGGCGCCACGCCGCCAACCGCGCATAACTGAGGACGCCGACCTGGTTGAGCATCACGATCAGCAGCGGGAATTCGAAGCTGATCCCGAAGACCAGCAGCAGGTTGATCAGAAATCCGAAGTAGCGGTCACCGGAGAGCGCCGTCACCTGCACGTCGCTGCCCACGGTCAGCAGGAACCCCAACGCCTTGGACAGCACCACATAGGCCAATACCGCCCCCGCGACGAACAGCACCGCCGCCGACACCACGAACACCACCGCGAAGCGACGTTCCTTCCGGTAGAGCCCGGGGGTGATGAAAGCCCATAGTTGGTAGAACCAGACCGGGCAGGCCAGCACCACCCCGGCCGCCAAGCCCACCTTGAGCCGCAGCATGAACTGATCGAACGGGCCGGTGGCCAACAGCCGGCAGTCGCCGTTGGCGGCGAGCTGCGCCCGCGCCGACTCGGGCAGCGAACAGTACGGCTGGCGCAACCACTCCCCGAGGCTTTCCAGCCCCAGGACGCCGTGGCCGTACCAGGCGAAGCCCAGGGCGGTGGTCAGCGCGATCGCGGCCAGCGACAGCAACAGCCGGGTACGGAGTTCCCGGATGTGGTCGACCAGCGACATCGTCCCGTCGGGATTGGTACGGCTACGCCGCTGACGTGGATCAAGCCGCTTGAGGAAGCTGGTGGCACGCACCATTACAAGGCGTTCGGGCGCTGCTGTGACGGCGGGCTAGCTCGACCGCGGGTCAGCCGGCGGCTCGACGCGTTCGGACTGCACCGTGGTGTTCGACGGCGCCTGCTGGGTGTCGTTCTGCAACTCGCGAACCTCGGATTTGAAGATTCGCAGTGACTTGCCGAGCGAGCGCGCCGCGTCGGGAAGCCGCTTGGCGCCGAACAGCACCACGAACACGACCAACAGGATCGCCCAGTGCCACGGACTGAGACTGCCCACTTCGGATACCTCCAGACGTCGCCACGATGCTACCGCAGCTCACCGGTGCCGCGGTGCACCCCGCGGATGGGTGCCCGCGGTTCAGCTGCCGGGTCGGGCCTGACCCTACGTCGTCATTGGGCCCGGTATGCCGCCAATGCCGCCGCCGCGGCATCGCGCAGCCCGGCGGCCAGCGAAGTGGGCTCCACGATCTGAACCTCGTCGCCCATGCCCAACAGCAGCCGGGTCAACCACTCATCCGAGGCGTAGGTCATCTCCGCCTCATATCCCCCGCCGGGCAGCTCTCGGAGCAGTCGCATCGGGTAATACTCGAACATCCATGCCGCGCTCGGCTCTACCCGCACGATCGCGGTCGGCAACGACGGATCGGCATCGAACAGGGAGGTGTCGGTTTCGGCCCGCCGGGCCGGCGCGGGCGGCGATGCCGGCTCGTCGAGCAACTGTGCGGCGTCGATGCGGTCGAACCTGAACAGGCGAACGCCTTCGGATTCGCGGCACCACCCCTCCAGGTAGGTGTGTGCGGAGATCAACACCACCCGGATCGGGTCGACGACGCGATGCGACATGCTGTCGCGGGAGGCGGCGTAGTAGTCGATGGCCAGCGCCCGTTGGCGGTGCACCGCATCGCGGACGACCTCGGCGGTCGCGTTCTCGGTACCGGTGGACGCCGGAACCGGATGTGCCGCGGTGCCTGCCGCATTCTCGATCTTGGCGATCGCGCTGAGAGCCGCCCGCGGATCGACGATGCCGGGCATCTCGGCCAGGGCTCGCAACGCCATCAGCAATGCCGCTGCCTCACGCGACCGCAAGCGTAGTGGCCGTGTGACGCCGGCGTCCTCGTGGACGTCGAGCCGGTCGTCATAGAACGTCACATCGATCAGGTCGCCGGGCCCGTAGCCGGGCAGGCCGCACATCGCCAACTGCACCAGGTCGGCGTGCAGTTGCTTGGGCGTCACACCGAGCTCGGCGGCCGCCTGCACCTTGGTGATGCCCGGACGAGTCTTCAGGTACGGCACCATGTTCAACAGGCGCGCGAGACGCGTCGACAGCTGGTTCACGCCGATACCTCCCCGGCACAGGCCCGCAAACGGGTCAGCACGTCGTTGCGCAGTGCCGGCGGATCCAGCACGACCGCGTCGGCACCGCATCCGGCGATCTCTCGAGCCAGGCGGTCGTGGGTGCCGATATCGACGCCGATGATGTCACCGTCACGTCCGGCCCGGGTCTGGCGCTCCAGCACCGTGCCGACCCGGCGCAGCGCCACGGCACGCCCGTCGGCGACCCAGATGCGGGCCACCTGACCGGTGGGTGCCTCGCCGACGGCCTTGGCGACGATCTGGCGCAGATCGGCGTCCTCGGGGCGGCGGACGGCTCCGGTGGGCCCGATGGTGCGAACGTCGGGTGCGATCCGTGATATCCGGAAGGTGCGCACCGCGTCACGGTCGCGGTCATGGCCCACCAGATACCAACGCCCGGCGTGGGTAACGATGCCCCAGGGCTCGACGGTGCGTGTCACATCGGGCTCCAGTGGCGATGGGCGGTGGTCGAACTGCACGGCCTGACCGGCCTCTGCCGCCAGCATCAGAGCATGCAGCGCCGGTTCGGCCCGGTGAATCCCCGGCAGCGCTGCGGGCGGTGCCACCAGCACATCAGCACGATCGGGATCCACGTCGACGCCGGCGGCCTGCAGTTTGGCCATCGCGCCCGCGGCGTTGGCACGCAGCTCCGGTGACTGCCACAACTGGACGGCGACCGCAACCGCGGCCGCCTCGTCACGGGTTAGGTCGATGGGCGGCAGCGCGTAGGTCTCCGGGTTGATCCGGTACCCCTCGACGGTGTCGAACCCCGAGTTCTTCCCGGTCTCCAGCGGAATGCCCAGATCGCGCAGTTCGCTCTTGTCCCGCTCGAACATCCGCGAGAACGCTTCATCGCTGGAGCTGTCGCCGTAGCCGATCACGGTCGCCCGGATCTTCTCGGCGGTGAGGTAGCTGCGGGTGGCCAGCAACGCGATGACCAGATTGAGGAGTCGTTCGACTTTGGCGGTCGCCATGAGAGAAGAGGATAGGCGACAAGTGGTGCGCTTCCGTGTACTACATGCTGGCGATCAAGCGATTGACCCGCTCGTCGACCGACCGGAACGGGTCCTTGCACAGCACGGTGCGTTGCGCCTGGTCGTTGAGCTTGAGGTGCACCCAGTCGACGGTGAAGTCGCGACCGGCCGCCTGTGCGGCACTGATGAATTCGCCGCGCAGCTTGGCCCGGGTGGTCTGCGGCGGGGTGTCGACGGCGGCGTCGACCTCGTCGTCGGTGGTGACCCGGGCGGCCAGCCCCTTGCGCTGCAGCAGATCGAAGACTCCCCGACCTCGCTTGATGTCGTGATACGCCAGATCCAGTTGGGCGATCTTCGGATCCGACAGTTCCATGTCGTAGCGATCCTGGTAGCGCTGGAACAGCTTTCGCTTGATCACCCAGTCGATCTCGGTGTCGACCTTGGCGAAATCCTGGCTCTCGACGGCGTCGAGCTGGCGCCCCCACAGGTCGATGACCTGATCGAGTTGCGGCGTGCGCGCCGCGCGGGTCTGCACGTACTCCACCGCACGGGCGTAGTACTCGCGCTGGATGTCCAGAGCACCGGCCTGGCGTCCACCGGCCAACCGCACCGGGCGCCGGCCCGTCACGTCGTGGCTGACCTCGCGGATCGCCCGGATCGGGTTGTCCAGCGAGAAGTCCCGGAAGGACACCCCGGCCTCGATCATCTCCAGGACCAGCGCGGCGCTGCCCACCTTGAGCAGGGTGGTGGTCTCGGACATGTTGGAGTCGCCGACGATCACGTGCAGGCGCCGGTACTTCTCGGCGTCGGCGTGGGGTTCGTCGCGGGTGTTGATGATGGGCCGAGACCGCGTGGTGGCGCTGGAGACGCCCTCCCAGATGTGCTCGGCACGCTGCGACAGGCAGAACGTGGCGGCTTTGGGGGTCTGCAGGATCTTTCCGGCACCGCAGATCAGTTGCCGGGTCACCAGGAAGGGCAGCAACACATCGGAGATCCGGGAGAACTCGCCGGCCCGCACGATCAGGTAGTTCTCGTGGCAGCCGTAGGAGTTGCCCGCCGAATCGGTGTTGTTCTTGAACAGGTAGATGTCGCCGCCGATCCCCTCGTCGGCGAGCCGCTGCTCGGCGTCGATGAGCAGATCCTCGAGCACCCGTTCGCCGGCCCGGTCATGGGTGACCAGCTGAATCAGGTCGTCGCATTCGGCGGTTGCATACTCCGGATGACTGCCGACATCCAGGTACAGGCGAGCACCGTTGCGCAGGAACACGTTCGAGCTGCGCCCCCACGACACCACCCGACGGAACAGGTAGCGGGCCACCTCGTCGGGCGACAACCGCCGATGACCGTGGAAGGTGCAGGTGACACCGAACTCGGTCTCGATACCCATGATTCTGCGCTGCACGTGATCGAGCGTACTGGCTGGACCAGCGCGGCGGGGCTCTGCCGGGCCGCTGGCGTGGCGATCAGGCCGGCGGATCGGCCGCGGTGTCGAGGTTGTCCAGCACGACTTCGGCCACCTGACGCATGGTGGTGCGCTTGTCCATCGCCGCCCGCTGGATCCATTTGAACGCCTCGGGCTCACTGAGTCCCTGGGTGCTCTGCAGCACGCCCTTGGCGCGCTCGACGAGCTTGCGGGTGGCCAGTTGCTCCGACAGTGAACCGACTTCACGCTCCAGCGCGCTGATCTCCTCGGAGCGGCTCAGCGCCAACTCGATCGCCGGTACCAGGTCGCCGGAGGTGAAGGGTTTGACCAGATAGGCCATCGCCCCGGCGTCACGGGCGCGTTCGACCAGTTCCCGCTGGCTGAACGCGGTGAGGATGACCACCGGCGCGATGCGCTTGCCGGCGATCTCCGATGCTGCGTCGATCCCGTCGCGGCGCGGCATCTTCACGTCGAGAATGACCAGGTCCGGGCGCAGCGATTCGGCCAGTTCGACGGCTTCCTGGCCGTCGCCCGCCTCACCCACCACCTCGTAGCCCTCTTCGCGCAGCATTTCGGCGAGGTCCAGCCGGATCAGCGCCTCATCCTCGGCGATCAGGACCCGCCGGGCCGGGCGTGGGCTGCTGTCGGATGTCGGCTCGGTCATGCTCCCCATTGTGTCGTGGCCGCCGCCTGGATCAACCGCGAGGGGCATCGTCTAAGGTAGGACTCCGCGCGCCAGCGTCGGGCCCTCGTATCCCAACTGGCAGAGGAAACGGATTCAAAACCCGTACAGTGTGAGTTCGAATCTCACCGAGGGCACCACAGGTACCACCACTATCCACGCAGGTCAGAAGGTCCCCACCGGCGCTAGGCGTCAGAACCCGCCATAGCGAGGTGCTGGGCCGGGACCGAGTGGGGCCATGTTCGGGCCCGGGATCCAGTCCGGCTGATTGAGCGGGATGGCGTCCGGCAACACGACATAGCAATTGGTGAAGCCGCCACCGGAATCACCCCCGCCCGCATACAGGCATCGGCCCCAACTGCCATCGGGGTTCTTGGGGTCGTCGCAGATGGTGCGTCCGTTGTTCCAACCGAAGTAAGTGGCCTGGCAGCCTGCACCGGCGGGAGCCGCGGTCGTGAGGCACAGCGCGGGTACTGCAGCGATGACGCCCAGCGTGGCCACTATGGCGGTGATTCTCATGGGCAGTTGACTATCAGACCGCGCCGACACACAGCGGTTCCGGCGGTCTTGCCGGGGCCTATGCGGCCACCCCTGGTGCAGGTCAGCGCGGCGCATACATGATCACGCCCACCCCGGCCAGGCAGATCAGCGCGCCGATGACATCGGCGCGGTCCGGCCGGAATCCGTCGAACGCCATCCCCCAGGCCAGCGATCCGGCGACGAACACCCCGCCGTAGGCGGCCAGGATGCGACCGAACGCGGCGTCGGGCTGCAGTGTCGCCGCGAAGCCGTACAACCCCAGCGCAATCACTCCGGCACCGGCCCACAGCAGCCCGCGATGCTCGCGCACCCCCTGCCAGACCAGCCACGCCCCACCGATCTCCGCGATGGCAGCCAGCACGAACAGCGCTATCGAACGCATCACCATGCCGGCCGACCTTAGGCGCAGGGGCGGACTCGGCGAAACCGCCGGCCTTACTGTTTGCCCGATTAGGCTGGTCCGGTGCCAGTCGATCGGTTCAGCGCATCCGCGGCGAAAGCGCCCTACCTGCACTCACACCGTGTGCCGGCCCGGACGCAGCACCGTGCCGCCCAGTCGACGCAACGACTGCGCATCCTCAAGATGTCGGTGGCACTCGCGGTGCCCATCTGTGTCTGCTTCGGGCTCCTCGAGATCTGGGCCGCGCCCAACTATTGGTGGATCGGTGTACTCAACCTGGCGGTAGCCGCCTCGTGGACGTTGACGCCTCGGCTTTACCGCTACGGAGAACTGGTCGCTCCGCTGACGTTCATCGGGATCGCCTACTTCATCACCGCCGTCGTGTGCTGGGTGGCGGGCACCGGTTCGGGTGCCCAGTTCTACTTCCTGGCCGCGGCATCGATCAGCGTGCTGATCCTGGGCGCGGACCGGATCGTGCTGGCCTCGGCGGTCGCCGGGCTCGGTGCGGCACTGGCCATCGCCCTGAGCTTCCTATCGCCGGGCGACAAACTGGACCAGCCGGTCTGGCTGCACCACCTGATGTTCGCGATGGTGGTGGTCTCGGCATGCGCCATGGTGGTGGCGACCGTGTGGTTCGCGCTGCATGAGATGCGCCGCGCCGAGGTGGCGATGGAAGCCGAGTACGACCGGTCCGAGGCGTTGCTGGCCAACATCCTGCCCGCGGCCATCGCCGCGCGGTTGAAGGATCCGGCGGTAGACGTGATCGCCGACAGCTATCCGGATGCCTCGGTGCTGTTCGCCGACATCGGCGGTTTCACGCGACGTGCCAGCCAAGTCGACCCGCGACGTCTGGTCGGTTTCCTCAACCAGCTCTACACCGGACTGGACCGGCTCGTCGACAAACACGGGTTGGAGAAGATCAAAACCAGCGGCGATTCCTATATGGTGGTCAGCGGAGTGCCCGATCCCAACCCGGACCATCTGCAGGCCCTGGCCCGTCTGGCGCTCGACATCGCCAAGAACGTCGCCGAACTGCGTGACCCTCGAGGCCGGCCGGTGTCGCTGCGCATCGGAATGGCGGCCGGGCCGGTGGTGGCCGGGGTGGTCGGCAAGCTCCGGTTCTTCTACGACGTATGGGGCGACGCGGTCAACCTCGCGGCCCGGATGGAGTCCACCGGATGCCAGGACCGCATCCAGGTGCCCCAATCGGTCTACGAGCGGCTCAAAGACGATTTCGTCTTCGAAGAACGCGGCGAGGTCGACGTCAAGGGCAAGGGCCCCATGCCCACCTGGTTCCTGGTGGGTGAACATCCGCGAACGGCGCACAACAAGGAGATGCGGCCGCTACCGGCCTCCCGCCCACAGTGATCGGGTGCCGTAGGGTTTTCGGCGAAT
This sequence comes from Mycolicibacter sp. MU0083, assembly GCF_963378075.1. Taxonomy (NCBI): domain Bacteria; kingdom Bacillati; phylum Actinomycetota; class Actinomycetes; order Mycobacteriales; family Mycobacteriaceae; genus Mycobacterium; species Mycobacterium kokjensenii. The sequence continues at coordinate 2,133,882 of NZ_OY726394.1, forward strand.
CAGCCCGTCTCACAGTGATTGAGGAGTGCGATGACAAGGCTTTTCGCCGTGCTCGGCTCGCTGGCCGGACTCGCGAACACCACCAACGGCTATCGGCCGCTGACCAAACGCGGCTATCCGTCGCTGGGGGCGTTCGCGTTCGGGGTCTTCGCCTCGGAGTTGCCGCTGCCGCTCATCGCGGGCCAGGCGACGGTACTGGCGGCCGTCTCCCGGTGGCTGTCGCCGCGCGCCCGTCGACTGAGTTGGCTGATCTCGGGGCTCTCGTGGCTGGGGCTGGCGGGGCTCGAATATGCCGGACGCACCGCGGACAAGCCGCTCAACGCCGCACTGGACGCCGAGTTCGGTACCGGCCGGCGTACCGACGGCAACGACCTGTGGAAGCGGCCGGACCCGCTGGTGGAGAACATCGCCAAAGCCCCAGGCGTGGTGCGCACCCTGTTGGCCTACCGCGACTACGCCACCGATTCCGACATCCCCTACGGCGAGTACGGCAGCCGCAACACCCTCGACGTGTGGCGGCACCGGGACCTGCCCCGGGACGGCCGCGCACCGGTCCTACTGCAGGTGCCCGGCGGTGCGTGGATGACGGGCAGCAAGCGCGGCCAGGCGCACCCGCTGATGGCTCACCTGGTGGAACGGGGCTGGGTATGCGTCTCGATCAACTACCGTCTCAGTCCCCGGTCGACCTGGCCGGACCACATCATCGACGTCAAGCGCGCGCTGGCCTGGACCAAGGCGCACATCGCCGACTACGGCGGCGACCCGGATTGGGTTGCGATCACCGGAGGCTCGGCGGGTGGTCACCTGACCGCACTGACCGCCCTGACCGCCGGCGACTCGCGTTTCCAGCCGGGATTCACCGGCGCCGACACCAGCGTCCAGGCGGCCGTGCCCTTCTACGGGGTCTACGACTTCACCGGTGAGACCGCGTTGCACCCGTTGCAGACCCCCATGCTGGGCGCCTATGTGTTCAAGCAGAGCCGACGTCGCTCCCCCGACGTCTACCGCGACGCCTCACCGATGACCTACATCACCGAAGACGCCCCGCCGTTTTTCGTGCTGCACGGCAACAACGACACCCTGGTGCCGGTCGAACAGGGCCGCGCGTTCGCCGCCGCCCTACAAGCGGTCAGCGCGAATCCGGTGGTCTACGCCGAGATGCCCCTGGCGCAACACGCCTTCGACATCTTCGGTTCGGCCCGCGCCGCGCACACCGCGACGGCCGTCGAGCAGTTCCTCGCCGAGATCTACGCGAAGCGGTCCCGACCGGCAGCGTGAACGCGCCGACCGGTTGCTGATAACCCGGCCGAAATCTCTCAGCTGTGTCACACTGCGGCCATGGAAACCCCCGTATCGAGCTTGCTGCCGAATCTGTGGAAGACGACGCTGGTCTCCGGCGTCCTGGCCCTCGTCCTGGGTGCGGTGGTGTTGGCCCGCCCGGGCGAGTCCATCCTGGTCGCCGCGGTGCTGTTCGGTGTCTACCTGGTGATCACCGGGATCACCCAGCTGATCTTCGCGTTCAGCCTCCCGGTCATGTCCGCCGGCGGACGGGTGCTGCTCTTCCTCAGCGGCACGGCGTCGGTGATTCTGGCCGTACTGTGTTTCCGCCACTTCAACTCCGACGAGGAAGCCCTGGGCGTACTCCTGCTCGCGGTCTGGATCGCGATCGGGTTCATCTTCCGCGGTGTGGCCACCGCCGTGGCGGGCATCAGCGATCCCGCGCTGCCGGGCCGCGGCTGGCAGATCTTCATGGGTGCGGTGAGCCTGCTGGCCGGTCTGGTGACGCTGGCCTCGCCGTTCGCCTCACTGGTGGTGCTGGCGCTGGTGGTCGGCAGCTGGCTGATCGTGATCGGCATCGTCGAGATCGTGACCGCGCTCAAAGTCCGCTCGGCGTCGCGGGCGATCGCCGGCGCGGTCTCGCACGGCTAGCGCGGATCGGCCGGGCTTGGCGGTCGACCGCCGTTTCGGCCCCATCCCGGGTAGGCTGGTCCCCGATCCGTCTTGACACCTGTCTGATCCTCTGATGTGGAGTCTGCGCAATGCCCGAGTCCGGTACGTCATCCTTGGCGCCTGAGTCTCAGTTCTGGCCTACGCCCGGCCCCGCGGAGTACCCGTACCCGGCCCCCGGCCACTACCCCGGTTACACCCCGCTGAGCCCGCGCAATGCGCCGAAGAACGGGGTGAGCATCGCGGCTCTGGTGGTCGCGATCGCCGGTATCGTGACGGCACTGTCGGTGATCGGCGGCGTGGTTCTGGGGCTGACCGCGGTGGTGCTCGGCATCATCGGCCGGGGACGGGTAAAGCGTGGGGAAGCCGACAACGGCGGCGTCGCGCTGGCCGGGATCGTGCTGGGTGCCCTGGCGATGGTCGCGGGTATCGGCTGCATCGCCATCTACATCGGCATCTGGCGCTCGGCCGGCGGCGAGGACTTCGTGAACTGCATGGCCAAAGCCGGATCCGACACCGGTGCCCAGCAGGAGTGCAACGACCGGATCCGCAAACACCTGGAGAACAGCTTCGGCGGCGACGCCCCCATGGTCCAAGAAGAGTCCGACTCGGACCTGCTGCCCGCCTAGTTCGGTGACCGGCCTTTAGCGCTCGGGAAGTACTTCAGCACACCCTCCTGGGTGACGCTGGCGATGACCTGCCCGGACCGGTCGAAGAAGTGCCCGGTACCCAGCCCCCGCGAGTCCGCGGCCACCGGCGACGACGTCGCATACAACACCCAGTCGTCGAACCGCACGGGCCGGTGAAACCAGACGGTGTGGTTGGCGCTGGCCGCGAAGATCCGGTCGAAACCCCACGACAACCCGTGGGTGGTGATGATCGAGTCCAAAACGGTGGTGTCCGATGAATAGACCAACATCGCGGTGTGCAGGATCGGATCCTCGGGCAGATCCCCATCGGTCTTGAGCCACACCCGGTTGTGTCCGAGTCGCTCGCCCTTGTCACGCATCACCCAGGCGGGATCGTTGGTGTAGCGCCACTCGATCGGATGCGGTGCGTTCACGAAACCCGGAACGACGGTCTCATAGCCCTTGAGATACTCCTGCAACGGCGGAACCGATTCCGGTTCGGCGACCGTGGGCGCCTCGACATGGTGCTCCAGCCCGCTGCCGCCCGACATGTAGGAGACCATCGAGGTGGCGACCAGCGTGTCGCCCTGCACGGCATCCACCCGGCGATTGGCGAACCGGCGCTCGTCACGCAGTCGATGCACCCGGAATTCGATATCGCGGGCCGGGTCGCCGCCGTTGATGAAATGCACCGACAGTGCGCCGGGCGGCAGGTGGTCGGCCACGGTCCGGCCCGCCGCCACGAACGACTGCGCCATCAACTGCCCGCCGAAGGTCCGCAACGGAGTCTTGCTGGGATGCGACCCGACGAAGACGTCGTCGCCGGCGACCTTGAGATCCAGTACGGCCAGTAGCTCCGCGAGGTCGTTGTTCGACTCGGCCGGCACTAGACGTCGTCCTCCCCGATCCGGTGCACGTGGATCATGTTGGTCGACCCCGAGGTTCCCGGCGGCGCACCCGCGACGATCACCACCTGGTCGCCACGCTGGTAGCGGCCCAGATCGAGCAGCGCCTTGTCCACCTGACGGATCATCCCGTCGGTCGAGTGCTCCTGCGCGACGATGAATGTCTCTGTGCCCCAAGTCATCGCCAACTGACTGCGAATCTCGGGCAACGCGGTGAACGCCAACAGCGGCAACGGAGTGTGCAGCCGCGCCAGCCGGCGCACGGTATCACCGGACTGGGTGAAGGCGACCAGCGCCTTGGCGTCGAGGCGCTCACCGATCTCGCGGGCCGCGTAGGAGATCACGCCCCGCTTGGTGCGCGGAACATGCGTCAACGGCGGTGCGGCCGTAGAGTTCTGCTCCACCGCACACACGATGCGGCTCATGGTCCGCACCGCCTCCAGCGCGTGCTTACCCACCGCGGTCTCCCCGGACAGCATCACCGCGTCCGCCCCGTCGAGTACCGCGTTGGCGACGTCGGAGGCCTCCGCCCGGGTGGGCCGGAAGTTCTCGATCATCGACTCCAGCATCTGGGTCGCCACGATCACCGGACGGGCGTTCTCGCGGGCCACCTGAATGGCACGCTTCTGCACCAGCGGCACCTCTTCGAGTGCCAGCTCCACTCCGAGGTCACCGCGCGCCACCATGACCGCGTCGAACGCCAGCACCACGGCTTCGAGATTCTCGATGGCTTCCGGCTTCTCCAGTTTCGCGACAACCGGGACCCGCCGTCCGACCCGGTCCATCACCTCGTGCACCAGTTCCACATCGGACGGCGAGCGTACGAACGACAGCGCGACGATGTCGACGCCCAGCTCGAGTGCGAACTCGAGATCGGCGACGTCCTTGGTGGACAGCGCCGGCGCGGACACGTTCATACCGGGCAACGACATGCCCTTGTGGTTGCTGACCGGTCCACCGTCGGTCACGGTGCACACCACATCGTTGCCGTCGATGTGTTCGACGATCAGCCCCACCTTGCCGTCGTCGACGAGCACACGGTCTCCGGGCGCCGCATCCGCGGCCAGCTGCTTGTAGGTGGTGGACACCCGGTCGTGATCGCCGGGACAGTCGTCGACGGTGATGCGCACCGTTTCCCCGGCCCCCCAGTAGGTGGGGCCGTCGGCGAAACGCCCGAGCCGGATCTTGGGCCCCTGCAGATCGGCGAGGACACCGACCGCTCGCCCGGTCGCATCGGATGCGGCGCGGACCCACTCGTAGGAGGCCTGGTGATCGGCATGAGCACCGTGGCTGAAGTTCAGGCGGGCCACATCCATACCCGCATCGACCAATGCCCGGACCATCTCCGCGGAGTGGGTCGCCGGACCAAGAGTGCAGACGATCTTCCCGCGTCTATTCACAAGGCCAGCATAGTCGGAACCGCTTCACCCGGCTCGTCGGGAACGTTCGGCGCCAACGGAAAACCCGTCGAGCCGCACCGCTCAGGCGATTCCGCGTAGCGGCCGGTACTGCTTGTCGTACACCCGACCACTCATGATCAGAATCGCTTCGACCAGGCCCCAGGTGAAGGGAACGAAGATGCCGAACCCGTACGTCGCGACGGTCGCCAGCAAGCCGATCACCAATTGCGCGATGCCCAGCCCGACGTGGCCCAGATATATCCGCCCGAACCCGAGCAATCCGAAAAGACCGAGCAATTGCAGCAGGGCCGCGATGACCTTCGACTTGTCCGAGTAGGGCCGTCCGGACACCGGATCCCGGCCGTAGGGCGCCCACAGGTACGGGTACGGCGGCAGCGGACCGGGGACTTGCGGCCGGTGGTGCCACTGCGGATCGGACATGACTGCAGCATGCCAGAATTTCCGAAAACGCCGCCGTGGCTACTCTTCGGGCTGGTCGGAGGCTTCCGCGTCGTCGGCTTCGACTTCCCCCGGTTCGGCCTCATCGGGCTCGGCGCCGTCCGGTTCGGCGTCATCGGCTTCGACTTCGTCTGCGACCTCGTCGGCGGCCTCGTCGGCGGCCTCGTCGGTGTCGCCCGACTCGTCCGATGCCGCGTCGAGGTCCTCGTCCGGTTCGCTCACGGCATCTTCGGCGATGTCCTCTTCCACCGCGTCGGCCGTATCGGATTCGTCGGCCTCGTCAGCCGCGTCGACGGCCTCCGCCACATCGGCATCGGCGGTCTCGTCGCCCTCGGACACCGCGGCCTCGGGTTCCACGTCCTCGGATACCGCGATTTCGGGTTCCACGTCCTCGGATACCGCGTCCGTGGATTCGGCGAGATCGGCTGCGACACCGTCCTCGTCGGGATCTTCGGCCGCCACGTCTTCTTCAGCGACCCCGTCGTCCCCGCCGTCCTCGCCAGCGGGGCCGTCCGCACTGTCACCGATGTCCGAATCCGACTCACCGGAAAGTCTTTTCGGTATCCGGACCACCGAGCCCACGCCGTTGGCGGTCGCGGCCGCCACCAATTCCGGCTCCTGCTCGACATCCGGTCCGGCTTCGGGTTCCACCTCCGCTTCGGGTGTGGCGTCGGCCGGTTCGACCTCCGGGGGCTGCCAGACCCGCCGGATGGCCTCGGGATCCTCCCGGCCCTTGGTCGCGACCAGGATGTAGACCACCGCGCCGATCAACACGAACGTCGACGTGAACGAATTGACCCGGATCCCGGCGATGTGGGTCGCCGCATCATCCCGCAGCAGTTCGATACCGAACCGGCCGATGCAGTACCCCGCGATGTAGAGCGCGAACAGTCGGCCGTGCCCCATCCGGAACCGGCGGTCGGCATAGATCAACACCGCGAACACCACGAGGTTCCACAACAACTCGTACAGGAACGTCGGCTGAACGATCTTGTACAGCTCACCGGTGGAAACGCCGTCGAGCAGGTGCGGATCACGCACGCCCGCAGCGTCTTCCCGCCAGAAGATCTCCAGACCCCACGGCAGCGTCGTCTCCCTGCCGTATAGCTCCTGGTTGAAGTAGTTACCGATACGCCCGAGGGCCTGCGCCAACACGATGCCGGGCGCCACGGCATCGCCGAAAGCGGGCAACGGAATCCCCCGCCGGCGACAGCCGATCCACGCGCCGACCCCGCCGAGCGCCACCGCGCCCCAGATGCCCAGTCCGCCGTCCCAGATCCGTGGTGTCGCTTCCCATCCGACGCCGCCCTCGCCGAAGTACGTGCGCCAGTCGGTCAACAGGTGATACAGCCGCCCGCCGATCAGGCCGAACGGCACCGCCCACAACGCGATGTCATAGATGACACCCGGTTCGCCGCCACGGGCGCGCCACCTGCGGTCACCGATCAACAATGCGCTGACGATGCCGACGATGATGCACAGCGCATAGGCCCGGATCGGAATCGGCCCAAGATGCCATACCCCGCGCGCAGGGCTCGGGAAGTACGTGAGCCAATCCAACGTCATCGCTGGGCAACCCCTTGACGCACTCCGGAAACCAGTTCGCGCGTCAGCGTCCGCAATGCGTCGAGACCGTCCGTCAGCGCGGTGACCAATGCCGACCCCACGATCACCCCATCGGTGTAGGCGCCGATCTCGGCGGCCTGAGCACCCGAACGCACACCCAGGCCGACGCCCACCGGGATATCGGAGACCTCGCGCACCCGGGCCACCAGTTCCGGAGCGGCGTTGGACACCGTGTTACGCACGCCCGTGACACCCATGGTGGAGGCCGCGTAGACGAATCCACGAGTCGCGGCGACGGTCTCGGCGAGGCGCTGCGGAGTCGAAGAGGGCGCCACCAGGAAGATCCGGTCCAGGCCGTGCTGCTCGGACGCCGCCATCCAGTCGTCGGCTTCATCGACGATCAGATCGGGGGTGATCAGCCCGAGTCCGCCGGCCGCGGCGAGATCGCGCGCGAACGCGTCGACGCCATAACGCAACACCGGATTCCAGTAGGTCATCACTACCGCACGTCCACCGGCACCGGCGATCGCCTCGACCGCGGTCAAGGTGTCGCGCACCCGTACGCCGCCCTGCAACGCCGTCTCGGTGGCCCGGGCGATCGTCGGGCCGTCCATTCCGGGATCGGAGTACGGAACCCCGACTTCGACCAGATCACAACCGGATTCGACCAACGCCGTCATCGCGGCGATGGATCCCGGCACGTCGGGATAGCCGGTGGGCAGATAGCCGATCAGTGCGGCGCGTTCCTCGGCCCGGCACGCGGCGAACATCGCGGCCAGCCGATCACCGCTGTGGTCGCTCACGAATCGCTCCCCGTCTCGTCGAGCAGCCCGAACCACTTCGCTGCGGTCTCCACATCCTTGTCGCCGCGACCGGAGACGTTGACCACCACCACCTTGCCGGGCCCGAGCTCGGCGGCCAGCTTGAGCGCACCGGCGATCGCGTGCGCGGACTCGATGGCCGGGATGATTCCTTCAGTACGGCAAAGGATTCCGAAAGCATCCATCGCCTCGGTGTCGGTGATGGGCCGATACTCGGCACGGCCGGTCTCGCGCAGCCAGGCGTGCTCGGGACCAACACCCGGGTAGTCGAGGCCCGCGGAGATCGAATGCGACTCGATGGTCTGGCCGTCGTCGTCCTGCAGCAGGTAGGAGTACGAGCCCTGGAAGGCCCCCGGCGTTCCCCCGGTGAACGTCGCGGCATGGCGACCGGTTTCCACTCCGTCGCCGCCGGCTTCGAACCCGACCAGGCGGACCGCCGGGTCGTCGAGGAAGGCGTGGAAGATGCCGATGGCGTTCGATCCGCCGCCCACGCATGCGGCCACGGCATCGGGCAGCCGGCCGGCCATCTGCTGAATCTGCACGCGCGCTTCCATGCCGACGATCCGCTGGAAGTCGCGCACCATGGTCGGGAAGGGGTGCGGACCGGCGGCCGTACCGAAGCAGTAGTAGGTGCGGTCGGCGTTGGTGACCCAGTCCCGGAACGCCTCGTTGATCGCGTCCTTGAGGGTCTGCGAACCCGTTTCGACCGAGACCACCTTCGCCCCGAGCAGACGCATCCGGGCCACGTTGAGGGCCTGACGACGGGTGTCGACCGCGCCCATGTAGATCACACATTCCAGGCCCAGCAGCGCGCAGGCGGTGGCGGTGGCCACCCCGTGCTGGCCGGCCCCGGTCTCGGCGATCACCCGGGTCTTCCCCATGTAGCGGGCCAGCAGTGCCTGGCCGAGCACATTGTTGATCTTGTGGGAACCGGTGTGGTTCAAGTCTTCCCGCTTCAAGAAGATGCGGGCACCGCCGACATGCGCGGTCAGGCGTTCGGCTTCGTACAACGGCGAGGGCCGACCGGTGTAGTGCGTCTGAAGATCATCGAGGGTGTCGAGGAACTCGCGATCGTTGCGCACCTTGTCGTAGGCGGCGGTGACCTCTTCGATCACGGCCATCAGCGCCTCGGCGACGTAGCGGCCGCCGTAGACACCGAAGTGTCCGCGGGCGTCCGGGTCGTGGCGAGTGGATTCGGCGATTCCGGCGCTGGCGCGCGGAAAGTTCACCGTCGGGTTGTCTGACATCTAGCGGGCCGGCTTCGGGCAGGACGGATGCTTACCCGCACTGACCAAATCGGCGACTGCGGCTCGCGGGTCACCGCTGGTGACCAATCCCTCGCCGACCAGTACCGCGTCCGCGCCGGCACCGGCGTAGGCCAGCAGGTCGGCGGTACCGCGCACGCCGGATTCGGCGATCTTGACCACCTCGGTGGGCAGTCCCGGCGCGATCCGCGCGAAACAGTCGCGGTCGACCTCCAAGGTGGTCAGGTCGCGTGCGTTGACGCCGATCACCTTCGCGCCCGCGGTCAGCGCGCGGTCGGCCTCCTCCTCGGTGTGCACCTCGACCAGGGCGGTCATGCCCAGTGACTCGGTGCGGTCGAGCAGCGAGACCAGGGCCTGCTGTTCGAGCGCGGCCACGATCAGCAACAGCATGTCCGCGCCGTGCGCCCGGGCCTCGTGGATCTGGTAGGGCCGGACGATGAAATCTTTGCGCAGCACCGGAATGGATACCGCGGCACGCACCGCGTCCAGATCCGCCAACGAACCGTTGAACCGGCGCTCTTCGGTCAGCACGCTGACCGCCCGAGCACCGCCGTCGGCGTAGATCCGGGCCAGCTCCGCCGGGTCGGCGATGGGTGCCAGTTGCCCCTTGGACGGGCTCGCCCGCTTCACCTCGGCGATGACCGCGATACCGGGCTCGCGGAGCGCGGCCATCACGTCCCGCGGCGGGGGCATGGCCTCGGCTGCCGCCTTGACTTCCGCCAGGGGCACTGCGGCTTCCCGGGCGGCAAGGTCAGCACAGACTCCCTCGATGATGGAGTCGAGCACGGATGCCGAACTCATGGCTGCCGCTTCCCTCCCGCGTCCGATAGTTCTTCCTTCGAAGACCTTGTGCGAAGCCTATCCACCGTCACCGCCCGCTGTGTCACCGGCCCTCACCGGCGCCGCCGGGCCCCGGTCCGCCGCGATCGTCGGTGGGGTCGCGGCCCTCGTCGAGCGCATCCCACAGCACGCGTTCGGAGATCTCCGGTGCGCCGGGCCCGGTCGATGCACCGGTGCCGGCGTCCCGGGCAACGGCGCGACGGACCGCCGGTGCGGCGTACTTCGTGTCGCGACTTCCGCTGCTGCGCACCGCCGCGCGCATCAGCAGCGCGGCCGCGGTCAGCACGCAGACCGCGGCGATCAGACACAGCACGGCGCCGGCGTACCGGCGATCGGTACTGCGCAGCGCGGTCAGCGGCACCTCGGCGATGCTCAGGGCCCGCAGCGTGATGTCACGAGCCGCCCACATCCCGGCGGCCAGGTAGCCGCAAGCCAGGCTCACCGTGCCCGCCACCAGAGCCAGCAGGCGCAGTTGCCACCCGCGCATGGCCGCCCCCGCGGCCGCGGCGGCCAAGCACAGCAACGCCAGCGGCACGAGTGCCTTCGACCAGGCTGCCCCGGTCACGGTGAGCTCCCGAGGTTGCCCGAGACCGTCGGCCAGGCCGAGCACCACCCAGGGCAGCCGCGACGCGCCCCACAGCGCTCCGGCCGCCAGCACCAGCAGCAGTTGTGCGGCGCGCAGCACACGGGCACCGCCGCGGGCGGGTTCCTCAGCCATCGGCGCTCGGCACCGCCAGTGTTTCGGCGGCCGCGATCGCCGCCAGCACCGCTCTGGCCTTGTTCGAGGCCTCGGTGTACTCATAGGGGCCGTTGGAGTCTGCGACCACGCCGCCGCCGGCCTGCACATAGGCGGTGCCGCCGGAGAGCAGGGCGGTACGGATCGCGATGGCGAAATCGGCATTGCCGGCGAAGTCCAGGTAGCCGACCACGCCGCCGTAGAGGCCGCGCCGGGTCTTCTCGACCTCCTCGATCAGCTCCATCGCGCGCACCTTCGGGGCGCCGGAGAGGGTTCCCGCCGGGAAGCATGCGGTCACCGCATCCAGCGCGGTCCGGTCCTCGGCCAGGATCCCGGTCACGGTGGACACCAGGTGCATGACGTGGCTGTAGCGCTCGATGTGGCTGTAGTCGGACACCCGCACCGTGCCGGGAACACAGACCCGGCCGAGATCATTGCGGCCGAGGTCGACCAGCATCAGATGTTCGGCGCGTTCCTTGTCGTCGGCCAACAACTCCTTGGCCAGCAGCTGGTCTTCCTCCTCGGTCGCCCCGCGCCACCGGGTTCCGGCGATCGGGTGTGTGGTGGCCCGGCCCTCCTGAACGGTCACCAAAGCCTCCGGGCTGGAGCCGACGATGGAGAACGCCAGTCCCCCGTTCTCGTCGGGCACCTGCAGCAGATACATGTAGGGGCTCGGGTTGGACACCCGCAGCATCCGGTAGACGTCGATGGCGGCCACATCGGTGTCCATCTCGAAACGCTGCGACGGGACTACCTGGAAGGCTTCGCCGGCCTCGATCTCGCCGACCAACCGGTCGACGATCGCCCCGTACTCCTCGGGGGTGCGCTGCCGACGGTAGACCGGATCGGGCCGCTGGAAGGCCGCGACGCTGGACTCCAGGGGCTGCCGCAGTGCCGCGGTCATCACGTCGAGGCGGGCCACGGCGTCGTCGTAGGCCTCGTCGACTCGCTCGTCGGTGCCGTTCCAGTTCACCGCGTTGGCGATCAACGTGATGGTGCCCTCGTGGTGGTCGACCGCGGCCATGTCGGTGGCCAGCAGCAGCAGCATGTCGGGCAACCGCAGATCGTCGACGGCCAGTTCGGGCAGCCGCTCGAGCCGGCGCACCATGTCGTAGGCGAAGAAGCCCACCAGTCCGCTCGACAGCGGCGGAAGCCCGGGGATGGCGGCGGTCTCCAGCAGCGCCAGCGTCTCGCGCAGCGCCTGCAGCGGGTCGCCGCCGGTGGGCGCTCCCTGCGGCGCGCTACCCAGCCACACCGCGTCGCCGTCGCGCACGGTCAGAGCCGACGCCGATCCGGCGCCGATGAACGACCAGCGCGACCACGACCGACCGTTCTCCGCCGACTCCAGCAGGAAGGTGCCCGGGCGGTTGGCGGCCAGCTTGCGGTAGGCCGACAGCGGTGTTTCGGCGTCGGCCAACAACTTGCGGGTCACCGGGACCACGCGGTGCTCGGCTGCCAGCGCCCGGAAGTCCGCTCGGGACATGTCGCCCGCACTGGGAGTGCTCGTGGTTTGCACCCGCCCATCTTCCCGTAGGCGCCGCGATGCCCGGCGCATAGGGTCGATACCGGTATCGGGTCGCCGGACCCCGGCGTAGCCTGGCGGCCATGAAACCTGGTGACATCGTGGCCGATTTCGAGCTCCCCGACCAGACCGGGGCGCCGCGCAAACTCAGTGCACTCCTGGCCGACGGCCCGGTGGTGCTGTTCTTCTATCCCGCGGCCATGACGCCCGGCTGCACCAAGGAAGCCTGTCATTTCCGTGATCTGGCCGGGGAATTCGCCGCCGTCGGAGCCACCCGGGTGGGCATCAGTGCCGACGCGGTGGACAAGCAGGCCAAGTTCGCCGACCAGCAGGGCTTCGACTACCCGTTGCTGTCCGACACCGCGGGAACGGTGGCCGCTCAGTTCGGCGTCAAGCGCGGCATGCTGGGCCGGTTGATCCCGGTCAAGCGGACCACGTTCGTCATCGACACCGATCGGAGAGTGCTGGACGTGATCGCCAGCGAATTCTCCATGGACACCCACGCCGACAAGGCGCTGGAGGTCTTGCGGGCGCGGGGTTCGGCCTAGCCGGTCAGCAGGTCAGCCGGCCTGCTCGCCGTCGCGGGCCGGATCCTGTCCGCCCGCTGCGGCCTCCGCGGGTTCGCGGCCGTCGGCAGGGGCGTCATCGCCGAACTCTCCGGGGCCGGGCGGGCCCAGCCGGTCCCCCACCGAGGAGTCGATCCAGTTCCTGATCTCGCCGAGATGGGTGATGATCCCGGCGCGCTCCCGCTTCAACAGGTCCACTTCGGCCTGCGTGCGTTCGGTGAGCACTTTGGCTTCCCGCTTGGTGGTGGAGATCAGCGCCGACGCTTCGAGCCGGGCTTCCTTGTCCAGCTGGGCGATCGTCGCCTCGGCCTGCTCCCAGGCCGCCTTCATCTTCTGATCCAGCCGGTGCTGGGCTTCCCGACGATTGCGCTCGTCCTCTTCCCAGGCCAGCTTGATCTGTTCGTCGAGCGATTCCTGCGCCGCGCGACGGTTGCGCTCGTCCTCCTCGGCCAGACGCTGATACAGCTCGCGGCGCGCACGCTCGGCCTCCTCGATCTCCCGCGAGATCCGGCTGCGCTCTTCATGCGCGATCCGCAGGATCTCCTCGGCCTCCTGGGTCGCCGCCTCCAGGATCTTCGCGCGTCGTGCGTTCGTGGATTCCTGAAACTCGGCCAGCGCTTCACCGGCGGCCGCACGGTCGTGGGTGGCGGCCTCCAACTGCTCACGCAATTCGGCGGTCAGCGCCTCGGCGTCCTGACGGGCAAGCTCCTTGGTGCGCCGGGCCTCCTCGGAGGCGATCCGCATCATCCGCGCGATCCGATCCGACATGCCTTCGACGGAGTCGACCGGTCCACTGACCTGTTCGAACTGGGAACGCAGTTGGGTCAACTCGGCGACCAAGCGCTGGCGCTCCGAGTCCGCATCGGCAGTCATCCGCACGAGGTCGTTCTGCAGTCGGTTGACCTCGGCGACGAGTTGGTCGCGGTCGACGATGGTCTGTGACTTCGCCGCTTCGAGGGATTTGCTGCGGTCCTGCAGCATTTCGATCTCGTGGTGAAGACGCGTGATGTAGTCAGAGACCTCATGGCGATCGAAACCGCGCATCTGCGTTTCGAATTCGGGAATCTCTAGGGCCACCGGTGTACTCCTAAGCACCTGACGGATTCGGTCTTCGGTTCGATGGGCAACCGGCGTCCAAGCGAGTTGGCTTGTGCGCGAGGCCAAATGGGCATGCATACCCACCGTGCGACGGAGCGTATCAGACCCCGGCAAGGCCTGTCACCGCCCGCTACGTGGGAAAACACCGTTATAACACGGACGATTTTCGCCGAACGAGGACTCTTTTACCGACGAATCCGATTATCGAAGACTCCGGGCTTCGGTCGCCGAATCGGGCCACTTAACCGGCGGTGTTGATCCAGTTCTTGATCAGTTTGAGGTCGGCCACCAACTCCGCCCGCTCCTGCTCCAACACCGCCACCTCGGACTGCGCACGCTCGTCGAGCGCTCTGGCCTCATGCTGGGCGTTGGCGACCAACGTCGCGGCCTCCCAATGCGCCCGTTTGTCCAGCTCGACGATGGCGGCGTCGGCCTGCTCCCAAGCCGCCTTCAGCCGCTGATCCAGCCGCCGTTGCGCTTCCCCGCGATGACGCTCGTCCTCCTCCCAAGCGGCCTTCATCTGTTCATCGAGCACTTCTTGCGCGGCCAGACGATTGCGCTCTTCCTCCTCGGCCAGCCGCTGATACACCGCGCGACGACTCGCCGCGCCCGCTTCGGCCTCCTGCACGATGCGGTCGCGCTCCTCCTGCGCCAGGCGCAGAATCTCGTCCGCCTCCGCAGTCGCGATCTCCAGAATTTTCGCCCGCCGCGCCTCGGCGGAGGCCTGCAATTCGGACAGCTCCCGGTTGGCGGCCGCACGGTCGTACCTGGCCGCCGTCAACTTCTCGCGCAGCTCGCCGGTCAGTGCCTCCGCCTCCTGGCGGGCCAATTCCTTGGTACGCCGGGCCTCTTCGGAGGCGATACGCATCATCCTCGCAATGCGATCGGACATCCCCTCGACGGATTCGGCCGGTTCCGAGACCTGTTCGACCTGACTGTGCAGATACGTCATCTCGGCGATCAGTTCCCGGCGCTGCGCCTCGGCGTCGGCGGCCCGCACCGCGATGTCGTTCTTCAGTCTGGCCACCTCGGCGGCGAGTCGTTCGCAGTCGGATCGGGCCTGCCGCTCGGTCGCGTCGAGTGATTTCGTGCGCTGCTGCAGAAATTCGAATTTGCGTTGCAGGCGGTCAACATAATCCGCGACCTCGTCGCGATCGAAACCGCGTAGCTGCGTTTCGAATTCAGGAATATTCAGCATCGACTACCGATCCCTTCTCCCGAAAAGGCATTGGCCGCCGGCCGGCCGACAGGGAGCTCCCGGCCGAAAAATATTGCCATTAAAAGCAAGTCAGCCTATAGAAGCCGCCGCTGCGCGTGGAAGCGTAGCAGATGCACCAGCAGGTGTCACCGGCCAATCGGAATGGCCGCCGCGCGGTTCAGCGCGGATGATTTTCGCGAAACCAGCTTTCCCTGGCCGACAATGCCGATTCACGAGCGACCTGTAGTGAATCCTTGGCCGAATCGCCGTCATTAACATGTTTTTGGCGATTAACTTCCGACGTCGAACGCTCGATCTGGTCGACGATTTTTGCGCGCGCATCGATCAGCTCCGCAAGTCGCCGCTGTGCGTCGGTGACGTGCGTGGAGATCGCATGGTTCATCTCGGTCAGGATCGCCGAGGCATGGTCCTCGGCTTCGCGCATGATCTCCGCCGCGCTGAGCACCGCCTGTCGACGCAGGTGCGACGCCTGAGCCCGCAGATTCTTGTGCTCGGTCTCCAACTCGGCCCGCAACTCGGCGGCCTCGCGGCGCTGCGCCTCGGCGTCGGCGAGAATCGCCGCGGCCTCGTGCTGGGCGGTGGTGCGCAGTTCGTCGGCGAAGCGATGCGCCGCCGCACGGCTATCGTCCGCCTCGGCGACCGCGCCGTTGAGGATTCCGGACAGCCGATCACTTAGATCGACGATGTCTCCCGGGATCGCCGACGCCAACTCGTTGAACTGAGCCGACGCCGACTCCAGATTCGCCTGCGACTGACTCAATTGGTTGGTCAGTGCGACGATCCGCGATCCATCTCGGGGCATATGCGCTTCGATGTCGCTGACCGTGCCCTGGGCGTAGTGGGAGTCGATCCCCCGCGACAGGCGCTCCAACTGCACGCCTTTGGCCGGTCGGTCGTGTTCCAACCCGGACCAGTCCTCAGGCTCGTCGGAGTTCACAGTCGGCCAGCATACCGCTCAGCCGAAGACGACGAATCAATCTGCGGGACCGAGCAACACGTCGGCATCGAAACAACTGTGATCGCCGGTGTGGCAGGCTCCGCCGGTCTGATCCACCTGAAGCAGCACGGCATCGCCGTCACAGTCCAACCGCACCGAATGGACGTACTGGGTGTTGCCCGACGTCGCGCCCTTGATCCACTGTTCGTTGCGGGAACGCGAGAAGTAGGTCGCCTCGCGGGTCGCCAGGGTGCGTGCCAGTGCGGCGTCGTCCATCCAGGCGACCATCAGCAGATCGCCGCTGCCGCGTTCCTGGACCACCGCGGCGATCAGTCCCTCGGCGTTGCGCTTGAGCCGGGCCGCGATCGCGGGATCCAGGCCGGCCGTCATCGGACCACGATCCCTTCGGCGGCCATCGCCGCCTTGACCTGTCCGATGGTCAATTCGCCGAAGTGGAACACGCTGGCGGCCAGCACCGCATCGGCGCCCGCCGCGACCGCGGGCGCGAAATGCTCGACCGCACCCGCTCCCCCGCTGGCGATCACCGGGACGTTCACCGCCGCCCGCACCGCCCGCAGCATCGCCAAGTCGAAACCGGCTTTGGTCCCGTCGGCGTCCATCGAGTTCAGCAGGATCTCACCGACCCCGAGTTCCACCCCGCGGACGGCCCACTCGACGGCGTCGATCCCGGTACCCCGGCGTCCACCGTGGGTGGTGACCTCCCAACCGGACGCCGTGGGTGCGGAATCCGCCGGGACGGTGCGGGCATCGACCGACAGCACGATGCACTGCGAGCCGAATTGGCGGGACAGTTCGGCCAGCAGTTCCGGGCGGGCGATGGCGGCGGTGTTGACCGAGACCTTGTCCGCCCCGGCGCGTAGCAGCACGTCGACGTCGGCAACGGTGCGCACGCCGCCGCCGACGGTCAGCGGGATGAACACCTGTTCCGCGGTGCGCTCGACGACCTCGAGCATGGTTGCCCGGCCCGACGAGGATGCGGTGACATCGAGGAAGGTCAGTTCATCGGCGCCTTCGGCGTCGTAGGCCGCCGCCAACTCGACCGGGTCGCCGGCGTCGCGCAGATTGGCGAAGTTGACGCCCTTGACGACCCGGCCGCCGTCGACGTCGAGACAGGGAATGACCCGTACGGCCACGTCATTGCGCTTATGCATCGGTCCCAGCTTCGCCTCTCCTGCGTCGAGACTCGCTGAACCGCTGTGCTCATGCATCGGTCCCGGCTTCGCCTCTCCTGCGTCGAGCCTCGCTGAACCGCTGTGTCGATCCATCTCAGTAGTCTCCCGGTGGGCCGGCTTGTTCGAGGATGTCGAGGATCTGCGCGTGCACCCCGGGCGCGGCGGCCATCGCCGAATCCGAGTGCGCCGTCCAGGCCGCACCGGCCAGATCGGTGACGATGCCACCCGCCGCGCGGATCATCGCGACACCGGCGGCGTGGTCCCAGATGTGGTGTCCGAAACTGATTGCGCCGCCCAGCGTCCCGTCCGCGACGTAGGCCAGATCGATTCCGGTGGCGCCGTGCATCCTGGGCCGTGAGGTCACTCGGCTGAGCCGATCGAGCACCGCCATCCGATAGCGCCCGGGGAACCGACCCCGCCAGTCGACGTTGAACGTGCCGATGCCGACCAGGGAATCGGCCAGATCAGCCGGCTTCAACTGCGGCTGTGCCACCCCGTTGCGGAGCAGCGGGCCGCCCGCCACCGCGGTGTAACGCTGGTCGGCGAACGGCAGCCAGGTCAGTCCCGCAACCGGCTCGCCGTCGCGCAGCAGACCCAACAACATGGCCGCCATGGGCGATCCGGCGGCGTAGTTGAAGGTTCCGTCGATGGGGTCCAACACCCACACCAACGGTGAATCGATGGGCGGACCGCCGAATTCCTCGCCGTGCACGCCGATCCCGGTCTCGGCCACCAGGGCTTCGGTGATCTGGCGCTCCAGGGCCAGATCCACCTCGGTGGCGAAATCGTTGTTGCCCTTACGAACCGCCGAGTCCGCACGGTGACCGGCCAGGAAGGGCTCGGCCGCGACATCGAGGACCTTGGACGCCGTGGTGACCAGGGCGTCCAGATCCGCGGTGTCCAGTGCCATGTCGGCCTACTTCCGCACCGACGACAGCGCCTCGGGCAGGGTGAACCGGCCGGCGTACAGCGCCTTGCCGACGATCGCACCTTCCACGCCGCGACCCACCAGGGTGGCGATCGCGCGCAGGTCGTCGAGGCTGGACACCCCGCCGGAGGCGATCACCGGTGCGTCGGTGCGATCGGCGACCGCACCGAGCAACTCCAGGTTGGGGCCGCCCAGCGTCCCGTCCTTGGTGACGTCGGTGACCACGTAGCGCGAGCAGCCCTCGCGGTCCAGGCGTTCCAGCACCGGCCACAGGTCACCGCCGTCGGTCTCCCAGCCGCGGCCGCGCAGCCGGTGGATGCCGTCCGGGTGGTTCGGGTCGATCTGGACGTCCAGGCCGACGGCGACCTTCTCGCCGTGTTCGGCGATCGCGCGCGCACACCACTGCGGGTTCTCCAGCGCGGCCGTGCCCAGATTCACCCGCGCGCAACCGGTGGCCAGCGCCGCCGCCAGCGACTCGTCGTCGCGGATACCGCCGGACAGCTCCACCTTCACGTCGAGACGCCCGACCACGTCGGCCAGCAGTTCCCGGTTCGAGCCGCGACCGAAGGCGGCGTCGAGGTCCACCAGGTGGATCCATTCCGCGCCGTCCCGCTGCCAGCCCAGTGCGGCGTCCAGCGCCGAGCCGTACTCGGTCTCGCTGCCGGCCTTGCCCTGGACCAGACGTACCGCACGCCCGTCGACCACATCGACGGCGGGCAACAGAACCAGTGCCTTGTTCACGGACGTACTCACAGTGCCTCCACCCAGTTACTCAACAGTGTCGCCCCGGCATCCCCACTCTTTTCGGGGTGAAACTGGGTGGCGGCCAACGGCCCATCCTCGACAGCCGCCAGGAACGGTACCCGATGGGTCGCCCAAGTCACCAAAGCCTGCGGGCTGCCCTCCCAGCTCTGCGCGGCGTAGGAGTGCACGAAGTAGAACCGGGTGTCGGCGTCGAGGCCGGCGAACAGGGTGCTGCCGGCCGCGGCGTCCACGACGTTCCAGCCCATGTGCGGGATCACCGGGGCGTCCAACCGGGTGACCGCGCCCGGCCACTGGGCGCAGCCGGCGGTGTCCACCCCGAACTCGACCCCGTGGGCGAACAGGATCTGCATACCCACGCAGACCCCGAGCACCGGCGCACCGGCCCGCACCCGCTCGGCGATGATCTGGTCGCCGTCGACCCGGCGCAGACCGGCCATGCACGCCGCATAGGCCCCGACGCCGGGAACCAGCAGGCCGTCGGCGGCCACAGCGGCTTCGGCGTCGGAGGTCACCTCGACCTGGGCGCCCACCCGCTGCAGTGCCCGCTGAGCGGAGCGCAGGTTCCCGGAGCCGTAGTCCAGGATCACCACCCGACGCTTGGCCGCACCGCTCACAGGGCGCCCTTGGTGGACGGCACCCCGGAGACGCGGGGATCGGGTTCGACGGCCTGCCGCAACGCCCGGGCCACCGCCTTGTACTGGGCCTCGGTGATGTGGTGCGGGTCGCGCCCGTAGAGCACCCGCACGTGCAGGGCGATGCGCGCGTTCGATGCCAGCGTCTCGAACACGTGCCGGTTGATGACGGTGTGATAGGGCACCTGGGACCCGGCGATCGTGGTGTGCACCAGGTGGTCCGGTTCGCCGGTGTGTACGCAGTAGGGTCGCCCGGACACATCCACCGCGGCGTGCGCCAGCGTCTCGTCCATCGGGATGAAGGCATCGCCGAAACGACGGATGCCCTTCTTGTCGCCGAGGGCCTCGCCGAGTGCCTGGCCGAGCACGATCGCGGTGTCCTCGACGGTGTGGTGGGCTTCGATCTCGACGTCGCCTTTGGCGCGCACCGTCAGGTCGAAGCTGGCGTGGCTGCCCAGGGCGGTCAGCATGTGATCGAAGAACGGCACCCCGGTATCGATGTCGACGATCCCGGTGCCGTCCAGGTCGAGCTCGACGGTGATGTCGGATTCACGGGTGGCGCGTTGCACCCGGGCACGGCGAGTCATGAGGCTCCTTGTTGCTTCTGGTCGGCCAGTTCGGTGGCCGCGAGTCGTCGACTGGCGGTCAACAGCGCGTCGTTCTCCTCCGGCAGCCCGGTGGTGGCCCGTAAATATCCGGGGATGCCGACATCGCGGATCAGGATGCCGGCGTCGAGGTAACGCTGCCAGGTTGTCGGCGCGTCGGCGAACCGGCCGAACAGCACGAAATTGGCGTCGCTGGGGATGACGTGAAAACCCATCCCCGACAACGCCGCCGAGACCCGGTCGCGTTCGGCGATCAACTGCGCGACACTGCCGAGGGTGTCGTCGGCGTGGCGCAGCGCCGCTCGAGCGGCGGCCTGGGTCACCACCGACAGGTGATAGGGCAGGCGCACCAGCAGCATCGCGTCGATCACCGCGGGCGCGGCGATCAGGTAGCCGAGTCGGCCACCGGCGAACGCGAACGCCTTGCTCATGGTGCGGGTGACGATCAGCTTCGTCGGGTAGTCGGCGATCAGGGCGATCGCGCTGGGCTGCGAGGAGAATTCCCCGTAGGCCTCGTCGACGATCACGATCCCGGGCGCCACGTCGAGTAGGCGGCGCAGTTCGGCCAACGCGATGCTCTGCCCGGACGGGTTGTTCGGGGACGCCACGAACACCACATCGGGGTGGTGCTCGGCGATGGCGGCGCCGGCCACCTCGACGTCGAGGCCGAAGTCGGTGGCCCGGTTGGCCGCCAGCCAGCGGGTCTGGGTGCCGTCGGAGATGATCGGGTGCATCGAGTACGACGGGACGAATCCGAGGGCGCTGCGGCCCGGTCCGCCGAACGCCTGCAGCAGTTGCTGAAGGATCTCGTTGGACCCGTTGGCCGCCCACACGTTGTCGGTGCTCACCTCGACCCCGGTCTGCCCCGTCAGATAGCGGGCCAGATCGGCGCGCAGCGCCACCGCGTCGCGATCGGGGTAGCGGTGCAACTCCGCGGCGACCTCGCGTACCGAATGAGCCACGTCGTCGATGAGTGCAGCACTGGGCGGATGTGGATTCTCGTTGGTGTTCAACCGCACCGGAACCTCCAGTTGCGGTGCGCCATAAGGTGATTTGCCGCGGAGGTCATCGCGCAGCGGAAGATCCGCCAAGCTGATCTCAGCGCCCGGCCGGGTGTCGGTACCGGTCACTGTTCGAACCTCCTCCGGACCGCCTCGCCGTGTGAGGGCAGGTCCTCGGCTTGGGCCAGTGCGATCACGTGCCCGCTGACGTCTTTGAGTGCGGCCTCGCTGTAGTCGACGACGTGGACGCCGCGCAGGAAGGTCTGCACCGACAGGCCGCTGGAGTATCGGGCGCTGCCGGCGGTCGGGAGCACGTGGTTGGAACCCGCGCAATAGTCGCCCAGGCTGACCGGTGCGTAGGAGCCGACGAAAATCGCTCCCGCGGAACGGATTCGTCCCGCCACGGTGGCGGCGTCGGCGGTCTGGATCTCCAGGTGTTCGGCCGCGTAGGCATTGACGACCCGGATGCCGGCCTCGATGTCGTCGACCAGTACGATCGCCGACTGCGGACCCGCCAGCGCGGTCTCCACCCGCTCCCGGTGCACCGTGGTCTCCAATTGGGCCGCCACCTGCCGGTCGGTGGCATCGGCCAGTTCCGGGCTGGTGGTGACCAGCACGCTGGCCGCCATCTCGTCGTGCTCGGCCTGACTGATCAGGTCGGCGGCCACGTGGGCGGGGTGCGCGGTGTGGTCGGCCAGGATGGCGATCTCGGTGGGGCCGGCTTCGGCGTCGATGCCCACCTGCGAACGGCACAGTCGTTTGGCGGCGGTCACATAGATGTTGCCGGGCCCGGTGATCATGTCCACCGGAGCCAACTCGGCGCCGTCGGTATCGGTGCCGCCATAAGCCAGCAGCGCCACCGCCTGCGCGCCGCCGACCGCCCAGACCTCGGTCACCCCCAGCAACCGGGCCGCGGCCAGGATCGTCGGGTGCGGCAGGCCGTCGAAGGCGGCCTGCGGCGGGCTGGCGATGACCAGGGAATCGACTCCGGCGATCTGGGCCGGTACGACGTTCATCACCACGCTGGACGGATAAACCGCGTTGCCGCCGGGAACATAGAGGCCCACCCGCTCGACCGGAAGCCAGCGTTCGGTGACGGTGGCGCCCGGTGCCAGTGTGGTGGTGGTGTCGGTGCGGCGTTGGTCGGTGTGCACCGCGCGCGCCCGGGCGATGGCCACCTCCAGTGCGGCGCGTACCGCGGGGTCCAAGTCGGCCAGCGCGGACTCCAGCGCCGTGCCCGGCACCCGCACCGCGGCCGGCCGGACACCGTCGAAGGACTCCCCGTATTCCAGGGCCGCCGCGGCCCCGCGCCCGGCCACCGCTTCGACGATCGGGCGCACCTTCGGCAGCACCGACTCCACGTCCACCCCGCCACGCGGCAGGACGGCGCGCAGTCGGGCGCTGGAGTGGTTCGCGCCGCGCAGATCGATGCGCGACAGCAGCGGGGGGTTGCTCACGTCGTCCATTCTCCCAGAGAGCTTCAAGTCGATTTCGCAGCGCCGGGATGACCCGCCGGGACTAGCCTGGAGCCATGGCCAGTGACAAAGGCGCCGAGAACTCGTCCACCCTGCCTGCGGTGTTCCCCGCTTGGATGGACCGGCTGCAGATCAAGTACATGAATCCGGTGGTCAAGCCGCTGTCGAAGTTCATTCCCGGGGCGTCGGTGATCAGCCACCGGGGGCGTAAGTCCGGCAAGGTCTATTCGACCGTGGTGACCAGCTACCGCAAGGGCGACATGCTGGCGATCGCGCTCGGCCACGGCAGAACCGACTGGGTCAAGAACGTGCTGGCCGCCGGGGAGGCCGACATCCGGTTGTTCCGCCGCGAACTGCACCTGACCAATCCGCGCATCGTGCCGGCCGGTTCCGATGACCGTTCGCTGCCGTTCGCACTACGGCTGCAGAACCGCAAGGTCGCGGTGCTGGTCACCGATATCGGCTGAGCCCGCCGCCCGTCCTACATATCCAGGCCGATGTCGAGCACCCGCACCGAATGCGTGAGTGCTCCCACCGCGAGGTAGTCGACTCCGGTGGCGGCATAGGCGCCCGCGCTGTCCAGCGTCAAGCCGCCGGAGGACTCCAGCAGCACTTCCGGAGCCCGGGAATCGCGGCGCTGCACCGCCATCTGGGTCTGCCAGACCTCGAAGTTGTCCAGCAGCACCAGTTCGGGGTTCTCGGCGAGCACCTCGTCGAACTGCTCGAGTGAGTCCACCTCCACCTCGCAGGGCACCTCGGGCGCGGCGGCCCGGACCGCCCGCAGTGCGGCGGCCACCGAGCCCGCCGCGGCGACGTGGTTGTCCTTGATCAGGGCGGCGTCACCGAGCCCCATCCGGTGATTCACCCCGCCGCCGACCCGCACCGCGTACTTCTGCAATACCCGAAGGCCCGGAAGGGTTTTGCGGGTGTCCCGGATACGTGCCGAGGTACCGTCCACGGCGTCCACCCAGGCCGCGGTGGCGGTGGCGATCCCCGACAGATGGCAGACCAGGTTGAGCATGGTGCGTTCGGCGGTGAGCAGACCGCGGGTGTCGGCCTGCAGCCGCAGCACCGGCTGACCGGCCGCCACCCGGGTACCGTCGGCCACCTGCTCGAGCACCCGGTACCCGTCGGCACCCAGTACCTCGTCGAGCACCAGCCGCGCGATGTCCATCCCGGCGAGCACTCCCGGTACCCGGGGCACCATGGCGGCCTCGGCGACCGCATCGGCGGGAACCGTGGCGGCGGTGGTGACGTCGGGCCCGTACCGCAGATCCTCGTCCAGGGCGCGAGCGACGACCCGACGCGCCTCGTCGAGCTCGGTCGGGGAAAGCTTCACGATGCGACCTCCGCGGGTGTCTCCAGCGCGACGGCCCCGTCGCGTAACCGAACTGTCGAACTGCTGGCCTGCCGGGCGGCGGCCGCCGGGTACTCGGCCCGGTGGTGACAGCCGCGGCTCTCGGTACGTGCGGTGGCGGCGGCGGCGACCACCCCGGCGGCCAGGGTCAGCGCGGCGGCCTCGGCCCCCGCCCGATCGTCGACGGGTCGCCTGCCGGCGCCCGACAGCAGCTCGCTCAGCCGTGCCAGCCCCGATGCATCGCGCACGACGGAAGCATCGCGGGACATCGCCGCCTGCAGGATCGACCGGTCCAGCGCGGGTCGGGTGACCGCCTCCGGCAGCGCGGCTCGGGTGCGGCCCGCCGCTGCGGCGTGCGCGGCTGCTGCGGTCCCGGCTCGGCCGCCGACCACCAAGCCCTCCAGCAGACTGTTGGAGGCGAGTCGGTTCGCTCCGTGCATGCCGGTGCGCGCCACCTCACCGGCGGCGAACAGTCCGGGCAGTGCGGTACGCCCGGTGACGTCGGTGACGACTCCCCCGCAGCTGTAATGCGCGCCCGGAACCACCGGAATCGGTTGGGAGACCGGGTCGATGCCGGCTTCTCGACAGGCCGCGGTGACGGTCGGGAAACGGTCGGCGAAGGCGTCGATCCCCCGCGCGTCGAGAAATGCGCAGTCGTCGCCGCTTTCGCGTAATCGGGCGTCGATGGCGCCGGCCACCACATCACGCGGCGCCAGGTCCCCCATCGGGTGTACCCCGTCGGTGATCGATGCCCCGCGGGCGTCGATCAGTTTGGCGCCCTCCCCGCGGACCGCCTCGGTGATCAACGGCCGGCGCCCGCCGGCGGCACCGCCGAACAGCATGGTCGGGTGGAATTGGATGAATTCCAGGTCGCTCACCTCGACGCCCGCCCACAACGCCAGGGCCACCCCGTCGGCGGTGGCGCCGCCGGGGTTGGTGGTGGCCCGGTAGAGGTGCCCCAGCCCGCCGGTGGCCAGCACCACCGTCGGGGTGTGGATCACCCCGATCCCGTCGGCGTTGGCCACCAGTACACCGGTGACGCCACCGCCGTCGTGCAGGATCTGCAGCACCGCGTGGCCGCCCCGGACATCGAGTGCGCTCGCGGCACGGTTCAACGCGCGTTGCACCTCGGCTCCGGTGGCATCGCCCCCGGCGTGAATGATGCGGCGCCGTGCGTGCCCACCCTCACGGGTCAGCGCCCAGTTCCCGTCCGGGCCCAGATCGAATCGTGCCCCGGCGTCGGCGAGATCTCGGACGGCCCGATAGCCGTCGGCCACGATCGAGGTCACCGCGGCGCGGTCACACAGCCCACCGCCGGCGGCCATGGTGTCGGCGACGTGCGCCTCGACCGAATCACCGGTGCCGGGCAGGACCACCGCGATGCCGCCCTGGGCGAAGTGCGTCGCGGTCGAGGCCGAACCGGCAGCCGATTTGCTCAGTACCAGCGCATCGCGTCCGGCACGCTGTGCGGCCAAGGCCGCGGCCAGTCCTCCGACACCGGTTCCGATGACGACGACGTCCGCCCGCTGTTGCCAGCCGGGAGCAGAGCTCACTGGCTGACCGGCACGGAGTGTCCGATCGAGATCATCCGCTGCACGCTGCGCGCGGCCCGCTGCGCGGTCTCGGGGTCGACGTGGATCTCGTCGGCGCCCACGGTCAGGCACCGCAGCAGGGCCGCCGGGGTGATCATCTTCATGAACTTGCAGGCGGCTTTTCGGTTGACCGCTTCGAAATCGACCTGCGGCGCGGCTTTGCGCAACTGGTAGATCATGCCGACCTCGGTGGCGACCAGCACCTTGCGTGCCCCGGTGCGCCCGGCCTCCTCGAGCATGCCTCCGGTGGAGAGGATCTTGACCTGGTCCTCGGGGAAATGCCCTTCGCCGACCAAGTACAACGACGATGTCGCACAACCACATTCGGGGTGCACGAACAATTCTGCGTCCGGGTTGGCCCGCGCCTTCTCCTCGAGTTCGTCGCCGTTGATGGCGGCGTGCACATGGCATTCACCGGCCCAGATGTGCAGATTCTGACGCCCGGTGACCCGTTTGACGTGCTGCCCCAGGAACTGATCGGGAAGGAACAGCACCTCGCGGTCGGGATCGATCGCGTTGACCACGTCGACGGCGTTCGACGAGGTGCAGCAGTAGTCGGTCAGCGCTTTGACCGCCGCCGTGGTGTTGACGTAGGAGACCACCACCGCGTCGGGATACTCGTCCTTCCAGGCCTGCAGTTCCTCGGCGGTGATGGAATCCGCCAGCGAGCACCCCGCCCGCACATCCGGCAGCAACACCGTCTTGTCCGGGGACAGAATCTTGGCCGTCTCGGCCATGAAGTGCACGCCGCAGAAGACGATGGTGTCTTCGTCCGCGGTCGCCGCGATCCGGGCGAGTGCCAGCGAGTCCCCCACGTGGTCGGCGATGTCCTGGATCGCCGGCAGTTGGTAGTTGTGCGCGAGGATCGTCGCGTTGCGCTCTTTTTTCAGCCGCTGGATCTCGGCGATCCACTCCTCATCAGCCTCGATACCGCTGTAGCCGGCGGGCGAATCAACAATGCGGTCGGCCAGGCTGCTCGCCCGGACGCCGGCGCCGGTGAGGGTGGTCATGGGTGACTCCTTCTCAAAACGGGTTTTCGACTTACAATCGAAAACATGGTTCATACTAACACCGCGCATGAAGTGCTCACCGTGGTCTTCCAGGTTGGCGGCCTCGACGACCGTCGGCCGCGGCTCAACGTGCTGCTGTGGCAACGCGCACTGGAACCGCAGGTGGGCAGGTGGTCGCTGCCCGGTGGCCTGCTGCGCAACGACGAGGACGTGACCGCCTCGGCGCGCCGACAACTGGCCGAAAAGGTCGATCTACGTGAGATCGCCCACCTCGAGCAGTTGGCGGTGTTCTCCGATCCGCACCGGGTGCCCGGACCGCGCACCATCGCCTCGACGTTCTTGGGGCTGGTGCCCTCCCCCGCCGACCCCGAACTACCCGCCGACACCCATTGGCATCCGGTCGACGATCTCCCGCCGATGGCCTTCGACCACGCCCCGATGGTGGCGCACGCGCACAGCCGTCTGGTCGCCAAGATGTCCTACACGAACATCGGGTTCGGCTTGGCCCCAACGGAATTCATTTTATCGACGTTGCGGGACATCTACGGCGTCGTATTGGGCTACCAAGTCGACGCCACCAACCTGCAGCGGGTGCTGGTGCGTCGCGGCGTGATCACCCGCACCGGCACCACCGCCCGGTCCGGCCGCAGCGGCGGTCGGCCCGCGGCCCGCTATCGGTTCGCCGACTCCGAACTGCGGGTCACCGACGAATTCGCGGCGCTGCGACCCCCGGCGTGAGTCGGACTGGATTCTTAATGCCTTCTTAAGGGACAATGTCCGGGTGGATTTCGACAGCTTGGCCCGCGAAAATTCTGTCGAGTGGATCGGGCAGGCCCCGCACCAGGCGTTAAGCCCCGGTGCGCGGCCCCTGCTGGCCGGTGAAGATCCGTTCTACGAGCCACCGGCGGGCTTCCAGCACGCGGCACCGGGCACCGTGCTGCGCTCCCGTGATGTCGAGCTGGCGTTTTTCGGCCTGATTCCCCAGCGCATCCACGCCGTCCAGTTGCTGTACCGGACCACCGACCGCAACGACGTCGCGCAGGCCGCCGTGACGACGGTGCTGCTGCCCGCCGATCGTGAGCGGTCCCGCCCCTGCCCGATCGTGTCCTACCAGTGCGCGATCGACGCGGTCGACGGCCGCTGCTTCCCCTCCTACGCGCTGCGCCGGCACGCCAAAGGCCACGGGTCGTTCACTCAACTGGAATTCGTGCTGATCGCCGCCCTGCTCGCCCAGGGCTGGGCGGTGTCGGTCCCCGATCACGAAGGCCGCGACGGCCACTGGGGTGCGCCGTACACGCCCGGCTACTACATCCTCGACGGGGTACGGGCCGCGCTGTCCACCGAGCGGGTGGGCCTGCCGCCGCAAACCAGGGTCGGATTGTGGGGCTACTCCGGGGGCGGACTGTCCACCGCATGGGCGGCCCAGGTCGGCAACGACTACGCGCCCGAACTCGACATCGCCGGTATCGCGCTCGGCTCGCCGGTCGGCGACCTCGGCAACACGCTGCAACGACTGAACGGCTCGTTCTGGTCCGGCCTGCCCGCCTTGATGATCGCGGCGCTGGCCCGGGTCTACCCCGACCTCGACGACCTCATCGAGGAACACACGACCACCGAGGGACGGGCACTGCTTCGTTCCCTGGAGTCGACCACCACCGCCGCGGCGGTGCTGCGGCTGCATCACCGGTCGCTGGACTCCTACATCGACCAGCCGCTGGAACAACTGCTGGCGACCCCCGTGGTCCAGCATGTGTTCGACGACACCCGGTTGGGTGGCGCGGCGCCGGTACCGCCGGTGCTGATGCTGCAGGCGATCCACGACCAGGTCATCTCCGTCGACGACATCGACACCCTCGCGAAGGCGTACACCGCCGGCGGCTCCCGGGTGACCTACTACCGCGACCTGCTCAGCGAGCACGTGACACTGCATCCGTTGTCGGCGCCGATGGTGCTGGGGTGGCTGCGCGACCGCTTCGCCGACCGGCCGCTGCCGCCGGCGGCGGTGCACACCGGGCTGCCGGTGCTGCTGAACCCCAAGACCTACCTCGGATTGGCGAGTCTGGGCGCGGTGACCGTCCGGGTGGTCACCGGAGGGGTGCTACGCCGTCTTCGGCTCTGACCGCGGGCGGCGGCGGCACTCGGCGCGGCACCGGCTGAGCCGGATAGGCCCCGAGGTCGTCGCGGGCACACCACAGTGTGCAAAAGCCGTACAACAGCACCGCGGTCGCCGCCGGCAACAACAGTGTGATGGCCAACTGTGCCGGGGTGTTCCCGAGGAACACCGGCGGGCCGTCGACCACGTAGTGCACCCGGTGTTCGGGGCTCACCGGCGCGCCCTCGACATCGATCACACCGTAGCGACGGTGCACCAGCGCGCGGCCGGCCAGCGCGGCCGACACGGCCGCGGCGGTCAGTCCGGCCGACAGGCCGACGACCATCGCCGGGCCGCGGTGGGCCCGCCACTGCCAGGCGGCCGTGCCCGCCACCACCGCCAACATGGTCAACAATCCGAGCAGCAGAATCGGTGCGATGAAAAGGTTTTCGGCCTCGCTACCCAGCGCGGCCTGCACCCGTTCCCCGTTGCGCGCCAGCGCGACCACGCCGTGGACGGGTGGCGCGAACGACGCCCAGAACGCACCGATCGGCCCGCCGGTCAAAGCCAGGCCGAGAGCGAGCAGTAAGCAGGCGCGCAGCCGAGACATTCGCGGGGCGACCTCGCCGACCGGTGACTCCTGCACCACCTGCACCCACCTTCCGCTGCAACGGTCGTCCAACCCTACCGGGCCGATCGGAGCGGACCGCCCCCGAAGCAGCCTGATCGGGCGCCCCGGTTACCGCTGGGATTCCAGGTCGGTGGAGTCCACCAGCCCGTGCCGAGAGCACTTGGCCCACCAGCCGTCCGGGCGTACCTGGACCATCATCCGGCGGCCGCAGGCGGCGCAGAACCGGGGTGGCTCCAGGCCCAGCTGGGCGGCCGTGGGCACGGCGGCGCCGGCGGGATCGTCGACCTGCACGCCGGTATAGACGTTGTAACCCCCCGCACCCAGCGGAGCGGGCAGATCACGCACCATCACAGGGTCGCGTTGAGTGCCTTGATCGGCATCTGCAGATCGTTGAGCAGTTCCAGATCCGATTCGGCCGGCCGACCCAGCGTGGTCAGGTAGTTGCCGACGATGACGGCGTTGATGCCGCCCAGGATGCCCTGTTTGGCGCCGAGGTCACCCAGGGTGATCTCCCGTCCGCCGGCGAACCGCAGCATGGTGCGCGGCAGCGCGAGCCGGAAGGCTGCGACGGCACGCAGCGCGTCGGCGGCGGGCAGCACCTCCAGGTCCCCGAACGGGGTACCCGGGCGCGGGTTGAGGAAGTTCAGCGGTACCTCGTCGGGGTCCAGTTCGGCCAGGTCGGCGGCGAATTCGGCACGCTGCTCCAGCGTCTCCCCCATGCCCAGGATGCCGCCGCAGCACACCTCCATGCCGGCTTCGCCGACCATGCGCAGCGTCTCCCAGCGCTCTTCCCAGGTGTGCGTGGTGACGACGTTGGTGAAATGCGAGCGGGCGGTCTCCAGGTTGTGGTTGTAGCGGTGCACGCCCATGGCGGCCAGCTGGTCCACCTGTTCCTGGGTCAGCATGCCCAGCGAGCAGGCGATCTGGATGTCGACCTCGTTGCGGATGGCCTCGATGCCGGCCGCGACCTGCGCCAGCAGTCGCTCATCGGGTCCGCGCACGGCGGCCACGATGCAGAACTCGGTGGCGCCGGATTTGGCGGTCTGCTTGGCGGCCTCGACCAGGCTGGGAATGTCCAGCCACGCGCTGCGCACCGGCGAGGAGAACAATCCGGACTGCGAGCAGAAGTGACAGTCTTCGGGGCATCCGCCGGTCTTGAGGCTGATGATGCCCTCGACCTCGACCTCGGGACCGCACCAGCGCATCCGCACCTCGTGGGCCAGGGCCAGCAGCTCCTCGAGCCGGTCGTCGGGCAGTTGCAGTACTTCGAGAACCTGCTCCCGCCGCAACGCCTCACCGCGCTCCAGCACCTGTTCCCGGGCCAGTGCCAGGATGTCGTCGGTCACGCGTGCTCCCCTCAAGAACTTGAACGGTGTTCAGGTTAGGCTAGCGGGGTGCAGCTGCACAAACCTGACGTGGTCGCCGCGGCGGCCACCATCCTGGACGACTACGGCATCGCCGATCTGTCGATGCGCCGGCTGGCGCGCGAACTCAACGTCAGCCCCAGCGCGCTGTATTGGCACTTCGAGAACAAGCAGCAGTTGCTCGGTGCGGTGGCCGACCGCGTGCTGAGGCCCGCCTGCGAGGATCCCGGACCGGGAAGCTGGCAGTGGCGGATCCAGACGGTGGGCAGGCGTCTGCGGGATGCGCTGCTGTCCTACACCGACGGCGCGGAACTGGTCTCGGCGAGCCTGGCCGCCGGCCAATCCGAGGCGGCGATCCGCATCGTGGCACTCCTGGCCGATGCGGCGACGGCCGCCGGAGTACACCCCGATCAGGCCGGTCAGGTCGCCCGAACCGTCGTGTACTACGTCCTGGGGTTCACCGCCGATGAGCAGTCCCGGCTGCAGTGGGATGCGGCCGGGGCCGCCGAGATCACCCCCGAGGCGGATCCCGGTAGCGCATTCACCTTCGGGCTCGGGCTGCTGATCGACGGGCTGGCGTTGCGGGCGGCAGCCGGCGTCGGCTAAGCCCCGGTGATCGGGTATTGGGTACGGGTGTCACCGTCCCACCGCCGCAGCCCGGCGAATCGGCCCGCGATATCCGCGCTGCCGGCGATGCGTTGAGCCCGTCCCAACAGGTCCGTCCCCATCCGACGGGCCAGCGTGACGTGTGCGGTCCACTGGCCGGGCGCCACGTGGGCCAGCGGTGCCGGGGCGAGATACGGCAGACCGCGTCGGTAGGTCTCCCGGTGCAGTTCCAGCAGCGCCAGATTCGGCACCACCAGGCGCGCGAGGACACCGTGGGAACGGCCGAAGATCAGAGTCGCGCCCAGTGTGCAGGCGAGGGGAAGCCGATCGGCGAACTCGGCCAGCACGTCGTCGACCCGAGGATCGATGCGCTGGGCTACCGCGAGGGTGACGTGCGGCCGGGCTGCGGCCGCCTGGCCGGGTAGCCCGGCGGCGGCCAGGTCCGACCAGATCCGCCGGACGGTGGTCTCGGTCTCGTCGTCGAAGACCAGCTCGATCGAGTGGACCATGCCTCAGCCCGCCAGGGTGCGCACCCAGCCGGAGTCGAATGCGTCGGCACTCATCGCGGCGAAGGCCCCGGCGTCCAGCCCCGCCGCCCCCTCCGGCAGTGCGGCGCGCACCGGTGCCAGCCGTGCCAATGCCCCGCGGTTGTCCGCGGCGGCTGCGTCGGGCTGTGCGGGCCAGCTCCCGATCACCAGACCGGCACACGACAATCCCTGTCCGGCAAGGGCTTCCAGAGTCAATGCGGTGTGGTTGAGGGTGCCCAGACCGGCCCCGACCACAACCAGCACGGCGGCACCGAGGTCGACGGCCAGATCACGCAGGGTCACGCCGTCGGCGGCCAGTTCCACCAGCAGGCCCCCCGCACCCTCCACCAGGGTCAGTCGGTCCGGATGATCGGCGGCCCGGATCGCCGCCACCAGCTCCGCCCGGGTGGGCAACGGGCTCCCGGCCCGCTCCGCGGCGGCGACCGGTGCCAGCGGCTCCGGGTAGCGGGCCCCGCCGATCAGTGCCCGCACGCCGGAGAGTCGGCCGACTTCGGCCAGATCGTCGTCGCCGTCGGCGGTACCGGTCTGCACCGGTTTGCACACCGTGACTTCCAGACCCGACTGTCGCGCGGCGGCGGCCAGTGCGGCGGTGGCGATGGTCTTACCCACCCCGGTCCCGGTGCCGGTGACGACCAGGACGGTCATGACGACGGCGTGGTGTGTTCGCGCAGCACCGACGTCAGCACCCGGCGCGCCAACGCCAGGTCCTCGTCGGTCAGGGAGGCCCGGGCCGTCAACCGCAACCGCGACGTACCGGCCGGGACGGTGGGCGGCCGGAAACAGCCCACCCGCACACCGGCGTCGGAACAGGCGGCCGCCGCGGCCACCGCCGGTTCCGCGGCACCGATGATCACCGACACCACCGCGGATTCCGGTGTCTCGGCCACCCCGCAGATCTCGGCGAGCACACCGGCATGCCGCAGCACGTCGGTGGCGCGGGACGGTTCGGCGATCAGCACGTCGAGGGCGGCCGACGCGGCGCCGAGCGCCGCCGGTGCCAGTCCGGTGTCGAAGATGAACGTGCGGGCGGCGTCGATCAGGTGATCGCGGACCGCGACCGGGCCCAGCACCGCGCCACCCTGACTGCCCAGTGCCTTGGACAACGTGGTCGTCAGCACGATGTCGGGTGCCCCGGCCAGCCCGACCTCGTGGACCAGTCCCCGGCCGCCGTCGCCGCGCACACCCAGGGCGTGCGCCTCGTCGACGATCAGCACGGCGCCGTAGCGGCCGCAGACCTCGTGCAGTGCCCGCAACGGCGCCAGGGCCCCGTCGGTGCTGTACACCGACTCGGTCAGTACCACCGCGCGTTCCTCGGTGCGGGCGGCCAGCGCGGCGGCCACCGCAGCCACGTCGCGATGCCCGGTGACCACCACCCTGGCTCGGGACAGTCGGCAGGCGTCCACCAGCGATGCGTGACAGTAGGCGTCGGAGACCACCAGCGACCCCGGCCCGGACAGTGCGACCACCGCGCCGATATTGGCGGTGTAGCCCGACGAGAACACCAGGCCGGCCGGTGCGCCGACGAAATCGGCCAACCGCTGTTCGAACCGCTGGTGCAGTTCGGTGTTGCCGGTCACCAGTCGCGAACCCCCGGCTCCGCCACCCCAGGTCTGCAATGCGTCGATGCCGCCGGCGATGACGGCCGGATGGGTCGCCAGACCGAGATAGTCGTTGGAGGCCAGGTCCAGTTCGGGCGCCACCGCGGGCCGGACCCGCAGCGACCGCCGCAGGCCGTCTCGCCGGCGCTGCTGTTCCACCTCGGCCAACCAGGCCAGTGGCGACAGATCCGTGCGGGTCACGCGGCGCTCCCTGTGCTGTCTCGCGACGACTTGAACACCGTTCAGGTTAAGGCATGGACCACGTCGACCATCGCGGCACCGATCCGGGCCACCTCCCCGGGGGTGCAGATGTAGGGCGGCATCGCATACACCAGGTTCCGGAACGGGCGCAGCCACACCCCGTTGGCCACGGCGACCGGGGTGGCCAACGCCAGATCCACCGGCTCCCGGCACTCGATGACCCCGATCGCACCGCAGACCCGCACCTCGGCGACGCCGGGCAGGTCGCGGGCGGGTTCCAGTGCCGCCGTCAGGCCGCTCGCGATCCCGGACACCGCCGTCCGCCAGTCCTGGCCCAGCAGCAGTTCGGTGCTGGCCACCGAGACCGCGCAGGCCAGCGGGTTGGCCATGAAGGTGGGGCCGTGCATCAGGGCGCCGGCTTCGCCCCCGCTGATGGTGTGGGCGATCTCGGTACTGCACAGCGTCGCCGCGAGGCTGAGGTATCCGCCGGTGAGGGCCTTTCCGACGCACATGATGTCGGGGCTGACGCGGGCGTGGTCGGCGGCGAACAGCTCGCCGGTGCGGCCGAATCCGGTGGCGATCTCATCGAAGATCAGCAGTACCCCGTGCCGGGTGCAGGCGTCGCGCAGGTCGGCCAGGTAGCGCGGGTCGTGGAAGCGCATCCCCCCGGCGCCCTGGACCACCGGCTCGACGATCACCGCCGCCACCTCGTCACGGTGCTGCTCCAGCTGCGCCTCGAACGCCGCGCTGTAGGCGGGGTCGTAGTCGCGGGGCACCTGCGGGGCGAACAGCTGTGCCACCAGCACGTCCCGCCACAACGAGTGCATGCCGCCGCCGGGATCGCAGATGCTCATCGGCGTGAAGGTGTCACCGTGGTAGCCGCCGCGCCAGGTCATCAACCGGTGTTTGGCGGGCCGGCCGCGGGCCCGCCAGTACTGCAGCGCCATCTTCACCGCGACCTCGACCGACACCGACCCCGAATCGGAGAAGAAGACGGTGTCCAGCCCGACCGGGGTGATGTCGACCAGTAACTGCGCCAGCCGGGCGGCGGGTTCGTGGGTGAGACCGCCGAACATCACGTGGCTCATGGTGGCCAGCTGGGCGGTGACCGCGGCATCGAGTTCGGGGTGCCCGTGGCCGTGGATCGCGGTCCACCACGAGCTCATCGCGTCCAACACGTCGACCGGGGCACCGCCCACCGACAGGGTCAGGTATGCGCCGTCGGCGGCCAGCGCCACCGTCGGCACCGGGTTCTCGGCGCCGATGGTGCTGTAGGGGTGCCACAGGTGTGCGGTGTCGATGGCGCTGATCTGCTCGGGGCTCAACGCGGACATGCCTGACGACAGTAATGGCCGGCGCCGTAACCGTTGGGTCACAGGTTGCCCAATTTCTCTGCGCGAGGCGGTCCGGGGCGCGTAAGCGCCGGTACGCTCTGTGACAGAAGTGACCAGTGATGCCGCCGTGACTATCGGTGGAGAAAGGGGCTGAACCCATGAAACGCGTAAGCGCTACCGCGATCGCCGTAGCGGCGGCTTTGGCCCCCGTGCTCGGCGCCACCCCCGTGCACGCCGACCCGCTGTCCCAGACCACCAGCCAGAACCAGCTGATCGAGCGGGTGCTGCAGCGTGCGCTGTCGCAGCGCGGGGTGCCGTTCGTCTACGGCGGCGGCGACGTCAACGGGCCCACCAACAGTGCGCGGGCCCGCGCCGCGACCACCCGCAGTTCGCTCACCGATCTGGCGGGCCGCAGCGTCGTCCCGGGCGTTCCCCCGGCCGCCGGCAACACCGCCGCGGGCCTGCCGGGCGTCGCCACCGGGTCGACCGACGAGTTCCCCGATACCACCACCGTCGGCTTCGACGCGTCCGGCCTGATCCAGTACGCGTTCGCCGGTGCCGGCATCAAGATGCCCCGGACCTCCGGCGAACAGTGCAGCGTCGGACGCAAGGTGCCGCCCGCACAGGCCCTCCCCGGCGATCTGCTCTGCTACGGACCCGGTGGCAGCCAGAGCGTCGCGCTGTATCTGGGCAACAACCAGATGATCGAGGGCACCAGCCCGGCGGTCGCGGTCTCGCCCGCCCGTACCTCGAACATGGTTCCCTATCTGACCCGGGTGCTCGGCTAGTAGCCGTCCCGGGCGACATCACACCGCTTGGAATGCGGTTTCTGCAGGCCGGTTAGGTAGATTGTCGGGCGATCATGATTGCCCTCTCCCCGCCGCGACGGGCGGTAACACCTGTTGTGGGATCCGATTCGGGGCCCGCTGCGGTCCTGCAGCCGGCCCCCGTGATGGGTACCCGCAAAGAGGGTTTCTACCGCCACGATCTCGATGGCCTGCGCGGCATCGCAATCGCCTTGGTGGCGGTGTTCCACGTCTGGTTCGGACGGGTATCCGGCGGAGTGGACGTGTTCCTGGCGCTGTCGGGTTTCTTCTTCGGCGGCAAACTGTTGCGGGTCGCGCTGAAACCGGGATCGTCGTTGTCGCCGGTCCCGGATCTGATCCGGCTGGTCCGCCGACTACTGCCGGCGCTGGTCGTGGTGCTGGCCGGCTGCGCAGTGCTGACCGTGCTGATCCAGCCGCAGACCCGCTGGGAGACCTTCGCCGATCAAAGCCTGGCCAGCCTGGGCTACTACCAGAACTGGGAGCTGGCCCGCAGCGCTGCCGACTATCTCCAGGCCGGTGAGGCGGTCAGTCCGCTCCAGCACATCTGGTCGATGTCGGTGCAGGGCCAGTTCTACCTCAGCTTCCTGCTGCTGATCTTCGGCTTCGCGTACTTGTTCCGGCGGGCCCTGCGCAGTCACCTGCGGACCGCCTTCGTGGTGCTGCTGGTGGCGCTGACGGCCGCCTCCTTCTGGTATGCGATCGTCGCGCACCAGGAGAACCAATCCCTGGCCTACTACAACAGTTTCGCCCGGGCGTGGGAGCTGCTGCTCGGTGCGCTGGCCGGCGCATTGATCCCCTATATCCGCTGGCCGATGTGGCTGCGCAACACCGTCGCCACGCTGGCGCTGGCGGCGATCCTGAGTTGTGGCGCGCTGATCGAGGGCGTGCGGGAGTTCCCGGGCCCGTGGGCGCTGGTGCCGGTCGGCGCCACCGTGGCGTTCATCCTCGCCGGGGCCAACCGCCAGGCGCGCCCGAGCACCAGCGGCCGGTTGCCGTGGCCCAATCGTTGGCTCGCGGCGCGCCCACTGGTGACGCTGGGCTCGATGGCCTACTCGCTGTACCTGTGGCACTGGCCGTTGCTGATCTTCTGGCTGTCGCACACCGGCCACCGTGACGCCGGGGTGCTCGCCGGCGCGGTGATCCTGCTGCTCTCCGGTGTCCTGGCCTACCTGACCCTGCGGTTCGTCGAGGATCCGCTGCGCTACCGCGCGCCGGCGGCAACCGCGGCGACGGCGGTTCGGCCGCGCTGGCGCCGGCCCGCGCCCGGCTGGTGGCGACGGCCGACCATGGTGGCGGGCTCGACGGTGGTGCTGCTGGGAGTGGCGCTGACCGCGACTTCGTTCTCCTGGCGCGAGCACGTCACCGTCCAGCGCGCCAGCGGCACCGAACTGGTCAAGCTGAGCAAGGACGACTATCCGGGCGCCCGCGCGCTGCTCAAGCACAAGCGGGTGCCCAAGCTCCGGATGCGGCCCACCATCTTGGAGGCCAAGAAGGACCTGCCGCGCTCCACCCGGGACGGCTGCATCTCCAATTTCACCAACCCGGATCTGGTCAACTGCGAATACGGCGACAAAGAGGCGACCCGGACCGTCGCGCTGGCCGGCGGCTCGCATGCCGAGCACTGGCTGCCCGCCCTGGACATCCTCGGTCAACGCCACCACTTCAAGGTGGTGACCTACCTCAAGATGGGCTGCCCGCTGTCGACCGAAGAGGCCCCGATCGTCATGGGCAGCAACGCCCCCTACCCGCAATGCCGCACCTGGGTAGAGAACACCATGAAGACCCTGATCGCCGATCACCCCGACTATGTCTTCACCACCGCCACCCGGCCCTGGAACATCAAACCCGGCGACGTCATGCCGGGAACCTACATCGGGATCTGGAAGCAACTGTCGGACAACAACATCCCGATCCTCGGAGTGCGTGACACCCCGTGGTTGCTCCGTGAGGACGGCACCCCGTTCAAGCCGGCCGACTGTCTGGCCTCGGGCGGCGACGCCGACTCGTGCGGAATGAAGCGGTCGCAGGCGCTGGTCGAGCGCAACCCCACCCTGGACTTCACCGAGCGGTTCCCGCTGCTCAAGCCGCTGGATCTCTCCGATGCCGTCTGCGACAAGGAGATCTGCCGGGCCGTGGAGGGCAACGTGCTGGTCTATCACGATTCCCACCACCTGTCGGCCACCTACATGCGCACCATGACCGGGGAGCTGGGCCGGCAGATGGGGCAGGCCACCGGCTGGTGGTGAGCCGCGGCGCGCACATCGGCCGAGGCTGCGGGTGCGGTTAAAGTCGAGCGGTGTCGCCTGCTGAGTCGCCCAGGGCCTGGCCCGGCACCCCCTACCCGCTCGGCGCGGTCTACGACGACGCCGGAACGAACTTCGCGGTCTTCTCCGAAGTCGCCGAGCACGTGGAACTCTGCCTGATCGACGACGACGGCCGAACCGAGACCCGTATCGACCTCGACGAGGTCGACGGATACGTCTGGCACGCCTATCTGCCCGGCGTCGGGCCCGGACAGCACTACGGATTCCGGGTGCACGGACCCTTCGACCCGGCGACGGGCCGGCGCTGCGATCCCGGCAAGCTGTTGCTGGATCCCTACGGCAAGGCCTTCGACGGCGACTTCGACTTCGGGCCGGAATTGTTCTCCTTCGATCCGGCAGATCCGGATCGCGAAACCGCTCCCCCGGCGCTCGATTCGTTGGGGCACACCATGACCAGCGTGGTGATCGACCCCCGCTTCGACTGGGCCGGCGACCGGTCACCGCGGACCCCCTACCACGAGACGATCATCTACGAGGCGCACGTCAAAGGCATGACCCAGACGCATCCGGGGATCCCGGCCGACCTGCGCGGCACCTACGCCGGCTTGGCCCACCCGGCGATCATCGAACACCTGCAGTCGCTCAACGTGACCGCGATCGAGTTGATGCCGGTCCACCAGTTCCTGCACGATCAGCGCCTGCTGGAGCTGGGTTTGCGAAACTACTGGGGGTACAACACCTTCGGATTCTTCGCCCCGCACAACGAGTACGCGTCCGACCGGCGGGCCGGTGGGGCGGTCGCCGAGTTCAAGTCCATGGTGCAGGCGTTTCACCGGGCCGGTATCGAAGTGATCCTCGACGTGGTCTACAACCACACCGCCGAAGGCGACCACCTCGGTCCCACACTGAACTTCCGGGGTATCGACAACGCCGCCTACTACCGTCTCGACGAGGGCGATCGACGCCGCTATACCGACTACACCGGTACCGGCAACAGTCTCAACGCCCGGCATCCGCACACCCTGCAGCTGATCATGGATTCGCTGCGCTACTGGGTGACCGAGATGCACGTCGACGGGTTCCGCTTCGACCTGGCCGCCACGTTGGCCCGGGAACTGCACGACGTCGACCGGTTGTCGGCGTTCTTCGACCTGGTGCAACAAGATCCGGTGGTCAGCCAGGTGAAGCTGATCGCCGAACCCTGGGACGTGGGCGAGGGCGGCTACCAGGTGGGCAACTTCCCCGGCCTGTGGACCGAATGGAACGGCAAGTACCGCGACACCGTGCGCGATTACTGGCGCGGCGAGCCGGAGACCCTCGGGGAGTTCGCCTCCCGGCTGACCGGATCCTCGGACCTGTACGAGGCGACCGGACGCCGGCCCAGTGCGAGCATCAACTTCGTGACCTGCCACGACGGGTTCACGTTGGCGGACCTGGTGTCCTACAACGAGAAACACAACGAGGCCAACGGCGAGGACAACCGCGACGGCGAGCGGCACAACCGGTCGTGGAACTGTGGAGTCGAAGGCCCCACCGACGACCCCGCCGTACTGGCCTTGCGTGAGCACCAGATCCGCAACATCATGGCCACCCTGCTGATCAGCCAGGGCACCCCGATGATCGCCCACGGCGACGAGATGGGCCGTACCCAACACGGCAACAACAACGTCTATTGCCAGGACTCCGAGCTGTCCTGGATGGACTGGTCGCTGCTCGAGCGCAACGCCGACCGACTGGAATTCACCCGGAGGATGACCGCCCTGCGCGCCGCGCACCCGGTGTTCCGACGGCGCCGGTTCTTCGAGGGCCGATCGATCTGCGGCGACGACGAGGTCCACGACATCGCCTGGCTCACCCCCGCCGGTCACGAGATGACCCAACAGGACTGGGGCAGTGAGTTCGGCCGGTGCATCATGGTTTTCCTCAACGGCGACGCACTGCCGGAACCCGATGCCCGCGGTCGGCGCATCGTCGACGATTCCTTCCTGCTGTGCTTCAACGCCGGCGACACCCCGGTCGACTTCGTCACGCCCGACGGCGACCACGCGCAGGTCTGGACCGCGGTGATCGATACCGCCGACCCCATCGGCGGCACCGATCTGGTGGTCGACGCCGGGCGGACCGTAACCGTGGCACCGCGCTCGCTGACCGTGCTGTGCAAGAGTCGGTGAGCTGATGGCTGCGAGCGTGGCACCGGTGTTGTCGACCTATCGGCTGCAGTTGCGCGGTCCCGGCGGTGCCGTACGCACGTTCGACGACGTCGAGAGACTGCTGGGCTACTTCGACGCACTGGGCATCTCACACCTCTACCTGTCCCCGATCCTGACCGCGGTCGCCGGATCCGGTCACGGCTACGACGTCACCGATCCGACGACGGTCGCCGACGACCTGGGCGGGACCGAGGGGCTGGCGCGGCTGGCGGCGGCGGCACGCACGCGAGGGATGGGCCTGATCGTCGACATCGTGCCCAACCATGTCGGTGTCGAGGTTCCCGCGCAGAACCGTTGGTGGTGGGATGTGCTGCGGCACGGCGCCTCCTCGCCTTTCGCGCACTACTTCGACATCGACTGGGACTTCGATGCCGGGCGAATCGTGTTGCCGGTCCTGGATTCCGGGCAGGATCTCGCTGCGCTGGTGTGCGACGGCGACACCCTGGCACTGGGCGGGTTGGTGCTGCCGATAGCTCCGGGGACCGGGGCGGGAACGCCCACCGAGGTGCTGGCCCGCCAGCACTACCGGTTGGTGGACTGGCGCAGTGGCGCCTGCGGTTACCGTCGGTTCCTGACGATCAACTCCCTGGCCGCGTTGCGCCAGGAGGACGCCGAGGTCTTCGCGGTGACGCACCGCGAGGTGGCCCGCTGGTGCACCGAAGGCCTGGTCGACGGGCTCCGGATCGATCACCTCGACGGCTTGGCGGACCCGGTCGGCTACCTGCGTCGGCTTCGGCGGCTGGTCGGGCCGGAGCCCTGGATCGTGGTCGAGAAGAACCTGGCGGCCGGTGAAGCCCTGGATCCGGTGCTGCCGGTCGCCGGAACCACCGGCTACGACGCGCTGCGGTTGATCGGCGGGGTGTTCGTCGATCCCGCCGGGCAGTCGGCGCTGACCGAGTCCGCCGCCCCGGCCGCGGTGGAGCCGATCTCCGCACTGCGCAGGGCTACCGCAGCGGCACTGCACAACGACATGGACCGCGTGCTGCGCGCCGTCACGGCGGCTACCGGGTCCGGACATGCCCGCCTCGCCGAGGCTTTGGCCGCGCTGTTGAGCCGGATCGGCGTGTACCGCTGCGACTACACCCCGACCGAGCCGATCCTGGCGCAGGCCATCGTCGAGACCGCGGCGGCCGAACCGGAACTCGCCACCGCCCTGGACGCCATCGGGGCGGCGGTGGCCGACGGTGGCGACGCCGCAATACGGCTTCAGCAGCTGTGCGTGACGGTGGTCGCCGGGGCCGCCGAAGCCCGGCTGTTCCATCGGGACCCCCGGCTGGTGTCGTTGAACGAGTTCGGCGGTGAGCCCGGCCGCTTTGGATGCACGGTCGCGGAATTCCACGCCTGGTCCGGTACCCGGGTGCGACATCACCCGCATGCGATGACCACGCTGTCCACCCACGACACCCTGCGCGGCGAGGATGTCCGGGCCCGGATCGCAGTGCTCTCGCAGCTCGCCGATCGGTGGTCCGAGGCCATGCGAAGCTGGCAGGAGCGGCTGCCCTGCCCCGATCCGGCTACCGGATTATTCCTGTGGCAGAACATCTTCGGGATATGGCCCGCGGACGGACCCGTCACCGCGACGCTGCGGCATCGGCTACACGCCTACACCCGCAAGGCGATCCGCGAGGCGGGCCGCCATACCTCCTGGCACGATCCCGACACGGTCTTCGAACAGGCCGTCGCCGATTGGCTCGATGCTGTGTTCGACGGCCCGATCGCCCAAGAGCTGACCGACTTGGCCGGCATCGCGGAACCGCATGCCCGCAGTGATGCGCTGGCCCAGAAGCTGCTGGCGCTGACCGTACCCGGCGTGCCCGACGTGTATCAGGGCTCCGAATTTTGGGAGGACAGCCTCACCGACCCCGACAACCGCCGACCGGTCGACTTCGCCGCCCGCCGTGCCGCGCTGAGCGCACTGCGACACCCCAAGATGCGGATCGTGCACACCGCACTGCAACTGCGCTGGGACCGCCCAAAGACGTTCTTGCGCGGTGACTATCGGCCGGTGTGGGCGGCGGGTCCGGCGGCCGAGCACGTGGTGGCGTTCCGGCGTGGCGACGACGTCCTGGTGGCGGTGGCCCGCTGGACGGTGCGGTTGGGCCAAACCGGTTGGGGTACAACCGAACTCATCCTTCCCGAGGGGCAGTGGTCCGATCGATTGACCGGTCGGAGCTGGTCGGGGGGCACCGCTGCCGCGGAGTTGTTCGCCGAGCTGCCCGGGGTGCTGCTGGAACGTGCGGACGACATGATCGTCGGCCAGCAGGGGCATCGGCGAGCCTGTGGATGGTCGAATACGGCGACGGCACAACACCGCGATGATGCTGGACATGGACCATCGACACTGCGAGGCGATCCCGAGGATCGAAACCGCCAACGACCCGATTCACTCGCTTTCTGATCTTCGGCAACGATGGCGGGCATTGATGGGGCCACTGGGATTCGGCGAACGAGCGCTCTGGTGCTGCTTCATCGGCCCCGAACGGTGCTTTCTCAAAATCTACGACCGCATACCGATCGGGCCTCGGCCGCAGTCTCGCCTGCTCAAAGACCTGATGTCGGGGCTGCAGACCGTGCTCGACGGCATATTGCCGGCGGGGACCACCGTGGCTCTGCTCTTAGCCGGTCCCGGCCAAGGTGGTGTCTCGGCGGCTGATCGGG
This sequence comes from Mycolicibacter sp. MU0083, assembly GCF_963378075.1. Lineage (NCBI taxonomy): Bacteria > Bacillati > Actinomycetota > Actinomycetes > Mycobacteriales > Mycobacteriaceae > Mycobacterium > Mycobacterium kokjensenii. The sequence goes on from NZ_OY726394.1 coordinate 2,176,683, forward strand.
TGTGGGCGAAGCAGCTGACGGAGGTGGCGACACGCTTCGACGTTCCGCTGGAGCCGATATTCCGAGCGAACGACGAAATGCTGTGTGCCGCGTTGCCAGCAGCGAGTTGACGGGCCTGTGCCCGGGTGCGCTGGGCAGCCGCGCAGCCGATCCCGGCCCGCGCTCAGAGCAGATAGCGATACGCCGCCGAACCCGGGTCGAGGGTTTCGACGTGCAGTTCCGAACTGCGCATCCGCGCCAACAGCCCGTCGAGGTCTGCCGCGGAACTCAGCTGTATACCGACCAACGCCTCCCCGGTGTCCCGGTTGTTGCGTTTGACGTATTCGAACAGGGTGATGTCGTCGCCGGGCCCGAGCACCTCGTCGAGGAAGCGCCGTAGCGCACCGGGCTCCTGCGGGAAGTCGACCAGGAAATAGTGCTTGAGGCCCAGATGCACCAGCGAGCGCTCCAAGATCTCGCCGTACCGGGAGACGTCGTTGTTGCCACCGGAGATCAGGCACACCACCGTCGAGCCCGGGGTGATCTCCGCCTCCAGCAGTGCGGCCACCGACAGGGCGCCCGCGGGCTCGGCGATGATCCCCTCGTTCTGGTAGAGGTCCAGCATCGCGGTGCAGACCGCGCCTTCGTCGACGGTGGTCACCGAGACCATGTCGCCGGCGCCGGCCATGACCGCATAGGGCAGTGCCCCGGCCCGTTTGACCGCCGCGCCGTCGACGAACTGGTCGACATGATCCAGGGTCACCAGCTCGCCGGCGGTCAGCGCGGCCATCATCGATGCGGCACCGGCCGGTTCGACTCCCAGTACGGCACTGCCGGTGGTCCGCTCCGCCAGGTATGTCGTGATGCCGGAGATGCAACCCCCGCCGCCGACCGGGACGATCACCAGATCCGGTTCGCTGCCGAGCTGTTCGAGGATCTCCACGGCGATGGTGCCCTGCCCGGCCATCGTCCGCAGGTCGTCGTAGGGCGGCACCAGGGTTGCACCGGTGCGCTCGACATCGGCCTGCGCGGCCTCGGCGGCCATGTCGTAGGTCGCCCCACCGACGATCAGCTCGATGAATTCCCCACCGTGATACCGGATGCGATCACGCTTCTGCTTCGGGGTCTTGGCCGGCACGTACACCCGGCCGTGGACGCCGAGCGTGCGGCAGGCGTAGGCGAAGCCCTGCGCATGGTTACCGGCCGACGAACAGACCACGCCCGCGGCCAGCTCCCGCTCGCTGAGCTGCACCAACAGGTTGTAGGCACCGCGCAGCTTGTAGGACCGCACCGACTGCAGATCCTCGCGTTTGAAGTACACCTCGGCGCCGGTCAACGCCGAAAGGCGGTCGCTGTGCTGCAGCGGGGTGCGTGCGACCACCCCGGCGATCCGCTTGGCCGACGCATCGATATCGGCCGCGGTCAAAGTCCCCGGCGGCGGGGTCTTCGACGGGCCGGCGTTGGGGCCACTCGGGTTCTGGCGCAGTTCGGCGGACACCGCAATATGGTGTCACCCAGCAGCGGGTTCAGCCCACCGGGGTCAGTACGAACAGCGGGATCGGACGATCGGTCTTGGTCTGGTAGTCGGCATAGTCCGGCCATGCGGCGACGGCCCGCTCCCACCACAGCGCCTTCTCGTCACCGAACACCTCGCGGGCGTCGTAGTCACCGACGGCGGGACCGTCCTGGAGTTCGACCCGCGGATTCGCGACGACGTTGTAGTACCAGACCGGGTTCTTCGGGGCGCCGCCGAGCGAGGCCACCACCGCGTACCGGCCGTCGTGCTCTACGCGCATCAGCGGGATCTTGCGCAGCTTGCCGGTCTTGGCGCCCACCGTGGTCAGAATGACGACCGGTTTGCCCTTCAACTCGGTGCCTTCGGTGCCGCCCGAGGAGACGATCCTCTCGACGTGCTCTCGGGGGAAGTCGATGGGGCTGGGTTCGTATTCTCCGCTCAGAGGCATGGCCACCAGCCTAGCCGGGCACCCGCGCCGACCCACCCGACCAGGAGATTTCGGCTAGCCCAACAATCGGTTGTCGACTACCGTTAATCCCATGTCCACCGCAGAACCTCCCGGGCGATACGTCGCCATCGCAGGTGTGCCGTGGCCGGCCTACAAACTGGTGGCCCTGGCCGTCGGGCTGATCACGCTGTTGGGGGTGGGTGCCCTCACATCCAGCGCCGCGGCCGCGGTGCTGAGCGCGGCGGGCGTCTGCACCGCCACCTGGCTCACGCTGGCGGTGAGGCTCTCCTGAGCCGGCCCGCGGTCGGTTACGGCGACGGCTCGTGCACCGCGGGATCGGGATCGGCGGCATAGAGGCCCTCGATCTCGGCGGCGTACTTCGCGGCGATGGGCCGCCGTTTCAGCTTCATCGTGAGGGTCACCTCCTCACCGCCGGGCTCCCACAACTGCGGCAACACCCGGAAACGCTTGATCTGTTCTACCCGGGACAGCTTGGCATTGCCCTCGGCCACGCCGGCCGCGATCGCGGCGATCACCCCGGGGTCGGCGGCCAACGCTTCCGGCGTCGCCTCCGCCACCCCGTGGGCAGCCGCATAGGGCGCCACCGAGTCGGCGTCGAACACCATCAACGCGGTGTTGTAGGGCCGGGAATCGCCGATGGTGACCATGGCCCCGATCATCGGGCACGACGCCAGCACCGCGTTCTCGATATTGGCCGGGGACATGTTCTTCCCCGCCGCATTGATGATGAGCTCCTTCTTGCGGTCCACCACGCGCAGGTAGCCGTCGGCGTCCTGCTCGAGGATGTCACCGGTGTGCAGCCAGCCGTCGGCGTCGACCGCTTCGGCGGTCTTCTCGGGTTCCTTGCGGTAGCCCCGCATCACCAGTGGCCCGCGCACCAGGAATTCGCCGTCGTCGGCGATGCGGCCCTCCAAACCGGGCAACAGTTTTCCGACGGTCCCGAGCCGGGCGTCCCGTGGGTGCGCGGTCGAGGCCACACAGCTCAGTTCCGACATCCCCCATACCTCGCAGATCGGGATCCCGATGCCGGCGAAGAAACCCAGGGTCTCCTTGGGAATCGGCGCCGCACCCGACACCGCCCACCGCAACTCGTCCAACCCCAGCTTCGCCCGCAGCTTCGATAACACCAGTTCGTCGGCCTGCGCCCATTCCGCTGCCACGGACTCGGAAACCGGTTCGCCGGCCAGCAGCGCCTCCGACCGCTTCGCCCCCACCCCGAGCGCCCACTGCAACGCGGCCCGCCGGTTCTCATCGGCTTCCGCGGCGACGGCGAATTCGGTTGCCGCCTTGAGCTTCTCCCAGACCCGCGGCACCGCACCCCAAATCGTGGGCCGCACATCCGACAGTGCCGCGCCGATCTGGCGGACGTCGGGCACCACGGTGACCTGCACCCCGGCGATCTCTTGGTTGTACAGCGCCATCGCCCGGTCGGCGATGTGCGCCGACGGCAGGTAGGAGGTGATCCGGTCGCCGAAGCGCACTCCCAGCACCGCGTCGAGGGCGGCCGCCTCGAACAGCAGGTTGGTGTGAGTCATCTCCACCCCCTTGGGCAGGCCGGTGGTGCCGGAGGTGTAGATCAGGGTGACCACATCATCGGGTTCCACCGCACGCCAGGTGCCTTCGAAGTCGAAATCGTCGGGAGCAGCGGCCAACAGGTCGGCGACCGACAGGGTGCCTGCCGGCTGCCCGTCCACGCACACGATGTGGTCGACCGCCGCACCGCTGGCGCGGATCGTGTCGACGTAGGCGGCCTCGCAGATCATGACCTTGGTCCCGGCATTGCCCAGCAGATAACCGATCTGCTCGGGCGGCAGAGTGTTGTACACCGAGAACGAGGTGGCGCCCGCATGCTGGGCGCCGACTTCCAGCGGATAGAACTCCACGCGGTTGGACATCATCAGCGACACCGTGTCGCCGCGCCGTACCCCGAGGCCGGCCAACCCCGCCGCGACCCCGCGCACCTGCTCGGCGTAGTCGCGCCAGGTGAGCGTCTGACCATCACCGACGGTACGGACGGCCACCGCGTCGGGATCGATGGCACTGGTGCGTTGAAACGCCTCGCACAGGGTTGCCGGCGGCGGTGTTCCCGTCATGGAGATTCCTCCTGCTCTCTGCCGCCTCAGCGGCGACTGATCCGTTCCAGATACGCCATCGCGCAGGCCTGCGATTCGGCGTCGTGCACCGCCGTGACCAGCGCGTCGGCGTCGTTCCAACTACGAGCGGTCACCACCATTCCCTCGGTCACCGCATTGACCTGGCGTTTGGTGCCCCCCAGGGTGAGGGCGGATCTGCCGGCCAGGCCGCCCACCAGTTCCTCGACTTCGGCGTCGAGCTCGGCCGCGGGAACCACCCGGTTGAGGAATCCGGCCGCTTTCGCCTCCGCGGCACCGAACGGGCGGCAGGTCATCACCAGTTCCTTGGTCAGCGCCGGACCGATCTCCCGGACCAGCCGCGGGATGCCGCCCCAGGCCAAGGGGATGCCGAGATCGACCTCCGGGATCGAGAACCGGGTGTCGTCGGCGGCCACCCGCAAGTCGCAGGCCGCGGCCAACACCACCCCGCCCCCGATGCAATGGCCGTGCAGACGGGCCACGGTGACCGCCCGCATGGCCTCGACTGCTTCGGCCATCCGCCGTCCGGCGTCCGCCGCCTCCCGGATCGCCCCGGCACCGTCTGCGGCCGCCGCGAAGGCCGCCAGATCCGCACCCGCCGAGAACGCCCGGCCGTTGCCGGACACCACCACGACCTTGACCGTTGGCCGCGCGTCGAACCAGCGGGCCGCCGCCACCAGTTCCTCGAGCGCCACCGTGCTCAGCGGGTTGAGCTTCTCCGGGCGGTTCAGGGTGATCGCGCCGCGGGCTCCGTCCGCTGTCACCTCGATCGTGGTGGACTCCAACGATTCCATGCCGCTGACGTTAGCGGCGCCGCTCCGGCCGTGACACGGGTTTGCGCGGCCGCCATCGCCTACGGTGAGGCCATGTCGATTGCCGTCACCGAGTTCAGCCTGGTCGAGCAGACAGCGTTCCTGACCGCCTATGCCCGGGCGCTCGACTACCGCTCGCCCGCCCCGATCCTCGGCGACGAGTTCTCCGAACGGGTGGTCGGCTTGATCGACTACGACTTCGCCGCGTTCCGGATACCGGCGAGTGTGGTGCGGCAGACCGCTTTGCGCGCCAAGATGCTCGACGACCGGGTGCGGGCCTACACCACCGCGAACCCGGAGGCGGTGGTGGTCGACCTCGGCGCCGGACTCAACGAACCGTTGGCCCGGGTGCAGCCGCCGGCCGGCGTCGACTGGTTCAGCATCGACCTGCCGCGGGTGATGACATTGCGTGCCGAGGTGGTGCCCACGCAGGCGCCGGAGCATCCGATCGCCGCAGATCTGACCGGCAGCGACTGGACGGCGGCGATCCCGGCCGGTCGGCCGACCCTGCTGCTGGCCGACGGCCTGTTCGCGTTCCTGTCCGAACCCCAGGTCATCGCCCTGCTCGGCCATGCCGTCGATCACTTCGGGACCGGTGAGTTGCTCTTCAACGACTACGGCCGGGTCGGGCCGCTGAGTTCGTTGTCGATGAAGCTGGCTCCGCGTGGCATGTTCAGCGTGCTGCGCCATGTGTGGGCCAATCCGGGGTTCACCGATCCGCGGACCCCGCAGCGCTGGGAACCGCGCCTTCGGCTGGTCGAACAGGCCTGCCTGGCGCATGCCGCGGAAGTCGATGCGTTTCCCGGACCCGCCCGCGCTATGACCCGGGTTGCCGGCCGGTTCAAGTCGGTGGCCGGCAGAGCCCGGGTGTTGCGCTACAAGTTCTGACGCCGGTCAGAACCAGGCCAGCGCGTCCGAATCGAAGAAGTCGGCCGGGTCGAAATCGAGTTCGGCGAACGGATCGTTCGGGATCAGGTAGTCCGGCACGCCCGGCGCCCACGGATGCCACAGGCTGTTCCACAGCTGAATCGGGTCGTCGTCACCGGTCTGGAAGTAGCCCGCCGAGGCGAAGTTGTTCGGGTCGGTGGCCACGGTGTAGGTCAGGTCACCGAAGGACATCACCCAGTAGTTCATGTCGTGGGGCCCGATGCCGTTCATCGTCAGGTTGGTGAAGTCACCGATGGTGACCTCGTAGATCGACGATCCCGACAGGTAGCCGAAGTTGCCCAGCAGCATCGGGTCCAAGGCTTCCGCCAGGTCGGGGTTGGCCACGAAATCACCGAACTGGTAGGCCGAGCTGGAGAAGAACGAGTTCCAGAAGTCTTCGATCTGGATGTTGTAGCTGCCGGCCAGCGTGGACTCCTCCGAGCCCTCCGGCGTGTACTCGATGTTGTAGAGCTGCTCGCCCTTCCAGTCGGTGATGAACGGCCGAATCCCCTCGTACGACCAGTTCTCCAGGCTCTCCCGGGTCAGCGGCTCCATCACCATGCAGACCGCCCCGTTGCAGGTCTCGAAGGGGCCTTCACCCCAGCCCGGTATCGGTCCGGGCGCGGCCTGCGCGGCCGACATCGGCAGCACGAGTGCGGTAACCGCAGCGGCGGCGCCCACCCCGAGCAGGGTCAAAAGACGACGCGGATCCCACATGACTGCCTCCGTGTTGTTGTTGCACATGCGTAACGGTGTCCCCCCGATGCTCAGACGTTACTCCAGTGTTATCTGATCGACATCCTAAATTGATTTAAACCTTTGGTAAAACTTGAGGTTTCTCAGTCAGGGCTGCCGGGCCGCGGAGCACGCTCCCCCGGAGCGTGCTTCGGTCCGCGAATCCTCAGACCATACACGGTCTATGCGAAGTCGCAATTCGAAACAATTTTTCACTTAATCGGCAGGTCAGATGGGATAACCGGTTGCCGATCCGTCAGCAAACAGCGGACCCGGATGCGCCGCACAGGCGGCCGGAGCCACGGCTCGCTCAGTGTCCCGACATCCGGCCACACCCCCGAAGCGGGGCATTACCCCACGCAATAAGCGAACTTACGACTGAGGTTTGACCGCCGCTTAGCTGTGAAACGCATAAGTTCCGAAGGTTACGTCAGGCGATCTCAACCGCCCAGACAACCCGGACCCAGCAAAGCCTTCAGATCGCCCATAAGTGCCGAGGACGGTGTCACCCGCAGTGACGGATCGAGCTCCAACACCGTGATGCGCTCCCCGCTGATCAGCCGCAGCTGCACCTGCGCGGTGCCGGGATGCCGGGTCAACACCTGCTTGAGCGCACTGACCTTGTCCATGGTGCATTGCCGGGTCGGCAGACTGACGGCCAGCGGCCGATCCGCGGCGTTGCTGGTGAAGTCGGGCACCACCAGCTCGTTGGCGATCAGGGAGAGCCGGTCGTCGCGGATGTTCACCTTGGCACTGACCAGCACCACGGCGTCGTCGGCGACGTCGGCGCCGTACGCCGAATAGGTCTGCGGGAAGAACATCACCTCGATGCCACCGGTGAGGTCCTCCAACTGCGCCGAGGCCCACGGCAGGCCGTTCTTGTTGACCCGGCGGTTCACCGACGCCAGGATGCCGCCCACCCGCACCTGCGTCCCGTCGGCGACATCGCCCTCCAGGATCGCCGGGATCTGGGTATCGACCTGGGCGGCCAACAGATGCGCGATGCCGTTGAGGGGATGCCCGGAGACGTAAAGACCCAGCATCTCGCGTTCCAGCGCCAGCTTGTGTTTGTCGGGCCACTCTTCGTCGGGGACCTTGATGCCGAACACCGCGTCGGCTCCGGAACTGTCGCCGTCGCCCCCGCCGAACAGGTCGAACTGTCCGACCGCCTCGGCCTTCTTGGTGCCGAGCACCTGGTCGACCGCATCGGTGTGCACCAGAAACAGTCCCTTACGGGGATGGCCGAGCGAGTCGAACGCCCCGGCCTTGATCAGCGATTCGGTGACCTTCTTGTTGCAGGCCGCGATGTCGATCTTGTTGAGGTAGTCGGAGAAATCGGTGAACTGGCCTTTTTCGGTTCGGGTCGCGATGAGCGAGCCGACGACGTTGGCACCGACGTTGCGCACCGCTCCCAACCCGTAACGGATGTCCTGGCCCACCGATGCGAAGTTCAGCTCGGAGGCGTTCACATCGGGCGGCAGCACGGTGATACCCAACCGCCGGCAGTCGGCCAGATACACCGCGGCCTTGTCCTTGTCGTCGCCGACCGAGGTGAGCAGCCCGGCCATGTACTCGGCCGGGTAGTTGGCCTTCAGGTAGGCCGTCCAGTAGGACACCAGGCCGTAGCCGGCGGCATGCGACTTGTTGAAGGCGTAGCCGGCGAACGGAAGGATGGTGTCCCACAACGCCTTCACCGCCTTCTCGGAGAAACCGTTGGCGGTCATGCCCTCATAGAAGCCCTTGTACTCGGCCTCGAGCACTTCGAGCTTCTTCTTGCCCATGGCCTTACGCAGCGCGTCGGCCTTGCCCATCGTGTAGGAGGCGACCTTCTGGGCGATGAACATGATCTGCTCTTGGTAGACGATCAGGCCGTAGGTCTCCGACAAGATGTCGCGCAGCGGCTCCTCGAGTTCGGGATGGATCGGTTTGATGGCCTGCCGGCCGTTCTTCCGGTCCGCGTAGTCGTTGTGGGCGTTCATGCCCATCGGACCGGGCCGGTACAGCGCCAGCACCGCGACGATGTCGTTGAACTCGGTGGGCTGCATGCGGCGCAGCAGGTCGCGCATCGGGCCGCCGTCGAGCTGGAACACCCCCAGGGTGTCGCCGCGCCCCAGCAACTCGTAGGTGGCCGGATCATCGAACGGCAGGGTGTCCAGGTCCAGGTCGATACCACGGTTGGCCTTGATGTTCTCCAGGCAGTCGCCGATGATCGTCAGGTTGCGCAGGCCCAGGAAGTCCATCTTCAGCAGGCCGATTTCTTCACACGACGGGTAGTCCCAGCCGGTGATGATCGCGCCGTCCTGCGGCCGCTTCCACAACGGGATCGCGTCGATCAGCGGCTCGGAACTCATGATCACCGCGCAGGCGTGCACGCCGGCGTTGCGGACCAGGCCCTCCAGCCCCCGCGCCGTCTCGTAGATGGTGCGCACGTCGGGATCGGTGTCGATCAGCCCGCGGACCTCGGCGGCTTCCTTGTACCGCTCGTGGTTGGGGTCGGTGATCCCCGACAGCGGGATGTCCTTGGCCATGATCGGCGGCGGTAGCGCCTTGGTGATCCGGTCGGCGATCGCGTAACCCGGCTGGCCGTAATGCACGCGTGCCGAATCCTTCAGCGCGGCTTTGGTCTTAATGGTGCCGAAGGTGATCACCTGTGCGACCCGGTCGCTGCCCCACCGCTCGGCGGCGTACCGCACCATCTCGCCGCGTCGGCGGTCGTCGAAGTCGATGTCGATATCGGGAGCCGACGGGCGTTCCGGGTTCAGGAACCGTTCGAACAGCAGCCCGTGCGGGATGGGGTCGATATTGGTGATGTTCAGCGCGTAGGCCACCAGTGAGCCGGCCGCCGACCCACGGCCCGGGCCGACCCGGATGTTGATCGAACGCGCATAACTGATCAGGTCCGCCACGATCAGGAAGTAGGAGGGGAAGCCCTTGCCGCAGATGACGTCGATCTCGTAGGCGGCCCGATCGGTGTACTCCTGCGGCACACCCCCCGGAAAGCGTCGCTCCAGCCCCGCCTTCACCTCGTGTCGCAGCCAGGAACCCTGATCGTGGCCGTCGGGCACCGGGAACACCGGCATCCGGTCACGGGGGGCCCACACGTCGGCGTAGGACTGCACCCGCTCGGCGATCAGCAGCGTCGAATCGCAGGCGTCGGGCAGCTCGTCGTCCCACAGCGCCCGCATCTCGGCGGCCGACTTGAGGTAGTAGCCGTCCCCGTCGAACTTGAACCGGGTGGGATCCGACAGCGTCTTGCCGGTCTGGATGCACAGCAGCGCCTCGTGATTCTGCGAGGCGTCGCGGGTGACGTAGTGGCAGTCGTTGGTGGCCAATGTCGGGATGCCGAGTTTGCGGCCGACCTCCAGCAGCCCCTCGCGGACCCGGCGTTCGATGGACAACCCGTGGTCCATCACCTCCAGGAAATAGTTCTCCGGGCCGAAGATCTCCCGCCATTTGGCCGCCGATTCCAGCGCCTCACGGTCCTGGCCCAGCCGCAGTCGGGTCTGCACCTCCCCCGACGGGCAGCCGGTGGTGGCGATGATGCCCGCGGAGTGTTCGGCGATGATCTCGGCATCCATCCGCGACCACTTGCCGAGCTGGCCTTCAAAGGATGCCAGCGAGGACAGCTTGAACAGGTTGCGCAACCCGGTCGCGTTCTCGGCGACCATGGTCATGTGTGTGTAGGAACCGCCGCCGGAGACGTCGTCGCTCTTCTGGCCCGGGTCGCCCCAGTGGATTCGGCGGGTGTCGAAACGAGAAGCCGGCGCGATGTAGGCCTCGACGCCGATGATCGGCTTGATGCCGGCCTTGGTCGCCGCGTTGTAGAACTCACTGGCGCCGAACATGTTTCCGTGGTCGGTCATGCCGATCGCCGGCATCTCGAGACGCTGCGCCTCGGCCAGCATCGGGGCGATCTTCGCCGCGCCGTCGAGCATCGAGTACTCGGTGTGGTTATGCAGGTGCACGAAGGACCGCGACGATGAACTGTCCATAGGTCCGCCAGTCTAGGACTGCGCACCGACGGTTCCCGGGCGTGTCGTCAACCGTGTCTTTGGCGCTGTCGTTTCCCGGGACAGCGGCCGCCGCGGTGGACTACGTTGAGGTTCGGCTGAAGCGGAGGAGAGTCATACATGAGCGTGTACCGGGTGATCGACATCATCGGGACGAGTCCCTCGTCCTGGGAGAACGCCGCGGCCGAGGCGGTGCACCGGGCCAAGCAGACCATCGACGACATCCGCGTCGCCCAGGTCGTCGAGCAGGATCTCACCCTCGACGAGAAGGGCGGGATCGTCTACCGCACCAAGCTGCGCATCTCGTTCAAGATCCGGCCGCCGAAGTCGTCGAAGCCCGCCGACGACGCCTGACCACCCCCGTTGACACTGCCTCCAGGGCGTACAAGTGCGGGCAACCCGCGCCCTGGTGCAGCATCAACGCCGTAGGACGTCCAATGCGTGTCTGAGGTCATCCGGGTATTCGCTGGTGATTTCGACGCGTCGGCCGTCCGCGGGATGGGCGAACGCCAGTGAACGAGCGTGCAGCCACTGGCGTTCCAGCCCCAGTTTGCGCGCCAGCGTCGGATCCGCACCGTAGGTGAGATCACCGCAGCAGGGATGCCGCAGCGCGGAGAAATGCACCCGGATCTGATGGGTGCGCCCGGTCTCCAGATGCACGTCGAGCAGACTGGCGGCGACGAACGCCTCGACCGTGTCGTAGTGGGTGATGCTGTGCCGCCCATCGGCGGTGACCGCGAATTTCCAGTCTGGCCCGTGGTGGCGGCCGATGGGTGCGTCGATGGTTCCGCTGGACGGGTCGGGATGGCCCTGCACCAGCGCGTGATAGCGCTTCTCGACGGTGCGCGCCTTGAAGGCACGCTTGAGCGAGGTGTAGGCCCGTTCGGAGATCGCCACCACCATGACGCCGGAGGTGCCGACGTCCAGGCGGTGCACGATGCCTTGACGCTCGGGAACCCCCGAGGTGGTGATCCGATAGCCCGCGGCGGCCAGACCCCCGAGCACCGTGGGGCCGCTCCATCCCACCGAGGCGTGGGCAGCCACCCCGGCCGGCTTGTCGACCGCGACGATGTCGGCGTCCGAGTACAGGATCGCCATGCCCTCGATCTCGGTCGGGGTGTTTTCCAGGGGCGGTGGCGCCTGCGGCAGTCGCACCTGCAGCCACGCGCCGGCGATCAGCCGGTCGGATTTGCCGACGGGCACGCCGTCGACCTCCACATCGCCGTTTTCGGCCATGGTCGCCGCGGCGGTCCGCGACAGCCCCAGCAGCCGGGCCAGTCCGGCGTCCACCCGCATGCCGGCCAGCCCCTCCGGGACCGGCATGGATCGCTCCGTCACAGCCGCATCAGGGTTGCTCACCGGCCTCGACGCGACGGCGCCCCACCGCATCGAAGTCGTATCCGAACACCGACAGCGCGACCAGCAGGATCGCGCCGCCCACCACCGCGGGATCGGCGACGTTGAACACCGGCCACCAGCCGATCGACAGGAAGTCGACGACATGGCCCTGTAGATGGCCGGGTGCCCGGAAGAACCGGTCCACCAGGTTTCCGAGCGCCCCGCCGAGAATCATGCCCAACCCGATCGCCCACCACGGCGACACCAGTCGGCGCGACATCCAGATGATCCCCAGCACCACCGCGCTGGCGATCAGCGTCAGCACCCAGGTGTAGCTGGTGGCCATCGAGAAGGCGGCACCGGAGTTGCGGACCAACGTCCAGGTCACCGTGTCGCCGATGATCGACACGGGCTGGCCGGGGGTCAGCATCTTCACCGCGAGCACCTTGGTGACGACATCGGTGATCAGGACGACCGCGGCCACCGACAGCAGCAGGCCCAGTCGCCGGGACGGAGCCGCCGACTCCGGTTCCGGGGCCACCTCCGGCTCGGTCGAGTCGGTTGTCTCCTCAGTCACGCCACCATCATCCCTTAACCCGAGTGCGGCATGATCGCGGCATGGTGTCCACCAGCATCACCGTCATCACCACCGGCGGGACCATCTCCTGCAGCACCGACGACGACGGGACGCTGCGACCGGCCCGAAGCGGAGCCGATCTGCTCACCGGAACACCCGGTGCCGACGTCACCGTGGTGGATCTGATGTCACGGGACAGTGCGGAACTGGGCCCGGCCGACTGGACGCAGATCCTCACCGCGGTACGTGCCGCGGTGGCCGGCGGCGCCGACGGGGTGGTGGTCACCCACGGCACCGACACCTGCGAGGAAGGTGCGCTCTGGCTCGAACTGGGCTACGACGGCGACGCGCCGGTGGTGCTGACCGGGGCGCAGCGCAGCGCCGACGCCCCCGACGCCGACGGCCCGGGGAATCTGCGCGACGCCCTGGCCCTGGCCGCGGACCCGGCGGCGCGGGGACTGGGGGTGCTGCTCTGCTTCGCCGGACAGGTGCTGGCACCGCTGGGCCTGCAGAAGGTGACGCTGACCGGTCTGACCGGCTTCGCCGGGGATCCGGTGGGCACGGTCACCGACGGCCGCGTCACGCTGACGGCGGCCAAGACCCGGCCCTACCTGGGCATACCGGCCACCGTCCCACGAGTGGACGTCGTCGCGCTGTACGGGGGCGCCGACGGTGTCGCACTGGACGCCTACGCGGCCGCCGGTGCCCGCGGCGTGGTGCTGGCCGGACTCGGATCCGGCAACGCGCCGTCGGCGCTGGTCGACGCGGTGCGACGGCATTGCCGCGCCGGCCTGGCGGTCGCGGTATCCAGCCGCGTTCCGGCCGGGCGGGTCACCGCGGACTACGGTCCGGGCCGCGCCCTGGTGGATGCGGGAGCGGTGATGGTGCCGCGACTGCGCCCGCCGCAGGCCCGGATCCTGCTGATGGCGGCGCTGGCCGCCGGGGAGTCCGTCGCCGACGTGATCGATCGGTGGGGTTGACCCAACAGCCGGTCCGTTCGGGGAGTTTGACCCCCTGGGAGCGCGTGGCGGTGTTGGTGCGCTCTGAGACGAGGAGGTCCCCTAGTCCGGAGGGGCGACGTAATCCGGCCAGGCCAGGCTGTCCAGCGGGTCGGCGCGACTGATCGTGGGCTCGTCGTCGGGGAACGTCCGCACCGGGCCCGGTCCCGAGTCGCGGGTCTCGAAACGCACCGTCACCACCCCGTGGCCGGCGCCCTGCACCCAGCCGTGACCGAGTTCGGGATGCCCGACGTCGTCACCGACCCGCCACTGCGCCGATGTCGACACCGGAATCGTTTCCGGCACAAAGTGTTCCGGTGCGACCGGTGCCGCATCGCCGAGTTCCAGGTCTGGGAACAGCGATTCCTGCCGGATGTCGGTCAGCCCGGAGAACCCGACCCCGAGCAGCCGGATCGGCCCGATCTCCCGCGGATCGAGCAGCAGTCGTCCGGCGGCCGCGGTCAGTGCGGCGGCATCGGTCGTGGCGTACGGCAGGGTGGCGGACCGGGTCAGCACGCTCATGTCGGCCTTCTTCAGCTTGACCGTGACGGTTCGCGCACCGCGGCCGTCGCGCAGCAGCCGACGGTGCGCGTGTTCCCCGATCCGGCCGATCTCGATGCGCAACTGCTCCAGGGTGGTCAGATCGACGGCGAAGGTGGATTCGGCACTGATCTGCTTGGCTTCGGCACGTTCGGCGACGCGCCGGTCATCGATGCCGCGGGCCAGTCGGTGCAATGCGGGACCGACGGTGGCACCCAGGACGTCGGCGACCTCGGCGTCGGTCAACGCCGCGAGCTGACCGATCGTGACGATGCCCAACCGGTGCAGCTTCTCCTCGGCGACCGGACCGATCCCCCACAGCCGCCGCACCGGAAGGCCGTCGAGCAGTTGCCGCTCATCGGCGCGGTTGACCACGAACACCCCGTCGGGCTTGGCGAGATCCGACGCGATCTTGGCGATCTGCTTCCCCGATCCGGCTCCCACCGATGCCACCAGACCCGTTTCCTCGCGGACCCTGCGGCGCAGCTGCTCACAGAACTCCCGCACCGCTGCCCCGTCCGCGCCCACCAGCTCGGCCGGTTCGCCGAACGCCTCATCGAAGGAGAGCTGCTCGAGCACCGGGATCACCGCACGCACCGTCTCGAAGACGCGGCGGCTCGCGAGCCCGTAGACCGCTCCTCGGGGCGGCAGTACGACCGCGGGGGCGCCGACCAGTCGGCGCGCCTGGTGCATGGGCATGGCCGAGCGGGCGCCGAAGACCCGCGCCTCATAGCTGGCACCTGCGACGACACCGCGGCCGCCGAGACCACCGACCAGTACCGGCCGTCCCCGCAGCGTCGGGCGCGTCAACTGCTCGACCGACGCGAAGAATGCGTCCATATCCAGGTGCAGGACCCATCGGCCGTCCACCCGGATCAGCCTATTGGTCGTGCCGGATCTCGACGGTATCCGACTATCGTTTCCGGTTATGGCGATGAATCTGGCGCACCGCATGTGCTGCAGTTCCCGCTATTGGGCCCGCAGTGTGGAACGTGACCTGCTGCCGTGGGCACTGGCCGGTGTCGATCTCGGCGACAACACGCTGGAGATCGGTCCCGGCTACGGCGCCAACCTGCGATGCCTGGTGGAGATGACGCCGCAGCTGACCGCCGTCGAGATAGACACGGCGATGGCCGCGCGCCTGCAGGCGAAATACGGGGCACGCGCGCGGATCGTCAACGGCGACGGTACCGATACCGGCTTACCGTCCGATGACTTCAGTTCGGTGGTGTGCTTCACCATGCTGCATCACGTTCCGACCGCGCAATTGCAGGATCTGCTGTTCGCCGAGGCCTTTCGGGTACTCAAGCCGGGTGCGGTCTTCGCCGGCACCGACGGTGTGCACTCGACGATCTTCCAGGCGCTGCATTTCCGGGACACCTACAATCCCGTCTCGCCCGATACGCTGCCAGAACGGCTGCAGCGCACCGGATTCCGCGATATCGAGGTGACCGTCCGGGGCGGTGACCAACGCTGGCGGGCCGTCAAGCCCTGACGCGCCGCTACTTCGAGCCACCCGCCTTGGCCAGCTGGTGCGGGCAGTACGTTTTCGCCGCTATCGCGGCGAACCGGGCCGCATCGGCGACGGTCAGGTCGGGGTTGGCGTCGGTCAGGTCGTTGAGCAATTCCAGGCTGGTCGAGCCGTTGGCCGCCAAACCGCACATCGCTTCGGCGGCGGCCACGGCCTGATCCGGGTGGTCGATGACGATCCCGACCTGGCGAAGCGATTCGAGGAACTCGGTTCGGTCGATCGCACCGGCCTCCACCGCTTCGGGGTCGGCGTGACCGGGCACGGCCAGCGCGATCGCGGCCACCACGACGAGCGGAGCGAGCAACGGCTTCATAGGTTTCTCCTCGGGCGGTCGACGTCCGGCGGGTACGAACAGCCTCGTCAGCCGAGCGCGGGCTGCGACCCGGCCAGTGCGCTGTCCTCGTCGTCGAGGACGTGTACCGCGTGGATTCCCGGCTTCAGGGACAGTTTCGCGACCAGTTCGTCGAGGCCGGCCTGATCGACGTTCCAATGCTGCACGACATCGGGGGTCTGCTGCAATTGCGCGATCACCTGGTCCAGCGGGACCGGGGCCTCGCGGTCGTTGATGTTGGTCGACACCACCCGGGCCGCCGGAGCCACCGTGCGGGTCCGGGCCGCCGGGGCACCCAGTGCACCGCCCGCCGCGCTGCCCAGCGCGGCCGGAGCGAGCATCCCCGGAACCGTCCCCGCGGCCGGGGCGGCGCCGAGCGCGCTCTCCGGAAGCGAGGTCGCGAACAACTGGATCGCCGAGGTGGCGCTGGCCCAGTTCGGCGGAACCGAGAGGGCGCCCACCCGCATCGCACTGCCGGCGGCGGCGCCGGCCGAACGCAGACCGGCCCCCACTCCCAGACCGGAGCTGTGCAGGCCGCCGAGGGCGGACTTGGGGATCGCCGGCAGCACCGCCCGATACATGCTGCGGAACTGGGTGATACCCAGGTTCATCGAGGCGTGTGTCGCGTTGACCCACCCGGTCTGGCCGGAGATGCCCGCGAACGCCGCCAGATCCGACTCCCACAACCCCCGGATCGCAGTCCCGCCGGGGAGTCCGTCGAGGAAGTTCTGCCAGCCGGCGGTGTATCCCGACGCCAGCGAGTTGATCTCCTGCAAGATCGCGTCGAGGATGCCCTGCGGGGTTGCCGCGGCGGCGGCCTCGGCGGCACCTGCTTGGGCAGCGCCCGCATCGCCGTTGGTGGTGGGCGGCGGCTCGGTGAACGTCGTCAGATCCGACGCCGTCGCCGATGCGCCGGCGTATCCGAGCATCGCGGCGACGTCCTGCGACCACATCCGTCCGTATTCGGCTTCGACGGCTGCGATGGCGGTGCTGTTCTGTCCCAGGATGTTCGATGCCACCAGCGCGGCCAACTGGCTGCGGTTGGCGGCGATCGCCGGTGGCGGCACGATCCCCGCGAACGCCGATTCATAGGCCGCGGCGGCTGCGGTGGCCTGCGCGGCGGTCTGCTCGGCTTGTGCCGCCGTGGTCGACATCCACGTCACATACGGCGTCGCGGCGGTGGCCATGGCCGCCGCCGCCGGCCCCTGCCAGCCGCCGCTCAGCGTTGCCAGCACCGCCCGATACGACGACGCCGCGGACTGCAGTTCGGCGGCCAGGCTCGACCAGGCCCCCGCGGCGGCGAACAGCGGGTCGGCACCCGGCCCGGAGTACATCTGTCCGGAGATGATCTCCGGCGGCTGTGTGGCGAAACTCGGAAAAACCATGAACGCGACCTACTTTCGTTACTTCGCGATCGGGGGGATGACGATGACGGTGGCGGTGGTGGCGATATCCGGTCCCGTCTGGGTGTTGGTGACGTGCGAGATGGCGCTGATCGCCCGGGTGGCGCCGGCTCCGGCGGCCTGCTTGACCGGTGTGCCGAGCGCCCGCCCGGCCAGGCTCGACAGCGCCATCTGTCCGGCCAGCATGCTCTCGCCGTTGGCGGCGAGCGCCGGGGCCGCCTCGAGCACGCTGGCCTGCAATGCGACCGCCGCGGTCTTGACCGCGGGCACCGCACTGGCCCAGCCGGCCGGAACCGACAGTGACCCGACCAACCCGGCCCGGCCCAACGCTGCGGACACCGCCGGCAGCGCCGTCCCGACCGCACGGGAGCCGCTCAGCAGTGGACTCGACAGCAGCGGTACCAACGCTCCGGCGATCGGCTTGGGGTTCAAGGTGTTGCTCAGGTTGGCAAGGGCATTGGCCACCGACGGGATGCTGATCGACATCTGGTAGATGCCGCGTGCGGAGCTGGCCAACCCGATGCCGTACGGCCCGTTCGCGGTGGACAGCACGTTGGTGAAGGTCTTCAGGATCGCCTGGTAGTCGTCGAGGAGCTGGGTGATCCCGCCCGACAGTGCATCGGTGGCAGCGGCCGACTGACCGACCTGCCCGCTGGGATTGGTGGTCTCCGGCGGCGCGCTGAAGGGCGCCAGTTGGCTGGCCGCGGCAGACGAACCGGCGTAGGTGTACATGGCGGCCGCATCTTGGGCCCACATCTGGCCGTACTGTGCTTCGGTGGCCGCGATCGCCGGTGCGTTCTGCCCCAGGAAGTTCGTCGCGACCAGGGTGGCCAGCACGGTCCGGTTGGCCGCGATCACCGGCGGCGGAACGGTGGCGGCATAGGCGGCGTCATAGGCTGCAGCGGCGGCCTTGGCTTTGATCGCGGTCTCCTCGGCGCCGACCGCGGTGGCCTTCATCCAGGCCGCGTAGGGTGCTGCGGCGGCCGCCATCGCCGCTGCCGACGGACCCTGCCACGCCGCGTCCGCGAGGTCGGCGATCACCGTGTCGTAAGACGTCGCGGTGTAGTGCAGTTCGGTGGCCATCGCCGCCCAGTTGGCCGCGGCGGCCAGCAACGGCGCCGAGCCGGGACCGGCGTACATGTTCGCCGAGTTCACCTCCGGCGGGAGTGCCCCGAAATCCATGAATGCCCCTGCCCCTCATTACCGTGCAATGCACCGACCCCCCGAGTCGCTGCACGCAGCGGTTGCCGGTTCAAGGCGATTCGGGCGGGGTCAGAACCAACCGCAGAAAAACTGTTCGGATGACTTGAAGATTAATCGGGGGCCAACAACCGTCGAAGCGACCGACACGGCTAATCGGAACCGCGTCGCCGCGGCCGGGGGCCGGCCCGCCCCTCGCCGACGGTGCTGACCGGGCTTTTTCTGCCACCGCGCACCACGCGAATCCCGGGGCCGGGCGGCCGAGAGACTTAAGAATCAAGCCGCGGATAAGTCGCTCTCCGAGGGTTCCCGATTTAGTCGGTGTGACCCATCACACTTTGGCGATAGCTACCCGAACTCCGTCGCCGATTTCGACGGCATCGACCGGGTCGCCGAATTCGAAGCTGGTCGCCAGAATTTCCCCGGCGATCAATCCGGCGTGCGCCTGCGCCCATTCCCGGCGCTCATCCGGCACCGCGATCACCACACCGATCCGGTCGGAGACCTCCAGCCCGGTGTTCTTACGCAGATCCTGGAGTTCCCGGATCCGGTCCTTGGCCCAGCCTTCGGCTTCCAGTTCGGGCGTCACGGTGCTGTCGAGCACCACCAGGCCCGCCCCGTCGGGCAGCGCGACGGTGTACTCCGGGTCGGCGGCCACCAGTTTGGCGGTGTATTCGCTCTCCAACAGCACCACCGGGCCGGCACTGAGGGTGCCGTCCGGGTTCACCACCCCGTCCCCGGACTTGACCGCCTTGATCGCGGCCTGCACGTCCTTGCCCAGTCGCGGGCCGGCCACCTTGGCGTTGACCGCCAGGTCGAAGCGGCCGTAGGCCGCGATGTCCTCGGTCAGGTCGACCGCCTTGACGTTGAGTTCGTCGGCGATCAGGTCGGTGAACGGTGCCAGGCGCTGCGCGTCGTCGACGGCCACCGTCAGCTTGGGCAGCGGCAACCGGACCCGCAGTTGGTGTGCCTTGCGCACCGAGGACCCCGCCGAGCAGACTTCCCGCACCTGATCCATCGCGGCCACCAGGTCGGGGTCGGCGGGCAACTCGTCGGCCTCGGGCCAGTCGGTCAGGTGCACCGAGCGATCGCCGGTGACGCCCCGCCAGATCACTTCGGTGGTCAGCGGCAGCAGCGGCGCGGCCAGGCGCGAGGTGACTTCCAGCACGGTGTGCAGGGTGTCGATGGCGTCGGCGTCCTCGTCCCAGAACCGTTGCCGGGACCGCCGCACGTACCAGTTCGTCAGTGCCTCGGTGAACAGTCGCAGTTGCTCGCAGGCACCGGAGACATCGCAGACGTCCAGGGCCGCGGTCAGGTCGTCGCGCAGCGTCGCCAGCTTGGCCAGGATGTAGCGGTCCAGGACGTGCTGCGAATCCGTCCGCCAGGCACCCGGTTTCGGGGCGTACAGCGTCAGGAAGCTGTAGGCGTTGCTCAACGGCAGCATCACCTGGCGCACGCCCTCCCGGATGCCCGCCTCGGTGACGATCAGGTTTCCGCCGCGCAGAATCGGCGACGACATCAGAAACCAGCGCATGGCATCGGATCCGTCGCGGTCGAACACTTCGGACACGTCCGGATAGTTGCGCAGCGACTTGCTCATCTTCTGCCCGTCGCTGCCGAGGACGATGCCATGCGCCACACAGGTTTTGAATGCCGGACGGTCGAACAGCGCGGTGGCCAGCACGTGCATCATGTAGAACCAGCCGCGGGTCTGACCGATGTATTCGACGATGAAGTCGCCCGGATAGTGGGCGACCTGGCCCGCGCCGCCGTCGAACCAGTCGGCGTTCTCGAACGGATAGTGCACCTGGGCGTAGGGCATCGAACCGGAGTCGAACCAGACGTCGAGCACATCGGGGATGCGCCGCATGGTCGACTTGCCGGTTGGGTCGTCGGGGTTGGGCCGGGTCAGCTCGTCGATATAGGGGCGGTGCAGGTTGTCCGGCCGCACGCCGAAATCACGTTCCAGCTCGTCGAGGCTGCCGTAGACGTCGATTCGCGGGTAGGCCGGGTCGTCGGACTTCCACACCGGGATCGGGGTGCCCCAGTAGCGGTTCCGGGAGATCGACCAGTCCCGCGCCCCGCGCAGCCAGTTGCCGAAGATGCCGTCCTTGATGTGCTCCGGATACCAGGTGATCTGTTCGTTGAGCTCGACCATCCGGTCCCGGAACTCGGTGACCCGGACGAACCACGACGACACCGCTTTGTAGATCAGCGGGTTGCGGCAGCGCCAGCAGTGCGGGTAGGGGTGCTCGTAGGTCTCGTGGCGTACCAGCACCGCGCCGTTGGCCGCGGCCGGCCCGGTGGCGTTCTTGAGATCGGCGATGATCGCCTTGTTCGCGTCGAACACGTGCTGCCCGGCGTAGTCCGCGACGGTGGTGTCGAAGCGGCCCTTGGCGTCCACCGGGGTGACCGGGGTGATGTCTGCCGGGTCGGTGGTGTTCTTGTCGTCCTCGCCGTAGGCCGGTGCCAGGTGCACGATCCCGGTGCCGTCCTCGGTGGAGACGAAGTCGGCGGCCAGCACCTGGAAGGAGTTCGCCGCGTCCATGAAGTACGGGAACGGCGGCGCATAGCGCACACCGAGCAACTCCGAACCCCGGTAGCTGCCCAGCACCTGCGGCTCCTCGCCCTCACCGAGGCCCAGTTCGCGGGCGTAGGCGCCCAACCGGGCTTCGGCCAGGACGTAGCGCCGCTCCCCCGCCGCGACCTGGACATAGGTGACGTCCGGGTTGACCGCGACGGCCTGGTTGGACGGCAGCGTCCACGGGGTCGTGGTCCAGATCAGCAGGTGGGCGCCGCCCAGTTCGCCGTCTGCGATCCGGAATCCGACGGTCAGCGCCGGATCCTGCCTGCTCTTGTAGACGTCGTCGTCCATCCGCAACTCGTGGTTGGACAGCGGGGTCTCGTCACGCCAGCAGTACGGCAGCACCCGGTAGCCCTCGTAGGCCAGACCCTTGCCCCACAGCTGCTTGAACGCCCACAGCACCGACTCCATGAACGGCAGGTCCAGCGTCTTGTAGTCGTTGTCGAAGTCGACCCAGCGGGCCTGCCGGGTGACGTAGGCCTGCCACTCGTCGGTGTAGCGCAGCACCGAATCGCGGCAGGCCTGGTTGAACGCGGCGATGCCCATCGCGTCGATCTGCGACTTGTCGGTGATCCCGAGCTGGCGTTCCACCTCGAGTTCGGCCGGCAACCCGTGGGTGTCCCAACCGAATCGGCGTTCCACCTTGTAGCCGCGCATCGTTCGGTATCGCGGCACGATGTCCTTGACGTAGCCGGTGAGCAGGTGCCCGTAGTGCGGCAGTCCGTTGGCGAACGGCGGGCCGTCGTAGAACACGTATTCCGGTGCGCCGTCGCGGCGGGCGATGCTGGCCCGGAAGGTGTCGTCGGCGGCCCAGTAGTCGAGGACCGCGGCCTCGGCAGCCGGGAAGTGGGGGGCGCCGGCGGCCGGCTTCGGATAACTGCGTTCGCTCACGTGTGTCGTCTCCCAAGGACCCTGCCCGGGGACGACGCCGCGCGGTTGCGCGAGCGCCGCGGTACCACCCCGCTTGCCGCGCACCGGGTCTGGCGCGCGACCGCTCGATGTCAGGCTGTGACGGGCCGTCCCGTTCGGTTCTACTGGGCCGGATCGCGGACGCGACGGGCTGTTCTTCCGAAGGCTCCCCGGTGATTGCCGGTTCGATGCCGTTACGGCGAATTCTAAGGCCTCGCAGCGGTGCCGCGTGCGGCAGGCCACAACTTCCGCCCCGGTCGATGTGGCGTTGTGCCCGCGGGCGTTATCCGGAAGACGGTGCATCCAGGCCGACTCCGCGCAGTTGGCCGGGGCCGGCGGCCTGGATCCACGACTGACCTCGACGGCTCAGGCCGCGGCCTTCGCGCAGGTCCACCCCTCGGGCATCCGGCCGTGGGCCAGGAACTCGGACAGCTCGGCGGCCTGCTCTGTCGAGAGCCCGGTATCGGCAGCCGGGTAGACCACCGGTTCCTCCACCTTGTTGTGGTCCACCAGCAGTTCCTGCAGACGCAGGCACTGCGACCGCAGCGAGTCACGGTCTGCGCCGTCTCCCAGTAGCGCGTCGAGCGTGCCCATGGTGCGCCAGATCTCGCCGTGGCCGCGGATCATGCCGAATACCGCCATCATGTGGGTGCCCTTGCTGATCGGCGGGAACAACAGCTGTTCCTCCAGGTAGATGTGCCGGCGCAGCGTGGTCAGCGTGGTGGTGATCCCGTCGGCGTCGAGGGTCCCGGAATCGAGCTTTTCCAGGAAGTCGCCGATTCCGGCGTCGATCTGCATGTGCTCGCGTTCCAGTGCTGCGGACAGGGTTCCCTCGGACATCACGCACCGCCCCTCAGACGTATTTCTACAACGTGGACTTGTCAAAAATAGTCCACCGGTGGTGCGGCGGCCAATACCCGATCAGCGACCGCTCTCGTCCTCTGCGGGCGGGGCGGCCCTGCGCAGTTCGGTGGTCCCGTCGCCAACCCCCGCGCCCGGGCGACCGGACAGTTCGGGGAAGGCGCTGGCCACCATGTCCTCGAAGGCCCGGTCGTGTCCGGCACTCGCAGGAACCGCGGACGCCCCGGACGCCGCGGGCGCTGCCGCTGCCGGTACCGCGACACGTGGTGCCCGCGCCGGCCGCACCCGCACGTTCAGCGGCCACCAGAACCACCGGCCCAGCAGTGCGGCCGTCGACGGCATCATGAAGGACCGCACCACCAGGGTGTCGAACAGTAGGCCCAGCCCGATCGTGGTGCCCACCTGGCCCACCACCCGCAGGTCGCTGACGAGCATGGAAGCCATGGTGAAAGCGAACACCAGACCGGCTGCCGTGACGACCTTGCCGGTGCCGCCCATGGTCCGGATGATGCCGGTCTTCAGTCCGGCCCCCATCTCCTCCTTGAATCGGGCGACCAGCAGCAGGTTGTAGTCACATCCCACCGCGAGCAGGATGATCACCGACATCACCATCACCAGCCAGTGCAGGTGGATGCCGAAGATGTACTGCCACAACAACACCGACAGCCCGAATGAGGCACCCAGCGACGCCAGCACCGTTCCGACGATCACCACCGACGCGACGAAGCTGCGGGTGATCAGCAACATGATGATGAAGATGATCGCCAACGACGTGATCCCTGCGATCAGCAGGTCCAGGTCCGCGGTGCCCTGAAGATCGTTGAACAGGGCCGCGGTGCCGGCGACGTAGACCTTGGCGCTCGACAGCGGCGTGCCCTTCAGCGACTCGGTGGCCGCCTTCTTGATCACATTGACCCGGGCCATGCCCTCCGGGGTCGCCGGGTAACCGTCGTGGGTGATGAAGAAGCGTGCGGCATGCCCGTCCGGTGATAGGAACAGTTGGATCACCCGTTTGAAATCGGGGTTGTCGAACGCCTCGCGGGGCAGGTAGAACGAGTCGTCGCTCTTCGCGGCGTCGAAGTCCTGGCCCATCGCCGCCGAGTCGCCGCCGACCTCCTCGACCTGGGCCACGATGCCCGACATGGTGCTGTGCAGGGTCAGCATCATGGTCTGCAGGCTGCGCAACGCACCGATCTGGGCCGGCATCATCGCCAGCAACTGCGGTGTCACCGCGTCGATATTGCTCATGTCGGGCGCCAGCTCGCTGATCTTCTCGGTCAGCAGGGTGGTGCCGTCCATCGACGCGTACGCCGCCCGCAGCGACATGCAGGTCTGGTCGTTACGGCAGTTCTGCTGTGTCTCAACGGATTCGCGTAGCGACTTGGAATTCTCGTTGAGTTCGTTGATGTTGCCGCGCACCTGTTGCGCCAGGTCCATCGCCTCCTGGGAGACACCGGCCGCGTGATGGGTGTTGTTGCCCAGCTCCTGCATCAACCCGTACATCCGCTGCAACGAGGCGACCGTCTCCTCGAGGTCGTCGGCCTGCTTGCGCATATCGGCCACCCGGCTCTTGACGAAGTCGAGGTTCTGCATCTGCCCGGCGTTCTGCATGCTGAGCAGGAACGGGATCGAGGTGTGCCCGAGCGGGGTTCCCTCCGGCCTGGTGACCCCTTGCACCATCGCGACGCCCTCGACCGCGAAGACGCTTTTCGCCAGCTTGTTCAACACCAGGAAATCGGCGGAGTTGCGCATGTCGTGATCGGATTCGATCAACAACACCTCCGGCAGCAACCGTGCCTCCGGGAAGTGCCGCGACGCGGCCGCCCAACCGAGGTTGGCCGGGGTGTCCTGCGGAATGAACGACGGATCCTTGTAGCTGACCTGGTAACCGGGCAGCGCCAGCAGGCCGATCAGGGCGACCGCGCCGGCGGCCACGAAGATCGGCCCGGGCCAGCGTACGATCGCGGTGCCGACCTTGCGCCAGCCCCGATCGGACATCTTGCGCCGGGGCTCGAGCATGCCGCGGCGAGTGGCCACGGCCAGCACCGCCGGAACCAGGGTCAGCGCGATCGCGACGGCCACCAGCATGCCGACCGCGCACGGCAGGCCCATGGTCTGAAAGACCGGCAACCGGGTAAAACTCAGGCAGAAAGTGGCGCCGGCGATGGTCAGCCCCGATGCCAGCACCACGTGGGCGACCCCGCGGTAGGTGGTGAAGTACGCCGTCACGGGATCCTCACCGGCATGGCGGGCCTCGTGGTAGCGGCCGATGAAGAAGATCCCGTAGTCGGTACCGGCGGCGATCGCCAGCGTCACCAGGATATTGATGGCAAACGTGGACAGCCCGATCCAGCCGTTGTCCGCCAGGAACGCCACGATGCCGCGGGCGGCGGCCAATTCCACGCCGACCACGGCCAGCAACAGCGCGACGGTGCCGACCGACCGATAGAGCAGCAACAGCATCAGCGAGATGACCGAGACGGTGGCCACCAGGATCTTCAGCACGGCACGGTCACCGCTGGTGTTCATGTCGGTGACCATCGGTGCCGGACCGGTCACATAGGCCCGCACCCCGGCCGGCGCGGGAGTGCGGCGCACGATGTCGCGGACCGCCTCCACCGAATCGTTGGCCAACGCCTCACCCTGGTTGCCGGCGAGGTTGAGCTGCACCAGCGCGGCTTTGCCGTCCGCGCTCTGCGCACCGCCCGCGGTCAGCGGGTCGCCCCAGAAGTCCTGGATGTGCTGAACGTGGGCGGTATCGGCGTTGAGCTGGGCGATCAGCTCGTTGTAGTAGTGGTGCGCGGCGTCGCCGAGCGGCTCATCGCCTTCGATGACGATCATCGCCGCACTGTCGGTATCGGATTCGGCGAAGTCGTGGCCGAGCCGGGCCATCGCCTGGATCGACGGTGAGTCCTTGGCGCTCAACGACACCGGGTGTTCCTTGGCGACCTGTTCCAACGGCGGAACGGCGATGCTCACCAGTGCCGTGAGGGCCACCCACGCCAGAATGATCGGCCACGCGAACCGTCGCACCAACCCGGCGGCGGACGACCGGTCGGCACTCTGGTGATCTGTACGCGTCACTGCCCGAGACCCCCCACCAGCCGATATGCCCAAACGATCACTGTAACCCCCTGTCCAGGACCGCAGCAGCGGAAATTATTCGATCGAATAGTCCGACAGCGGGAAATGGTCCTGCTCTTTGACCGCGCTGCGCACCGACGTCGGCCGGAAAAGCGGGGCTTCGCCGGTCTGCTGGTTGAACCAGTAGGAATTGGAGGTGGCGCAGTTGCCGCGGTGGAACACCGAACTGTCCAACAGGTCCATCATCCGTTGGTAGAACGCGGTGTTGGCGTCCTCGGTGACCTCGAAGGTCTTCGCCCCGCGACGCTGCACCTCACCGAACAGCCGCTTCATGTGCCGCGTCTGATACTCGACGGTGTTGAACCAGGACAGGCCCACCCAGGAGAACGGACTGGCCATGTTGATGAAGTTCGGGAACTGCGGCGCCGTCATGCCCTGGTAGGCCTGGAACCGCGTCTCGCGCCACCACTTGCCCAGATTGCGGCCCCCACGCCCGATGACCTCGATCGCGGGCAGGTTGCCCTCCCAGACGTCGTAGCCGGTCGCCAGCACCAAAGTGTCGATCTCACGCTTGACGCCGTCGCCCGACACGATGCCGTCGGGTTCGATCCGCTCGATCCCCTCGGTGACCAACTGCACGTTCGGCCGGGCGAACGTCGGGTAGTAGTCGTTGGAGATCGACGGCCGCTTGCAGCCGAAATCGAAATCGGGCCGCATCTTGTCGGCGAGTTCACGATTGCGCACCGCCCGTCGCCGATGCCACGCCGACTGCGCCGCCATCGCCTTGTTGAGGAACTTGAACCGTCGGTAACGCCACATCGTCAACACCATCATGAAGTCCGTGGTGTTGTCGGTCATCCACCGCACGATGCGCTGGGTGAACGGCACCCGGGCGAACATCCGCTGCACGGCCGGCGGGAACACCACGTCGGACTTCGGCGTCACCAGGATCGGGGTGCGCTGGTAGACGGTCAGATCGGCGACCTCTTTGGCCAGTTCCGGGATCACCTGGATACCGGTGGATCCGGTTCCGATGATGGCGGCCCGCCGGCCCGCCATCGAATAGTCGTGGTCCCAGGACGCGGTGTGCACCAGGTGCCCGGCGAACGTCTCGATGCCCGGGATGTCCGGGATCTTGGGCTGGCACAGGAATCCGGTGGCGACGATCAGGAACTGCGATGTCAACGTCTCGCCGCCGGCCAACGATGTGCGCCACACCTTGGCATCGTCGTCCCACTGGGCGCCCTCGACGGTGGTGTTGAAACGCATGAAGCGCTCCACGTCGTATTTCTGCGCGACGTGCTCGGCGTAGGCCTGCACCTCGTTGCCGGGGGCGAAAAGTCTCGACCAATAGGGATTCGGCTCGAACCAATAGGAATAGGTGGTCGAGGGCTGATCGACTGAAAGTCCCGGATAATGGTTGACCCGCCACGTCCCGCCCAGGCCGTCCAACCGGTCGACGATCACGATGTTGTCGTAACCGAGCCGGTTGAGCTGGATCGCCGCTCCGATACCGCCGAAGCCCGCGCCCACGATGACCGCGTCGTACTGCTGGGTCCCCATAAGAACAACACGCTACCGCAAATGAGCAGTAGCCCCCGATCCGATAAACGGGAGCTAATTCCACCCTTTTACACCGCTAGATAAAGTGACGGCTGCCACATGGTCGCAAGATGGCAGCGATCACACTCAATCGGCGCGGGCAGCCTTAAAGTTTTGCCAATCTCCACGCTAAGATTTCGAGCGAGTCGCGGCGCCCTCGGGTGCCGGGCACACACTGGACGGGAGAGCCTTCACCGATGGCGCTATGGATCGATATCTGCATCGCGGTTACCGCGCTGGTCATCGTTTCCGTGATCACCGTTGCCGTCCGCGCGCTGGGACGCTACCGGCGCAACATGGACGTGACCGATGACGCCGAGTACACGGCGATCCTGGCCGGCCTGTCGGAGAGCTCGGTGCGTCGCCGCTTCGACCCCTTCATCGATATCGACTGGGATGCCCCCGAGCACGCCATCACCGCCGACGACCCGCGCTGGGTGCTCACCGACGACCCGTTGGGACGCACCGAGTGGTACCGCAGTCAGCCGCTGGAAAAGCAGATCGCCATCGGGATGTGGCGGCAGGCCAACATCGCCAAGGTCACCCTCCAGTTCGAGAGCATGCTGATCCGCGGGTTGGTCCAGTACGCCTCGCGGGTCCCCAACGGCTCCCCCGAACATCGCTACTGCATCCACGAGTCCGTCGAAGAATGCAACCACGTGCTGATGTTCCAGGAACTGGTGAACCGCATCGGCTACAACGTTCCCGGCATGCAGTGGTGGATGCGGTTGTTGTCCCCGCTGATGCCGCTGTACGCCGGGCCGTTCCCCAACGTGTTCTTCTTCGGCGTGCTGGCCGGCGAGGTGCCGGTGGACGTGTTGCAGACCAACGCACTGCGGATGGCCGAGACCGGCCATCCGGTGGTGAAGAAGGTGATGGCCATCCACGTCGCCGAAGAAGCGCGTCACATCTCGTTCGCGGACGCCTACCTGCGTAAGCGCGTTCCGCATGTGTGGCGGATCAACCGCCTGTGGATGTCGCTGTACGTGCCGTTCGTCATGCGACTGCTCGCCAAGCCGATGGTGACGCCGCCGAAGAGCTTCTTCCGTGAGTTCGATATCCCCCGCTCGGTCCGCAAACAGCTTGCCGCGGGTTCCCCCGAGTCCCGGCAGGCGCTGCGCGACACCTTCGCCGACATCCGGATGCTCTGCGACGACATCGGTTTGATGACCGCCGCCGGACGGTCGATGTGGCGGTTCTGCAAGATCGACGGCGTACCGGCGCGCTACCGCGGCGAGCCGCAGCGCGCGCAGGTGCCCGCCCAGCTCACCGGGGTCTGAAACAGCCGCCGGCCTGTGCCATACTTTCGGTATGGTGCTTTCCCCATCCGCGACCTTGGAAAAAGTCGGCTCCGAGCTGGTTTACCGCATCTCGGCGATGCCGCTCTACAAGAAGGCCTTCAAATACTGGTATCCGTTCATGACCAAGCGGATGGGACACGACGACGTCGTCTTCCTCAACTGGGGTTATGAGCAGGACCCGCCGCTGGGCTTGAAGCTCGATGAGTCCGACGAGGAGAACCGGTACTCGATCCAGCTCTACCACCAGACCGCCACCCAGATCGACCTGGCCGGCAAGAAGGTCCTCGAGGTCAGCTCCGGCCACGGCGGCGGCGCGTCCTTCCTGGCCCGCACGCTGGCGCCCGCGTCCTACACCGGTCTGGACTTCAACCCCGACGGGGTGGCCTTCTGCCAGAAGCGGCACCAGGTGCCGGGCCTGGAATTCGTGCAGGGCGATGCGCTGAACCTGCCGTTCCCGGACAACTCGTTCGACGCGATCGTCAACGTCGAGGCCTCCCACATCTACCCGGACTTCGCACAGTTCGTCCGTGAGGTGGGCCGCGTGCTGCGCCCGGGCGGGCACTTCCTGCACACCGACTTCCGTGCCAAGGAGGACATCGAGTCCTGGCAGCAGACCCTGCAGACCCCGCCGCTGCGGCTGGTCAACGAGCGTGACATCAGCCGCGAGGTGGTCCGCGGCCTGGCGGCGAACTCGCCGCGCTCGAACGCGTTGATCAACGAGCGGATGCCGTTCTACCTGCGCCGTTTCGCCAGGGAGTTCGCGGTGGTCGAGGGATCGCTGTTCTACCGCGACTTGGACCGCGGTGAGATCACCTACCGGATCTTCGACCTCGTCAAGGACTGAACACCGACCGGAGAAGCGCCGGGCGATCGGGATTGATATCTCGGCGCTCCGGCGCTTCTGTCGTATCGACGTCCGTTCCGGCGACGGCCGAACCCCGACTAGGGTGGCGGCGAGCCTCATTGCAGACCAATCGCGGTGCCCCGTAGCGGGTCCCAGCGCGTTCCCAACCCGACGATCGTGACGAAGGGCTTGCCAGATATGGATCAGAAGGAACTGACGCGCCGGCTGCGGTTTCGCGCCGGGCTGCTCAAGATCGGCACCGACGGACTGCGCGGAGTCATCCGGGACCGGGCGACCGCCTACCGGTATGCGGTGACCCGACACGAGACCGCGCCGTTGACCGACTTCGATCCGTTCGCGCCCGAGACCATGCGTGATCCCTACCCCGGCTACCGCACGCTGCTCAACGGCCCCAAGGTCTGGTACAGCCGCAAGCGCGGCATCTGGATCATCCCGGGCTACGACGAGGTCCGCCAGGCGTTGCGCGACGACGAGGCGTTGTCCTCGGCGGAGAGCCAGGCCCGCTTCCGGGTGCGACTGCAGACCATGAACGCCACCGACCCGCCGGTGCACACCCGGCTGCGCCGGTCGGTGTCGCGGGCGTTCACCCCGCGCGCGATGAAGTCGTGGGAGATCAACATCAACCGGGCCGCCGACGAACTGGTCGCGGCGATGATCGAACGCCGGCGTGTCGAGATCGTCGCGGACCTGGCCAAGCCACTGCCCAATCGGCTGATCACGATGATGCTGGCGATACCGCAGGAAGACCGCCACCAGTTCCTGGAATGGGCGGACACCATCAACGAGGCCGCGTTCGCACCGCTGAGCCTGCGCGGGATGGTGCTGAACATGCGCTCGAGCGACGCGGTCTATGCGATGTACCGCAGCCTCGACCCGATGATCCGGGCGCGCCGCGCCGAACCCGGCGACGACCTCATCTCGATGCTGGCCGCACCCAGCGGTGCGGACACACTCTCCGACGACGAGGTGTTCTGGACCGCGTCGATGCTCGTCGGCGCGGGCAGCGAGACGACCACCAATCTGATCTCGGGACTGTTCCTGACCCTGGCGCAGCGCCCGGACGTCTACACCCGGCTGCGCGAGCAGCCCGAGCTGATCCCCGCCGCCATCGAGGAACAGCTGCGGCTGGTCTCCCCGGTGCAGGGCTTCTACCGGACCGCGACCCGCGACTACCGGGTCGGCGAGCACACCATCCCCGCCGGCGCCCGGGTGCTGGTGCTCTATGCCGCCGGCAACCGCGACCCGCGGCACTACCCGGACCCGGATACCTTCGATCTGGACCGTAACCCGACCGATCATCTGGCGTTCGGCGGCGGCGCGCACTACTGCCTGGGCACCCACCTCACCCGCATCGAGGTGAGCCGGGTGCTGACGCAGCTGATCCCCCACGTCCAGGAGATCCGGCTGGACGGGCAGTATCGCTATCTGGTCAATGCGACCATGCGCGGGCTCGAGCACCTGCCGGTCGAACTGATACCCGCCGACGCCGGCAGTCGATGAGTGTCCGGCCGGTAGCGCTGGTCACCGGGGCGACGAGCGGGATCGGCGAGGCGACCGCACACCGGTTGTACGCCGCCGGCCACCTCGTTGTCGCGGTGGGGCGCAATCCGGAAGCACTGCAACGCCTTACCGACCGCGGCCTGATCGCCCGTGAGCTCGACATCACCGACGAGGACGCGGTCGATGCCGTCGTCGCCGAGATCACGGCCGAACACGGCGGTGTCGACGTCCTGGTCAACAGTGCGGGATTTCCACTGACCTGCCCGCTGGAGCAGTTGGCCCTCGACGACTTCCGCAGGCTCTTCGAAACGAACGTGGTGGCGACACTGCAGCTGTGCCAGGCCGTCCTGCCGGAGATGCGACGACGCGGGTCCGGCGTCATCGTCAACATCGGCAGCACCGGCGGCAGGTTCGCCAGTCCCGGCGCCGGCGGCTACCACGTGATCAAGTACGGCATGGAGGCGCTGTCGTTGTCGCTGCGCGCCGAGGTGGCGCCGTTCGGGGTGCGGGTGGTGCTGCTGGACCCGACGGCGGTGCGCACGCCGTTCGTCACCGCACAGCAGGAAGCACGACCGACCTACGCCGCCGATGACCCCTACGGCGGCTTCAAACTCCGCTACGCCGACAACACCCGGCAACTGTCCGCCAAACGCGGTGTGATGATCGAAGCCGACGATGTCGCGCGCGCCGTACTGCGCGTGGTCCGGGCCGGAAACCCCAAGCCGCGCTACGTGGTCGGGCTCTCCGGGAAAGCCACGGTGCTGGCACGGGCGTTGGTGACCGACCGGATGTGGGAACGAATCCTGATGCGCGGCTTGCGCGACTGAACGTTCGCCCCCGCCCCACCCGACCTCGGCACAATACGATAGATCGTGAGATACTTCCTCGATGCCCACGATGAACCGTCTGCTGTTCAACCCGGTTGCCCATCGCGTGATGACGACTCCGTTCGTCTACCACCTGGTGTTCACCTCGTTCGTGAACAAGCGATTCACCGCCCAGACCAAGATGCTCAGCGGTGACGACTGGCTATTCCTCAACTACGGCTACGAAGAGGACCCGCCGATGGCGGTGCCGTTGGAGCCCTCCGACGAGGCCAACCGATTCTTCATCCAGCAGTATCACCGCACCGCCGCTCAGACCGACCTGGCCGGCAAGAAGGTGCTCGAGGTCAGCTGTGGTCACGGCGGCGGCGCCTCCTATGTGGCCCGCACGTTCAAGCCCGCTTCCTACACCGGCCTCGACCTCAACGAGACCGCGATCGAATTCTGCCGGGATCGGCACAAGTTGCCCGGCATGGAGTTCGTCCAGGGCGATGCCCAGAACCTGCCCTTCGAGGACGGATCGTTCGACGTGGTGCTGCACGTGGAAGCGTCGCACCTGTACCCGAACCCGGCGCAGTTCTTCAACGGTGCGGCACGCGTGCTGGCTCCGGGCGGACATTTCCTCTACACCGACTTCCGCCGCCGCAGTGAAACGGCCCGCTGGGACGCCGAACTGGCCGCGACCGGTCTGCGACTGATCTCCGAAGAAGACATCAGCATGGCCGTATTGCGCGGTAACGAGAAGAACCTCGCCCGCAAGCAGGACATGATCGCCCACCACGGCAGCCTGGCCCGATTCGCCAGTGCCGCAACCGACTGGACCTTCAACGGCGCCCTGAAGAACGGCGAATTCGTCTACCGGCTGTACTGCTTCACCAAGGACTGACCGGGGCGGCGCGGCGGAGCGGGGAGCCTCCGGTCCCGGGTGCCGGGTCTAGAGTCCTCGCTCGCCGAGCCAGTCGTGAATCCGCTCGGCCACGTCCTCCCAGCCCGGTTCCAGCATCATGTTGTGTCCCATGTCGGGGAAGAAGACCGCCTCGGTGCCGTAGGCCCGCGCGGTGGCCCGCACTTCTTTGCAGGTGTGCGCGCCGTCCTCTTCGGCACCCAGGACCAACAGCGGCGTGCTGATCCGCTTGGGGTGCGGCAACTTGAGCATCAGGCAGTCGACACTGACCCGGGCACTGTCCTCCTGCAGTCGCGCGGCGCACTCCACGACATCGGCTTCGGGCGTGCCGGCGGAGAAGAACTTCTCCCGGGCCAGCGCGGGCGTGTTGATGTAGGGCAGTGCTCGACCGGTGATCACCATCTTGATCGCGTGCCACGGATGATTGCGCAGCCACCGCAGGCTCGATCCGTAATTGCCCTGCGGGGGAATCGAGGCCATCAGCACCCCGGCCGGCGACGGCCGGAGCTCCAGGAACTTCTGCACCACCAGTCCACCCATGGAATGCCCGATGACCACCGGGGGGACGGGCAATTCGTCGGCGACCGAGCGAACATCGTCGACGTAGTCGTCGACACTGCAGATCCGCAGCGGCTTGTCGATGGAACTGCCGCCGTGCCCCCGCAGGCTGACCGCGATCGCGCGGTATCCCTGGTCGGCGAAGTAGCTGAGGAAATGCTCGTCCCAGCACCACGCCGCATGCCACGCACCGTGGACGAACAGCAGCGGGACGGGATGCTCCGCACTGACGCAGCCTTTGTCGATCACCTCAAGCACAACACCGCTCCCCCTGTCCGGCGGTCCGCCCTTCGCCCGCCTCGCACACCGCCCGGTATTCCCCCCAACCGGGCCACGCGTCGAGCGCGGCATTCGCCGTGCCAGCAACGGTAGCAGCGGGCCGTGCGGCGCGTAACGGTACACCGCGACCAGGAGCCGGTTCATCCAGCCCGGCACCACCCGGCTTCGGCCCTTCTCCAGGCCGTCGAGCGCCGCGCGGGCGACCCGGTCCACCGGCTTCCACATCGCGGCGGGCAGCACCTCGCGGCGTTCGCCGCGGTCGAACCCGGCGGCCACATCCAGGCCGGTATCCACCGGCCCCGGACACAACAGCGTGGCGGTGACGCCGGTGCCCCGCAACTCGGTGCGCAGACTCTCGGTGTAGGAGGCCACGAAGGCCTTGGCGGCACCGTAGCTGGCCTGGCCGGGCAGCGGGCCGAAGGCGGCCACCGACGACACGTTCAGGACCGCACCGCGACCCCGCGCCACCATGCCCGGCAGAAACCGGGTGCACAGATCGACGACGGCGGCCACATCGACCTCGATCAGGCTCAGCTGATCCTGCGGCTCGGTATCGGCCACCAACCCCACGATCGCCACGCCGGCGTTGTTGACCAGGATCTCGGGCTCCACGCCGAGCGCGGCGACCCGGCCGGGCAGCGCGGCTCGCTCGGCGGCGTCGCGCAGGTCGGCCGGCACCACGTGTACCGGTCCCAGGCCGCCCGCCACCAGTTCGTCCGCCAACAACTGCAGGCGGTCGACGCTGCGCGCCACCAGCACCAACCGATGACCGCGGCGCGCCAGTTCGCGTGCCACCGCTGCGCCGATGCCCGACGATGCGCCGGTCACGATCGCCGCACGGTCACCGCCTGTAACCGGTACGCCCACGTACCCACCCTATCCTTCGGTGCACTAACGTCCGAAAAACCGTCACCGCGATGGAAGTCCGGCCCATCTTCACATATTCGCGCCCTCGACAGGCGCTGGGAATACTTTCTGTGTACGCTAACGCGGACATGTGTGCGCTATAACCGGGGGGCTTTCATGACGCATTCAAATGTTCGCTGGCTGACGGCCGGTCTGGTGGCGGGGGGCTGCGCAGGACTGATGGGGTTGACCTCGGTGCTCAACGCCGGGTTCGCGTTCGGTGCCGACACCGCTCTGATCATGGGTTCGGCCTTTCAGCCGACGCCGGCGGAGTCCTATATCGACGACGTGATGGCCGACTTCCTCAACCCGGAGAATCCCTTCGCCGGCCAGCCGACCTTCCCCGGGTACACCCCGGTGGGAGTCACGACACCGGAGACCGACTACGGCCCGGGACTCATCCAGGGTGTCGCCGACATCGACAAAGCCATCAACCAATACCTGGCGGAGGCCGGCGACAACGTCACCGTGTTCGGCTACTCGATGAGCGCCGCGGTGGCCACTCAGGAGTTGGCCGACCTGCTCGCGCTGGCCCCGGGCGAACGACCCGACCCGGACTCTTTGCAGTTCGTGTTGCTGGAGACCCTCGCCAACCCCAACGGCGGGTTCTTCACCCGGTTCGGCTCCGACATGCCGGTCGTACCGTCGGACTCGGCCTACCACACCGACATCTACAACATCGAGTACAGCGGCGCGACCGACTTCCCGAAGTATGCGCTGAACCTGCTCGCGGTGGCCAACGCGATGGCCGGCTACATCAATCTGCACCCCGCCCTGCTGCCGGGGTGGCCCACCACGTTCGACACGGAATCGATCCAGAACGCGGTGCTGCTTCCGACGGATGAGGACGGCAACGTCGACTACTACCTCATCCCCACCCAGAATCTGCCGCTGCTCGACGGTATCCGTGCCTTCCCGATCTTCGGGCCGGCGATGGCGGATCTGGTTCAGCCCGCCCTGCGGGTACTGATCGACCTCGGCTATGACCGCACCGATGCCGCCGACGTGATCACGCCGGTGTCGTGGAGCATGCCGTCGATCGACTGGGACGAGGTGTCGGAGAACCTGCAGCTCGGCTTCGAACAGGGCTGGATCGCCGCGCAGGTCGACCTGGGCATGCTGCCCGAGACCGAACTGCCGGACCTCTACCCCTACCTTCCGGACCTGTCGGGCCTCCTCGGCCTGTAGGGCGCTGCGGGCGGGAATACGCTTCGGGCCCACCGAAACCCACTGTCGAGGGTCGGCGGGCCCGAGCGCGTATCCGGGCGGCTAGATCGCCGGGTCGAGGTCGATCAGCGCGAGATCGAGATCCATCGGCACATCGCCGTCGCCCGGCACGTCGACTCCCGGACCTTCGTCGACCGGTCCGTTGTCCAGCGGTTCGTCGTCCGCTGGGGTGATGTTGAAGACGGCGTCCCAGAGTCCCTGGATGTCGAAGGGCCCGATGATCCCGATGTTGTCGGCGATGTTGAAGAAGTAGTCGCCGAGGAAATCGCGGATCTGGTCCACGGTGGGCAGGTAGTCGACGTTCTCGATCACCGAGTCCGGCGGCAGCGGGTTCTTGATGTCGAGCAGCACGGTGCCCAGGCGCCACAACCAGGCCTCGTAGGCGATGATCTCCGGGGTGGAGACGTTGGCGACGCCCGCGTCGTAGTCCGCGAGCCACTGGTCGATCACGGTGTTGCCCGGCCACAGGTCGCCGATCGCCTTGACCGCCAGGTAATAGCTGGGGGTGTTCCAGTCTTCGGGATCCCAGATGTTGCCGCCCGGCTCCAGCAGCAGGCACGGCCCCGGGCAGATCGGGCTGCCGGGGATGAACGGGTTGAACGCCACCGTGAACGAGGCGATCATCGCCTGCAGCGCACGGCCGAACTCCACTAGGCCCGGCAGTTCGAACTTGTCGGGATCGAAGGGCTGCATCAGGCTGTCGAACCAATTGATGAACGGCGTGTCGAAGTCCATCTGGTAGGACATCCCCGTCCACGGCATCATCGGGGCGTCCGGGTCGATGTTGGGGTAGTCCTCGGGATTGAAGCCGAGTTGCTCCAGGGTGCGGGTGCCCTCCCAGTAGAACTGGTCGTGGGCGAACCCGCTGCCGATCATGCCCGGGCCGTTCGGGTCGAAGTAGTAGGAGTTGCCGTTCATCATCTCCGAGAACGGCACCTGGAACCAGTTCTCGATCAGCGGGAACTTCTGCAGACCGGTGATGATCAGCAGGCTCCACAGGGTCTGGTCGATCCAGGTGAAGCCGGTGATCGGGCTCACCGGCATCGCCGGCAGGCAGTCCAGGCTCGCGCAGGTGAGGTTTATCGGGATCTCGACGTTGGCCAGCATGGACAGCTGTTGTCCCAGGCCGGGGTAGAGGAATTCGCCTTCGTGACCGGCGCCGGAGAGCTCGGGGATCGGGAAGAGGAACTGCATCACCGCTTCGAAGTGTCCGAGGTCGCCGGCGTCCTCTCCCCAGATGTTGGTGGGGCTGCCGACGAACCACGGGCTGCTGAAGAACAGCGACTTCGCCAGCGTGTCCATCGCGTGGATCTCGTTGGCCGGGATGTTGATGATGTCCTGCAGCAGGTTCAGCGGGACGTTCCACAACGATTCGCCCGCACTCAGGGTCGTCTGCAATTGGGTGGTGGCGGCCGCCGGGACGCGCGGCGCCACCGGAGTCACCGCGATGAGTCCCGCGGTGGTGACAGCCAGCCCAGCCGTGACGTACGTGCGCAAGGCTGAAACCATCCGAGGGTCCTCCAGTATGACGAAGCGTGATGAAAGCAACATGGCCGCAAGCGGTTCACGCAATCTACCAAAGCGTTTCCTGAGTGCAAGCGCAGAGTCAGCTATCGGTAAACGATATAAATCCTTCAAATGTGGCGCGGGCAGGTCACCGCGTCAATATCCCTGGGCCGGCCTGCCGAAACGCCGCAGCCCGGCCTCGCGAACGGGGCCGGGCTGCGGTGTCGGTCGGTCGTGTATTACATCGCGGAGAAGTCGAACCAACTCATGATTTCGGCCCACAACGCATCGAGGTCGTCGGAGAGGCCGCCGCTCGGGTCGAGGAAGCCCAGGAAGTCGTCCCAGAGCAACAGGTTGTTCAGGCCGCCGTACTCGCCCACCGTCTGGTCGGCCAGCGGCAGATCGGGGTCGTAGCCAGGCGGGTGGTAATAGCCGGCCTCGTCCTGCGGCCACGGCCCGAGGAAGCCCGGGTCGGTCAGCAGGCCGGAGTTGACCGCCAGGGCGGGCAGGTACGGGTTGAGCTCGGCCAGGAAGTCGATGATCGCCCGGTGGGTCTCCTCGTCGAAGGTGAAGGTCCCGGTCTGCAGCGCCTCGATACCGGCCATGCTCTGCTCGTCGGTCGCCCCGTTGGCGTCACCCACGGCGTTACCGGTCCAGCCGGCCGCCAGCGCCGCCTCGGTCGCGTCGATCCACTGTTGCAGCGCCGGACTCGGCGCACCGAGGCTCTGGATCGACTTGACCAGATCCAGCGAGGTCACCCCCCACGGCGGGGAGAACGGCGCCATGTTGCAGACACCCGGGCACAGCGGGCTGCCGGCCACATACGGGTTGAAGTCGATGACCAGCCCGCCCAGGAACGTCTTGAACGTCAGGAAGACGTCGTTGATGTCCGGGAAGTGGAAGCCGACCAGCGGGTCGTCGCCGTTGAAGCTCCAGTCCATCGGCTGCATCAAGCTGTTGAACCACACCTCGAACGGCTTGATCGGGTTGAACAGGAACTCCAGGCCCGCCCAAGGCTGCAGGTTGATCGGGTTGCCGGCCTCGTCCAGGACGGGATCACCGTTCTCGTCGAGCAGCGGGTGGGTGCCCTCGAAGCCGTAGCCGGGACCGTCCTGGTCGGTGCCCGGAATGCTGCCCCGCGGCGATCCCGGCACCGCGCCGCCGTCGCCGATCCCGTCCACCGGGTTGGCGATGCCGTGCGAGGTGGGGTTGTCGGTCTCGAACGGGCTGCCGGGGAACTTGTATCCGTTGAACAGGTCCTGCAACGGCACCTTCAGCCAGTACTTGAACAGGTCCAGCTGATTGTCGTCGTTGGGGAAGTTGGTGAACTTCAGGAAGAAGTTGATCATCCGGTCGATGCCGGTGATGCCGGTGATCGGATCCACCGGCGACATCGGGTAGCACTGGATCGAGTCACACGAGGCGCTGACCGGCAACATGGCGGCGGCGAACAGTGCGAGCTGCTGACCCAGGCCCGCGGTGCCGTTGGCCAGTGCGTCCGGGTCGATCTCGGGCTGGAACACACCGGAGGCCTCCGGCGCGAACGGCAGCATCATGTCCACGATCGCCATGAAGTGCCCGGGGTCGCCCGGGTCCTCGCCCCAGATGTTGGTGGCGCTCGGGGTCCACCAGTTCCCGGTGAACAGGAACGAGGCGGCCATGATGTCGATGGCCTTCACCTCGTTGTAGGGGATGTTGAAGATGTCCTGCATCAAGTTGAACGGGATGTTGAAGATCGAGGCTTCCGCGGCCAGCTGGACCGCGCGCTCGGTGGCGCTCAGGCCGGGCGCCCATTCGCCGACCGGGCTGATGGGCGCGACGGCGACAGCGGTCGCGGCGGCTACCGCGGCACCGGCGGTGGCGTAACGGGTCTGCACCGCGTCACGGTGCGCACCCAGGGGCGCGACGCGACGCTGCGGTGCCGCACGGTGTGCACCGCCGGTACCCGATCGACGCTGAGCGCGGTTGGGGCCGGCGAACGCGAATCGGCGGTCCGGCACGGCACGGTGCGCGCCACCACGCCTTCGAGTCACACCACTAGTCACATATCCCCCTTTGGTCCCCCCACCAGATCGGGACAGCATATAGCCGTAACGGTGAGGTGTCTAAGCGAGCACAGATAAATTTACACGGGCCGCGGAATAACTTCCGCATAGTCAACCATAATGTTCTCCACTGGTTGATCTTCGGTCGCCGATCAGCGGTCCAGCCACTCCCGGTTGCCGTACCCATCGAGATGGGTCACCTCTCCGACGGGTTTGCGGGTCGTCGGGCCGTACCGTCCACGGGGCCATCCCAGCGGGACGATGCAGCACGGCGTCACCGCGTGTGGCAGGCCCAGCACACGCCGCGCGGCGCGCTGGCTCCACAACGGCAGCGTGATCAACGAGGCGCCCAACCCCATGGCACGGGCGGCCAGCAGCAGATTCTGCACGCTGGGATAGATAGAGCCCCAGTACGCGGATTCGGCGATGTGCGGCATCCGCACCACCGGCAGGCGGCCCTCCCGCGCCCCGAGCCGCAGGCAGGCGACCACCAGGACCGGCAGCTCGGCGAAGTGGTCGATCTGCCACTCCATCGCCCGCGCGATCCCGGCGATCGACTCGTCGGTCTTGAGCTTGCGCCGCAGCACCAGGCCACGCTGGATCTTCCACGCCTGCCGGTACCGCTTGGCCAGTTCCTCCTTGACCCGCCGGTCCTTGACGACGATGAATTCCCAGTTCTGGCCGTCGTTGCCCGTCGGTGCCCGCAGTGCCAGTTCGATGCAGCGCAGCACCACCTCGTCATCGATCGGGTCGGAGTACACCCGCCGGATCGCGCGCTGGGTCATCATCGCCTCACCCAGTGGCATGTCCAACCGGGCCAGCGCCTCGGCCGCGGTGGGCACATGGGTCGGGGTGACCACCGGGGTGCGCTCGGCGTCAGGCATGGTCGGCCAGCCAGCTCGTGGTGAACCGTTGGATCTCGGGGATCCCCTGGGAGAACTCGCGCGCCAAGAAGCTCTCGATCGGGCCGCCGACCAGCGGGACCTTGAACTGCACGGTGCCGGTCAGCGCCAGCTGAGAGCCGGTTCCGGCGGGTTCGAGCACCGCGGTCCCGGCGCCCGAGCCCGGCGCCCCGGTCACCGCGACCGTGATGGCGCCGGCCACCCGACCGTCCTCGGCCGGCGTCCATACCTCGGTGGTGACGATGTTGAGGTCGCCGCGATAGACCTTGGCCAACATCCCCGGCAGCGCGCCGTGCCGCAGATCCTCGGTGACCACCACCTGCACCCGGCCGCCGCCGTCGACATCGAGCGAGTCGAGGGTCTTGCTGCCGCCGAAGGCCTCCAATCGCGCCAGCCAATACGATCGGTCGCCGAAGGCGCCGTGCACCTGCTCGACGGTGGCTGGTGAGGTGCAACTCACCTCGAAGGAACGTGGCATCTACCGCTGGCCTCTCACTTGCCGAACAACCGGCCGACCAGGCCGGTGGCGAACTTACGGACCCGGTCGAGCTGTTCGGGCTGGACGTTGGTGGGCGGCAGTCGCAGGCCCAGATAGCGCTGCCGGTAACGCCCGCTGCCCAGATAGCTGGTCAGCGACAACATCGAACGTAGCGGATCGCCGGGATAGGTCAGGTGGATCTCGTCCTGATACCGGCCGCCGCACTCCTCCCCCAGTCGGGCGACCTCCGCGTAGTTCTCCTGCCAGAACTCGCGGCAAACGGTGAAGACCACAAACGGCTTGCCGTTCAACAGGTTTCGCGCCTCATCGGTCTGCAGGAACGACCTGATCGGCATCGCGGGAGCCTTCCACCAGGTCGGCGAGCCGATACAGATCAGGTCGTAGTCGCCGTCGCGCACCGCGTCGGGGGTGCGGATCTCCCCCGTCTCGCCGCGCTGCTGGGCTTTGAGAACGCTGAGCATGTCCGGCCAGACCCGGCGCAGCGGGAACTGCGAGAAACGCTGGGCATAACGCGGATCGGTGAACTCGATACCGGCTTTGACCACGTCGCACCCGTGTTCGGCGAACACCTCACCGGCGGTCTCGAGCACCTTGCGCGACTGCCCGGAGAAGCTGTAGTACAGCAACAGGATCCGCGGCGCACGCGCGTCGCGCTCACTGGCCTCAACCGACATCTGTGCCTCCTGTTTCATGCGGCGGTGCGTCGAACGCCCGTCCAGCGTATTAGGCTCGCCATCGTGGCAGAAAAGATCCCCGTCGACCTGCACGGCGCCGCTGCAACCATGCTGACGACGCTGTACCTCAAAGCACTCGACGCCGATTTCGACTCCCCGGTACTGGGTGATCGCTATGCCAGGGAAGCCGTCGAGCGCATCGACTTCGACTGGGACGGGCTCAAGGCCCATGGTCGCTGGGCACCGTTGGTGACGGTCCGGACCGCCCAGTACGACATCTGGGCTCGCCAGTTCCTGGCGGCCAACCCGGAGGCGACGGTCATCCACCTGGGCTGTGGACTCGACGCCCGGGTCTTCCGGATCGACCCCGACCCCCGGGTCGCCTGGTACGACATCGACCAGCCACCGGTGATCGCGTTGCGCGAGAAGGTTTATCCCACCCGCCCGGGCTACCGCCTGATGGCGACGTCGGCGACCGACCCGTCGTGGCTGAACGAGATCCCCGCCGACCGTCCGGTGCTGCTGTTGGCGGAGGGCATCAGCATGTACCTGACCGAAGCCGACGGCGTCGCCCTGCTGCAGAGTGTCGTCGACCGGTTCCCCTCCGGCGAACTGCAGATCGACTTCTACAACTGGTTCGGCATCAGAACCCAGAAGACCCACCGCCTGCAGCGGCAGTCCGGCGCCACGTTGCACTGGGCGGTCAACGGCCCGGCCGACGTGCTGGGCAAGGTCGACGGGATTCGACTGTTGGCGGCCACCAACCTTTTCGACGCCGAGACCTTCAGTCGGGTCCCGGCCGGATTCCGGCGGTCGAGCCTGCCGGTCCGCGCGGTGTCGCCGCTGCGCGGCATGCTGCAGTACCACCGCTACGCCTTCGGCCGCCTCAGCTGACGCCGGCGGCGTGCTGCTCGGCGATCCCGCACAGCAGCGCCCGGATCGCCTCCACCGAACGCTCCGGCTCCGGTCCGTGCGAGTGGTATTCGATGTTGAGCTGCCCGGCGAAGATCTGGGTGAAATAGATGTCGATGCCGG
Source organism: Mycolicibacter sp. MU0083 (assembly GCF_963378075.1). Lineage (NCBI taxonomy): Bacteria > Bacillati > Actinomycetota > Actinomycetes > Mycobacteriales > Mycobacteriaceae > Mycobacterium > Mycobacterium kokjensenii. The sequence continues at coordinate 2,219,225 of NZ_OY726394.1, forward strand.
CGCTCACCGCGAAATACAGCTCACCGTGGGTGGTGCTCACCTCCACGCCCGGTGGGGTCCGCACGGGCGGAACCAGGCCGTTGTTGCTCAGCACGACGACGTCGGGCAGTCCGGGCGGGTTCCCGACGTACTGGGGGCTGAAGTGCAACCGGGACTGCTGGATAACGCCCTCGTCGAGGTCTTTCTGGAAGTTCTCGGCGATGTCACGGGCGATGGCCACCAGGTCGGTCTTGGCGTCGATCTCGGCCAGGTAGGTGGCCAGCCCGATCGGGTTGGTGCATCCGGTCGCCGAAACCGGCGGTGACAGAAAGTATCTCAGGTCGACGGTGTAGACGTAGGGCACCGGGATGCTCAGCTTGCCCCGCAGTTGCCATTCGGCGATCAGCACCGCCGCGGACAGCACGGCGTGCAGGCTCAGATCGTGGGCCCGCCCGAACGCGACCACGTTGTCGGTCTGGCTCTCGGTCAGTCGGGCCGAGGCCATCGGAACCAGCACCGGCGACGACGGGGTCTCCGCGCCGACGGCGCGCCGGGTCGGCGGCAGGTCGTAGGCGAACAGCGCCGGCATGAACCGTTCGATTCCCGAGCGCTGCTGCTTCTCGATGCCCCGGTCGGCCAGGACCGCCTCGATCGACAGCGGCGCGGGTTCGACGTTGATCGCTCCGATCCGGCCGGTGGTGACCAGATCCGTGTAGTAGGACAGCATCTCCTCGATCAGCGCATACATGTGGTGCCCGTCGGCGACCGCGTGATGCACGTACAGGGTCGGCTGGGTCTGGTCACCGCAGATCAGCACCCGCATCGCCACCAGCGATTCGGTCTGGTCGAAGCGGGGGGTGGGCGGCTTGGCGTCGGGTCCGTCGAGTTCGATGACCTCGATGCCGTCGGGCATCAGGTCGTCGGTGACGAACTGGTGTCGGCCGTCGGGCAGCGTTTCCAGCCGCCCGGTGAGGATCGGATGCGCCTCCAGCAGCGCCTCGTAGGCCTCCGAGAGCAGATCGAGGTCGATCGGACCGGTGACATGCGCGGCGAGGCCCACGAAGTTGTGGGTCTCGGCGAGCATCTCCTCACTGATCGCCAGCTTGCGAATGACCGACGTGGCAAACACTTTTGCGGATCTCTCCCGTTCTAAGACAGCTCGACCAGGGTCATCGCCGAGTCATCGGAGTCATCGGCCTCCGACTCGAGGTCGGCGACCGCCTGGCGCACCAGGTCCAACACCGCATCGGAGAACGCGTCGGCGATCGCCTGCACCACGGACTGCTCGATCCGGCGGTTGTCGTACCACCAGTCCAGGTGCAGCGCGCCGCCGGTGCGGTAGGCCCGCAACTCCAGCGCGTGCCCCAGTCCCGGGATCGCGTCGCGGACCGGCATCGCGGTGTCCGGATCGAACTGCACCGGCGAATCGCCGAGCGACGGCATCTCCGGAATCGCTCCCACGTAGGAGAAGTGGATGTCGGCGGGCGCGACCGCGCCGAGCAGTCGCGCGGTCGGCGCGTACTGGTAGCGCAGCAGGCCGTAGCCGATCCCGTAGTGCGGTACCGCCTCCAGCAGCTCGTGGACCGAGTCCAGCACCTGCCGTGCCCCGGTCTGCTCAGCCGTCGTGCAGGCCAGCGCCACCGGGTACAGCGTGGTGAACCAGCCCACGGTGCGCCGCAGGTCGATGTCGGGCTTGAGCACCGAGCGGCCCGCTCCCCCGAGGTCGACCGCCACGGTGCCCGCACCGACCGAGTCCGCCACGGCCCGGCTCAATCCGGCCAGCAGGATCTCGTCGATCGGCAGACCCAGCCGGCGCCGTGCGTCGTCGATCTCGCTGACGTCGGCCCCGGACAACGTGGCGGTGAGCTTGGAAAGGTCCCCGGCCGAAGGTGATTCGGCGACCTTCGATGCCAACCGCAGGGTCGCCGAGGTGGTGGCGTCGAGCCAGAATTCACGGCTCTCCAGCACCGCCGAGTGGGTCGCCAAACCGGCGCAGCGCTGCGACCACTCGGCCCATCCGACACCCACCGGCTGCAATGCGATCTCGTTGCCCTCGAGTTGCTGGGCGAACGCGGTGAAGATGTCGGTGACCAGGACGTCGCGGGACGCCTCGTCGCCGACAGCGGCGTGCAGGCTCAGCGCCAGGTAGCACAGATCGCCCGACGAGCCCCGGACGTACAAGGCGGTCAGCGGCGGGCTGGACAGATCCTGGTCGCGGATGTGTTCGGCCAGCAGGGTGCGCACCGCATCGTGCTCGGCGGTCAGGCCCTCGGGCAGCGAGTGGGTGGCGATCTCACCGAATTCGCCGGGTTCGGCCACCTGCTGCTCCCAGGTTCCGGCTCGTTCGGTGAGCCGCAGCCGCAAGGCGTCGTGGTGGTTGACCACCGCGGTGAGCACCGCCCGGACGTCGTCGACACCGACGTCGGGCCGCAGCCGCAGGATCAACGGGATACGCCACCGGCCGTGCTCGCGCAGACCGTTCTCCAGGAAGTAGGTGAGGTTCGGCGGGACCGGCGGATGCACGACGTCGCCCGGAGCCTGGCGGGCCAGGCCGCCGGCGGCATAGCGGGCCGTGAGCGCCTTGGCCAGCGCCGTGACCGTCGGGTTGTCGTAGAGGTCCTGCGGGGTGATGTCGAGGCCCTCGTGCGACGCGGCCATCGCGACGCTGATCGCGACCAGCGAGTCGCCGCCGATGTCGAAGAAATTGGCGTTGCGGTCGACGGATCCGACCCCCAGGCAGACCGCCCAGATGCGCGCCAGGGTGGTGTCCATGGTCTCGCCCTTGGCCACCGCTGCCGCGCCGGACGCACCGTCGGCGTCGGCGCCGGTTCTCGCGCCGGCCCCGGAGACCCAGGCGGCCTCGGCGTTGTGCTCCAGCCAATGCCGTTGCCGCTCGAAGGGATAACCCGGAACCGAGACCCGCTTGGGCTGGTAGTCGCCGCGCAGCGGCCGCCAGTCCACCTCGATCCCGGCCGCCCAGAGCTGGCCGAGCGCCAACAGGAAGGCGTCCCGGTCGTCGCGGTTCTGCGCATGGTGGCGCATCAACCGGACGGCCCGGTGGCCGCCGGAGAACTTCGGGTGCCGCGACGCCGAGGCGGTCAACGTGGCGCCCGGCCCCACCTCCACCAGGACGCGGTGGGGCTGGTCCAGCACCGTGTCGATCTCGTCGGCGAACCGCACCGTGGCGCGCACGCTGCGCGCCCAGGTGGCCGGGTTGGTCGCTTCGCTGGGTGCCATCGCCGTGCCGGTCAGGTTCGACAGCAGCGGGATCGTCGGTTCCCGCAGCGTCTGCCGGGACAGGAAGCCGGTGAACTCCGGAATCATCGAGTCCATCAGGCGGGAGTGGAACGCGTGCGAGGTCCGGACCCGGCGGGCGGTGATCCCGGCCTGCTTGAGCCGATCGGTGAACTCGCGGATATCGGCATCGCTGCCGGCCACCACGCAGCCGTCGGGGTCGTTGACCGCGGCCAGGTCCACGTCGCCGGTCAGATACTGGCCGACGGCGTCGGGGCTCAACGGCACCGCGACCATCACCCCGCGCGGCGCGGCATGCATCAACCGGGCACGCATCGCGACGACCTTGATCGCGGTGTCGAGGTCGAAGACCCCGGCGATGGTGGCCGCGGCGTACTCGCCGATGCTGTGTCCCACCAGGGCCGCCGGGCGCACGCCGTAGCTTTCGACCAGCTTCGCCAGGGCGTACTCGACGGTGAACAGCGCCGGCTGGGTCCGGTCGGTGCGCTCGAGGTCACGCGAGGTGCCGTCGAAGATCATCGCCCGCAGGTCGAAGCCGAGTTCGGCGTCGAAGCCGGCCACGCAGCGGTCGAAGTACTCGGCGAACACCGGTTCGGTGTCGTAGAGCCCGCGTGCCATGCCGATGTGCTGCGCGCCCTGACCGGGGAACAGGAACACCACCCGGTCGGCGTCGGCGGCCGCGTCGAGACCGGCCACCTCCTCGCCGATGAAGACGTTGTCGCTCTCCTCGGCGCCCAGCACGGTGACGGCGTCGGCCCGGTCGGAGACGACCGCGGCCAGCCGCAGGCTCTCGGGGTGCCGGCGGGCCAGCGAGTAGGCCACGTCCGGCAACGCCGGTGCACCCGGCTCGTCGCCGCCGGCCAACACCTCGGCCAACTCGGCGCGGCCCTGCGCCAGCGCTTCGGCGGTACGCGCCGACAGCAGCAGCACTTCCGGTCCGGGCTTGGGGGCGACCCCGGCGCCCACCGCGGCCTCTTCGGGCCACTCCTCGACGATCACGTGGGCGTTGGTGCCGCCCACCCCGAACGAGCTGACCCCGGCCCGGCGGATGCCGTCGGACTCCCAGGGCCCGTACTCGCCGCGGATCCGGAACGGCCCGTCCTCGAGATGCAGCTCGGGATTCGGGCTGGTGTAGTGCAGGGTGGCCGGAAGCGCCCGGTGCTTGAGGCACAGGATGGTCTTGATCAGGCTGGCGATGCCCGACGCCGACTCCAGGTGCCCGATGTTGGACTTGACCGAGCCGACGTAGCAGGGTCCGGACCGCGGTTCCTCGGAGACCGCGAAGGCCTGCCGCAGGCCCTCGATCTCGATCGGGTCGCCCAACGGCGTACCGGTGCCGTGCGACTCGATGTAGGTGATGGTGGAGGCGTCGACCTCGGAGACCGCGTGTGCCTCGGCGATCACGTCGGCCTGCCCGGCGGCGGTGGGTGCGGCGTAGGTCATCTTGACCGCGCCGTCGTTGTTCAGCGCCGAACCGCGGATCACCGCGTGGATCTGGTCGCCGTCCTCGACGGCGGCGTCGAGCGATTTGAGCACCACGACGCCGACACCGCTGGCGAAGATGGTGCCGTCGGCGCGCACGTCGAACGGGCGGCAGTGCCCGGTGGCCGACACCATCGACCCCGGCTCGTGCCAGTAGCCGACGTGATGCGGCACCCGCAGCGAGGACCCGCCGGCCAGCGCCATGTCGCACTCGCCGTTGAGGATACTCTGGCAGGCTAGGTGTACGGCGACCAGCGCCGAGGAGCACGCGGTCTGCACCGACAGCGCCGGGCCGCGCAGGTTGAGCTGGTGGGCCACCCGGGTGGCCAGGTAGTCCTTGTCGTTCTGCAGCGACAGGTTGACCATCTCGAAGCTGACGCCCTGGCCGATGATCAGGTTCGGGTCGTAGTGCGACATCAGGTTGTGCAGCAGGTAGCCGCTGGTGGTGCTGGTGCCGTAGACGCCGACCGCACCGTCGATCTCCCCCGGCCGGTAGCCGGCGTCTTCGAGGGCGTGCCAGGCGGTCTGCAGGAACAGCCGGTGCTGCGGGTCCATGGTGCGCGCGGCCAGCGGCGTGAAGCCGAAGAAGCCCGCGTCGAATTCCTCGAGACCGTCCAGCAGCGCCGCACGCCGCACGTAGTTGTGGTTGGCCAGCGCCTTGTCGCTGACGCCGGCGGCCCGCAGCTCGTCCTCGCCGAGGGTGACGATGGATTCGACCCCGTTGCGCAGGTTGTCCCAGAAGCCGGTCAGGGTGCGGGCACCCGGAAACCGCCCGGCCATGCCGACCACGGCAATCGCGTTGGGCGGCACCTCGTTCTTCGTGCTCACGATCGCTCTCCTACTTTTCGCCGCGACGCCGCCCGCTGCCGTGCCGCGGCACGCTGCTGGGCACGGCTACGCACGTCGCCGGCACCATCGGCGGCACTCTCCGGTGCGGTCAACCCGAGCTGGCGGCTCAGATCGGCGGCCAGGTCGTTCAGCGATGCACCCTGCAACAGCAGGGCCACCGGTGGTTCGGCCCCGAAGTCCCCGCGGACGGTGTTGCGGATGCGCACCGCCATCAACGAGTCCATGCCGAGTTCCGTCAGCGGCCGGGCCGGGTCGATCGCACTGCCCTTGGGGTAGCCCATGATCGCCATGATCCGTGCACCCAACCGTGCGACGACCGCCTTGGCGGCCTCGCCCGCGTCGAGCGCCTTGAGTGCTTCCGGACCCGACCAGTCGTCGTCCTCGCTGTCCAGGTCGAGCTCTTCGGCCAGGGTGGCGAAGTATCCGAGCTGCTGCAGTTCCGGGAAGGCCGCGGCCACCCGGTCCAGCCGCAGCCGGGCCACGCCCACCCGGGACAGGTCGCCGCCGAGGATCGCCTCCAGCGCCTCCATGCCCTCGTCGGGGTTGATCGGGTCCAGGGCGCTGAACTTCAGCTCCTGGGCGACACCGACGCCCGACCACTGGCCCCAGTTGATCGTGATGGCCGGCAGCCCCGCCGCCCGGCGCCACGCCACCAGTCCGTCCAGCCAGGCGCTGGCCGCCGCGTACGACGCCTGCCCGGGTGCACCGAGCAGCGACGACGTGGAGGAGAACCCGACCCACCAGTCCAGGTCGGCACCGGCGGAGCCCAGGGTCGCCTGGTGCAGGCGCAGGGCGCCGGTGGCTTTCGGCGACCAGACCCGCTCCAGGGTCTCGCGGTCGATACCCACCACGATCTGGTCGTCGATGACCGCCGCCCCGTGGATGACGCCGCGCAGGGCCAACCCGGATTCGGTGGCGGTGGCGACCAGTTGCTCGGCGACGCCCGGGGCGGCCAGGTCACCGGAGACCACCGCGATCTGTGCGCGCGCTTCGAGTTCGGCGAGCACCGCACGCTGCTCATCGGAGGGCTGCGACCTGCTGTTGAGCACGATGCGTCCGGCGCCGTGCTCGATCAGCCAGCGGGCCACCACCAGGCCGATGCCACCCAGGCCGCCGGTGATGACGTAGGCGCCGTCGCGGCGCACGGCAGGGGCGCCGGTCCCGGTCAGGGTGGCGCGCCTGAGCCGCTCGACGTAGCGGTGTGCCCCGCGCCAGGCCACCACGTCGTCGGTGCCGGCCAGGCCCAGCTCGGTGATCAGTGCCGCCACCGGGTCGGCGGCGGCGTCCAGGTCGACCACACCGGTGTGCAGATCCGGGTGTTCGTAGGCCAGGACGCGCACCAGACCCTTGAGGCCGCAGATCGACGGGTTGCCCGATTCGGCCGGATCGACCGTCAGGCCGTTGCGGCCGACCAGCCACAGCCGCGGGGCGGTGCCGTGCCAGCCGCTGACGACGGTGCGCACCGTCGAGGCGACCGACCAGGCCAGGTCGAGGCCGCCGGCGGTGGTCGCGTCCGAGCCGTCGAAGTCACCGGGGGTGGCGAACACCAACACGCCGACCGGCGGACGTTCCGGGTCCTCGGCGGTCTGGGCGAACGCTTCGCGCACGGCGGATTCACTGGTGCGGTCCGCGGTGATCACGCGGCGCTTGTCGGAGCTGAAGCGGCCGGCGAAATCGGCTGCCAGAGCTTCACTTTCGGGGCCGTCGGTCAGTACTAGCCAGCTGCCGTCCGCGCCGGCCGGCGGCTGGGCGGGCGGCGGAACCTCGATCCAGTCGGTGTCGAAGATCTTCTGTGTCAGCGGTAGCGGCACGGTACGGCGCTGCACGCGCTGCAGATAGATCCCGCCCAGGACCGCGGTGACGGTCCCGGTGTCGTCGGTCAGGATGACCCGGCCCAGGATTCCGCCGTCGTCGTGACTCAGTACTTCGGCGTGACCGCGGGCCCGGCGTCCGACGTCACCGAAGACCCGGATGGTCTCCACGGCCACCGGAAGGTAGGTGGCCTCGTCGGCCCCGGCCGATCCGCTCAGCGATTCGTCGGGCAGGGCCGCGGCCAGACATTGCAGCGCCGCGTCGAGCATCACCGGGTGGATCCGGTAGCCGCGGTGTGCGACCGCTTCGTCGGGCAGCACGATCTCGGCCTCGGAGATGCCGCCGGGCTTGCGCACGATCCGGGTCAGCGCGGCGAACGCCGGACCGTGCTGCAGGCCGGTGCGCCGCAGCGCGGAGTACAGGTCCGCGGGCGACAGCGCCGTACCGCTGCCCGACGACGGCTGGTGTTGGCCCGGTGCGCCGTCCGGATCGGCCGTCGCGACCCGTGCCACGGCGTGCCGCGACCAGGCGCCGCCGGCGGCCCGGGAGTGGACCTCGATGCGCAGTTCGTCGGTGCCGTCGGTCTCGTGCAGCAGCCGGGTGGTGACCTCGGTGCGGTCGTCGACGCGCAGCATCTGTTCGACCTCGACGCGGTCCACCGCCAGTTCGGATACCGACAGGCCGAGGGCCTCCGCGGCGGCGGCCAGCGCCATCTCCGCGAAGCCGGTGGCGGGCATCACGACCTGGCCGTGCACCTTGTGGTGGGCCATCCACGCCACGATGTCGGTGCCGACGTCGGCCTGCCAGACGTGGCCGTGTCCTGCGGGAAGCTCGACGTGTACCCCCAGCAGCGGGTGCGCATCGGCCGAACTGCGGTTGGCCGCAGTGGGTGCGGCCCAGTACCGGACATGCCGCCAGGGCCGGGGCGGCAGGTCGGCGCGCCCGACACCGCCGTCGGGTGCGGCCGCTTCGGCCGACGGCGGTGCCACGGCGGCCAGGCTGGTGTGGAAGCTCAGCGCCTCGGGCTGGTCGCGCAGCAGCGTGCCGGCCACGACGGCGTCACCGGCGGGCCGGGCGGTCTCCAGCGTGCCGTTGATGGCATGGCTGAGCAGCGGGTGCGGGCTGACCTCGACGAACCTGGCGTGCGCCGCGGCGGCCGCGCTCACGGCGTCGGCGAACCGCACCGGGTTACGCAGGTTGTGCACCCAGTAGTCGGCATCGAAAGCGGCAGTCGCACTTCCGGTCTCGCCGACGGTGCTGATGAGCGGGATCTTCGGCGGCAACGGCTTGAGATCGGCCAGCGCGGTCCGCAGTTCGCCCAGGATCGGGTCCACGGTCGGGTGGTGCGATGCCACGTCCACCTCGACCCGGCGGGCCAGTTTGCCCTGTGCGTCGACCACCGCTACCGCGGCGTCGACCTGCTCGGGCGGCCCGGCGATGACGGTCTGTTGCGGCGCGGCGTAGACGGCCACGGTGATGTCCGGGTATTCGGCGACCAGCTTCTCGGCGGCTTGCGCGTCGAGTTCCAACAGCGCCATCGCGCCCTGGCCCGACAGCCGGGCCATCAGTCGCGACCGGGTGGCGATCACCTTGAGACCGTCGGCGGGGCTCAGCGCGCCGGCGACCACGGCGGCCGCCACTTCGCCCATCGAATGCCCGATCACCGCGTCGGGTTCGATCCCGTGGGAGCGCCACAGCGCAGTCAGGGCCAGCTGCATGCCCACCAGGACCGGCTGGATGCGGTCGATGCCGACGACCGGCTCACCGGATTCGAGCACCTGGCGCAGTGAGAAGCCCACCTGCGCGACGAAGTCCGGTTCCAGTTCGTCGACGGCGGCGGCGAACGCCGGCTCGTCGGTCAGCAACCGGCCGCCCATTCCGGCCCACTGCGAGCCCTGCCCCGAATACAGGAAGACGGTGCCCTTGGCTCCCTGGGCGCCCGTGGCGCTGCGGGTGCCGACCACGCCCGGCGCCGGGTAGCCGCCGGCGACCGCCCGCAATCCGGCCAGCGCCTGCTCGGTGTCGCCGGCGCAGACGGTGGCGAATTTCGTGTACCGGCTGCGGCGGTGGTTGAGGGTGTTGGCGATCTCGGTCAACGGAACGTCCGCGCCGGGGCCGGCCAGCCAGTCCGCCAGTGTCGCAGCCCAATCCGCGACCCGCTGCTCGGTCTTGCCGGAGATCACCAGTGTGGCGATCGGGCCTGCGGCGGCCGGTGCCGAAACCGGGTCCGGACCCTGTTCGACGACGACGTGTGCGTTGGTCCCGCCCAGCCCGAACGAGGACACCGCCGCCCGCCGCGGCCCCTCGGCCGCCGGCCAGGGGGTCGTCTCGGTGGGGACGAACAGCCGGGTCGGCGACGGGTCGATCGACGGATTCCATTTGGAGAAGTGCAGGTTCGGCGGAATCTTGCCCTTCTGCACGGCCAGCGCGGCCTTGATGAATCCTGCGATCCCGGCGGCCGCCTCGAGGTGGCCGATGTTGGTCTTGACCGCCCCCAGTGCGCATTTCTCGGCGCCGCGCCCGTAGACGTCGGCCAACGCCTCGAATTCGATGGGGTCGCCCAAAGCGGTACCGGTGCCGTGGGTTTCGATCATGTTGACCGAGTTCGCGGCGACGTCGGCGCTGCGCAGCGCACGGGTGATGGCGTCCACCTGCGCGATGGTGTTCGGTGCGGTCAGCCCGTTGGATCTGCCGTCCTGGTTGATCGCCGAACCGCGCACCACCGCCAGCACCCGGTCACCGTCACGGATGGCGTCGGCCAGTCGCTTGAGCACCACGATCCCGGCGCCTTCGCCGCGCACGAAACCGTCGGCTCCGGCGTCGAAGCTGTGGCATCGGCCGCGCGGGGAGAGCATGCCCCACTTGGCCATGGCGATCTGGGTCTCCGGACGCAGGATCAGGCTGACTCCGCCGGCCAGGGCCAGGTCGCTCTCGCGCAGGCGCAGGCTCTGGCAGGCCATGTGGATGGTGACCAGCGACGACGAGCATGCCGAGTCCATGGCGACGGCCGGTCCGCGCAGGCCGAGCAGGTAGGCGATCCGGCCGACTGCGACGGCGTGGGCATTGCCGGTGGCCGAGTAGCCGTCGATGTTGTCCGGATTGGACGCTGAAATCCCTTGGTATTCGGTGTAATACACACCCATCATGACCGCGGAACGGATACCGGACAGATTCTCCGGGGACAGGCCGGCGTGCTCGAGTGCCTCCCACGCCACTTCCAGCATCAAGCGCTGTTGCGGATCCATCGCCTCGGCTTCGCGCGGCGAGATTCCGAAGAAGTCCGCGTCGAAGCCGGCGACATCGGAGATGAACCCGCCCCACTTCGACGACATCCGGCCCGGGGTCAGCGGGTCCGGGTCGTAGTACTCGTCGGCGTCCCACCGGTCCGGGGGGATCTCGGTGATCGCGTCACGGCCGTTCTCCAACAGGTCCCAGTAGGCGTCCGGCCCGGAGGCGCCGCCGGGGAAACGGCAGCCGATCCCCACCACCGCGATCGGCTCGGCGGACGCGATCCGCGACGCCTTGTCGAACTGCTCGGTCAGCGCCCCCCGCTTGTCGGCGCTCATCGCCGACATCCTGTTGAAGATCGACGTCGTGAAGGTTCCCGTCATCAATAACTACCGCTCTCACTACCGGTTGAAGCCGACTCGACCTGGTCGAACAACTCGTCCAGCACACCGCCGGCAGAGCCGAACCCCAAATCGTCGTCGTCTTGCGCTGACCCGTCCTGCACGGCGTACCGCGATGCCAGCAATCCCACCAGATGGGTCGCCAACGCCGAGATGCTGGGGTGATTCCACAGCATCGATGCCGACAAATCCACCCCCACCAACTGTTGTGTCTCTTTGAGGACCGTCATCGCGATCATGGAGTCGAGGCCCATCTCCGGGAACGGCTGGTCCACGTCGACGGCTGCCGCAGATGTCCGAAGCTCGCGGGCCAGGATAGCCTGCAACCGGACCACGAGTTCGTCATACCGCCGGTCCGCCGGGATCGACGCCCAGTCCGGCGGGCCCGCGTTCGCGCCGGCACCAGGCTGATCAGCAGCCTCAACAGCCTCAATCGTCACGGTAGCTTCGGCGGCTTCGGCGACCAGGTCTTCGAAGAAGGTCAGGTCCCGGAATTCCGGCGAGGTGGCGACCGCGCGGTCGATGCGCAACCGTCCGACACCGACCCGGGCGCCGACCACCGCGGCGCCGGCCCCGAGTACCGCGTCCAGCGCCTCGATGCCCTCGTCCGGGTTGATCGGATCCAGCACGCTCAACGTCATCGAACGACCCAGTCCGACGTCGGACCACTGCCCCCAGTTGATGGCGGTCGCGGGCAGGCCGGCGGAGTGCCGCCACGCCATCAGCGCATCCACCCAGGCGTTGGAGGTGGCGTACCCGAGTTGACCGGGCAGGCCGAGCAGTGCCGCCATCGAGGAGAAGCCCACCCACCAGTCCAGACGACGACCGGAATCGGCTTCCTGCAGCGCACAGTGCAGTCGGGCCGCTCCGAGGGCCTTGGCCGACCACACACTCTCCAGGCTCTCCGGGGTGACGGCGGTGACCAGGCCGTCGCCGAGCACACCGGCGGCGTGCATCACTCCGCGCAACGGTTTTCCGGTCTGTTCGGCCACCGACACCAGTTGTTCGGCCACGCCCACGGCACTGATGTCGCCGGCGACGAACTCCACCTCGGCGCCGGCCGCCAGTTCGTCGAGCACGGCGCGCTGCGACTCCGACGGCTGGCTGCGGCCGTTGAGGACGATGCGCCCGGCGCCGCGGGCCACCAGCCAGCGGGCCACCACGGTGCCCAGTCCCCCGAGCCCGCCGGTGATCAGATAGGCGCCGTCGGGGCGGACCTCGGCGTGCAGTGCGTCGGCTTCCGGCCCGGCGCCGTCCAGGCTCGCCCGGCTGAGCCGTTCGGTGTAGCGCTGTCCCGCCCGCCAGGCGATCACATCGTCGCGCAGCGGGGCGGTCAGTTCGGTGAGCAGCGTGTCGACGCCGGCGTCACCGGCGGCCAGGTCGACCAGGGTCGCGCCCAGATCCGGCTCGTCGGCCAGCACCCTGGCGAGTTCACCGGGGAACCGCCAGGTACGGACCACGCCCTTGAGCGCTCCGATGGCCGGGTCGCCGGCCTCCCCGGCATCGAACGCCAGGCCGCCGCGGCTGACCAGCCACAACCGTGGCCGGTCCGCACCGGTGCTCGCCGACCAGCCGTCGACGGCCGCCCGGGCCACCGCCGATGCCGTCCAGACGAGGTCGCGGGCACGAGCCGTCACGGCCTCGGGGTCGGTGCCGTCGAAGTCGTGGCGATCCAGGAAGGCGACGATGCCGACCGGCGGCGACGCCGGGTCGGCGGCAGCGCGTGCGACCGCCTCGGCCAAGGCGGGTTCGTCGGTGAAGGCGCCGGTGACCACCGTGCGGGTCGGACCGGCCAGACGTGCCCCGAACTCGGCGGCCAGTGCCGCCGCGGACGGTTCGGTGAGCACCAGCCAGGTGCCCGGTGCGGGTTCGGTCGCACCGGTCGCGCCGGGCAGGGCGGCCGGAGCCCACCGGGTGCCGAACAGTTTCTGCTCCAGCGGCACCCGCAGGGTTCGGGGATCGATCGGGCGCAGTTCGACGCCGGCCAGTTCGGCGACCGCACTGCCGGTGTCGTCGACGAGGACCACCCGGCCGACCGGGTTCGTGCCGTCGGCGTTCAGTTCGGTGTGGCAGCGCAGCGTGCTTGCCGGCCGGCCGACGACCCGGATCGTGTCGACGGCGGCAGGCACGTAGACGGCCCGCTCTTCGGTGCCGCCGACCGTGATCGCGCTCGCCAGCTGCCGCAGCGCGGCATCGAGCAGCACCGGGTTCAGGCGGTAGGCCGGGTGCGGTGTTCCGCCGTCGGCCAGTGCGACACCCTCGCCGGCCGGCACCGCCAAAGCGGGTGACGCGGTGGCCGCGTCGATGCGCGCCGACGCGTACCGGGTCCAGGGTTCGCCGGCGGCGCGGGCGTGCACCTCGACCCGGATCTGACCATCGGTCTGGCTGAGCTGGGTGGTGACCTGCATCGGCTGGTCCAGAACCAGGGGCTGTTCGATCTCCAGACCCGCCACCGCGACGGGTTCGGCGGGGCTGCCCAGGGCCTGGCTGCCGGCGGCCACCATCATCTCGATCAGGGCCGCGGCGGGCAGCACCGCCTGCCCGTGCACCGGATGCGCGGCCAGCCACGGCACCGCGGCCGTGTTGATCTCGTGTTGCCAGACGTGGTCTGTCCCGCTGAGCAGTTCGACGTGGTTCCCGAGCAGCGGGTGAACGTCGCGGGTCCGGCCGCCGTGGTCCGGCGCCGAGATCCAGTGCCGGGTGTGCTGCCACGGGGTGTGCGGTAGTTCGGCGAATCCGCCGGGGGCCGCACTGTTTTCGTACCGACCGAGTTCGGCGAGCTGCAGGTGGAAACTCAGCGTCTCATCGTCGCCCCGGCGTAGCGTCGAGGCCACGGTCACCGGTTCGGCGGTGCCGGCCTCGGCCGTCTCGATGATCGAGTGCGTCAACAGCGGGTGCGGGCTGATCTCGATGAACGTGTCGTGGTCTACCGCCGCGGCGGCCACGGCCTGGTGGACCAGTGCCGGCTTGCGCACGTTGGCCACCCAGTAGTCGGCGTCCAGCGTCGGTGTGGGCCCGGTCGGATCGGTTGCCGTGGAATAGAACCCGATCTTCGGAGCCACCGGGGTGAGGTCGGCGAGTTCGGTGCGCAGTTCGGCCAGGATCGGATCCATGAACGCCGTATGCGACGCCACCTCCATATTCACCCGCCGGGCAAACCGCTCCGACGCCGCCACCGCAGCGATCACCGCATCCACATCCGCCGGCGAACCCGCCACCACCGTCTGCCGCGGGGACAAGAACCCCGCCACCTCGACACCGGGATAACCCGCCAACAACTCCTGCGTCGCCCCGGCATCAAGCTCCAACAACGCCACCGCACCCGCACCGGCCTGCCGCGACATCAACCGCGACCGCACCCCGATCACCCGCAAACCCTGCTCCGGCGTCAGCGCCCCGGCCACCACCGCCGCAGACACCTCCCCCATCGAATGCCCGATCACCGCATCCGGAACCACCCCATAGGACCGCCACAATTCGGCCAACGCCAACTGCAACCCCATGATCACCGGCTGCACCTGCGCATCACCAGAAATCTCACGCCCGGACTCGATCACCTCACGCAGCGAAAAACCCACCTGCGCAACAAAAACCGGCTCCAACTCCGCAACCGCCGCAGCAAACACCGGCTCCTCGGCCAACAACCGACGACCCATCCCCACCCAATGCGAACCCTGCCCGGAGAACACGAACACCGGGCGTGCGGCCGCGGTGCGACTCTGCGGTTCGGAGACACCGGCGGCACTCTCCCCGGCGGCGAGCGCGCGCAGTCCGGTCACCGCTGCGGCGTGATCCCTGGCGCAGACCGCGGCGCGGTATTTGTAGCGGCTTCGATGCTCCCGCAGGGTTTTCGCCACGTCGGCCAGGGGGGTGTCGGCGCCGTCGCCGTCCATCCAGTCCGCCAGCATCCCCGCCGTCGCCGCGATCCGCGCCGCCGACTTCCCCGACACCACCAACGTCGACACCACCGGCGCAGCACCCGAGACCTCGGCCGCCGCCACCACCGGAGCCTGCTCGACGATCACATGCGCATTGGTCCCCGACACCCCGAACGACGACACCCCCGCACGACGCGGCCGCGACACCGCCGGCCACTCCATCGCCTGCGATGCCACCACGAAATTCCAGGCACCCGGGCCCGCGTTGGGTGTCAGCTGGGAGAAATTCAGATGCCGCGGAACAAAACCATGCTGCACCGACAACACCGTCTTGATGAAACCCGCAACACCCGACGCCGACTCCAAATGCCCCAGATTGGTCTTCACCGACCCCAACACCAACGGCGCCGAGGAACCACGATCACCGAACACCGCCGACAGCGCATCCAACTCGATCGGATCACCCAACGCCGTCCCGGTCCCGTGCGCCTCCACATAATCGATATCACCCGGAGACAACCGCGCCGACGCCAACGCCGCCCGCACCACCTTCTGCTGCGCCGGCCCCGACGGCACCGTCTGACCCGACGACGGCCCATCCTGATTCACCGCCGAACCAGCCACCACCGCCAAAATCCGGTCACCATCACGCTGCGCATCCGAAAGCCGCTTGAGCACCACCACACCGGCACCCTCAGACCGCACATAACCATCAGCAGCCGCATCAAACGTCTTGCACTGCCCATCCGGCGCCAACATCCCCCACCGCGACGTCGCAATACTGTTCTGCGGAGTCAAAATCAGATTCACCCCGGCAGCCAACGCCGCATCCGACTCCCGACGCCGCAAACTCGCACACGCCAGATGAATCGTCACCAACGACGACGAACACGCCGTATCCACCATCAACGCCGGACCATGCACACCCAAGAAATACGAGAGCCGACCCGCCGCGAAATTCGGCGCATTCCCGAAGGACAGATAGGGATCCGCGTCACGCGGGCCGAGGTTCTCGGCAGCGGCCAGGGTGTAGTCGCTGGTGGTCAGGCCGACGAAGACGCCGGTCTGGGTGCCCCGGATCGCCTCTTTGGTGATCCCGGCGTTCTCCAACGCCTCCCAGGCCACCTCCATCAACAACCGCTGCTGAGGATCCATCGCATCGGCCTCACGCGGCGAGATACCGAAGAACTCCGCATCGAACTCCGCCGGCTGCCACGACGTCAAAAACCCACCGTCACGCGAACTGATGGTGCCCGGCACCGAATGGTCGGGCGAGAAGTATTCGTCGGCGTCCCAGCGATCCGCGGGAACCCGAACGATCCCGGAACCCCCATCGCACAACAACCGCCACAACGCGCCGGGATCATTGACCCCACCCGGCAACCGGCAACCCATACCGACGACCGCGATCGGCTCGCTGTCACCGGCCTCGGCCACCGCCAACCGCGCCGTCAGATCATCGATCTTGCGCAGCGCCTCGGCAACAAGTGAACGACGATCCGGCCCCCCAGCCGACCCGGCCGACCCAGCCGGTGCAGCACGCTTCTCGCTCAACTCAACCTCTCCGACAGCTGCGCGAGCAGCTCGTCATCGCTCATGTCGTCATAGGCGTCGGTGTCATCCTGCTCGGCGGCCTCCACCAGCTCCGGCAAGATCGAGGCGAGGTAGCCGGTCAACGCCTCCACGGTCGGATAGTCGAAGACCACTGCGGCGGGCAGGGTCTCGCCCAGCGCGTCGGAGAGCGCACGCTGCAAGGTGACGCTCATCAGCGAGTCCATCCCGGAGGCGAAGAATCCGGCGGTGGGATCGAGCGCGTGCCGCGAGGCCAGGCCCATCGCGGCGACGACCTGCCCGATGACGTGCTCGCGCAACAGTTCCAGACGTTGCTCCGGTTCCGCGTCGGCCAGACTGCTGCGGAACTCGGTGAGTACCGGGCTCGACCCGTCGGCCGGTGCGGTGACGACCAGCAGGTCGTCGACGATGCGCAGCGCCGCACGGGTGCGGTAGGCCGCGGCCAACCGCGGCCAGTCGGCCGCCACCACGGTGTGCCGCACCGCGTTGTGTGCTCCGATCACCAGCGGCAGCGCACCGATCGCCACCTCGTCGGTCATCGGCTCCAGCCCGGATTCGACGGTCACCTGGCGCTCCACGTCGGATTGGGTGTCGGTCAACGACTTCCACAATCCCCAGTTGATCGCGGTGGCCGGCAGACCGGCGGCACGGCGGGCGTAGGCGAAGGTGTCCAGATAGGTGGTGGTCGCGGTGTAATGCGCCAGCCACCGGGATCCGGTGATCCCCGAAATCGAGGAGAACAGCACGAAATAGCGCACCGGGTGGCGTAGCGACAGCTTGTGCAGTACGGCTACCACGTCGAGTTTCGGCCGGAACATGGTGGTGACGTCGTCGTCGGTCATGTCGCGCAGCGTCACCGGTCCACCGGCGAACGCGGCCACGTGGATACCGGCCAACGGCGGCAGATCCGCACCGAACCGGTCGAACAGGGCGCTCATCGCGGCCTCGTCGGCGGCATCGGCGGCCACCGACACCAGGGTGGTTCCCGCGGAAGCCAATTCGGCGGTCAACGCGTCGAGCCGGGAACCGGGCCGCCGGGATACCGCCACGATGGTCCGGGCGCCGTCGGCAGCCAGCTGCCGCACCAGTTGCGGTCCGATGTTGCCGGTCGCTCCCACCACCAGATGGCAGGTGTCGGCGTCGAATTCCACCGGGGTGGCGCCGCTGGGCCGGTTCCCCAGCAGCCGCGGCACCCGGCGGATACCCGCCCGGTAGACGATCTGGTCTTCGGTGTCGTCCGCGCCGGCCTCGGCCAGCAGGTAGCCGGCGACCAGGGCTGCGGGCACCGACTCGTCGACGTCGACGACCCGGCCCCAGATCTCCGGGTGCTCCAGGGCGAGGCTGCGGCCCAGCCCCCACAGCACCGCGTGCGCGGGGTTGGCCCGGTCGCCGTCACCGACGGGTTGGGCGTTGCGGGTCAACAGGTACAGCTTCGCCGGTGTCGATGTGTGGTCCAGCATGGCCGTGGCGAGTTTCCGCGCGATGTTGAACGCGTCGTATGCCGGCTTCGCGCTGAGGTCCGCGGCGGCCGCCGGGGGCGCGTACACGACATGGGTGACGGTTCCCAACGCCGCCTTCCATGCCGCGTCATCGGCATCGGCGGCCAGTCGGACCACCGCACCGCGACGCTTCGCGCTGAGTTCTTCGGCTACCTCGGTATCACCGATGACCAGCCAGGACTCCTCGGTGTCGGCGACGACGTCGGCAGCGGCCGGCGCTTCCGCCGTGGGCCACGTCAGTTCGCACCACCAATTCTCGGGCACCGTGCCCGGGCTGCCGACGGCTCGCTCGGCGCCACCGGCCACCGGGCCGGCGGCACGCCGCAGCGGCGCCGCCTCGATCCAGTAGCTGCTGTGCTGCCACGGGGTGGCGGGCAGTACCGGGTGCGGTTCCGGCGGGTGCGGCGTCTGTGGGGGCTGGGTGGTGTGGGTGCGGTTGAGATTGGTGTGGAAGCTGACCGCGTCGTCGCCGTCGCGCACCAGGGTTCCGACGCCGTGGTGGTGCCCGCCCAGCGCCTCCACCGTGTCCGCGATGGCGTGGGTCAGAATCGGATGGGCGCTGACCTCGACGAACGTGGTGTATTCGCCGGCTGCCGCGGCGACCGCCTGGGTCAGCAGCGCCGGTTGGCGGACGTTGTTCGCCCAGTATTCGGCATCCAGCAACGGCATTCCGCCGGCTGGCATCGCCGATTCGCTCACCGTCGAGTAGAACGGGATGGTGGCGACTTCGGGCGTCAGGTCCGCCAGCGCGGCCCGCAACTCGGGCAGGATCGGGTCCATCAACGCGGTGTGCGACGCCACTTCCATGTTGACGCGCCGGGCGAACCGGTTCTGGCCGCTGACCGTCGCGATGATCGCGTCGACGGGGGCCACCGGACCGGCGACGACGGTCTGCTTCGGCGAGAGATAACCGGCCACCCCGACATCGGGATAGTCGGCGATGAGTGCTTCGGTGGCCGCGGCGTCCAGGTTCAGCAACGCCACCGCACCCTCACCGGCCTGCCGTGACATCAGCTGCGAACGGGCGGCGATGACGCGGAAACCGTCGGCCGGGCTCAGCGCCCCGGCCACCACCGCGGCGGTGACCTCGCCCATCGAGTGGCCGATGACGGCGTCCGGATGCACGCCGTAGGACCGCCACAGTTCGGTCAGCGCCAGCTGCAGTCCCATCAGCACCGGCTGTACCTGCGCGTCGCCGCTGATCGCTTCCCCGCCGGCGATGATCTGCCACAGCGAGAAGCCGACGTGCTCGACGAACGCCGGTTCCAGCACCGCCAGCGCCCGGGCGAATGCCGGTTCGTCGGTGAGCAGTTGACGGCCCATACCGACCCAGTGCGAGCCCTGGCCGGAGTAGACGAACACGGTGCCCGGTCCGCACGGCCCGTCATGCGGGCCGACGATGCCGTATCCGGGTTCGTCGGCGGTGTTACCGGCGGCCAGCGCCCGCAGGCCCCGTACCGCGTCGGCACGGTCACGAGCACACACGGTGCCGAACTGGGGCTGGCGGGCCCGGTGGTGGTTGAGGGTGTGCGCGATGTCGGCGAGTTCGACCTCGGCACCGTCTCCGTCGATCCAGTCGGCGAGGTCGAGGGCGGTCGCCGCGATCCGTTCCGGGGTCCGGCCGGAGATCACCAGGGTGGTGACCGCCGGGTCGACCTCACGTGCGGTGACCTTGGCCGGCGGTGCCTGCTCGATCACCACGTGCGCGTTGGTGCCACCGAAGCCGAACGAGGAGATGCCGGCCCGGCGCGGGTGATCCGTCGAGGGCCAGTCCTGGTGTTCGGCAACGACCTTCAACCGCATCTGGTCGAAGGTGATGTGCGGGTTCGGGGTGTTGAAGTGCAGGTTGCGCGGAATACGGCCGCGCTGCACGGCCAGCACCGCCTTGATGAAGCCGACCATGCCCGCGGCCGCCTCGAGGTGCCCGAGATTGGACTTCGCCGCGCCGAGCAGCAGCGGTGCGTCGGCGGCACGGCCCCGGCCCAGCACCGTGCCCAGTGCTTTGGCCTCGATCGGATCGCCCAGCAGGGTGCCGGTTCCGTGGGTCTCGACGTAGTCGACTTCCTGCGGCGCGATGCCGGCGTCGGCGTAGGCCGACCGCAGCACCGCCATCTGGGCGGCCGGGTTGGGCGCCAGCAGTCCGTTGGAGTGACCGTCCTGGTTGATCGCCGAGCCGCGTACCACCGCCAGGACCCGGTCGCCGTCGCGCCGGGCGTCCGACAGCCGCTTGAGCACCACCGCACCGCAGCCCTCGCCGCGGACGAATCCGTCGGCGTCGGCGTCGAACGCGTGGCAGGCTCCGGTCGTCGACAGGGCGCCGCTCTGGTCGAAGCCCCGGAAGACCGCCGGCGACATCAGCAGGTTCACCCCGCCGGCGATCGCCGTCTCGCACTCCCCGGTCCGCAGACTGCGGCAGGCCAGGTGCAGGGCGACCAGCGACGACGAGCAGGCGGTGTCGACGGTCACCGAGGGACCGCGCAGGTCCAGGAAGTACGACAGCCGGTTGGCGATGATGCTCAGGGCACCGCCGGCGTTACTCCAGGCGTCCACCTTGTCCAGATCCGCCGATGCGTGGCAGCCGTATTCGGTGATGCTGGCCCCGACGTACACGCCGGTCTGTGACCGCCGCAGCGACGTCGCCGGAATACCGGCGTTCTCCAACGCCTCCCAGGCGACTTCCAGCAGCAGCCGCTGCTGGGGGTCCATCTTGACGGCTTCACGGCTGGAGATGTCGAAGAACTCGGCGTCGAAGGCCGCGATGTCGTTGAGGAACGAGCCCCAGCGGGTGGTGCGGGCGATCGCGTTGCCGGTCTCGGGTGACCCGTCGTCGAACGGCGCCCAGCGATCGGCGGGAACCTCGCTGACCGCGTTGCCGCCGTCGAGCAGAAACTGCCAGAACGCGTCCGGGGAGTTGATGTCGCCGGGGAACCGGCATCCGAGTCCGATCACCGCGATGGGCTCGTCGGTGCCGAACCGGCCGGGTTCGGGAACCGCGTCGTCGTCGGCGGATTCGGGTTCGATCAGGAAGCGGGCCAGCTCCGTCACCGATGGGTGCTGCCAGAGTTCCACCGGCGAGACCTTGCGGCCGAGCAGCTCGGACAGCTCCCCGCAGAGCACCACGGCATCGCGGGATCCGACACCCAGGTCGCTGAGCGATGAGTCGAAATCGATTTCTTCGGGGCTGCACCCGATCGTGGTAACCAGGTAGTCGGCCAGCCAGTGGCGCAGTGCTTCTTCGTCAAATGCTGCGGTCATGCGGGGAACTCAATTCCCACTAGATCCCGTCCCATCCGGCCGAGGCCGATTCCACGCTGTCGAACAGCTCATTCAACACACTGTCGTCCGACTCGGGCAGGTCACCGGCCGCAGCCGCCGAGTCGTCGCCGGGGTCCTCCTGCGGCAGCAGCTTGCCGGTCAGGTGGGCCGCCAGTGCCGCAGTCGTCGGGTGGTTCCACAACATCGTCGCCGACAGCTCCAGGCCGACCAGTGCTTCGATGTCCCGCCGGACCGCCATCGCCATCACGGAGTTGAGTCCGAGTTCGGCGAACGGTCGATCCAGCTGGAGTTCTGCCTCCGACATGCGAAGCTCACGGGCCAGGATGCTGCGTAACCCGATTTCCAGCTCGCTGAGTATCTCATCGGCGGGCAGTTGCGCCCAGTCTCGGGCCGCGCCGGCCGCGCCGGTGTCGGCGTCGGCGGCTCCCGACGACGGCAGCGGCACCATCACGGCCTGCGCGATGTCGTAGTGCTCGAGGTGGTCCCACGCGGCGAACGCCTCGGCCGGGGCGATCGGCCGCGAACCCATCCGCTCGAGCTCATGCAGTACGACGTGCGCCTCGGCCCCGAATCCGAGACCCTTCCAGGCCACCCAGTCCAGGCTGACGCTGTGGCAGCCGCGGCGGTGCCGGGCGCGGGCCAACCCGTCCAGGTAGGCGTTGGCGCTGGCATAGGCACCCTGGCCGGGCACCCCGAAGACCGCACCGGCGGCCGCGGTCATGAAGAAGAAGTCGATGCTGCCCGGCGGGAACAGTTCGTCGAGGACCTGGGCGCCGGCCACCTTCGGCCACATGGTGTCGCGGAGCCGGTCGGCGTCGACCTCGGTGAGCAGCTGGCCCTCGGTGATACCGGCGGCGTGGATGATGCCGCGGATCGGCGGGGCGCCGGCCTCGTCCCGGCGGGCCAGCAGGTCGGCCACCGCCTGGCGGGAGCCGACGTCGAGGGCGGCCACGTCGACGGTGACCCCGCGTCGTTCCAGTGCCCGGATCGCGGTGATCTTGTGTCGGATTCCCGCGTCGAGCTGCGCGTCGTCCCAGTCGCGCCGCGGCGGCAGTCCGCTGCGCCCGGCCAGCACCAGCCGCCGTGCACCGCGGTCGGCCAGCCAGCCGGCCATCAGCAGGCCCAGCGCACCCATGCCACCGGTGATCAGGTAGGTGCCGTCGGGTTGGCAGACCGTCGGTTCCCGGTCCGCCGGACCGGAGACCGCGGTGAACACCGGAGCCAGGAACCGGCCCTCGCGCAGTACCAGGATCGACTTGGCGGGGGTACGCAGCACACCGGACAGCGTTGCGATCGCCCGATCGGTCTCGCCGTCGGTCTGGTCGTCGGCGGGGAGGTCGACCAGACCGCCGCAGAGCTGGGGTTGTTCGGCCCGGATCACGCCGGCCATGCCCCACAGGCAGCTCTGGCGCACCGCCACCTCCGAGGCGGCTTCGTGGACACCGTGGGTGATGATCCACAACGCGGGCGGGTGGCTGTCCCGCTCGGCCAGCTCGGCGACCAGGCCGGCGACCTCGCCGGCCAGCCGGGCCGCGCAGTCCAGGTCGGATTCGTCGGCGGGCCCCGGGTCTGCGACGTAGACGACGGCGTGGGCTTCGCCGACTCCGGCCGGGCGATGGCCGGCCGTGCCCAGTCCGGCGCGCAGGCGCTCGGCGGCGGCACCGGAACCGATCACGGCGACCGTGCCGGGCTTGGCCGGGTCCTGCGGTGCGCCGTCCCACGGCTGCCAATCGATGGCGTGCACGATCGAGCTCGGGTCGGCCGCGGTCGCGGCGACGTCCAGCGCGGTGTAGCGCACGCCGCGGAGGTCCACGCTCGGGGCGCCCTCGGAGGTCGTGACGGCGATGTCGAGGATCAACTCACCGTCCCCGCCGGCGTGCCGGTGCACGGTGACGCCGGCCTTTCCGTCGCCGGGTGCGGCTCCGAAGCGGATGCTGTCGACCGTTGCGGGAACCATCAACGCGGGGTTGGCGTCATCCACCAGTCGGGCGACGTGCAGGGCGGCGTCGAGCAACGCCACGGTGCCCGACTGCGCGGTCACGACGTCGGCCCGCAGTTGCTTGGTCGTGTGGCGGCCGGTGGTCAGCGACCACTCGAAGGGTCGTCCTTCGCTGCCCCAGGTCTGCCACAGCGAGGTCACCGCGTCGTCGTCGAAGACGGTTCCGCTGTGGCCGTTGGTGGGCGCGTCGCCGGCCGGATCGGATTCGTCCGGCGCGCCGATGCGGGCGCTGAGGTGTTTGACCCACCGTGTGCCGGGTTGTTCGCCCGCGTCGGCGGACGGCACGGCCTTCGACAGGACGGTGACCGACTCGGCGTCGGCGACCACCTGAACGGTTCGGGGCCGGTCGACGACGATCGGATGCTCGAAACGGATCTCGCTGACGCCGGAGTGCCCGCAGACTTCCAGTGCGGCATCTGAAAGTGTTTGCAGCAGAACGGATGCCGGAACCAGTTCTACCCCGTTGTTGCGGTGACCACCCGGATAGGGCTTGCTCTCCGGTGCGAGCCGGGCCTGCCACAGGTGAACCGTCGGCGTGCTGCCGATCTTGATGTGGGTACCCAGCAGGACACCCGGTCGCGGCGCGGATTCGGCTGCGGTGATCGAGTTCTCGACGTCGAGCCAGTGCCGGGTGTGCCGCCACGGCGTGGCGGGCAACACCGGGTAGGGGCCGCACCGGTGCGGCAGCTCGCGAGGACTGATCGGGTGCGCACCGTTGAGGTTCTGCTGGAAGACGACGGTGTCGTCGCCGTCGCGGACCAGCGTGGCGACGCTGACGTGCGGAACCGATTCCAGCACCTCGTCGATGGTGTGCGTCAGGATCGGGTGCGGGCTGATCTCGATGAACGTGCCGTACTTGTCGCCGGCGGCGGCCACGGCCTGGTGGACCAGTGCCGGCTTGCGCACGTTGGCCACCCAGTAGTCGGCGTCCAGCGTCGGTGTCGGGCCGGTCGCATCGACCACGGTCGAGATGAAGGGGATCTGCGGCATCTGCGGGGTGAGGTCCGCGAGTTCGGTGCGCAGTTCGGCCAGGATCGGATCCATGAACGCCGTATGCGACGCCACCTCCATATTCACCCGCCGGGCAAACCGCTCCGACGCCGCCACCGCAGCGATCACCGCATCCACATCCGCCGGCGAACCCGCCACCACCGTCTGCCGCGGCGACAAGAACCCCGCCACCTCGACACCGGGATAACCCGCCAACAACTCCTGCGTCGCCCCGGCATCAAGCTCCAACAACGCCACCGCACCCGCACCGGCCTGCCGCGACATCAACCGCGACCGCACCCCGATCACCCGCAAACCCTGCTCCGGCGTCAGCGCCCCGGCCACCACCGCCGCAGACACCTCCCCCATCGAATGCCCGATCACCGCATCCGGAACCACCCCATAGGACCGCCACAACTCAGCCAACGCCAACTGCAACCCCATGATCACCGGCTGCACCTGCGCATCACCAGAAATCTCACGCCCGGACTCGATCACCTCACGCAGCGAAAAACCCACCTGCGCAACAAAAACCGGCTCCAACTCCGCAACCGCCGCAGCAAACACCGGCTCCTCGGCCAACAACCGACGACCCATCCCCACCCAATGCGAACCCTGCCCGGAGAACACGAACACGGTTCCGGGTCCGGGCAGCACCGGTGCGACCGGCACCACGCCGGGCGCCGATTCGCCGGCGGCCAATGCGGCCAGTCCGGCGCGGGCCTGGTTCCGATCGCGGGCGGCGATGGTGGCGAACTTCTGGTGGCGGGTGCGGTGGTGGTTGAGGGCGTGCGCGATGTCGGCCAGGTCGGTGTCGGCGCCGTCGCCGTCCATCCAGTCCGCCAGCATCCCCGCCGTCGCCGCGATCCGCGCCGCCGACTTCCCCGACACCACCAACGTCGACACCACCGGCGCAGCACCCGAGACCTCGGCCGCCGCCACCACCGGAGCCTGCTCGACGATCACATGCGCATTGGTCCCCGACACCCCGAACGACGACACCCCCGCACGACGCGGCCGCGACACCGCCGGCCACTCCATCGCCTGCGATGCCACCACGAAATTCCAGGCACCCGGGCCCGCGTTGGGGGTCAGCTGCGAGAAATTCAGATGCCGCGGAACAAAACCATGCTGCACCGACAACACCGTCTTGATGAAACCCGCAACACCCGACGCCGACTCCAAATGCCCCAGATTGGTCTTCACCGACCCCAACACCAACGGCGCCGAGGAACCACGATCACCGAACACCGCCGACAGCGCATCCAACTCGATCGGATCACCCAACGCCGTCCCGGTCCCGTGCGCCTCCACATAATCGATATCACCCGGAGACAACCGCGCCGACGCCAACGCCGCCCGCACCACCTTCTGCTGCGCCGGCCCCGACGGCACCGTCTGACCCGACGACGGCCCATCCTGATTCACCGCCGAACCAGCCACCACCGCCAAAATCCGGTCACCATCACGCTGCGCATCCGAAAGCCGCTTGAGCACCACCACACCGGCACCCTCAGACCGCACATAACCATCAGCAGCCGCATCAAACGTCTTGCACTGCCCATCCGGCGCCAACATCCCCCACCGCGACGTCGCAATACTGTTCTGCGGAGTCAAAATCAGATTCACCCCGGCAGCCAACGCCGCATCCGACTCCCGACGCCGCAAACTCGCACACGCCAGATGAATCGTCACCAACGACGACGAACACGCCGTATCCACCATCAACGCCGGACCATGCACACCCAAGAAATACGAGAGCCGACCCGCCGCGAAATTCGGCGCATTCCCGAAGGGAACGTAGGGATCGATCTCTTCTTGGCGAATCTTGCCGATGATGTTGAGGGTGTAGTCGTTGGTGGTCAGGCCGACGAAGACACCGGTCTGGGTACCCCGGATCGCCTCCTTGGTGATCCCGGCGTTCTCCAACGCCTCCCAGGCCACCTCCATCAACAACCGCTGCTGAGGATCCATCGCATCGGCCTCACGCGGCGAGATACCGAAGAACTCCGCATCGAACTCCGCCGGCTGCCACGACGTCAAAAACCCACCGTCACGCGAGCAGATCGTGCCCGGCACCGAGTGATCCGAGGAATAGAACGCATCCGCGTCCCAGCGATCCGCGGGCACCCGAACGATCCCGGAACCCTCATCGCACAACAACCGCCACAACGCGCCGGGATCATTCACCCCACCCGGCAACCGGCAACCCATACCGACAACCGCGATCGGCTCGCTGTCACCGGCCTCGGCCACCGCCAACCGCGCCGTCAGATCATCGATCTTGCGCAGCGCCTCGGCGACGATCGCCCGGCGGTCCGGCCCCCCAGCCGGTGTTGCACTCTTCTCGCTCAACTCAACCTCCCCGAGAGCCGCGCGAGCAGCTCGTCATGGCTCATACAGACCGAGCGGACGCATCCAGCCGGTCGAATCCGTTCCGCTGGTAGACCTCCACGCAGCTGGAACGGCGGATCTTGCCACTGGTAGTGATCGGGATGGCTCCGGGCGACACCAGGACCAGATCACCGTTGACCAGGCCATGGGCCTTGGACAGCGCGGTGGTCACCTTGCGTCGAACCTCGGTCAGCCGGTCGGCGACCTCCTCATCGGTGCCCCCCTTGTTCTTGAACTCGGCGATCGTAACAAGTTGCTCGGATTCGCCGTTCGGGATGGAAACCGCGGCGACGCGGCCGCCGGTGATCTCCTGAACGGTGGCCTCGATGTCGTCCGGGTAGTGATTACGGCCGTCGACGATCAGCAGGTCCTTGATCCGTCCGACGATGTAGAGCTCACCGTCGGAGATGACACCGAGGTCACCGGTCTTCAGCCACGGCCCCTGCGGGGTTCCGGGCGACGGGTCGACCAGCTTGCCGCTGAAGGTGGCCTCGGTGGCCTGCTGGTTGTGCCAGTAGCCGGCGGCGACGTTGGGGCCGTGCGTCCAGATCTCGCCGACGGTGCCGTCGGGGTTCTCGGTGCAGGTCTCGGGATCCACGATGCGCAGGGTGCAGGCACGGGGAACGCCGCAGCTGACCAGCTCGACGCCACCTTCGGGGCCGCCCGGCTCGGCCGTGCCGGCCGCCAGCTTGGTGTAGTCGAATCGCGGGGTCGGCGGCCGCATGCCGGGGGTGTTCGACGTGAGGTAGACGCTGGCCTCGGCCAGACCGTAGCCGGGACGCAGGGCGGCCGGGTCGACATCGAACTTGCTGAAGCGGTCGATGAAGCGCCGCAGCGTGGCGGCATGGATACGCTCGGCACCCATGCAGTAGGTATGCACGTTGCGCAGGCTGAGTCCGGCCATGTCCTCATCGGAGGTGCGCCGCACGGCCAGCTCGTAGGCGAAGTTCGGGCCGCCGGTGAAGCCCACCGGAACCTTGGCGACTTCCTGCATCCAGCGGGCGGGCTTGGCCAGGAACGCCATCGGGCTCATGTGGATGGTCGGAACACCCACGACCAGCGGATAGATGACGGTGCCCAGCAGGCCCAGGTCGTGGTAGAAGGGCATCCACGACACCACGGTGAGACCGGCCGGCGGGAGCCCGTCGGTCAGCGCGAAGGTGTCCGCGGCCATCTGGCGCATGTTCGACACGGCGTTGGCGTGGGTGACCATGACGCCGGCCGGGGTCCGGGTGGAACCGGAGGTGTACTGCAGGAACGCGACCTTGGTCTGCGCGGTGGCGGTGGGTGCGTCCAGCGGCTCGGAGTCGAGGTCGAGCGCGTCGACCTCGATGACCACCGGCGGCTTGCCGCCGAGGTCCTTGATCGAGGTGGCGATGTCACCGACCGCCGCCGAGGTGGTCAGGATGGCGGCCGGGGTGCTGTCGCGCAGCGCCGCCGAGACCCGCTCGTCGTGGACCCCGAACATCGGGACCGGCAGCGGCACGGCGATCATGCCGGCCTCCAGCGCACCGTAGAAGCCGACCACGTATTCCAGGCTCTGCGGGGCCAGGATCGCCACCCGGTCGCCGGGCGAGGCGCAGGTCGCCAGTTCGGCCGCCACCACCCGAACCCGGTTGCGCAGCTGCGACCAGGAGAGGGTCTCGCGGTAGCCGGCGGGGTCGACGTCGAAGTCGATGAAGGTGTAGGCAGGCTCGTCCGGCCGGTCCCGCTCCAGGTTCGCCAACAGAGTCGGGATGTGCGTTTCGGTTACCGACATAACGGTGTCTTCTCCTTGTGCTGTCAGGTCCGCGGACCTCACCGGCTGAGTGCTTCGGCTCCGTCGAGAGTCGTGGTTCGTGCTGTCTGGGCTGACGATTCGATTGCGCGTATCCGCTGCGCAACGGAGGTGTGGAATTGGATTAGCGACATTTGGGATGTGCCCCTGCGGGATCAGGCCTTGCGGCACCGGACCTGCTCAGCTGAAGACGTCAGCCTCACCGCATGCGGGCTTGTCACCCTGCCGGTCCATGGCGGGGGCGGGGTCTGCAAGGCGCCGAGATCGCCCGGCCGATACGGCCAGAGCGGATGATTCGACCAACGACACGGGTACCCCTTCTGGAATGGATGGAACCTTTCTCAAAACTCCTTGGACCCCGACATCCCAGGTGTTTCCCTCCCGCGGAGGCTACCACGGACGCGCTGTTGACAGGCAATTTATGGCCTCCGTACAGCAGGAACGCAGCAGACCCGTCATCGTAGTGGAGGAGTCATTCCTGCACCAGAAGTAACATAGGTACCAACAGGTAATTCACAGCTACGGCCGCGGCGAACCGGTGTCACCGGGGGCAGTATTCGGCGATCTTCTGCTCGATGTCGCCGACCAGTTCCGGCAGGTGATCGGTGAGGTAGAAGTGATGCCCGGGCGCGGAGAACACCCGCACCCCGAACGCGCCGGTGGTGCGTTGGGCCCACGGCCCGACCTTCTCCTCGGTCGCGACGTCGTCCTCGTCACCGCGGTAGGCGAAAATCGGGCACGACACGCGCGCCTCGGGCGGGCAGTCGTAGTTTGCGATCGCCTTCAGGCCGCGCAGCGTCGGCAGAATCTTCGCGGCGAACTCCTCGTTCTCCAAGAACTCGGGGTTGACGCCGGTCATGGTGCTCACGGCGTCCAACAGGCCGCGATCGGACTCGGGAATGTTGTCGTAGCCCGCCCGCCCCGGCGCTCCGGCCGCCGAGATGAACAACGCCGCGATCCGATGCCCGTCGGCCTCGAATCGGCGTGCCACCTCGAAGGCCAGCAGGGCACCCATGCTGTGACCGAAGAACGCGACGGGGCCGTCGGCCTCGGTCGGCGCGGCCACCGTCTTACAGACCTGATCCGCGAGGTCTTCGATGCTGGTGAAGGCACCGAGGTCGTGGGTGCCGCCCTTGCCGGGGTATTGCACCCCGATTCGTTTGACGTCGGTGGTGAACGTTTTCGAGAACGGAACGTAGTACTGCGGCGATCCGCCGGCGTGCGGGAAGATGTAGAGCTTCGGCGTACGGTCAGTCACCCGGAAAACCCTAGCGGAGCCGGGCGAAGCAGATCCCCGGTAGCAGCACCGGCGACGCCACCCGCCGCCCGCGTGGGAGTGCTAGCCGGTGGCGGCCTCGCGCTCGGCGAACGGCGCCCCCAGCCGCGGCACCGGGGTGTACCCGCGCCGGCCCGCCTTGGCGACGCCGCGTCGGATCAGTGCCGCGGTCCCGACGAAGCCGGCGTGGTCGATGGCCACGAACGGGGTCAGCAGCCGGTTGTGCACGAAGCCGATGGCCAGGCCGGAGGCCGGATCCGCCCACCCCATCGAGCCGCCCAGTCCGACGTGCCCGAAACCCGGCAGTACCGGGCCGAACGGGATGGAGTGATAGCCCAGATGGAACGCCAGCGGGATACCGACGGTGCGGTCCAATTCCAGTGAGGGCTTACCGGTCAGGCCGGACACCAGCCGCTGCGACAGCAGTTGCACTCCGTCGAGTCGGCCGCCGTTGGCCAGCGCCCCGTAGAGGCGGGCCAGTCCGCGGGCGGTGGCCACCCCGTTGAGCGAGGCCGCCTCGGTGTCCAGGAAGGGGATGTCGCCGCGGACGGTGCCCATCACCCCGGGGAAGTAGAAGGCCCCGACTCCCCCGGATCGGCGCATCGCGGCGACCCGCGGCGCCACCAGGTCGACGACCGGATTGCGCCGGCCGCGCTGCGGCATGATGATCTCGGCGGCGACGGTCGGTGCATCGGCGGGCGGGCGGCCCAGGTGCAGGCCGTCGGTGTTCAGCGGCCCGGCCAGTTCGGTGCGGAACAGTTCGCGCATGCCCAGTCCGGTCACCGACCGGGCCAGGCCGGAGACCAGCCAGCCGTAGGTCAGCGCGTGATAGGCGGGTTTGCCGCGCTCGGGTCCCGGCGCGGCGGCCGCCATCCGGGCTTCCATCGTCGTGTGGTCCAGCAGATCGGACCTGCCGGCGCCGTTGAGGTGGGTCAGCCCGGCGCGGTGTCCCAGCAGCTCACGCACCGTGATCCCCGCTTTGCCGTTCGCCGCGAACTCCGGCCAGTACCGAGCCACCGGTGTGTCGTAGTCGAGCAGGCCGCGGTCGACCAGGCGATGGATCACCGTCGAGGCCGCGCCCTTGGTGGCCGAGAACACCATGGCGCCGGTATCCGCCGACCAGGGCACCTGCCCCGCCCGGTCCGACCACCCGGTCCACACGTCCACCACCGGCTCACCGTGGAGGTAGACCGCCAATGCCCCGCCGCCGAAGCGGCGGCCCGGGAACGCGGCGGCGAACGCTCGCACCGCGCAGGCGAAATGCGGGTCGGCGGCGCCGTGCACATGTGCCGGGAGTCCGGTCTCGCGAACGTCGACAGGCTGTGTCATGGCTCACAATCTACCGGGGCCGGAACTGCGCCCGTAAGTCGGCTTACCGAATCGAGACGGTCGGCACCGCTTCAGTCCCAGATCGTTTCGAGGATTCGCTGCGACGCCAGCGCCGGGGTCAACTCCCCGTCGAGCACCTGCCGCTCCACCTCGGCGCGCACCTCGCGCACCGCCGAATCGGCGAACGCGCGCTCCAGGATCGCGTCCTGGACCAGTTGCCGGGTCCAGTCCACCTGCTGCGCCCGGCGGCGGGCCTCGAACTGACCGGCGTCGATCAGTGTCTGCCGATGCCGTTCCACCGTCTCCCAGACTTCCGCCAGGCCGGTCCCTTCAAGGGCGCTCATCGTCAAAACCGGTGGCCGCCAGAGCGTTTCACGCGGATAGATGAGGCGCAGCGCGGTCGTCAGCTCCCGTGCCGCCAGCCGCGCCTCGGCGAGGTGATTACCGTCGGCCTTGTTGACCACCACCAGGTCGGCTAGTTCGAGGACACCCTTCTTGATGCCCTGCAGTTGGTCGCCGGTGCGGGCCAACGTCAGGAAGACGAAGGTGTCCACCATGTTGGCCACCGTGACCTCGGATTGGCCGACGCCGACGGTCTCGATCAGGATCACATCGAACCCGGCGGCCTCCAGCAGCACCACGGTCTCGCGGGTGGCCTTGGCGACCCCGCCCAGGGTCCCCGAGGTCGGCGACGGCCGGATGTAGGCCCGCTCATGGGTGCCCAACCGCTGCATCCGGGTCTTGTCACCGAGGATGGAACCCCCGGTGCGCGTCGACGACGGATCGACCGCGAGCACCGCCACCCGGTAGCCCTGTTCGATCAGGTGCATTCCGAGGGCTTCGATGGTGGTCGACTTGCCCACACCGGGAACACCGGTGATGCCCACCCGGCGGGCGCCGCCGGCATCGGGCAACAGTGCCAACAGCAGCTCTTGGGCCTGCCGCCGGTGGTCGGCGCGGGTGGACTCCACCAGCGTGATCGCGCGGGGCAGTGCGGCACGGTCACCGGAGCGCACCGCCGCGGCCAACTGGACTACGGCGTCGGACACGTTGTCGGCCATCTATTCGGGGGCGGTGGCCGGTCCGGTCAGGCCGGCGAGCTCGTAACCTCGCCCGGACGCCAGCTCGCGCAGCAGGTCCACCGCGGCGTCGGCGATCACCGTGCCCGGCGGGTAGATCGCGGTCGCCCCGGCGGCGTAGAGCTCGTCGAAGTCACCGGGCGGGATCACTCCCCCGACCACGATCATGATGTCGGGCCGACCCACTTCGGCCAGCGCGGCGCGCAGCGCCGGGACCAGGGTCAGGTGTCCGGCGGCCAACGACGAGACGCCGACGACGTGCACGTCGTTGTCCGCGGCCTGCCGCGCCACCTCGTCGGGGGTGGAGAACAGCGCACCGACGTCGACGTCGAAACCGATGTCGGCGAACGCGGTGGCGATCACCTTCTGGCCGCGGTCATGGCCGTCCTGGCCCATCTTGGCGACCAAGATGCGCGGCCGGCGGCCATCGGCCTCGGCGAACTGCTGAACCAGGGTTGTCGCGCCGGCGATGTTGCTGCCTGCGCCGACTTCGTCGCGGTACACGCCGGCGATGGTACGGATCTCGGCCTGGTGGCGCCCGTAGACCTTCTCCAGCGCGTCGGAGATCTCCCCGAGGGTGGCGTGTGCGCGGGCGGCGTCGATGGCCAGCGCCATCAGGTTGTTGCCCAGACCGTCGGCACCGGCGGGACCGGTCGCGCCGGCCGCCCGGGTCAGTTCGGCCAGCGCGGCCTGGCAGGCCGCCTCGTCACGCTCGGCACGCAACCGCTCGAGTTTGGCCAGCTGCTCGGCACGCACCCGGCTGTTCTCGACCTTGAGGACCTCGATCTCCTGGTCCTCGGCGACCTGGTACTTGTTGACGCCGATCAACGGCTGCCGGCCGGAGTCGATACGGGCCTGGGTACGTGCCGCGGCCTCCTCGATGCGCAGTTTGGGAATGCCCTCGCTGATCGCCTGCGCCATGCCGCCGTGCGCCTGCACCTCTTCGATGTGGGCGCGGGCACGCAGCACCAGCTGATGGGTCAGCCATTCCACGTAATAGGAGCCGCCCCAGGGGTCGATCGGCCGGGTGGTGCCCGATTCCTGCTGCAGCAGCAGCTGGGTGTTGCGGGCGATGCGCGCGGAGAAGTCGGTGGGCAGCGCCAACGCCTCGTCCAGGGCGTTGGTGTGCAACGACTGGGTGTGCCCCTGGGTGGCGGCCATCGCCTCGATGCAGGTGCGCGCCACGTTGTTGAAGACGTCCTGGGCGGTCAGCGACCATCCGGATGTCTGCGAATGTGTGCGCAGGGACAGCGATTTCGAGCTCTTCGGGTTGAACCCCGCGACGAGCTCACTCCACAGCAGGCGGCCGGCACGCAGCTTGGCGACCTCCATGAAGAAGTTCATCCCGATACCCCAGAAGAACGACAGCCGGGGCGCGAACTTATCGATGTCCAGGCCCGCCTCCAGGCCCGCCTTGATGTAGTCCACCCCGTCGGCCAGCGTGTAGGCCAACTCCAGATCCGCTGTGGCACCGGCCTCTTGGATGTGATACCCGGAGATCGAGATGGAGTTGAACTTCGGCATCTTGGCGCTGGTGTAGGCGAAGATGTCGGAGATGATCCGCATCGACGGCTTCGGCGGGTAGATGTAGGTGTTGCGGACCATGAACTCTTTGAGGATGTCGTTCTGGATGGTCCCGGCCAGCTTCTCCGGCGGCACCCCCTGCTCCTCGGCCGCCACCACGTACAACGCCAGGATCGGCAGCACCGCACCGTTCATGGTCATCGACACGCTGACCGCGCTCAGGTCGATCCCGTCGAACAGCTGACGCATGTCCAGGATGGAATCGATTGCGACTCCGGCCATTCCGACGTCACCCTGCACACGGGGATGGTCGGAGTCATAGCCGCGGTGCGTGGCCAGGTCGAACGCCACCGACAGACCCTTCTGACCGGCCGCGAGGTTGCGGCGGTAGAAGGCGTTGGAGTCCGCCGCGGTGGAGAATCCCGCGTACTGGCGGATCGTCCACGGCTGGTTGACGTACATGGTCGGGTACGGCCCGCGCACGAACGGGGCCTCGCCGGGGAAACTGTCCAGCGGATAGCCGTCGGCCACCACAGAGTCGCGATCGGCGGCGGTGTAGACCGGCTTGACCGCGATGCCTTCGGGAGTGTGCCAGTCCAACTGCTCGGGCGTGTAGCCGTGGGCGGCCGCGGCCGCCGCAACATGCTCGGCGACCGCGCTCTCGGTGACCGGGGCGCCGCTGCGGTCGCCGTGCAGGGGTACTTCGGCGAAGCTGCCGAGGGTGCCGGGTGAGGTACTGGTGGTCATGGTTCTCAGGCCCCCAATCGGGTCAGTAAGTCCGACAAAGCCTGCACCGCATCGATTTTCATGGTCAGGTAGTCGTCCGGTCGTGGATCGGTCTCGGCGTTGCCGCTCAGCGCAGCAGCCGGTCCGGCCAGATAGATCCGGCCGACGCCCGCGGTGCGGGCGGCGCCGATGACCGCAGCCGCTTCGGCACCGTAGCGGGCGTCGCTGCCACACAGCACCGCCACCTCGGGTGTGCCGGCCTCGGCGATCACGGCCGCGACCCGCTCGGCGTCCACCGTGCCGGGGTTGATCACGGCGATACCGCCCGAGGCCAACAGGTTGGCGGCGAAGGTGGTCCGGATGTTGTGCTCGGCCATCGGCCCCAGCGGCAGCAGCAACACCTGCGGCCGGGCACCGGTGCGGGCCAGGAAGGCGTCCGAACGGTCGCGCAGTGCCTCGAACGCCGCGGCGTAACGGTGCAGGCCGGTCGCGGGTGTTGCAGTGGCCGACGGCGGCAGCGGTGCCTCGTCGAGGTTCGGGAACTCGTTGACGCCGGTGATCGCGGTGCGCCGATGGGCGATGTCGGCGGCGCGGGCGGCGGCGAACTCGGCGATGCGCTCGCCGATGTGCGTCCGGGCGGCGTCGAATCCGCCGAGCGCGGCGATCTTCTCGAGCTCCTGGAACTGCCGCCACGCCTGCTGCGCCAGTTTCTCGGTGAGGTCCTCGATGAACCAGGATCCGCCGCCGGGGTCGAGCACCCGGCCCAGGTGCGACTCCTCGAGCAGCAACAGTTGGGTGTTGCGTGCGATCCGGCGGGAGAAGGTCGCCGCGGTGCCGGGCTGGCCTCCCTCGATCACCGTGTCGAACGGCCACACCAGCACGGTGTCGGCGCCACCGACACCGGCGCCGAAGGCGGCCAGCGTGGTGCGCAGCATATTCACCCACGGGTCACGCTGCGTCATCATCGCCAGCGACGTCTCGGCGTGCACGATCGCGGCGCCGGCGTCCGGTGCCCCGGCCACCTCGGCGACCCGCGCCCACAACTGCCGTAGCGCACGCACTTTGGCGATCGTGCCGAACTGGTCGTCGTCGGCGGCCACCCGGAAGCTGATCTGGCCCGCCGCATCGGCGACCGACATCCCGGCCTCGGTGAGCAGTCGCAGATAGGCCACCGCCGCGGCGAGCGCGCCGGAGAGCTCTCCCGCCGCACCGGCGCCGAGGTTGTGCAGCGCCGGGCCGTTGACCGCGATCGAACGCACCCCGCGCCGACCGGCGATCCGGACGGCCACCGCGACCACCTCGTCGACCGACGGGGCGGCCAGCCCGGCCAGCGCCGCGGTCAGCGGGTCGGCGCCGAGGTCGACCGAGAGATTGGTGCGGTTCTCGGGGGCCAGTCCGTCGACCAGCGTCAGCAGGGTGTCGGCCGCGGCGGTGTAGTCGCCGGCGCCCGCACCGTCCAGCAGCACCGGCACCAGGTCCAGGTAGACCCCGTCGAAGACCCGGCCCAACTCGGCCGCGGGAACCCCGGCGTCGCCCACCCGCAGCGTCAGGGCGCTGGCGCCGTCGAGCATGCCGGCCAGTACCGCGGCATTGGTGTCGGCGCCCGAACCCGGCCCGCCCGCCGGGAATACCTCGGCGACCTTCCAGCCGCTGTTGACGTCCCGCAGCGCGTCGGCGCCGCGCACGTAGGGCCACTGCCCCGGCAGCGGCTGCTCGGGCAGCCCGTCGATGGCGGTGTAGAGCGCGTGGATGGCGAATCCGTCCGGCCCGCCGACCGGGGTGTCCAGCAGCCGCTCCGGTTCGCCGCCGGTCTCGTTCTCAATGTCGGCCGGCTCACGTCGCGAACTCTTCGCCAGCACCCCGGCCACCCCGGAACGCCAGCGGGCGCGGGCCTGCTCGAGTTCGGCGGATACCTCTACTGACACCGGCAACTCCTGATTGTTACTCATGAGTAGCGGATACCGCGCTACTCGACGTGTGTTAACCAGGCTAAATGATGGCGGTCGCGTGTTGCGGCGCAGGTGCGCCGAGCGGGGAAACGCCATCGGAACGACGTGAGGCGTTAACCCGGGGCCCGTAGTCTTGAAACCCGTGATGCCCGATGCGACCCGTATTCCGCAGCTGCTGCGCGACACCGGGATCGCGTTCGCGGCCGGCGCGCGCCAGGTGCCGCTGTGGCGTCTGGCGGCGACGACCGCGGCGGTACTGCTTCTGATCGGGGTGGCCCTGCTGGTACCGGTGCCGACCGCCGTGCAGTTGCGGGACTGGGCCCAGGCGTTGGGGCCGTGGTTCCCGCCGGCGTTTCTGGTCGCGCACACGCTGGTGACGGTGTTCCCGTTTCCGCGGACCGCATTCACCCTGGCGGCCGGTCTGCTGTTCGGGCCCTGGCTGGGTGTCGCGCTGGCCGTGGGGGCCAGCGCCCTCAGCGCGATCGCCGTCCTGGTGCTGATGCGGGTGTTCGGTTGGCAGTTGAGCCGGGTGATGCGGCATCCGAAGCTCGAAGCGCTCGACGCCCGGTTGCGCGAGCGCGGTTGGCCGGCGGTGATCTCGCTGCGGCTGATCCCGGCGATCCCGTTCTCGGTGATCAACTATGCCGCCGGGGCTTCGGCGGTGCGGCTACTGCCCTACACGGTGGCGACGCTGGTGGGACTGCTGCCCGGCACCATCGCGGTGGTGGTGCTCGGCGACGCCATGACCGGCACGGTGAGCCCGCTGTTGTTCGTCGTCTCGGCGTGCACCGCGACCGTCGGGGTGGCGTTGTTGGCCTACGAGGTTCGGGTGCACCGCCGTGACCGACGTGCCGCCGGTAGTTCGCACCGCGACGTCCCCGACACGCCCGCGGCATCAGGCGTACCTTGCAACAGGTAAGTGCAACCGACATGAGGGCGTCCGATGCGCAGACGACGGCGATCATCGCCTCGATCCGGGCCGGCGACCGTGCTGGCCGATATCGCTCCCGGTAGCCGGGCGGTCATCACCGGCGCCGTGCCGCATGCCCCCGAGGTGGTGGCGAACCGGTTGCAGCAACTGGGATTCCGTGCGGACAGCGTTGTCGAGGTGATCCGCCGGGCGCCGCTGGGCGACCCGACGGTCTACCGGGTGCAGGACACCGAGTTCTGCCTTCGCCGCCGGGAGGCCCGGCTCATCGAGGTCGACGCGGAACCGGTCCGGCCGGCCCCGGGACAGCCATGACGAGCTGTCACGACTCCCCCTCCCGGCCGGTCGACCTGACCCAGACTCGGCGAATCGCGTTGGTGGGCAGCCCGAACGCCGGCAAGACCAGCGTCTTCAATCAGTTGACCGGCCTGCGCGCCAAAACCGGCAACTATCCGGGTGTCACGGTCGGCCGCAGCGTCGGCCGAGTCCGCGTCGGTGACGTCGACGTACTGCTCGAGGACCTGCCCGGAACCTACAGCCTGGATCCGATCAGCCCGGACGAACAGATCGTCTGCGATGTGCTGGCCGGGGCCGTCGACGGGATGGGCGCCCCGGATGCGGTCGTCCTGGTCGCCGATGCCACCACCTTGCGTCGGTCGATCACGCTGGTGGGGCAGCTGCTGCACCGGGAGCTGCCGGCACTGCTGGTGCTGACCATGACCGACGAGCTCACGTCCCGCGGCGGTCGGGTGGACGTCGCCGCGCTCTCGACCGCCATCGGCATACCGGTGGTCGCCGTGGTCGCCAATCGCGGCACCGGCGTCGAGCGGCTGCGCGCGTTGCTGGCCTCCGGTGCCGACCGGCCGGGTCCCGCGGTGCTGCCGCCGACCGATCCCGACGCGTTGGCGTCCTGGGGAACGTCGGTGCTTGCCGCCGCGGACTATGTTGCACCGCAACGGGATCTGCGGACCAACCGGATAGATCGGCTGATCCTGCACCCGGTGTGGGGACTCGTGGTGTTCTTCGCGGTGATGTTCGCGTTCTTCCAGGTCATCTTCACCGTCGCCGCGCCGTTGCAGGACCGGATCGCCGCGGGCCTGGATCGGCTGGCTTCCTGGGTCGATCACCAGCTCGGCGGCACGGTGCTCGGCGGTGTGCTCGGTCAGGGCGTGATCGGCGGGGTCGGCACGGTGCTGCAGTTCATTCCGCAGATCGTGTTGCTGTTCTTGATGATCGCCCTGCTGGAGAACGTCGGCTACATGTCGCGGGCGGCGTTCCTGATGGACCGGGTGATGGCCCGGACCGGACTGGAGGGCCGCGCCTTCGTGGCGATGCTCTCCTCGTTCGCCTGCGCGATCCCGGGGATCATGTCGACGCGCACCCTGCCGTCCTCACGCGACCGGATCGCCACCATCATCAGTGCACCGCTGATGACCTGTTCGGCGCGGCTTCCGGTGTACACCCTGCTGGTGGGGCTGCTGGTGGCACCGCAGACCCGGTGGTGGGGCTTCAGCGCGCAGGGCGTCACCATGTTCGTGCTGTACCTCGGCGGGGGCGTCGCGGCGCTGCTCGCCGCGTGGGTGTTCAAGTCGACGATCCTGCGCGGGGACCTGTTGCCGTTCACCATGGAGTTGCCGCCCTACCGGTTTCCCGCGCCGAAGGCGGTGCTGGTCGCGGTCTGGAATGCGGCGAAGATCTTCTTGCGCAAGGCCGGAACCGTCATCCTGGCCACGTCGCTGGTGCTGTGGGCGCTGATGAATCTGCCGGCCCGCGAATCCGAGACCGCACAGTTGACTCCGGCCGAGGCGAACACCTACGTGCTGGACCACAGTTACGCCGCCGGCATCGGCCGGGCCATCGAGCCGGTGTTCGCTCCCCTGGGTTTCGACTGGCGCACCGATGTCGCGTTGGTGGGGTCGCTGGCCGCCCGCGAGGTCTTCGTCTCCACGCTCGGGCAGGTGTCGGCGGCCACCAATCCGACGGCCCCGCATCAGACGTTGGCGTCGCTCACCGATGAGCAGGGGCGTCGGGTCTTCACCGCACCCACGGTGATCGCACTGCTGGTCTATTTCATGTTCGCGTTGCAGTGCATGTCCACCGTCGCGGTGATGCGCCGGGAGACCAACTCGTGGCGGTGGCCGGCTTTCGCGTTCGGCTACATGTTCGTGCTGGCCTGGCTGATGGCCTTCGCGGCGCGGATGATCGCGATCGGTGTGGGCGGATGATCCCGATGCACGCCACCGATACCGGAGACCCGCGGCGGGTCCGCTGGGTGATCACCGGGGCGCGCTTGCCCGCCCACGGCCGGGTGCGACACGCACCGGACCGGTTGGGCCGCTTGCAGGCCGACGGGGTGATCGAGGAGATGACGGTGGACGGTTCCGGCATCGTGATCACGCTGGACCCGCGGCACGGTTGGCGGGCCTGCGGTGAGCAGATCCGGGTCGCCCTCGATGAGGCGCTGCGCCGTCCGGGTGACTGGGAGGTCGACGCGTCCGACCGCAGTGGCGAGATCGCGCGGGTGAGCGCCGAACTGCTCGACGGCCCGATCGGTGCGCTCGCGGCGTCGCACGGCGGTGCGATCGAACTGCTCGAGGTCACCGGTGACCGGGTGCGGGTACAGCTGCACGGCGCCTGCCGCGGGTGTTCGGCGTCCAGTTCGACGCTGCACGACCGGCTGCAACGAGAACTGCGCAGGCGGTTCGGGGACGCCGTGACGGTGTCGGCGCAACACTCCGTCGCCGCGCTGTCGGTGGGTAGGCGGTTGTTGACGTTGTTCGTCCGCTGACCGCGTCGCGCCGCGGCCCGGGCCCATGCGGGCAAACGACACGAAGGTCTACCCAATCCGGCAACGATTCGGTGCACAACCGTCTTGCGATATCCGCCGCGGGTGACGCCCGCCGATAGAGTATTTTGCAGTGCCTTCCGTGCTGGCACAGCACAAATTCAACCAGTGTTCGACGGATAGAAGGGATCGGATCAATGGCTGATCAGAACGCCGCAGTGCGTAAATATCTGACTGAAATGATCGGCACGTTTGTTTTCATGTTCGCCGTGCTGGGCATCGTCAAATCGGGTACGGAGTGCGTGGCCGCCATCGCACTGGGTATCGGGTCGGTGCTGATGGTGATGGTGTACGCCAGCGGACACATCTCGGGCGGTCACCTGAACCCGGCGGTGTCGATCGCCGCGTATTTGCGCGGGGCCCTGCCGGCGGGCGATCTGGGGCCCTACATCGTCGCGCAGTTGGTCGGCGCCCTGGCCGCATTCGGAGTGGGAATCGGTTTATGGCACGACTCGGCCAAATACCCCACCACTGCGCTCGATCTCAGCGGTAACGTCTGGCCGGCATTCCTGGCCGAATTGGTCTTCACTTTCGCATTGTGTTATGTCGTTCTGCACACCGCGACCAGCAAAGACAGTGCCGGCAACAGCTTCTACGGTCTGGCGATCGGATTCGTGGTGACCGTCGGCGTGGTCGCCGTCGGTGGTATCTCCGGCGGTGCGTTCAACCCGGCCATCACCTTCGGGCTGATGCTGTCGGGCAACTTCGCCTGGAAGTTCCTGTGGGTGTATCTGCTGGCCCAGGTCATCGGCGCGGCGGTGGCCGCCTACGCCTACAAGGCCACCAGCCTCGACGAGCACACCGCCGCCGCCCGCCGCGGATAGCTCCCCTTCGACGACTACGACTCCAGGGCCCGGGTGCCGCCGCCGGCGGTGCGCGGGCCCTGGGCCGTCATCGCCCCGAACACCATCAGCAGCACCACCGCGGGCACGATGTTGGCGATCCGATTGCGGACCCGCAGATGGATTCCGAGTGCCCCGGCGAAGTACAGGGTCAGCAGCCCGGTGGTGACCCGGGCGACGCCGGGAAACCGGAACACCGAGGCCAGCCCGAGCGCGGTGGCGGCCTTGGCCACCGGAACCGCCCAACGCACCTGCTGCGGAATCCGCATCGCATCCATGTTCTTGGCCACGTAGGGCACCGGGATCGCCGATGCCACCGCGTCACCGGCCAGAAACGCCGCCAGGGCGGCATACGTCGGCGGTGCGGTCAGTGCCCTCACGCCGGGCCCGGATCCAACTGCGGGGGCAGCATGATGCCTTCGACCGGCCTGCGGGCGTCGGCCTCGGCTTTGGCGACCGCCTCGGCGATCGCCGGGTCGGTGTGGGTGGTGAACCAGTCGGCGACCTCGTCGCTGTCGTCGGCGGCCCGGTGCTGACCGCCCTCGTCGACCGGCGACGGCTCGTACCGGAACACGCCGTCCTCGCCGGGTGCCCCGAGCAGCTTGGTGAAGCCCTGCAGTGCACTGCCGAAGTCGCTGGGCACCACCCACACCTTGTTGGCCTCGCCCTTGGCCATCTCCGGCAGCACCTGCAGGTATTGGTAGGCCAACAGTTCGGGGGTGGGCCGGCCGGCCTTGATCGCCGCGAACGTCTTCTCGATCGCCTTGGCCTGCCCCTGGGCCTGCAGGTACGCGGCGGCCCGCTCACCTTGCGCACGCAGCATCCGGGACTGCCGGTCGGCTTCGGCGGCCAGGATCGCGGCCTGCTTGGCGCCCTCGGCGGTCAGGATCTCGGCCTGCTTCTCCCCCTCGGCCTGCTTGATGGCGGCCTCCCGCTGCCCCTCGGCGGTCAGGATCATCGCCCGCTTCTCGCGGTCGGCCTTCATCTGCTTCTCCATGGAGGCCTGGATCGACGGAGGCGGGTCGATGCTGCGCAGCTCCACCCGGGCCACCCGCAGGCCCCAGCGTCCGGTCGCCTCGTCGAGCACGCCGCGCAGCTGACTGTTGATCACCTCACGCGACGTCAGCGTCTGCTCCAGGGTCATCCCGCCGACCACGTTGCGCAGGGTGGTGGTGGTCAACTGCTCGACGCCGACGATGTAGTTGCTGATCTCATACACCGCGGCTTTGGGGTTGGTGACCTGGAAGTAGACCACGGTGTCGATGTTGAGCGTGAGGTTGTCCTCGGTGATCACCGGCTGCGGGGGGAACGACACCACCCGCTCCCGTAGGTCGATGCGGGCGCGTACCCGGTCGATGAACGGCACCAGCAGGGTGAGCTGACCGCTCGCGGTGCGGCTGTAGCGGCCGAGTCGTTCGATCACCGCCGCCTCGGCCTGCGGGATCAGCGCGACGGACTTGGCCACCACGATGGCCGCGAACAGCACCAGCACCGCCAACAGCACCAGCCCGGTTGTGACGCCCTCCATGAAGGTTCCCCTCTCTTACAGGATCTTGCCGACGACCGCGGTCGCTCCGTCGATGTGCAGCACGGTGACGTGCTCGCCCGGTTCGAAGACCTCGCCGTCGGTGAGCGCGCGGGCGGTCCACACCTCCCCGTCCAGCTTCACCCGGCCGCCGTGCTGCTCGACCCGGTCGAGCACCAGGGCGCTCTTGCCCGTCAGGGCGGCGACTCCGGTCTCGGTGCCGGTCGCAGACCACAACCGGCGCCGCAGGGCGGGCCGCACCAGCACCAGCAGCAGGATCGACACCGCCAGGAACACCACACCGTCGGCCCAGGCGGCCCAGCCCATCAGCCAACTGCTCAGGGCCGCCGACAGCGCACCACCGGAGAGCATCAGCAGGAACATGTCGCCGGTGAGGGCTTCGGCTCCCGCGAGC
The DNA here is from genome assembly GCF_963378075.1 of Mycolicibacter sp. MU0083. Classification (NCBI taxonomy): domain Bacteria; kingdom Bacillati; phylum Actinomycetota; class Actinomycetes; order Mycobacteriales; family Mycobacteriaceae; genus Mycobacterium; species Mycobacterium kokjensenii. The sequence continues at coordinate 2,262,054 of NZ_OY726394.1, forward strand.
CCGAGTGCGAAGACCAACCAGATCAGGGCGGGCGGCATGCGGCCAGAATAGCTCGACAGCACCCGGTAGCTCTGCGGACCGGGCGAGAGCGTGCCGCCAACTACACTGCGTTGCATCATGTGGTGCCCGAGTACTTCGCTGTCGGTGTGGGCCAACGCCTGGCTGGCCGGCCTGGCCGCCCCCGACGATGTTTTGGACGCACTGTCGGCCTGGGCACCGGTGCAATCGGTGGCCGCCTACGAGGCGATCAGCATCGGTGAGGCCGGCGCCTCGGGGGTGGGCGGCTACGACGGTGGGGCCACCGCACTGCTGCAGTTGGTGCGCGGGGCCGCCCCACCCGACGGCGGTGCCGGCATCCAGCCGGTGTTCCCGATTCCCGGCGATGTGCGGGGGCTGCCGCCGGGAACGGCGTTTCAGCACGATGCGATTCTTGCCGGCGAGGCGGTGCTGATCGGGTCGCCGATGTCGCAGGCCCCGATCGGCCTGGTGCCCGCCTACTTCGAGGACACCGACTCCCCGGAGGGTCCGACGAGTGAATTGTCCTGGACCGCATTCCCGTTGACGGGCCTGCCGGTGGCCGAGCAGCATGACCTCGGCGAGGCCGAGTACTCGTTGCGGGCGGCGGTGCGCACGGCGGCCGAGGCGTTGGGGTCGACCGGTTCGCGGTGGGCCGACTACGGCGTCGAGGATCCCCGCCTGCGCGTCGAGCAGATGATGGAAGCCTTTGCGCTGCACCGCATCCCGGATCATGCGCCGAATCGTGCCGTGCGGGTGCTGGAGAGTGCCGCACACGTCGAGGCGATCATCACAGTCAGCGCGGACCTGCTGACCGCCGGCGCGCAGTCCGCGGCGGCGGTGCAGCGTGCGGTCGATGCGGTGCAACCGCTGAGTGCGGTGGTGCGCTCGGCGCGCAGCGCTGCGGTGACGGCGATTCTGCACTCCGCCTGGCGGGGCTAGCTCACCTCGGCGATGCAGTGCGCCGATCCGCACGGGGCGCCGTCGACGCCGAATCCGCAGCCCAGCACCGGACCGCCGGTCGCGCGTTCGGCGGGAAGATCGCCCTGCAGTTCCTCGACGAGACCGCGTACCAGCCGGGCCAGCCGGATATCCGAGTTGGGGGTGGCGGCGCGGGCATAGGCGATTCCGGCGGCCAGTGCCTGTTCCCGTACCTCGCTGTCGAGGTCCCAGACCACTTCGATGTTGTCGCTGAGGAAGCCGATCGGGCAGACGATCACCGCCCGCACCCCGGTCTCGGCCAGTTCGGCGAGGTGCGTTTCGACGTCGGGGTCCAGCCAGGGCACCTGCGGCGGCCCGGAACGCGACTGCCACACCTGGTCGTAGTCGGTGTAGCCCGCGGCCGCCGCGACCAGTCCGGTCGCGTGGGCGACCTGGCGGCTGTAGAGCCGCGGGCCGTAGCGTTCGTCGGCGGCCACCGGGATGGAATGCGCGGTGAACACCAGTCGGGCCTCGGCGCGCAGCTCGGCGGGCAGGCTCTCGGCGGCGACGGCGATCGCCTCGGCGAACATCGCCACGAACAACGGGTGATCGAAGAACTGGCGCAGTTTCACCAGTTCCGGGGCGCCGGGACCGGTGGCCTGGCGTGCCCGGGCGATGTCCTCGGCGTACTGGTGACACCCCGAATAGCCGCCCCACGCCGACGTCGGGAACACCGCGGCGCGGCGCACGCCGTCCGCCGCCATCTGCGCGACGACGTCCTCGACGTAGGGTTCCCAGTTCCGGTTGCCGAAATAGACCGGCAGCGAGGGCAGTTCGGCACGCAACGCCTCGACCAGGGCTCGGTTGATCCCGTTGATCGGTGAGACTCCACCGAAATGGTGGTAGTGCTCGGCGACGGCGTCCAGTCGTGCCGCGGGGATGTTGCGCCCGCGGGTGACGTTCTCCAGGAACGGCCGCACCTGCTCGGGCCCTTCGGGCCCGCCGAACGACAGCAGCAGGACGGCGTCGACAGCCATTTAGAGCAGCTGGGTGTGGGCGCCGCCGTCGGCGTAGACGATGGTTCCGGTGGTGGCCGGCAGCCAGTCGGACATCAGCGCACAGACGGTCTTGGCCACCGGCGTCGGGTCCTTCATGTCCCAGCCGATGGGCGCCCGCTGGTCCCAGCCCTCTTCGAGCAACCGGATCTGCTCACCGGCGCCCTCACCGAGTGCCCCACCCACGATCGCGCTCATCGCCAGGGTCCGGATCGGCCCGGCGGCAACGAGATTCGAGCGGACGCCGACCTGACCGGCTTCCCGGGCCACGAACCGGTTCACCGACTCCAGTGCGCTCTTGGCCACCGTCATCCAGTTGTAGGCCGGCATCGCCCGGGTCGGGTCGAAGTCCATGCCGACGATGGAGCCGCCCGGGTTCATGATCGGCAGCACCGCCTTGGCCAGCGAGGCGTAGGAGTACGCCGAGATGTGGATGCCCTTGGAGACGTCCTCGTAGGGGGCGTCGAAGAACGGGTTCACGCCCATGCCGGTCTGCGGCATGAAACCGATCGAGTGCACCACACCGTCGAGCTTGTTGCCCTCGCCGATCACCTCGGTGACGCGCTGCGCCAGCGTGCCCAGGTGCTCCTCGTTCTGCACGTCGAGTTCCAGCAGCGGCGCCGGCTCGGGCAGCCGGTCGATGATGCGCTGGATCAGCCGCAGCCGGTCGAAACCGGTGCACACCAGCTGGGCGCCGGCTTCCTGGGCGACCTTGGCGATGTGGAATGCGATCGAGGAGTCGGTGATGATCCCGGTGACCAGGATGCGCTTGCCTTCGAGAATGCCTGCCATGAAGTTCCCTATCGTCGTCTGTCGAAACGTTGCCGCTAGTGGCCCATGCCCATGCCGCCGTCGACGGGAATGACCGCCCCGGCGATGTAACCGGCGTCCTCCGACGCCAGGAAGCTGACCGCCCCGGCCACCTCCTCGGCGGTGCCGACCCGCTTAGCCGGGATGAACTCCAACGCACCCTCCTGGATCCGCTCATCGAGGGCGCGGGTCATTTCGGTGTCGATGTAGCCGGGGGCCACCACGTTGGCGGTGACGCCGGCCTTGGACAGCTCGCGTGAGATCGAGCGGGCCATGCCGATCAACCCCGCCTTGGCCGCGGCGTAGTTCGCCTGGTTGCCGATGCCCCACATGCCCGAGACCGATCCGATGTAGATGATCCGGCCGAAGCGCTTGCGCTGCATGCTGCGCGACGCCCGCTGGGTGACCCGGAAGGCGCCGGTGAGGTTGGCGTTGATGACCTCTTCGAAGCGCTCCTCGGTCATCCGCATCAGGAATGCGTCCTTGGAGATGCCGGCGTTGGCCACCAGCACCTCGACCGGGCCCTGGTGCTCCTCGACCTCTTTGAATGCGCGGTCCACGGCGTCGTTGTCGGTGACATCGCACACGACCCCGAACAGCCCCTCCGGGGCGCCGGAACCGCGGTGGGTCACCGCGACCTTGTGGCCGTCGGCGGCGAGCCGCTGCGCAATCGCCAGGCCGATCCCCCGGTTGCCACCGGTGACCAGGACGGAACGGGACACGAAGGGCGGTTTACCGCCAGGCGTTTCGCTGTCAGTCACCGACATAACTTATCGGACGAATCCGTTGACTCTGCGTTGAGGGCGCGCTCTACTCGCACTTCTGCGCCCGGAGCGCAGAGTCAACGCCGCCGTCAGGTCTAGGCGGGCAACCGCCGGTTGAGCAGGAGCGCCGCGAATGCCGCGGCCGCCAGCACGAACGCTCCCAACCGCAGCCAGCCGGTGCTGGCGTCGCCGCGAATGGTCTCGAACCCGATCTGGTCCTGCAGGGTCGCGTAGACCTCTTTGAGCTGTTGCAGGCTGGAGGCGGTGTAGGCGGTGCCGCCGGACAGGTCGGCGATCTTCTTCAGCGAGTCGTCGTCGACCGGAACCGGCTGCCGCTGCTCGTTGATCTCGACGTAGCCGTAGGCGGTGCCGAACGAGATCGTCGAGACCGGCACCCCCTGGTCCTTGGCGGTGCGCGCCGCGGTGTAGGCCCCCTTGGGGTTATCCGGGTTGGACGGCACCGTCTCCTTGCCGTCGGAGAGCAGCACGATACGGGCCGGCGGCGGGGTGTCCCCGCCGCCGATCACGGCGCCCACCGTCGCGATCGCCTGCAACGCGGTGAAGATGCCCTCCCCGGTGGCGGTGCGGTCGGCCAGCTGCAGTTTGTCGATCGCGGCTTTGGTGGCCTCGCGGTTGGTGGTCGGCGAGGTCAGCACGGTCGCCGTGCCGGCGTAGGCGATCAGCCCCAGGTTGATACCCGCGGTCAGCTCGTCGGCGAACTGCTTGCCGGCTTCCTGCGCGGCGGCCAGCCGGCTGGGGGCGACGTCGGTGGCGCGCATCGACTGCGACACGTCGATCACCAGCATCACCACCGCGCGGTTGCGCGGGATACGGATGTCGTGGGTGGGTCCGGCCATCGCCACGGTGAACAGCAGCAGTGAGCTGATCAGCAGGATCGCCGACAGGTGCCGCCAGCGGGTCGGCGACTTCGGCGCCACGCTCTCCAGCAACTCCATGTTGGCGAACCGCAGGATCCGCCGGTGCCGGGCCACCTGCATCAGGATGTACAGCCCGATCAGCCCCAGGATGACCAGTACGAACAGGAAGAACCACGGGTGCGCGAACCCACCCAGCGTCATCGGCCCGAGGAGCGGCAATGTCATAGCAGACCTGTCTTTGTACGAGTCGAGTTCACGGCATCCCCGCCAGCGCGCCGCGCCGGCGTGACTCGACGAATCGAACGATGTCGGCGATCCAGTCCCGGTCGGTGCGCAGGCTCAGCACCGGTGCACCGCAACTGCGCAGTGCGCGCGCGACGTCGGTGCGGTGTGCTTCGGCCGCCCGGGCGAAATCGTCCTGCAGTTTCGCGTCGATGGTGAATTCGCGGGTCACCCCGGATTCGGTGTCCTGCAGCACCACGTCGCCGACGTCGGGCAACTCGACGTCACGCGGATCGAGCACCTCGATGCCCAGTACCTCGTGCCGGGCCGCGATCGCCCGCAGCGGGCGCATCCAGTTGATCGGTCCGAGGAAGTCGCTGATGATGACGGCCATGCCGCGCCGCCGTTCCGGGCGGCGCAGGGCGTCGATGGCCGCCGCCAGATCACCGCGCACCCCCGCGGGAGCCCGCGGCGTGGTGGCGATGGTGCGCAGCAGCGACTGCTCGTGGTTGCGCCCGGTACGGGCCGGCACCCGCACCACCCGCTCGCCGTTGGCCACCAGGGCGCCCAACCGGTTCCCGCCGCCGCTGTTGAGGTAGACGATGGCCGAGGCCGCGGCCATCGCCAGGTCACGCTTCTCGCAGTTCGCGGTGCCGAAATCCATGCTGGCCGACATGTCGACCACCAGCCAGGTCTCCAGTTCGCGGTCGGCGATCATCTGGCGGACGTGGGGATGGGTGGTGCGCGCGGTCACCGACCAGTCCATCCGCCGGACGTCGTCGCCAGGCTGATAAAGGCGGGACTCACCGGGCTCGGAGCCCGGTCCCGGGATCAGGCCGAGGTGGTCGCCGTGCAACACCCCGTCGAGCTTGCGTTTGACGGTCAGCTCGAGGGTGCGCAGCGCGGCGGCCAGTTTCGGGTCGCGGATTCCGCCGCGCAGCATCGACGGCGGCGTGGTGGCGGTCCCGGGTTGCTGAGTCGATCCAGCCCCGGGCGCGGCGTCGCTCACCGACCGCCGGCCACAGCCGCCACGGTCGGGGCACCCGCGGCCGGCGAGGGCTGCTGCTGCGGAACGGCGTTCACCTGCGGCAGCGGAACCGTCTGCAGGACCCGGTTGATGACGATCTCCGGAGTGATCTCGTCGGCGAGCGCGTCGTAGGACAGCACCAGCCGGTGCCGCAGCACGTCGGGGATGACCTCGATGACGTCCTGCGGGATCACGTAGTCGCGCCCGCGCACCAGGGCCAGCGCCCGCGAAGCGCTGATGATGCCCAACGAGGCACGCGGCGAGGCACCGAACGACAGCCAGTTCTTCACGTCGGGCATGCCGAACTGCTCGGGCTGGCGCGTCGCGGTGATGACCCGCACCACGTAGTCCACCAGCGCGTGATGCACGAAGTTGTTGGCGGCCAGGTTCTGCAGCCGCACCAGGTCGGCGGTGCTGAGGATCTGCTTGGGCTCCGGCGGGGCGACGCCCATCCGGTAGATGATCTCCCGCTCTTCTTCCGGCGACGGGTAGCTGACGTTGATCTTGAACAGGAAGCGGTCGCGCTGCGCCTCGGGCAGCGGGTAGACGCCCTCGTGCTCGATCGGGTTCTGGGTGGCCATGACCAGGAACGGGTTGGGCAGCGCGAAGCTCTTCCCGCCGATGGAGACCTTGCGTTCCTGCATGACCTCCAGCAACGCCGACTGCACCTTGGCCGGTGCGCGGTTGATCTCGTCGGCGAGCAGGAAGTTGGTCATCACCGGGCCCAGTTCGGTGTCGAACTCCTCCCGGCCCTGCCGGTAGATGCGGGTACCGATGATGTCGGTCGGCACCAGATCCGGAGTGAACTGGATGCGGGCGAAGGATCCGCCGACCACCCGGGCGAAGGTCTCCACGGCCAGGGTCTTGGCGACACCGGGAACGCCTTCGAGCAGCACGTGCCCCTTGGCGAGCAGGCCGACCAGGATGCGCTCGACCAGCTGGTCCTGGCCGACGATGACACGCTTGACCTCGAAGATGGCCCGCTCCAGCGCGTGCACCTCGGCAGCGAGTCCGCCTCCGCCGGACGCGCCTGCCTCGGCCCCCGCCGAAGTCGGGAAACCGCTGGCGCCCGCGGGCGTCCCTTCCGATGACGTCATCGACAAATCCTCCACAAAGGTCGGTCAGACTCTCACTGCTTGCACGGCACAGGGCCGACGGGCCCCATGGGGTCCGCGTTTCACTATTCCAGGGTTCGCGACATCCGTCGACGTAAGGCCCGTCAGTACTCGATGATCCGGGTCAGGTATGGCGTCATCCCGGCGGTGCGCACCGGGCTGATGACGACCTTGCCGGCGCTCCCGGAGGCCTCCAGCATCTTGCCGCCGCCCAGGAACATCGCGACGTGCTGGCCGCCGCCGGGCCCGTACAGGATCAGGTCACCGCGCCGGGCCTGGTTGCGCGGGATGTGCCGGCCGGCGTTGTACTGGTCGCCGGAGAACCTCGGGATCAGCACCCCGACCCCGGCGAACGCGTACCGCATCAGCCCCGAGCAGTCGAAGCCGACCGTTCCGGCACCGGAGTCGATGCCCTTGCTGGGGCCGGTCAACGATCCGCCGCCCCACGAGTAGGGCACCCCCATCTGCGAACCGGCGCGGCGGATGACGTACTCGATCGCCTGCTTGCCGTGCACCCGCTGGCCGGGTGCGACGTTTCCGGCCGAGTCGTCACCGATGTTGATGCCCAGGCCGGACAGGAACTTGCGGCCCAGGTCCATGGTGGTCTGGGTGGCCTGCGCGGTGGCCTGCAGCGATGCGTTGGCGATCGCCAGCGGGTCGCCGGGGGCACCGGCGCTGATGGTCGCCGGCAGCGTGGGGTCCCAGCCCGGTTCGGCTTCGGCCGGACCGGCCAGGCCGAGCATCACCGTCGTCGCCGCGAGCAGCGACGCGGTGACGTGGATAAAGCGCCTGAAAATCTGTTGCATCACTCCGCCGTCAGTATTCGATGTATCGGACTACGAAGGGCGTCATCCCGCTCTTGCGTACCGGCGACACCTTCACCACCTGGCCGACGTCGGGCGCCTCCAGCATCTGGCCGTTGCCGAGGTAGAGCGTCACGTGCTGGCTGCCGCCGGGCCCGTAGAAGATGACGTCGCCGCGACGCGCCAGCGCGGTCGGGATCTGGCGGCCCATCTTGTACTGCGAACCCGAGTAGTGCGGCAGTTTGATGCCGACCCCGGCGAAGGCGTAGAGGATCAGCCCGGAGCAGTCGAAGCCGACGGTGCCCGCACCGGAGCCGATGCCGCGGCCCGGTCCCGCGGCGGTGCCCCCACCCCACGAGTAGGGCACCCCGCGTTGCGACATGGCGCGACGGATCACGTACTCGGAGGCCTGCCGGCCGTAGACCCGCGGGATCTTGCCGTTGTTGATCCCGGTGTCGTCGGGCTTGGCCAGGCCGATCGACTGCAGGAACTTCTGCCCCAGATTCGCGGTCACCTGCGCCGAGGTCTGGGAGATCCCGAGAACCTGGTTGATGACGGCGATCGGATCGCCGGGGATGTCGGCGCTGGGAACCATCGGCAGGGTCGGGTCCCAGGGGCCGTCCCACTGTTCGGGTCCGGCGCCGGCTGCCGGCCCGGCGTCGGGGCCGACGGGGTTGCCCCACCGATCGCCATCGGGTGCGCCGGACGGGGCCGGTGCGGCCTGGGGCTGGCGGTGGCCGCGGGCCGCGACGAGTTTGGCCTGGGCCTGACTGCGTTGGGCGGCGAGCCGGTCGATTTCGACCTGTTGTTCACCGAACTTGCGCTGGGTGTCGGTGAGCGCCGCGACCGCGGCGTCCTGGCTCGACTGGGCGTCGGCGACCGCTCGGTCGGCCCGCTCCTTGGCCAGCCGGGCCGCCGATTCCTTGTTCACCTGCTCGATGCGGGCCCGTTTGAGGTTGTCCAGCACCTGCTGTGAGCTGAGCGCCAGGGCCTGCCCGGCCGCCGCCGTCGCGATCATCTCCGACGGGTTCGTCGCGGTGAGGTAGCTGTCCGAGGGGCCGTTCATGTAGGTCGATGCGGCGAAGGTGTTGAACCGCTTCTGGGCGGCGACGATCGCGGCGTCGGCGTCGGCGATCGCCTGCCGGCCCGCCTCCACCTCGTGCTGGGCCGCGTCGGCTTCTTCACGTGCGGTCTGCAGGTCCACCAGCGCCTTGTTGACGCTTTCCTTCTCTTCGGCGATCTGTGCACCCAGGTTCTGCAACTGCTGGTTGGCCTCGGCGACGTCGGCGATCAGCGCCGCGATGCCGTCGGGGTCCGCCGTGGGGGCGGCCACTGCCAGGCCGGGGGTGCCCAGCAGCAGCGCGGCGCTCAGGACCGAGGCCGTCACCGGCTGGGCGAACCGGGCCGACCGACGGAAAGCAGAGCCATCGGCGCCACGACGGATGCGTGTCATTCGGCTGGGATCTCCTCGGACTGGGGGCAGGCGGCGCCGCACTTCGGCCGGTGGCAAAAGCACAGAAACATCACATGCAACAACTGCGCCATTAGCGACCATACGTCACATGAGTCACTGGAGAAACGTTCGTAACAAACTACATCGTTGTTATTGAGCTGGTTGTGACCATTACGTGACCTACATATTTGCCACGAATCACCCGACGGCCATCATCGACCGCCAAAAAGCCAATCTGAACTGGTGAATATTCCTATTCGGAGGAATCCGCACCGTCGGCGATGCGTTTGCTGCGCCGCTGCAGGAACCGGGTTCCGACGGCCGCTGCCGCCACCCCCGCCAATAACACCACCGTGATTCCCGTCCAGGGCAGATCCGGGGTGGTCAATTCATGGAGGAAATTCTGCGCCGAGACCACCGGGTCACCGGTTTTGGCGTGATCCTCGGCGACCTCGAGCTTGGATCGGTGAAACCGCCCGCTGTAGCTGCCGACGAAATTGGTGCTGAGCACCAGGACGGTGGCGTCGGGATAGTCGTAGCCCACCACGGTGGCCACGTCGCGCAGTGCGGTGTCCATCCCCGGATTGCGGGCCACCTCGACGATCTTCAGGTCGATGCCGTCGCGTGCCGCGTCGGCCACCACTTCGCGCAGCGCCGGGACGTCGGCCGCCGGGGCGCTGACCCCGTCGGCGGCGACGGCCACCTTGACCAGTGCCATGCAGTCGTCGGGCGGCGTGGCCGGATCGAGGCCGACGGTGATGCAGAGCTCGCCGGGAATGTAGGCCGGCGGGTGCTGGATCGTCACGGTTGATGACGGTATCAATCCCGCCCAGGTGAGGTGAACCTTACTTTATACAGGACAAACGTACTGTTACGGTTAGTGCGCTCGTCGGCGCGGACCCGTCGATGAATCAGGACTCGATCCCGGGGAGTTGAAGTGACCAACACAGAATCGGTGAATTCGTTCGGAGCCCGTAACACCCTGACCGTGGGTGACCAGAGCTATGAGATCTACCGCCTCGATGCCGTGCCGGGCACCGAGAAACTCCCGTACAGCCTCAAGGTGCTCGCGGAGAACCTGCTGCGCACCGAAGACGGCGCCAACATCACCAAAGAGCACATCAACGCCATCGCGAACTGGGACCCGAACGCCGAGCCGAGCATCGAGATCCAGTTCACCCCCGCCCGGGTGATCATGCAGGACTTCACCGGCGTGCCCTGCGTGGTCGACCTGGCCACCATGCGTGAGGCCGTCACCGCCCTGGGCGGCGACCCGAACAAGGTCAACCCGCTCTCGCCGGCCGAGATGGTCATCGACCACTCCGTGATCCTCGACGTCTTCGGCACCGCCGACGCCTTCGAGCGCAACGTCGCCCTCGAATACGAGCGCAACGCCGAGCGCTACCAGTTCCTGCGCTGGGGCCAGGGCGCCTTCGACGACTTCAAGGTCGTCCCGCCGGGCACCGGCATCGTGCACCAGGTCAACATCGAATACCTGGCCCGCACCGTCATGGTCCGCAACGGTCAGGCCTACCCGGACACCTGCGTGGGCACCGACAGCCACACCACCATGGAGAACGGCCTGGGTGTGCTGGGCTGGGGCGTCGGCGGTATCGAGGCCGAGGCCGCCATGCTGGGCCAGCCGGTGTCGATGCTGATCCCCCGCGTCGTCGGCTTCAAGCTGACCGGTGAGATCCAGCCCGGCGTCACCGCCACCGACGTGGTGCTGACCGTCACCGACATGCTGCGTCGCCACGGTGTGGTCGGCAAGTTCGTCGAGTTCTACGGCAAGGGCGTGGCCGAGGTGCCGCTGGCCAACCGCGCCACGCTGGGCAACATGAGCCCGGAGTTCGGCTCCACCTGCGCGATCTTCCCGATCGACGGCGAGACCATCAACTACCTGCGGCTGACCGGCCGCACCGACGAGCAGCTCGCGCTGGTCGAGGCCTACGCCAAGGCCCAGGGCATGTGGCACGACCCCGACCACGAGCCGGCCTTCTCCGAGTACCTGGAGCTGGACCTGTCGACCGTGGTTCCCTCGATCGCAGGCCCGAAGCGCCCGCAGGACCGGATCCTGTTGTCGGAGAGCAAGATCGCCTTCCGCAAGGACATCCACAACTACGTGGGCGAGGACCTGCCGGCACCGCACACCAAGCTCGACGATGCCCTCGAGGACACCTTCCCGGCGTCCGACCCGGTCAAGCTGAGCTTCGCCGACGACGACGCGGTGGCCCTGCCGTCGGCCGCGGCCGGCTGCGAGGGCCGGCCGAGCAAGCCGGTCCGGGTCAGCTGCGACCGGGGTGAGTTCATCCTCGACCACGGCGCGGTCGCCGTCGCCGGCATCACGTCGTGCACCAACACCTCCAACCCGTCGGTGATGATCGGCGCCGCCCTGCTGGCCCGCAACGCCGTCGAGAAGGGCCTGAGCACCAAGCCGTGGGTCAAGACCAACATGGCGCCGGGTTCGCAGGTCGTCACCGACTACTACGAGAAGGCCGGCCTGTGGCCCTACCTGGAGAAGCTCGGCTTCTACCTGGGCGGCTACGGCTGCACCACCTGTATCGGTAACACCGGCCCGCTGCCCGAGGAGATCTCCAAGGCGGTCAACGAACAGGACCTCACGGTCACCGCGGTGCTCTCGGGTAACCGCAACTTCGAGGGCCGCATCTCCCCCGACGTCAAGATGAACTACCTGGCGTCGCCGCCGCTGGTGATCGCCTACGCGCTGGCCGGCACCATGGACTTCGACTTCGAGACCGATGCGCTGGGCAAGGACCCGCAAGGCAACGACGTCTTCCTGCGCGACATCTGGCCGTCGGCCCAGGAGATCGACGACACCATCAAGTCCGCGATCAGCCAGGACATGTTCCGCAAGTCCTACGCCGACGTGTTCAAGGGCGACGAGAACTGGCGCAACCTGCCCACCCCCGACGGTGACACCTTCGCCTGGGACGACTCGTCGACCTACGTGCGCAAGGCGCCCTACTTCGACGGGATGGGCCTGGAGCCCTCGCCGGTCTCCGACATCAGCGGCGCCCGCGTGATGGCACTGCTGGGCGACTCGGTGACCACCGACCACATCAGCCCGGCCGGCCCGATCAAGCCCGGCACCCCGGCGGCGGACTACCTCGACGCCCACGGGGTCGCACGCAAGGACTACAACTCGCTGGGCAGCCGACGCGGCAACCACGAGGTGATGGTCCGCGGCACCTTCGCCAACATCCGCCTGCAGAACCGGATCCTGGACACCATCGGCCTGGAGGGCACCCAGGGCGGTTACACCCGTGACTTCACCCAGGAGGGTGGCCCGAAGGAGTTCATCTACAACGCGTGCATGAACTACCAGAAGGCCGGTATCCCGCTGGTGGTGTTGGGCGGCAAGGAGTACGGCTCCGGCTCGTCGCGTGACTGGGCGGCCAAGGGCACCACGCTGCTGGGCGTCAAGGCGGTCATCACCGAGTCCTTCGAGCGCATCCACCGGTCGAACCTGATCGGTATGGGCGTGATCCCGCTGCAGTTCCCGGCCGGTGAGAGCGCCAAGTCGCTGGGCCTGGACGGCACCGAGACCTTCGACATCGTCGGTATCGAGGAGCTCAACGCCGGCAAGACGCCCAAGACCGTGCACGTCACCGCCACCAAAGAAGACGGCGACAAGATCGAGTTCGACGCGGTGGTGCGTATCGACACCCCCGGCGAGGCCGACTACTACCGCAACGGCGGCATCCTGCAGTACGTACTGCGCAACATGCTCAAGTCGAAGTAGCCCGGCAAGCAGCGATCAGCTGATGCCCAGGGTCAGCGAGGACCATCTGGCGGCGCGGCGCCGCCAGATCCTCGATGGCGCACGCCGGTGCTTCGCCGCCTACGGCTACGACCAGGCGACGGTGCGACGGTTGGAGCAGACGGTGGGCTTGTCGCGGGGGGCGATCTTCCATCACTTCCGCGACAAGGACACCCTGTTCTTCGAGCTGGCCCGCGAGGACGCCCAGCGGATGGCCGATCTCGTCTCGCGGGAGGGCCTGATCGGTGTGATGCGTGAGATGCTCGCGGCGCCGGAGCAGTTCGACTGGCTGGCCACCCGGCTGGAGATCGCCCGTAAACTGCGGCACGATCCGGAGTTCAGTCGCGGCTGGGCGGAACGGTCAGCCGAATTGTCCGCTGCGACAACGGATCGGCTGCATCGGCAGAAGCAGGCCGGTCGGTTGCGCGACGATGTGCCCGGCGACGTGTTGCACTGCTACCTGGATCTGGTGCTCGACGGACTGGTGGCACGACTGGCCTCCGGCGAAGATCCCGGCCGGCTGTCGGCCGTCCTCGATCTGGTCGAGGATTCGGTGCGGCAGAGCTGATTTCGGCTCGGCATGGCGCTGCGCGAGCGTGCGCAGACTGCCGTCTACAAGCGGCGTGTCGTGTACAGACACGCACGCTCGCGCATGTATGTGTGGGGCTAGCGCGGGCGGGAGCGGTGGTTGGGGCCACCGCGACTGCGCATCGCCACACCCGCCTCCCGCAGCATGCTGTGCACCGACCCGTACGATCGCCCGGTGGTGGCCGCCAGGGTTCGGATGCTCGCTCCCCTCTCGTAGGCGTTGCGAAGCTCGACCAGTTGCCGATCGCGCTGCTTGTTGGGTTTTGTCGTCGTCGCCACGTCGCCTCACCATCCCTCGCCCGCCATTGGACGGCTTCAGCGTATGAACGCGACGACGCCGTCGGGCGACTTTCGGCGAATTATCGGGGCGCCGAACGGCGGGGGCTTCTAGGCCAGTTCGATCAGGTCGCGGTAGTCCGCCGACCAGTGATCCTCGGTGCCGTCGGGCAGCAGCACCACCCGCTGCGGGTCCAGCGCTTCCGCCGCGCCCGGGTCGTGGGTCACCAACACCACCGCACCGGCATAGCTGCGCAGCGCGTCGAGCACCTGCTCCCGTGATGCCGGGTCGAGGTTGTTGGTCGGCTCATCGAGCAGCAGCACGTTCGCGGTGGAGGCCACCAACCCGGCCAGCGCCAACCGGGTCTTCTCACCGCCGGACAGGGTGCCGGCCGCCTGCTCCAGTTGCGGCCCGGTGAACATGAACGCACCCAACAGTCCGCGCAGATCCTGCTCGGAGGTGTCGGGGGCCGCGTGGCGGATGTTCTCCCACACCGTGGCGGCGTTGTCGATGGTGTCGTGTTCCTGGGCGAAATAGCCGATCTTGCAACCGTGGCCGGGTTCGAGCCGGCCTGCGTCGGGGATCTCCGCGCCGGCCAGCACCCGCAGGAGGGTGGTCTTGCCGGCACCGTTGAGCCCCAGCACCACCACCCGCGATCCCCGGTCGATGGCCAGGTCCACGCCGCTGAACACCTCCAGCGAGCCGTACATCTTGGTCAGCCCGCTGGCCATCAGCGGGGTCTTTCCGCAGGCGGCCGGCGTGGGGAATTTGATGCGGGCGACCTTGTCGGCGACCCGTTCCTCATCGAGTGCGGCCAGCATCCGGTCGGCTCGACGCAACATGTTCTGTGCGGCAACGGCTTTGGTCGCCTTGGCGCCCAGCTTGGCCGCCTGGCTGCGCAGCGCGGCGACCTTGCGCTCGGCGTTGGCCCGCTCCCGGCGGCGACGCTGTTCATCGGTCGCGCGGGCGTCGAGGTACTTCTGCCAGCCCATGTTGTAGACGTCGGCCTCACCGCGTACCGCGTCGAGGAACCACACCCGGTTGACCACATCGGCCAGCAGGTCCACGTCGTGGCTGATCAGCACCAGTCCCCCGCTGTGGTTCTTGAGGAAGTCGCGCAGCCAGCCGATCGAGTCGGCGTCGAGGTGGTTGGTCGGCTCGTCGAGCAGCAGCGTGGTGCCCGATCCCGCACCTCCGGCACCTCCCTCGCCGGCGGCGAACAGGATGCGGGCCAACTCCACCCGTCGGCGCTGACCGCCGGAGAGCGTGCGCAGCGGCTGGGTCAACACCCGGTCCGGCAGGCCCAGGCTGGTGCAGATCCGGCCCGCCTCGCTCTCGGCGGCGTAGCCGCCCAGTGCGGAGAACCGCTCCTCGAGCTGGCCGTAGCGGCGGATGGCCCGGTCGCGCTCGGTGTCGTCGACGACCTCGGCCATCAGCACCTGCTGCTTCTCCAGGTCGGCCAGGATCGTGTCGAGGCCACGCGCCGAGAGCACCCGGTCGCGGGCCAGCACGTCGAGGTTGCCCTCCCGGGGGTCCTGCGGCAGGTAGCCGACCTCACCGGTGCGGGTGATGGTGCCGGCGTAGGGCTCACCCTCGCCGGCGAGGATGCGCATCGTGGTGGTCTTGCCGGCACCGTTGCGGCCGACCAGGCCGATCCGGTCGCCGGGCTGCACGCGCAGCACCGAATCAATCGAGTCGAGCAGGGTGCGCGCTCCGGCGCGGACCTCCAGGCCCGTTGCGGTAATCACGCGCGCGTACTCCTGTCGTGAGCTAGGTGTCGTCGGTACCGACTACTTGTCGTCGGTGAAGACCGGTGGGCGCTTCTCGGCGCGCGCAGCGACGGCTTCCTCGAAGTTGCTGGTCAGCAGGCGCACATAGAGTTGTCCGAGTCCCTCGGCCTGCATGTGCCCCTCCAGACTACCGGCGTCGAGTCCGCTCCAGAGCGTCCGCTTGGTCAACTCGGCCCCCGGCCGGGAGAAACCGGCGATCCGCTCGGCCATCGCATAGCAGGTTTCGAGCAGATCCGGCTGTTCCACCACCTGCGAGACCAAGCCGATCCGCTCGGCTTCGCCCGCGTCGACGTCGCGGCCGGTGAGCATGATCTCGAACGCCCGCGACGCCCCGATCGCCCGCGGCAACAGATAGCTCAGGCCCAGCTCGCTGGCGGTCAGCCCGTTGTTGATGCCGGCAGCCCGGAAGTAGGCCCCCGATGCGGCGACCCGGATATCGGCCGCCAACGCCAGGCACAACCCGCCGCCGATCGCCGCACCGTTGACCGCGGCGATCACCGGCTGATGCAGCCGCCGCAACGCCAGGATGATGTCATCGAGCAACTCCATCGACCGCAGCCCGAAGGTGGGCCGGGTCAGGCCGGCCACGTGCGGCACCGACCCGGCCGACTTGTGGTCGGCGCCGGAGGAGAATCCCCGGCCGGCCCCGGTCAGCACCACCACCCGCACGTCGTTGTCGTAGCCGACCTCGGCCAGCACATCGCGCAGCGGCACCATCACGTCGAACGCCATCGAGTTCATCCGCTCCGGGCGGTTGAGCGTGATCAGTGCGACATGCGGGCGCGGGCGCTCGACGAGGACGAACTCGGAGCCGGACTGGGATGCGGTGGGCACGGATGCACGCTATCGCGTGCGGCACCTCAGACCTGTTCGGGCTTGCCCTGCGACGCCTGTTCGGCCAGGGCCGCCTCCAGGTCGAGGTCCTTGACCTGCTGGACCAGATTCTCCAGTGCCGCCGCGGGCAGGGCGCCGGCCTGGTTGAACACCAGGGTGCCCTTCTTGAACGCCATCAGGGTGGGGATGGACCGGATCTGGGCGGCAGCGGCCAGCTGCTGTTCGGCCTCAGTGTCGACCTTGGCGAACACCACGTCGGGGTGCTTCTCGGAGACGGCCGCGAACGTCGGCGCGAACGCCTTGCACGGCCCGCACCAGGAAGCCCAGAAATCGACGAGCACGATGTCGTTGCCGGCGATGGTTTCTTCGAATTGCGCTGAGGTGAGGTCTTGGGTTGCCATGATGGACCTAACGCCCGTCTGCCCCGCGGTGTTCCCGGTCGGCTCCGTCCAGACCCGGATCGACCTACACAGCGGGCTCACAGCACAGAGCTAGCTGGTCGCTAAGTCGACCATCGACGGTGGAAGCACTGCCCGGCGACACCACGCCGCCGGGCACCGACGAACGGAGAAAAACGCTGATGTCCGCCCGCCCCAGCACCACCGCCCCGGCGATCCGCACACTCACCGGCGCCGCCGCACTGTTCGCCGCCGGCGCACTGTTCGTTCCGGCACTGGCCCACGCCGACGGTGACCGGGTCATCGGCCCCGTCTCGTCGACATCCGGCAACACCTTCGAGGTCGCGCGTCCCGCCGGCACCGCCGTGGTCGCCTACACCGACGCCACCAAGATCTTCGAGTCCGTGCCCGCCCAGCGCGCCGAGATCACCGTCGGCACCTGCATCAAGGCCGGCGCCGGTAAAGACAGCGCGCCCGCCGAGAGCGGTGCGATCACCGCGAAGTTCGTGGCGATCAAGACCGACGGTAACTGCGAGCAGCGCCCCGCCGACCCCGCCAAGCCGGCAAAATCGCACCGCGGGGTCCGCGGTGTGGTGGAGTCGGTGTCCGGTGACACCGTGACCGTGGCCGGCGCGAACGGCCCCACCACCGTGACGATCGACGACAACACGCATGTGCACCGCCTGGTCACCGTCAGCGGGCCGTCGATCAGCACCGGTAAGTGTGTCGCCGCCCGCGGCGCCAACGACGACGACGGCGTGCTGCAGGCCAAGCGGATCACCGTGTGGGCGCCCGGCGACGGCCAGGCCTGCCCCGAGCCCCCGATGTAGTCGACCAGCAGACGATGCGCGGGCCGCCGATTCCTCGGCGGCCCGCGGTCGTCTCCGGGCCCCGAGGAGGGCACGCCGTGGCAACGACGGACATCACCGCGAAGTACTCGCCGTCGATGTCGTGGTTCTACGACAGGTTCGTCGCCGACGCCGTGCACGAATCGGTGTCACCGCTCCTGACCCGGGCGGTGCCCACCCCTGGCGCGACCGCATCGATTCTCGAAATCGGTTCCGGGGGCGGACAATTCGCTCTCCATCTCGTGAAACGTCATGCCGGTGTCAGCGTGACCGGCATCGACCTGTCCGCCGAACAAACGGCACGGGCGAACGCGCGCGTCAACACCCTGCCCACAAGCGAGGCCCGACCGCGACCGGGGCATCGACGAGATGCTTCGGTGCCTGAAGAACGACGGCCGCCTGCTGATCGCCGAGGTCGACCGTGGTTGTCGTCTTCCCGATGCGAAACGGTTCGTGCGTGACGTCGGTCTGCCGGCACCGCTGCGGATCCCCTACTTGTGGATGTTTCGGACCTATGTCGCCGGGCAGGGACTCGATCTCGATGAGGCGCGTGCCGCGCTGTCCGACCGTCCGCTCACCGATACGGCCGTGCAGCGGATCCCGGGAACGCCCTTTCTCATGATGAGCGGGACCAAGCGGGACTGAAGCCCGCGGGCGGGACTGGACGCCGCGCGGATGGCGCGACAGCACCACCAGATCGGCGTAGTTGCCGGCCTCGGGGCCGCCGACCTCGGGGTATCGACTTTCCGCGTAGAGACCGACCATCGGATCTGTCGCAGCCCTGCGCTAGCCTCTTCGGCGAATAGTCCAGAAAGGTGCACTTCAGTGGGGCAACGCCGAGATTCCTGGGACAACGCGACCATAGGCCTGCTGTTTCTCGTCGTCTCCGCTGTGCTGGGCGGGATCGGCGCCGTTATCGCCAAAGTGGGCGGCGCGTTCGTCGTCGCTATCGGCCAGTTCTGGATCCCGTTACTGATCATGGCCGCCTTGGCGGGTGTGGTGGCTGGTGTGGAGTATTTCCAGCGGCAGCGACAAGCCGCGGTGGAGGCCGAAGAACAGCGGCAACGCACCGCAGCGGCGTTGGCCCGCCGGACCGCGGAGAAGCAAACCGCCCGCGAGAAGGCCGAAGCGCAGGAACGTGCCGCGGCCCGCAAGCGAGTCGAGGACCGCAAGCGAGAGGCGGCCCGCAAGGAGGCCGAGGAACGGGAGCGGCGGGCGATCGAACGACGGAAGGCCGACCGCAAGGCGCGGATCGCGGAGATCGGCGAGTCCGCCGTCAAGCTGATCGAGCGGGCGGACGCTGCGGCGGCACGGGTCTGCGCAACCGAGGCGGCCCGCCTGGGTTGGCTCGGTGATCCCGATGATCTGGATTTCACCCCCGATCTGGCGATGATCACCGCGAGCGTGGAGGCCGGTGCGCAGTTGCGCCGGCTCGCCGATGAACTGAAGGCAATACCCGACCACACCGACGAAGACCGCACGCGACTCGCCGACGCCAAACGCAGCGCGGAGGCGTTGTGGCGGAAGGCGAATGCGCGAGCCAAACTCCTGGAAGAATGCGCGAATCGGGCCCGCCTGATCGACGAATCTCTCGAGCAGGAACGCCAGCGTGCGTTGATCGCCGAACGACGTGACGACGTGATCAGCCGGTTGGATGCGGCACTGTACGGTGTCGCCGCCACACCGGACAGCCCGCCGTCGGACAGCGCCGACAAGGTACTGGCCATGGTCGCCGCCTACCAGGAGATCAAGGGCAGCCTGGAGGTCGACCGTAGCCAGAAACCCGACGAGGATGCGGCCGAACCCACCGACGATTCGTCGTCATGGGGGGTGCTCACCCCGCTCAACCGCGCCTGGCACTGGGCCTTCGGCTAGCGGTTACCGCTACCCCAGCAGCTTCCCGTAGGTCTGCCGACCCATCAGGAAGGTGGCCTCCACCGCGACGTCGCGCAGTTCCTCGGGCGGCACGCTGCGCGGATTGTGCGACAGCACCACCAGATCGGCGTACTTGCCGGCCTCCAGGCTGCCGACCTCGCGATCCAGGTGCACCTGCCAGGCGGCGTTGATGGTCTGGGCCCGGATCGCCGCGTCGATCCCGATGCACTGCTCGGGTGCCAGCACCCGGCCGCTGCCCTTGGCGATCCGGTTCACCGCGGTGGCGATGTTGCCGATCGGGTTCGGCGGGGTGACGGTGCCGTCGTTGTGGAACGACAGCCGCAGCCCGGCGTCCAGCGCCGAGCGGGCCGACATCCAACGAGAACCGTGTTCGGGGCCGAACAGCTTGTCCACCAGCACATCTCCCCAGAAGTAGATGTGTTCGATGAACATGCTCGGGGTGATGCCCAGCTGGGCGGCCCGGCCGAACTGGTCCGGCCGCATGGCACCGACGTGTTCGATCCGGGGCCGCAGCGCCGGGGAGGTGCGCGCCTGCTCGAAAGCATCCAGCACCACGTCCACCGCGGCGTCGCCGTGCACGTGGCAGGACACCTGCCACCGTTGATCCACGAACGCCTGCGTCAGTTCCCGGATCTGTTCCGGGGTGTAGTTCAACCCGCCGCGATGGTTCGGTCCGAGCCCCATGCCCGCGGTGGTGGCATTGGTCAGGTACGGGAACGTGGTGAAGATGTTTCCCTGCCAGGGCGATCCGTCGGCCCAGATCTTCATCCCGATCTTGTCGAACAGCACGTCGGCGTGGGCCCGCCTGCCCCGGATGTTCTCCGAGTCCGCCGCCAACTCCGGGGTGCCGATCTCATAGGCGCGGATCCGCACCGCGCAGTCGTCCTGTTGGGCGAGTTTGCCGAACACCTCACCCTGGGCCCGCGAGTCGTAGGAGTGCTCGGTGGCCGTGGCGATCCCGGCCCGTGCCAGTTGGGAGTAGGCCCAGCGCAGATTGTCTCCGACGTTGGCCAGGATGGCTCCGGAGAACGGTGCCAGCAGTGCCATCACCGCAGCGGCTTCGCGCACCTCACCGGTGAGCTGCCCGTCACGCGAGTGCAGGAACTGCGCCCCGACCGGGTTCGGGGTGGTCTTGGTGATTCCGGCGGCGTTGAACGCCGCGGTGTTGCCGTAGGCGGCATGGCCGCTGTTGGCGACGATCACGACCGGATTGTTGGGCGCCAGCCGGGACAGCTCGGTGCGGGTGAAGGGCTGCAGGCCGGTCTGCAGCAGCGGGTCCACCCCGTTGAGCAGGATCGGCTGTCCCTTGGGGGTGTCGGCCACCGCCTCGGCGAGCTTGGTGAACACCCCGCCCGCGGTCGGCACCGTGAAGGGCCGCACGTCGATGGCCGGCGGCGCCAGGGTGGAGCCCATCTCGAAGGGATGACCGTGCGGTTCCACGAACGCCGGCAGCAGCGCGCGCCCCCGCAGGTCGATGACCGTGGTGGCCGATCCCCGTAGCTGCATCACCTCGTCGGCCGTGCCGACACGGGCGATCTTTCCGCCGGTCACCGCGAGCGCCTCGGCTTCGGGTGCGCCGGGGGCGACGGTCACCACCGGGCCGCCGACGAAGATGGTGTCGACCCCGGGGCGCGGCGAACCACACGCAGCCAGACCGCCGACCGCGGTCCCCGCCGCGGCGGCGGCCATCCCGGTCAGGAACCGTCGTCTGCTCGTCGTCACCGTGTCCGCATCTTCCTCACTTGGAGTCGACCGCCGCCAGAGGCCTTACGCGGTTCACGCGACGAGTATGGCAGCGACCGGTACCCACGGGTCAGGTGAGGTCGTCGTGATCGCCGCGTGCCCAGGCAGCGTGCCGGTCCGCCGAGAAGCGGACCGCCGCTGCGGCATCGGTGTCGATGGTGTTGGTGTGCAGCCCGTAGATGCGGTCGAACCGCAGCCGCTCCAACGTGTCGGCCATCCGCAGCACCACGGCCGCCGACAACGGAATGCGGTTCGGGTAGCTGCGCAGGAACGCCACGGTGCGCCGGTCCGGGTTGGGAAAAATGGTGTCGCCGACCAGCAGCACACCGCGCCCCTCGGCCCCGGCCGCCCAGCACAGGGCGGAACTGCCCGGGAAGTGACCACCGACCTGGCATACGGCCAGCCCCGGCGCGAGGTCCAGCCGACCCGACCAGTAGCTGATCGCCGGGTCCGGCCGCATCACCCATTCCCTGTCGGCGGCGTTGACATACACCGGTACTCCGCCGAGTCGGCGGCTCCATTCGGTCTGGGCGCCGAACATGTGCGGATGGCTGGTGACGACGCCCAGGACCGGTCCCCGTTCGTGCACGGCCGCCACCGCGGCGTCGTCGAGGAAACCCGGCGGATCCCACAACACGTTGCCGCGCGGTGTGCACACCAGCTTGCCCAACTGGCCGATGCCCAGGGGCGGGTTGTTACCGACGCCGATCAGCCCGGGCTCCAACTCGACGGTGTAGCAGGACATCCCCTCGGCGGCCAGCGCGTCCAGCGTCGCCCAGTGCTGGCCGTCGGCGGGCACCCATTGCCGATCATCGGCGCAGATCGCGCAGACCCGGGGTGTCGCGGCGTGCTCGACGCCGCAGGTCCGGCAGAGCCAGAACTCGCCGGCCGGCACGCCTAGACCGTGAACCCGACCGCGCGCATCATCTCGCGGCCCTCGTCGGTGATCTTGTCCGGGCCCCAGGCGGGCTCCCAGACCCAGGTGAGGTCGACCTTCTTGACCAATCCGGCGCCGACGGTGGCGTTCTCGATCTGCTCGGCGATCATGTCCTGCAGCGGGCAGGCCGGCGAGGTGAGCGTCATGGTGACGACCGCGGTCGGGCCGTCTTCATCCTGGCGGACGTCCAGGCCGTACATCAGCCCCAGGTCGACGACGTTGATGCCGATCTCGGGGTCGATGACGTCGTGCATCGATTCCTCGACCTCGGCGAGCAGTTCGTCGGTTCCGGTTTCGCTCATCGCTTCATCTCCTGGATTGTCGGACTGACTCACGCCAGTGTGTTTTGTTCCGTCTTGGCCAGTGCCTGTGCCAGTGCATCTTTGAACGCCATCCAGCCCAGCAGTGCGCATTTGACCCGCGCCGGGTATTTGGCGACCCCGGCGAATGCGACGCCGTCGCCGAGCACGTCTTCGTCGCCTTCCACCGCGCCCCGCGACGAGACCATCTCGTGGAACGCGTCGAAGGTCGTCAACGCCTGCTCCACCGTGGTGCCGATCACCTGGTCGGCCAGCACTGAGGTGGCCGCCTGCGAGATCGAGCAGCCCTGGCCGTCATAGGACACGTCGGCGATCTGCTCGCCGTCGGGCGACAGCGCCACCCGCAGCGTCAATTCGTCGCCGCAGGTGGGGTTGACGTGGTGTACCTCGGCGCCGTAGGGCTCCCGGAGCCCGCGATGCTGCGGGTGTTTGTAGTGATCGAGGATCACCTCTTGGTAGAACTGCTCCAGACGCACTACGCCACGCTCCCAGCGAAGAAGTCCACGGCCCGGCGAACACCCGCCAGCAAGCGCTCCACCTCCTCGTGGGTGTTGTAGACGGCGAACGACGCCCGTGCGGTCGCGGCCACGTTGAACTTGCGGTGCAACGGCATCGCGCAGTGGTGGCCCACCCGGACCGCGACACCGTCGTCGTCGAGTACCTGCCCCACATCGTGGGCGTGCACGCTGTCGATCACGAACGCCACCGGTGAGGCGCGGTCGACCATGCTGGTCGGCCCGACGATGCGCACGCCGGGGATCTCGGCGAGTCCCTCGAGTGCGGCGGCCACCAGTTCGCGTTCGTGGGCCGCCACCGCCTCCATCCCGATCGCATCCAGGTAGCGGGCGGCCGCGGCCAGCCCGACCACCTGGGAGGTCATCGGGGTGCCGGCCTCGAAGCGTTGCGGGGGCGGCGCATAGGTGCTCGACGCCATGGTGACCGTCTCGATCATCGATCCGCCGGTCAAGAACGGCGGCAGCTCCCCCAGCAACTCACGACGCCCGTAGAGCACCCCGATACCGTTGGGGCCCAACATTTTATGACCGGAGAACGCCGCGAAATCGACGCCTAGGGCGTGGAAGTCGACCGGCTGGTGTGGCACCGACTGGCAGGCGTCGAGCACCGTGAACGCGCCCACCGCCCGCGCCCGGGACACCAGTTCGCCGACCGGCGCCAGCGCGCCGGTGACGTTGGACTGGTGGGTGAAGGCGACGACCTTCACCCGCTCGTCGAGTTCCAGCGAATCCAGGTCGATACGCCCGTCCGGGGTCGCCTCATACCAGCGCAGCGTGGCACCGGTACGACGCGCGAGTTCCTGCCAGGGAATCAGGTTCGCGTGGTGTTCCAGTTCGGTGGTGACGATCACGTCGCCCGGGCCGACCGCGGCCGCAAAACGGTTGTCGCCGAGGACGTAGGAGACCAGGTTCAGCGATTCGGTGGCGTTCTTGGTGAACACCAGCTCGTCGGCGTCCGCGCCGACGAAGCCCGCGATCGCCGAGCGACCGTCCTCGTAGGCGTCGGTGGCCTCCTCCATCAACTGGTGTGCGCCGCGGTGTACCGCGCCGTTGGAGTTGAGCAGGAAGTCCCGTTCGGCGTCGAGCACCGGCAACGGCCGCTGCGAGGTGGCCCCGGAATCCAGGTAGGCCAGCCGGCTGCCACCGCGCATCACCCGGCTCAGGATCGGGAAGTCTGCCCGGATCGCGTCCACGTCCAGCTGCACCGACGACTTCGTGTCTGACACCGTCATGTCACGCCCCCGCTGCGGCCCCGGTGAAGCGCTCGTAGCCGTTGGCCTCGAGTTCGTCGGCCAGTTCCGGCCCGGCCGACTCGACGATCCGCCCGCCGGCGAACACGTGCACGAACTGCGGCTTGATGTAGCGCAGGATGCGGGTGTAGTGGGTGATCACCAACACGCCGCCGTTTTCGGCCTGCTGGTAGCGGTTCACGCCTTCGCTGACCACCCGCAGCGCGTCGACGTCCAGACCGGAGTCGGTCTCGTCGAGGATGGCGATCTTGGGCTTGAGCAGGCTCAGTTGCAAGATCTCGTGGCGCTTCTTCTCGCCGCCGGAGAAGCCCTCGTTGACGTTGCGCTCGCCGAAGCCGGAGTCGATCCCCAAGTCGGCGAACGCCGCGCGCTGCTCCTTGATCCACGTCCGCAGTTTCGGCGCCTCGCCGCGCACGGCGGTCACCGCGGTCCGCAGGAAGTTCGACATCGACACCCCCGGCACCTCGACCGGGTACTGCATCGCCAGGAATAGCCCGGCCCGGGCCCGTTCGTCGATACTCATCTCCAGTACGTCCTGGCCGTCGAGGGTGATCGAGCCGGACGTCACCGTGTATTTGGGGTGACCGGCGATCGCGTACGACAGGGTGGACTTGCCCGATCCGTTCGGCCCCATCAGGGCGTGCGTCTCGCCGGATTTCACCGTCAGGTCGACGCCGTGCAGGATCGGGATGGACTCCGCGCCGTCGGCACCGGCGCCGCCCGGCGACACACTCACGTGCAGTCCCTTGATTTCCAGTGTGCTCATTGCTGATTCGTGTCCTTAGTCGATGTCTGCGGGGTTATCGGTTCTCGGTGACCGCGAGTTCACGCTCGATGGCTTCGGTGAGGCGTTCCCGGATCTCCGGCACGGGGATCTGGGCGATGATCTCGCCGAAGAAGCCACGCACGATCAGCCGCCGGGCCTGGTCTTCGGGGATGCCGCGGGCCTGCAGGTAGAACAGCTGCAGGTCGTCGAATCGTCCGGTGGCGCTGGCGTGCCCGGCCTGGACGATCTCACCGGTCTCGATCTCCAGGTTCGGGATCGAGTCGGCCCGGGCGCCGTCGGCGAGCACCAGGTTGCGGTTCACCTCGAAGGTGTCGGTGGCCACGCCGGTCGCCCGGATCAGCACGTCGCCGACCCAGACGGTGTGCGCATCCGGCAGCGCCGAATCCGGGTCGCCTTGCAACGCGCCCTTGTAGAGCACGTTCGAGCGGCAGTTGGGCTGGGCGTGGTCGACCAGCAGTCGCGACTCCAGGTGCTGGCCGTCGTCGGCGAAGTACAGGCCGAGCAGTTCCGCGTCGCCGCCGGAACTGTCGAACCGGACCCGCCCGGTCAGCCGGACGAGTTCACCGCCGAGCTGTACCGCGGTGTGGCGCAACACCGCGTCCTTGCCCAGCGCGGCGTGGTGCATGGTGACGTGGACCAGGTCCTGCGCGCCGTCGCCGATCCACACCACGGTCAGCTGTGCGCCGTCACCGACCACGAATTCGACGTTGTCGGCGTAGGTTCCGCTGCCGCGCACATCGATCACCACCGTTGCCCGCGACAGTTCCTCGGCGCGTAACTGCAGATGGCCGTAGGCCGTCGTGCCCGCACCGGGGCCGGTGACGGTGACGGTGACCGGTTCGGCGATCTCGACGCCCTTGGGCACGGTCACCACCGTGGCATCGCGGAACGCCGAGAAGGCTTGGGCGGCAACACGGTCGGCGGGAACACCGGCGGCACCCAGGCGCTCGTCGCCGCGCGCGACGGTCTCGGTGCGTACGGACCCCGAGCCGTCGACCTCGATGGTCGCGGCCGCATCGGCGACCGCGGACCCGTCGTGCAGGCCGCGCAGCCGGCGTAGCGGGGTGAACCGCCAGGCCTCGTCACGACCGTGCGGAACCTCGAAGGCGTCGACGTCGAACGAGGTGAACTGGGCTCCCTTGTTGACGCCTTCGACCGCTTCGGTCAGAGAACTCGTCACTAGCCCACCGAGCCTTCCATCTGCAGCTGGATCAGCTTGTTGAGTTCCAGGGCGTACTCCATCGGCAGTTCCTTGGCGATGGGCTCGACGAAGCCGCGCACCACCATCGCCATGGCCTCGTCCTCGGTGAGGCCGCGGCTCATCAGGTAGAACAGCTGGTTCTCGCTGACCTTGGAGACCGTGGCCTCGTGGCCGACGGTCACGTCGTCCTCGCGGATGTCGACGTAGGGGTAGGTGTCACTGCGGGAGACGTCGTCGACCAGAAGGGCGTCGCACTTGACGCTGGACTTCGATCCGTTGGCGCCCTTGTGGATCTCCACCAGGCCCCGGTAGGAGGACCGGCCGCCGCTGCGCGCTACCGACTTGGAGACGATGTTGGACGAGGTGTTCGGCGCCAGGTGCAGCATCTTGGCGCCGGTGTCCTGGTGCTGGTCCTCGCCGGCGAAGGCCACCGAGAGCACCTCGCCCTTGGCGTGCTCGCCGGTCATCCACACCGCGGGGTACTTCATGGTGACCTTGGAGCCGATGTTGCCGTCGACCCACTCCATGGTGGCGCCGGCCTCGGCGCGGGCCCGCTTGGTGACCAGGTTGTAGACGTTGACCGACCAGTTCTGGATGGTGGTGTAGCGGCACCGGCCACCGGGCTTGACGACGATCTCCACCACCGCCGAGTGCAGCGAGTCACTGGAGTACACCGGCGCGGTGCAGCCCTCGATGTAGTGCACGTAGGCGTCTTCGTCGACGATGATCAGGGTGCGCTCGAACTGGCCCATGTTCTCGGTGTTGATCCGGAAGTAGGCCTGCAGCGGGATGTCGACGTGCACGCCCTTGGGCACGTAGATGAACGACCCACCGCTCCACACCGCGGTGTTGAGGGCGGAGAACTTGTTGTCGCCGGCGGGGATCACCGTGGCGAAGTTCTCCCGGAACAGGTCTTCGTGCTCCTTGAGCGCGGTGTCGGTGTCGAGGAAGATGACGCCCTGGGCTTCCAGATCCTCGCGGATCTTGTGGTAGACCACCTCGGATTCGTATTGCGCCGCAACGCCGCCGATGTAGCGCTGCTTCTCGGCCTCCGGGATGCCCAGGCGGTCGTAGGTGTTGCGGATGTCCTCGGGCAGGTCGTCCCAGGTCTGGGCCTGCTTCTCGGTGGACCGCACGAAGTACTTGATGTTGTCGAAGTCGATGCCGGACAGATCCGAACCCCAGTTGGGCATCGGCTTCTTCAGAAACGTCCGGTAGGCCCGCAGTCGGGCTTCCAGCATCCATTCCGGTTCGTTCTTCTTCGCGGAGATGTCGCGGACCACGGCCTCGGACAGGCCGCGCTGGGCGGCGGCGCCGGCGGCATCGGTGTCGGCCCAACCGTATTCGTACCGTCCCAGCGACGCGATCGTCTCTTCCTGGGTCGACGGCTCGACGGCCGCCGAAGCGGGCGCTGTGGCCTCCGGCGTGAGTGTCATGGTGACGCTCCTTCGGTGCTCGTGATGGCTTCGGCGCAGGGTCTGCGCGAAGGTCGATCGGTGCTGCTATTGCTGTTTTTTGACGGCTCCGACCGCGGCGGATTTACCGGCCTTGGCGGCCTTGATGCTCCGGTTGGTCAGCGGCACATGGGTGGTGCAGACGTAGCCGCCGTCGGCGATGGTGGCCAGGCGCTGCACGTGGGTGCCCAGGACCTCGGCCATCGCCTGGCGTTCGGCCCGGCACAGTTCCGGAAACTCCTTGGCGACGTTGGCGACCGGGCAGTGATGCTGCAGGATCTGCACTCCCGGTACACCGCCGTCGACCCGGGCGGTGGTGGCGGCGTAGCCGGCCTCCGACAGCGCACCGGCGATGCGCTCGGCGGTGGCCTCGAGGTCTGCATCGTCATCGGTCACGGTGGCGGCCTGCGCCACCTTGGCCAGGATGGTGTCGATGCGCTTGCGGGCGAACGCGACGACCGCGTCCTCGCCGCCGATCTCGCGGAGTTGGCGCATGGCCGCCACCGCGAGGTCGTCGTAGCGGTGGCCCAGCTTGCTCCGGCCCGCGTCGGTGAGTTGGAACCGTTTCGCCGGCCGACCGCGGCCGACCTGCTGCCAGGAGGCCGCCGCATGTGCCTCGGCGTCCCCCATCTCGATCAGGGCGTCGAGGTGTCGTCGCACCCCGGCCGCCGACAGCCCCAGCCTGGCGCCTATCTCCCCGGCGGTGATCGATCCGGATTCCATCAGCAACCGCACCAC
Source organism: Mycolicibacter sp. MU0083 (assembly GCF_963378075.1). Classification (NCBI taxonomy): domain Bacteria; kingdom Bacillati; phylum Actinomycetota; class Actinomycetes; order Mycobacteriales; family Mycobacteriaceae; genus Mycobacterium; species Mycobacterium kokjensenii. Next base: position 2,290,474 of record NZ_OY726394.1, read on the forward strand.
CGCGTGCCGGGTGTCGTGACCGCCGGCGAGGTCGCCCGCCGGCTGGGTGTCTGCCATAACCGCGCCGCCGGGGCGCTGCCCGGCGGTTTCGGTGCTGGCCTTCACCTCGGCCTCGAATTTCACAACACCAGTGTGACGCAATTCGGGGACTCGGTCTAGAAAGGGTTACCTCAGTTCAGGCCCTGATTCAGCGTTGCGCTCGTCACATCATGTGCGCGCCGGCGGAACGGGATCGGCCGTTACGCTCCTGGGATGGCACCCCGCCGGCAGTCGTTGAGCACGTCGATCGCGCATCTGCACGGCGACGAGCGCACCGTCGCCGCCCCCCTCGATGCCGTCGAACTGGTCGCACTGCGCAGGACCCGACTGTTCGGCGCCACCGGCACGGTGCTGATGGCGATCGGAGCGCTCGGTGCCGGCGCACGGCCGGTGGTGCAGGACCCGACCTTCGGAGTCCGGCTGCTGAACCTGCCGTCGCGCCTGCAGACGGTGGCCCTGACCATGACCACCACCGGCGCGGTGATGATGGCGCTGGCCTGGCTGATGTTGGGTCGCTTCGCGCTGACGTCGCCGTCGAAACCCGCCGGCGGTCCGGCCCGGCGAATGTCACGCAGCCAACTCGACCGCACCCTGCTGCTGTGGATGCTGCCGCTGCTGGTGGCCCCGCCGATGTACAGCAAGGACGTCTACTCCTATCTGGCACAGAGCCAGATCTCCCGGCTGGGCCTGGACCCGTACCGGATCGGCCCGGCCCCGGCCCTGGGACTCGACCATGTATTCACCCTGTCGGTGCCCAGTCTCTGGCGCGAGACCCCGGCCCCCTACGGGCCGCTGTTCTTGTGGATCGGTCGCGGCATCTCGGCGCTGACCGGGGAGAACATCGTCACCGCTGTGCTGTGCCACCGGGTGGTGGTGCTCATCGGCGTCGGGATGATCGTGTGGGCGGTGCCGCGGCTGGCGGCGCGCTGCGGAGTCGCCGAGGTCAGCGCCCTGTGGCTCGGGGCCGCCAACCCGCTGCTGCTGATGCATCTGGTGGCCGGCATCCACAACGAAGCCCTGATGCTCGGGCTGATGCTGACCGGCACCGAATTCGCGCTGCGCGGGATCACCGCCGCCCGGCCGTTGCTGCCGCGACTGTGGCAACGCCCGGACCCGCACGACTGGGTGCCGCTGGCCGAACTGGTGGCCGGAGCGGTGCTGATCACCCTGTCGTCGCAGGTCAAATTGCCGTCGCTGCTGGCGCTGGGCTTCGTGACCATGGCGCTGGGCTGGCGGATGGGCGGCGACCTGCGGGCGTTCGTGCTGGCCGGTACGGGCATGAGCGCGCTGGCCGTCGCGGTCACCGGACTGATCGGCTGGGCCAGCGACCTCGGATTCGGCTGGGTCTTCACCCTGGGCACCGCCAACGTGGTCCGCAGTTGGATGTCACCGCCGACCCTGATCGCGCTGGGCACCGGTCAGGTCGGGATTCTGTTGGGGCTGGGCGATCACACCACCGCCGTGCTGTCGCTGACCCGCACCATCGGCGTGCTGATCATCGCGGTGCTGGTCGCATGGCTGCTGCTGGTGGTCTTCCGCGGCCGCTTGCACCCGGTCGGCGGGCTCGGCGTCGCGCTGGGTATCACCGTGTTGCTGTTCCCGGTGGTCCAGCCGTGGTACCTGGTGTGGGCGATCATCCCGCTGGCGGCCTGGGCGACGCGGGCGAGCTTTCGGATCGCGGTGATCAGCGTGACCCTGCTGGTGGGGATCTTCGGCCCCACGGCCAACGGCGACCGATTCGCGCTGTTCCAGATCGTCGACGCCACCCTGGCCAGCGCGGTGGTGGTGCTCGGCTTGTTCCTGCTCACCTATCGGCGGCTGCCGTGGCGGGAGCTGCCGGCCGGGCCGCCCGAACCGGGCGGATCGGCGGGCCCCGACGGCGCCGAACCGAAGCAGGAGTCGCCGCAGCAGCCCACCCCCCGGCCGGCCTCGGCCACCGACGCTTACGCTGATTCTCCGTGAACTCAGGTGTCGCGGTGCGCTTGCGCGGGGTGCGCAAACGCTACGGGGCCGGTCCGACCGCGGTCGAGGCGGTCGCCGGCCTCGATCTCGAGGTCCAGACCGCCGAAGTGTTCGCCCTGCTCGGCCCCAACGGCGCCGGCAAGACGACGACGGTGGAGATGTGCGAGGGCTTCGTGCGCCCGGACGCCGGAACCATCGAAGTCCTCGGCCTGGACCCGATCGCCGACAACGACCGGCTGCGGGAACGCATCGGGGTGATGTTGCAGGGCGGCGGCGGTTACCCGGCCGCGCGGGCCGGCGAGATGCTGAAGCTGGTGGCGTCGTATTCGGCGAACCCGCTGGACCCGCAGTGGCTGCTGGACACCCTCGGCCTGACCGATGCCGCACGCACCACCTACCGTCGGCTCTCCGGCGGGCAGCAGCAGCGCCTGGCGCTGGCCTGTGCACTGGTCGGCCGCCCGGAGTTGGTCTTCCTCGACGAACCGACCGCCGGCATGGACGCCCACGCCCGGCTGCTGGTCTGGGAGTTGATCGACGCGTTGCGCCGCGACGGCGTGACCGTGGTGCTCACCACCCACCATCTGCGCGAAGCCGAAGAGCTGGCCGATCGGCTGCTGATCATCGACCACGGCACGGTCGTCGCCGCGGGAACGCCGACGGAGCTGACCCGCCGGGGTGCCCAGGGGCAGCTGCGCTTCACCGCTCCCCCGCGGCTGGACCCGACCCTGCTGGTCGCCGCGCTGCCGGAGGGGTATCGAGTCGATGAACTGCAGCCCGGCGAGTATCTGGTCGAAGGCGGGACCATCGACCCGCAGGTGCTGTCCACCGTCACGGCGTGGTGCGCGCGGATGGATGTGCTGGCCACGCAGCTTCGGGTGGAGCAGCGCAGCCTCGAGGACGTGTTCTTGGAGCTGACCGGACGGGAGCTTCGGCCATGACGCAGCGGACTTTCGCGCCGGGCACCTTCACCCCGGATCCGCGGCCGGCCGGGGTGCCGGCGATGCTGGCGGCGCAGTACCGGCTGGAGCTGGCGCTGCTGCTGCGCAACGGCGAACAACTGTTGTTGACGATGTTCATCCCGATCACCCTGTTGATCGGGTTGACGTTGCTGCCCCTGGGGCCGTTCGGCGACGGGCATACCGAGCGTGCCACCACGGTGCTGCCGGTGATCATGTCCCTGGCGGTGATCGCCACCGCGTTCACCGGTCAGGCCATCGCGGTGGCGTTCGACCGGCGCTACGGGGCACTGAAACGGCTGGGCGCCACCGCACTGCCGGTGTGGGGGGTGATCGCCGGTAAATCGCTGTCGGTGGCCACCGTGGTGCTGCTGCAGTCGGTGCTGCTCGGGTCCATCGGACTCGCACTGGGTTGGCGGCCGCCGGTGGCCGGGCTGATGCTGGGAGCGGTGGCCATCGCGCTGGGTACCGCGTGCTTCGCGGCGCTGGGCCTGCTGCTCGGCGGCAGCCTGCGAGCCGAGATCGTGCTGGCCGGCGCGAACCTGCTGTGGTTCGTCTTCGGCGGCTTCTCGGCGCTGACGGTGGAGACCGACCTGGTACCGGGCGCGATCCGCTGGCTCGCCCGGCTGACCCCCTCCGGCGCACTCACCGAAGCACTGGCCCAGGCCCTGAGTGTCTCGGTCGATTGGTTCGGCATCGCGGTACTGGTGGTGTGGGGCGTCTTGGCTGCGGTCGGTGCGGTGCGGTGGTTCCGCTTCAGTTGACCTACTACAGGACGTAGTTACCGATCCTCTACGATCAGGCGCGTGGGACGGTTCCTGATGCGCCTGGTCGACCTGCTGCCCGAGCCGGGTCTGCGCACCCAGCGCTGGCTGGCGGCCGCGGTCGTGTTCACCCAGGGATTCATCTCGGTCACCGGGGCGATCGTCCGGGTCACCGCATCGGGGTTGGGGTGTCCGACCTGGCCGCAGTGCTTCCCGGGCAGCTACGTCCCGGTGGCCGTCTCCGAAGTCCCGCGGATCCATCAGGCCATCGAATTCGGCAACCGGATGGTCACCTTCGCGGTGGTCATCACCGCGGCCTGCGCCGTACTCGCGGTGATCCGGGCCCGGCGACGCACCGAGGTGCTGGTCTACGCCTGGCTGATGCCCGGTTCCACGGTGCTGCAGGCGGTGATCGGCGGTATCACGGTGCGCACCGGGCTGGCGTGGTGGACCGTGGCGGTGCACCTGCTGGTGTCCATGCTGATGGTGTGGCTGGCGGTGCAGTTCCACGCGAAAGTCGGTGAACCCGACGACGAATCGGCCGTGGTGATCGACCGGGTGCCTGCGCCGCTGCGCGGGTTGACCGCGCTGTGTGCGGCCACCCTGGCCGCGGTGCTGGTGACCGGCACCCTGGTGACCGGCGCCGGCCCGCATGCCGGAGACAAGAGCGCGACCCGCACGGTGGCCCGGCTCAAGGTGGAAGTCGCCACACTCGCCCACCTGCACGAGTCCCTGCTGATCGCCTTCCTGGGGCTGCTGGTGGGCCTGTGCTTCGCCCTGGCTGCCGTCCGGGCGGCCAAGGTCGTGATCCGCCGACTGGCGCTGGTGATCGCCCTGACGTTCGCCCAGGGCGTGATCGGCGTCGTCCAATACTTCACCGGCGTACCGGCGGTGCTGGTGATCCTGCACGTCGCGGGCGCGGTGCTGGTCACCGGGGCGACCGCGGCGCTATGGGCGTCGCTGCGCGAGCGGACCCAGCCCCAGACGCTCTAGGGCCGCGCCGACCGCCACCGCGAATCGCCGCTGAGCCGACTCGCGCTGCTCGCGGACAAGTGCCGCCCAGCCCAGGTCCGGGGCGATCAGATCCAGGCTCACCAGACCGGAGTCGGCGGCGGTCCCCGCCACCTCGATGCGCGCGTACAGCAGTTCTTCGATACGGATGCTCAGCCGTTCGGCGGCCGAGCGCAGCGCCCACCGCCCCACGTCCCACAGTTCGAAGTCCGGGTCGGGGCCCGCGGCACCGAACGCGTGCGACCGGCCCGCACCGAAGAACACCAGCGACGTGACCTCCGAGGACGCGCGGCCCACCGCCATCGGCACCCCGTCGCACTGCAGATCGGCCAGGTAACGGGCCTCGGCGTTCCACGCCACGACTTCGGGCGGGTTCAGCAGATTGCGCACCCGGGTGGTCCACGCCGCGAATTCGGCCGGCCGGTCCGCGCCGGCCGTGCGCAGCACGACCAGGTCCGCTTCGAGCGTGTCGGGGTCGTCCCAGGGCAGGCGCCGGGCCTGGAGCCCGCGGCGGCGCAGCGCATCGATCAGACCGGCGTCGCCGGTGTCGTCGGCGCCGCCGGCAGCCTCCGATGTCACAACGGCGCCGGGGTGGCCGCGCCGCGAATCGACCGCCAACACGATGCGCGGATGGAAGATGTCGGGCCGGGCCAGCTTCATGCAGACCTCACGTTCGGAGATGATAGTCACCATGCACGCCGTTGAAGTCGCCGCGACCGGTGGACCCGAGGTTTTGAGCTACGTCGACCGGCCTCGGCCCTCGCCCGCCGCCGACGAGGTGGTGATCCGCACCGAGTCGATCGGGGTCAACTACATCGACACCTATTTCCGGTCCGGGATCTACCCCGCCGCGTTGCCGTTCGTGGTCGGCAACGAGGCCGCGGGAACGGTGGTCGAGGTCGGTTCCGGCGTGGGATCACCGCAAGTGGGCGACCGGGTGGTGACGGCTGCCGCCCGCGGCGCCTATGCCGAATACTGCACGGCGCCTGCGGCTTTGACCGCTGTCCTCCCCGCGGGGATCGGCTCCGATGTGGCCGCCGCCGCACTGTTGAAGGGGGTGACGGCGCACTATCTGGTGAAATCGGTGTATCCGGTGCAGCCCGGCGACACCGTGCTGCTGCACGCCGGCGCCGGCGGGGTGGGCCTGCTGCTGACCCAGTGGGCCACCGCCCTGGGCGCCCGGGTGATCACCACGGCGTCGAGTCCGGCCAAAGCCGAGTTGTCCCGGCAAGCCGGCGCCGTCGAGGTGCTGGACTACCCCGGCGAGGACGCCGCGGCGTTCGGTGCCCGGGTGCGCGAATTGAGTGACGGCGGTGTGGCCGTGGTCTACGACGGGGTGGGTGCGACGACGTTCGACGCCAGCCTGGCCAGCCTGTCGGTGCGTGGGACGCTGGCACTGTTCGGTGCGGCCAGCGGGCCGGTGCCGCCGGTGGATCCGCAGCGGCTCAACGCGGCCGGCTCGGTCATGCTGACCCGCCCCAATCTGGTTCATTTCACCCGTACCGCCGCGGAGTTCGGTTGGCGTTCGGGTGAGTTGTTCGAGGCGATCGCCGACGGCACGCTCACGGTGACGGTGAGCCGGCATTACCCGCTGGCCGATGCCGCACAGGCGCACCGGGACCTGCAGGGCCGGCGCACGGTGGGCTCGATCGTGCTCGATCCTTAACGGTGCTGCCAGGTCTCCGGCAGTAGCGGCAGCTGCAGTCGGGCGGTGAGTCCGGCCGCCCGCGGGCCGTCGGGCGACACCGCACCGGCACGGCCCAGTTCCCCGCCGCCGTGATCCGACGCCGACGTCGGCGCCCAGTCCGGGCGGACTCCGACCGTCATATCCAACACCGCGTCCTGGTGTCCCGGCCTGCTCCTGCGCCTTCGGCGACGGTCGGTCCGGCGGGCGGGCGTCACGGCCGCAATCGGGTCGACGGCCGGGGTGTGCGTCCTGCGCGTGGCGGTCGCCGGGATGCCGGCGTGGGCCCCGAGTCCCGAACCGGTGTCGATGCCGGGACCGCCGCCGATCAGATACGGGACCAGAGCCGGACCCGTCGGTGCGGCCGCCGGCGCGGACGGCGGCGCCGCGGGGCTCGCGCCGGCCGGCACGGTGGCCGGTGGCGCCGTGGGAGGGCCCGCGGGCGGCGTCATCACGGCCGGACCGGCGGCGGCAGTCGGTATCTCCACCGCGGGCAACGGCGTCGTCGGCACCGGGGGCACTCCCGCCGCGGCCGGCGACCCGAGCCCCGCGAGTCCGGAGAGGCCGCCGAGGGCGCCGGCCGGGGCCAGCACCGCACCGGCGGCGGCGAACAGGGCCGGCGACTGGCTGACCGCGGTGGCGAATTGGGCGATATGGGTCGGCCAGTCGAACAGCATCAGCGCCGCGATGTATTGCAGCGCCGGGATGAGCCGACTGGGATCCTGGGTCACGTTGAGGAAGTCCTCGAACAGCTCCAGCGACCTGGCCAGGTACCAGATCGGTTGCGCCGCATTCGAGTAGTAGTCGTAAACCTGCCCGTTGAGCGTCCCGGCGGCAGGATTCCAGTGGATCCCGAAATTCTCCAGGAAATGGGCGACGGCGGTGGTCACGCCATTGGAGATCATCGGGTCGTGTGCGGTCACGCCGTCTTGGATGCCCAGGCTTTTCAGGATCGGCTGGAGCAGGTCCAGCAGACCTTGCAGCGGGTTCTCCGAGGAGTCCGCCGCGGTGCCCGCGGCCGGTCGATGAATCGGCGGCGGCGTGGCACCGGCGGGGGCCGCGGCCACCACCGCCGCACAGGTGCCCTGATAGGTCGCCATGACCGTGGCGGCCTGCCACCACATGCGGGCGTAGTCGGCCTCGTTGAGCGCGATCGGGATGGTGTTGATCCCGAAGAAGTTGGTGGCCACCAAGCCCGCGTGGACCGCATGGTTCGCGGCCAGTTCCGCGAGCGTCGGCATCGCCGCCTGCGCGGCGCCATAGGCCGCAGCCGATGTCCGGTGTCCGGCCGCCAGCTGTGCGCTGTCCGCGCTCGACCGGTGCAGCCACGCCAGATAGGGCTGGTGTGCCGCAAGATATTGCTCAGCGGCGACGCCCTGCCACAGCCCGGCCGCCACCGTTGTCAGCACGGCCGTCAGCTCGTCGGCCGTCGCCTGGTAGGCGGCGCTCAGCGCGGTCCAGGCGTCGGCGGCGGCAAGCATCGGCCCGGGGCCCGGACCGCAGTTCAGCAGCGCCGAATGCACCTCGGGCGCGACCGCCATCCAGACCGGACCGAACACAAGGTGTCACTATAGGCGAACTTCTTATTTCGGCTCCCCGAACTCTTGGTGTGGCGCGGCACTCCAACCGGTCGGCAACAACGGTGCCCGCGGGCCGTCGCCGAGGCTCCCTCCGACCGCCGTCGTCATCCCCGCGGCCGCGGCGACCTCGCGCGCCTGCGTGCCGGCGAATCCGGTGTGGATCGCGCTGCGCGCCGACATCGTCACGATGCCGGACGCGGCCGGCGAGGTGTCCCGGTCCGGCTCCACGCGAACACCGATGTCCATCGCCGCGTCGGCCGGGCGACGCCTGCGTGCGCGTCGGCGGCGTCGGGCCCGTGCCTCGTCGCGCGCCGCGGCGGCCGCGGCATCCACCGCGGCCGCACCGCGGGGTTCGGAAGCGCTGCGGGACACACCGGAACGGGCGGGCCACCCGACTGCGGCCCCGGTACCGGGCGGGCCGATCAGATACGGCGGGAACCCCGGGGCCGCACCCGGCGGAGGCGGCCCCGGGGGAACTCCGGCCCCGACACCGGCCGCCCCCGACACCGGCACCGGGGCCGGGGCCGGTGTCGGTGTCGGAGCCGGTGGCATGGCCGATGCGGCCGGGCCCGCCGAAACCGCACCGCCACCGGGCAGGACCATGGGCGCACCGGCCACCGGTGCCGCGACGACAGGCGGTGGCGGCCCGGACAGGCCCGCCAACCCCGCCAGCCCGCCGACCGGGGCGACCAGGACGCCGACCGCGGCGGCGAACAACGCCGGCGACTGGCCGATCCCCGAGGCGATCTCGGCGATATGCGTCGGCCAGTCGAACTCGGCGAGCTGGACCAGATATTGGAACGCCACTGCGGGGTTCTGCTGGAAGTTCACGCCGAGCTGCTGAAAATCCTCGAGCAGTTCCAGGGCACGGACCAGCCAGAACATCGGCCGGCTGGGATCGGTGTACTGGTCGTAGGGGATCCCGTTCACCATCGCGTGCGCCGGATCCCAGTTGACCTGTCCGTTGCTGGCGGTGTGCAGCAGTCGGGCGATCAGTTGATCCAGTGGATCGTCGACGGTGGGATCGGTGCCCGGGTGGCCGCCGGCATCCGCGGGCCGGGTGTCGGCCTTGACGATCGGGGGCGCCGCCGCGGTGCGCGGCAGCGTGGCCAGCGCCGCGCCGCTCACCGCGGCGTAGCCGGACATGGTCACGGCGGCCTGCACCCACATCCGCACGTAATCGGTCTCGTTGAGCGTGATCGGAATCGTGTTGATCCCGAAGAAGTTCGTCGCCACCAGCACCGCATGCACGGCATGGTTGGCGGCCAGTTCCGCCTGAGTGGGCATCGCGGCCAGCGCTGCGGCGAACGCCCCGGCGGCCGTCTGGTACCGGGCGGCGGTGACCGCACTGTCCGAGCCGGCCCGGACCAGCCAGGCCAGGTAGGGACCGTGCGCCGCCGCATACGACTCGGCGCTCGGACCCGACCACGCCCCGGCCCGGACCGTCGCCAGCACCGCGTCGAGTTCCCCGGCGATATCGGCGTATTCGGCGCTCAAGGCCGACCATGCCGACGCGCCGGCCAGCAGCGGTCCCGGACCGGCCCCGGAGTGCAGCAGCGCCGAGTGCACCTCCGGCGGTGATGCCATCCACACCGGCGCCGGAGCCGTCACGGCCGGGCACCCGCCATCGCGATGAATATGATTTTCATTATCTTTGATTGGATACCGGCGGTGGTCGCGCGACAAGACAGATCTCCTCCGTGTCACCTGCGGTAACGCTGTGAATTACGCCGTGTCGCTGGCACCATCGGGGACATGCCGACCCCGCAGTTCATCGTCGACCTCCGCGCTCACATCGGGCATGACCCGCTGTGGCTGATCGGCGTCACGGCGGTGGTGATCCGTGGCGAGGAGGTCCTGCTGGTCGAGCGCGCCGACAACGGCATCTGGGCGCCCGTGACGGGGATCGTCGATCCGGGCGAAGAGCCCGCCGACGCCGCGGTACGCGAAGTGGCCGAAGAGACCGGTGTCACCGCCGTGCCGCAGCGGCTGGCCTGGGTCCACGTCACCGAGCCGGTCACCCATGCCAACGGTGACCGTGCGCAGTACCTCGATCACGTCTTCGCCATGAGCTGGGTGGCCGGGGAACCCTATCCGGCCGACGACGAGAGCACGGCCGCGCGCTGGTGCCCGTTGGGCGGGCTGCCGGACATGCCCGAGCGGATGCGACGCCGCATCACCGCGGCACTGGACTCCGGTACAGCGACCCGGTTCGAATGGACCGGGCGCCGGTAGCGCGGCGGTACCGGGGTTTTAGAACGGCAGCAGGGTGGGCAGGCCGAGCGCGGAATCCACCGCCAGCGCGCAGAACACCGCCGCCAGGTAGTTGTTGGACTGCAGGAACAACCGCAGCGGCTTCACCGGCTCACCGCGCCGTACCCCGGCGTAGAGCTGGTGGGCCATGGCCAGGAACCATGCGCCGGCCAGCACCGCGACGGCCGCGTAGAGCCAGCCGGCGGCGGGGATCAGCGCCAGCGTGGCGATGACGGTCGCCCAGGTGTAGACCACGATCCGGTGCGTCACGACGCGCTCGCTGGCGACCACCGGCAGCATCGGCACGCCCGCGGCCGCGTAGTCCTCCTTGTAGCGCATCGCCAGCGCCCAGGTGTGCGGCGGAGTCCAGAAGAAGATCACCAGGAACATCACCAGCGCCGGCCAACCGACGGTGCCCGTCACCGCCGACCAGCCGATCACCACCGGCATGCAGCCGGCCGCCCCGCCCCACACGACGTTCTGCGAGGTCTGCCGCTTGAGCAGCATGGAGTAGACCAAGACATAGAAGGCGATGGTGGCCACGGCCAGCACACCCGACATCAGGTTGGCGGTGCGCCACAGCCAGACGAAGGACACCGCGCCGAGCACCAGACCGAAGATCAGAGCGTTTCGCGTCGGCACCGCGTCACGGGCCAGCGGTCGCCGCGCGGTGCGTTTCATCACTTTGTCGATGTCGGCGTCGACCACGCAGTTCAGCGCGTGTGCGCCGGCTGCGGCGAGCATTCCACCGATCATCGTGTTGAAGATCAGCAGCGGATTCGGATGACCGCGGTCGGCCAACAGCATCGCGGGGATGGTTGTGACCAGCAACAACTCGATGATCCGCGGCTTGGTCAGCGACAGGTACGCCAACAACGTGCTGCGGATAGCGCGTATTCGGCGCGGCTGCGCGCGCTCGCGAATACTCACGTGATGACTCCTTGGATGGCAGCTGCGACCACAGCCTCTACTACGGACGATGGTAGACCGCCCGGGCAGGTCAGCCGAATCGCAGGGTCGATTCACGGCGAATCCACACCACCACCGGACCTGCGACACCGGTCCCCACGCCGCTAGTGTTACGGGTGAAGACCGGCCCGCCCCGACCTAAATTCTCGAAGATGAGGACCTGACGTTCGTGACCACTGCTGCAGAGATCTCCGCTCTCACCACCCCGCACCACCCCGCAGACTGGGCCGAGATCGACTCCGTCGCCGTGGACACCGCCCGGGTGCTGGCCGCCGACGCGGTGCAGAAGGTCGGTAACGGCCACCCCGGCACCGCGATGAGCCTGGCCCCGCTGGCCTACACGCTGTTCCAGCGGGTGATGCGGCACGACCCGTCGGACACCGGATGGCTGGGCCGCGACCGGTTCGTGCTGTCCTGCGGGCACTCCAGCCTGACCCTGTACATCCAGCTCTACCTGGGCGGTTTCGGTCTGGAGCTGGCCGACATCGAAGCGCTGCGCACCTGGGGCGCCAAGACGCCCGGGCATCCGGAGTTCGGCCACACCAAGGGCGTGGAGATCACCACCGGCCCGCTCGGCCAGGGCCTGGCCTCCGCGGTCGGCATGGCGATGGCGGCCCGCTACGAGCGCGGCCTGTTCGACCCGGACGCCGCGCCCGGCGAGAGCCCGTTCGACCACTACGTCTACGTGATCGCCTCCGACGGTGACATCCAGGAAGGTGTCACATCCGAGGCGTCGTCGCTGGCCGGCGTTCAGCAGCTGGGCAACCTGATCGTCTTCTACGACCACAACAAGATCTCCATCGAGGACGACACCGCGATCGCGTTCAGCGAGGACACCGCGGCCCGCTACCGCGCCTACGGCTGGCACGTCCAGGAGGTCGAGGGCGGCGAGAACGTGGCCGGCATCGAGGAGGCGATCGCGGCGGCGAAGGCCGTCACCGACAAGCCGTCGTTCATCTCCCTGCGCACGATCATCGGCTACCCGTCGCCGAGCAAGATGAACACCGGCGCCATCCACGGCTCGGCGTTGGGCGCCGACGAGGTGGCCGCCACCAAGTCCGCGCTCGGTTTCGACCCGGACAAGTCCTTCGACGTCCGCGACGACGTGATCGCCCACACCCGCGCCCTGGTGGCCCGTGGCAAGCAGGCCCACGACGCCTGGCAGGCCGACTTCGATGCGTGGGCGGCACGCGAGCCCGAGCGCAAGGCGCTGCTGGACCGGCTGCTGGCCGGCGAGCTGCCCACCGGCTGGGACGCCGACCTGCCGTCCTGGGAGCCCGGCTCCAAGGCGGTGGCCACCCGCGCCGCCTCCGGCAAGGTGCTCAACGCGGTCGGCGCGAAGCTGCCGGAATTGTGGGGTGGCTCAGCCGATCTCGCGGGCAGCAACAACACCACCATGGACGGCGTCAAGTCGTTCGGCCCGGCCTCGATCTCCACCGGCGAGTACACCGCCGACCCCTACGGCCGCACCCTGCACTTCGGGATCCGCGAGCACGCCATGGGTTCGATCCTGTCCGGCATCGCCCTGCACGGACCCACCCGCGCCTACGGCGGCACCTTCCTGCAGTTCTCCGACTACATGCGTCCCGCGGTACGGCTGGCGGCGCTGATGGACATCGACCCGATCTACGTGTGGACGCATGACTCGATCGGGCTCGGCGAGGATGGTCCCACCCACCAGCCCATCGAGCATCTGTCGGCACTGCGCGCCATCCCCCGTCTGGCGGTGGTGCGTCCGGCCGACGCCAACGAGACCTCCTACGCGTGGCGCACCGTGCTGGCCCGCGGCGCGACCAGCGGCCCGGTCGGGCTGATCCTGACCCGGCAGAACGTGCCGATCCTGGAGGGCACCGACGCCGACGGCGTCGCCCGCGGCGGGTACGTGTTGAGCGCTTCGGCCGGCGACGAGCCCGATGTGGTGCTGATCGCGACCGGCTCCGAGGTGCAGTTGGCGGTCGAAGCGCAGAAGATGTTGGCCGCCAAGGATATCGACGCCCGGGTGGTGTCGATGCCGTGCCTGGAGTGGTTCGAGGCGCAGCCGGCCGACTACCGCGACTCGGTGCTGCCGCCGGCGGTCTCGGCGCGGGTGGCCGTCGAAGCCGGTATCGCGCAGTGCTGGCACAAGATCGTCGGCGACACCGGCGAGATCGTTTCGATCGAGCGATACGGGGAATCCGCCGACTACCAGACCCTGTTCCGGGAGTTCGGTCTGACCGCAGAAGCCGTCGCCGCCGCGGCCGAACGCACCCTGGACAACTGAACGACTCTCGATTCACTAAGGAGCGCAACATGACTCAGAATTCCCAGCTTGCCGCTCTGAGCGCCGCCGGCGTATCGGTGTGGCTCGACGACCTGTCCCGGGACCGGCTCACCTCCGGCAACCTGGCCGAGCTGATCGCCACCCGCAGCGTGGTGGGAGTGACCACCAACCCGACCATCTTCCAGAAGGCCCTGGAAAAGGGGCATGCCTACGACGCGCAACTGCGTGAGCTGGCCGGCCGCGGCGCCGACGTGGACGCGGTGATCCGCACCGTCACCACCGACGACGTGCGCAACGCCTGCGATCTCTTCACGGCGGCCTGGGAGGCCTCCGACGGCGTCGACGGGCGGGTCTCGATCGAGGTCGATCCGCGCCTGGCCCACGAGACCGAGAAGACCGTCGCCCAAGCCGTGGAGCTGTGGAAGATCGTCGACCGGCCCAACCTCTACATCAAGATTCCGGCCACCAAAGCCGGCCTGCCGGCCATCACCGCCGTGCTGGCCGAGGGGATCTCGGTCAACGTGACGCTGATCTTCTCCGTGGAACGGCACCGTGAGGTGATGGACGCCTATCTGGCCGGCCTGGAGGCCGCCCGGGCCGCCGGGCACGACCTGTCCAAGATCCATTCGGTGGCATCGTTCTTCGTCTCGCGGGTGGACACCGAGATCGACGCCCGACTGGAGAAGCTCGGTACCGCCGATGCGTCGGCGTTGCGCGGCCAGGCCGGACTCGCCAACGCGCGACTGGCCTACGCCGCCTACGAGGAGGTCTTCGGCGGCGAACGCTTCGCTGCCCTGGCCGGACACGGCGCCCGGGTCCAGCGACCGCTGTGGGCGTCGACCGGGGTGAAGAACCCCGACTACCCCGACACCCTCTACGTGACCGAACTGGTGGCGGCCAACACCGTCAACACCATGCCCGAGCCCACCATGGAGGCGGTCGCCGACCACGGGACGGTCACCGGCGACACCATCGCCGGCACCGCGGCGGCATCCCAGCAGATCTTCGACCGGCTCGCGGCGGTCGGCATCGACCTGGCGGATGTGTTCGCGGTGCTGGAGTCCGAGGGCGTGGAGAAGTTCGAGGCGTCCTGGGGCGAACTGTTGGACGCGACATCGGCGCAGCTGCAAGCGGCCAAGTGATCTGATGGCCGGCGCCGGGGTTGCGCGTAACACCGCTGAGCGGTGGCAGAACCCGTTGCGCGACAAGCGCGACAAACGCCTGCCCCGCATCGCCGGCCCGTGCGCCGCGGTGATCTTCGGGGTCACCGGGGACCTGGCCCGCAAGAAGCTGATGCCGGCCATCTACGACCTGGCCAACCGCGGACTGTTGCCGCCGACGTTCGCGCTGGTCGGGTTCGCCCGGCGAGACTGGGCCGACGAGGATTTCGCCGACGTGGTCTACCAGGCCGTCAAGGAGCACGCCCGCACCCCGTTCCGTCAGGTGGTGTGGGACCGGCTCGCCGCCGGATTCCGGTTCGTGGCCGGCACGTTCGACGACGACGAAGCCTTCGCCCGGCTGACCCGGACTCTCGAGGAGCTCGATGCCGAGCGCGGGACCGGCGGCAATCATGCGTTCTACCTGTCGATTCCGCCGGGCGCCTTCCCGGTGGTGTGCGAGAAGCTGCATGCGACGGGTCTGGCCCGCCCCCGCGACGGCCGCTGGAGCCGGGTGGTGATCGAGAAGCCGTTCGGGCACGACCTGGACAGCGCCCGCGAACTCAACGCCGTCGTCAACAGCGTCTTCCCCGAGGAGTCGGTGTTCCGGATCGACCACTACCTGGGCAAGGAGACGGTTCAGAACATTCTGGCGTTGCGCTTCGCCAACCAGCTTTTCGACCCGATCTGGAACGCCCACTACGTCGACCACGTGCAGATCACCATGGCCGAAGACATCGGCTTGGGCGGCCGGGCCGGCTACTACGACGGCATCGGTGCGGCCCGCGACGTCATCCAGAACCACCTGCTGCAGTTGCTGGCGTTGACCGCGATGGAGGAGCCGGTGAGCTTCTCCCCCGCCGAACTGCAGGCGGAGAAGATCAAGGTGCTGTCCGCCACCCGGCTGGCCGAACCGCTGGATGAGACCACCGCACGTGGCCAGTACACGGCGGGCTGGCAGGGCGGCGAACAGGTGGTCGGACTGCTCGGCGAGGACGGCTTCGCCGGCGATTCGAGCACCGAGACCTATGCGGCGATCACGCTGGAGGTCGACACCCGGCGCTGGGCGGGCGTGCCGTTCTACCTGCGCACCGGCAAACGCCTGGGCCGGCGGGTCACCGAGATCGCCCTGGTGTTCAAGCGGGCGCCGCATCTGCCGTTCGACGACACCATGACCGACGAGCTGGGCAAGAACGCACTGGTGATCCGGGTGCAGCCCGACGAGGGGATCACGCTGCGGTTCGGTTCCAAGGTGCCCGGTCATCTGATGGAGGTCCGCGACGTCAACATGGACTTCTCCTACGGGTCGACGTTCTCCGAAGACTCGCCGGAGGCCTACGAGCGGCTGATCCTCGATGTGCTGCTGGGCGAACCGTCCCTGTTCCCGGTCAACGCCGAAGTCGAATTGTCTTGGCAGATACTCGATCCGGTACTGCAGAACTGGGCCGCGCACGGCAGACCGGAGCCGTATGTGGCGGGCAGCTGGGGGCCGCCGTCGTCGTTCGAGATGCTGACGCGTTCCGGCCGGGAATGGCGGCGCCCGTGATCATCGACCTGCCCGGGACCTCCACCAAGGCGATCAACAAGAAGCTCAACGAGCTGCGTGAACAGGTCGGGGCGGCGACCGGCCGGGTGTTGAGCCTGATCATCGCGCTGGGCAGCGACGCCATGCTGGATGAGTCCATCGCCGCGGCCACCCTGGCCGGCCAGGAACACCCGAGCCGGGTGATCGTGGTGGTCACCGGCGACACCGGGACCGGCGAGGCCCGGTTGGACGCCCAGCTGCGGATGTTCGGCGACGCCGGTGCCGGCGAGGTGGTGGTGCTGCGACTGTGCGGCCCGCTGGCCGAGCACGCCGACGCGGTCGTGGTGCCGTTCCTGCTGCCCGACATCCCGGTGGTGGCCTGGTGGCCCGAGGTGGCACCCGCGGCGCCGTCCCGGGATCCGTTGGGCGCGTTGGCGGTACGACGGATCACCGATGCCACCAACGCCCCGGACCCGCTGGCGGCCATCCAGAGTCGCCGCAGCGGCTACCGTGCCGGCGACACCGACCTGTCGTGGAGTCGCATCACCTACTGGCGGGCGCTGCTGGCCTCCGCACTGGATCAGCCGCCGTACGAGCCGATCCGCTCGGCGGTGGTCTCCGGGCTGGCGACGGAGCCGGCCCTGGACATCCTGGCCGGCTGGCTGGCCAGCCGCATCGAGGGACCGGTGCGACGCGCGGTCGGCGAACTGAAGATCGAGTTGGTGCGCGACAGTCAGACGGTGACCCTGAGTCGCCCGCAGGACGGCGTCACCGGTACGTTGAGCTGCACCGGCAAGCCCGATGCGCTGGTTCCGCTGCCCCGCCGGGTGACCGCCGATTGCCTGGCGGAAGACCTGCGCCGACTGGATCCCGACGTCGTCTACGGTGCCGCGTTGAGCGGCCTCGAAAAGGTGGAGTATCTGTGATCGTTGCGACCTACCCCGATTCCGATGCCCTGGTCGCCGCGGCCGGCGACCGGCTGGCGGACGCCATCGAATCGGCGATCGCCGCGCGGGGCCGGGCGCTGATCGTGCTGACCGGCGGCGGTACCGGTATCGCACTGCTGCATCGCCTCGGGGAGCACGCCGCGCGGATCGATTGGGGATGCGTGCAGCTGTTCTTCGGTGACGACCGATTCGTTCCGGCCGCCGACCCCGACCGCAACGACAAGCAGGCCCGGGAGGCGCTGGCCGGCCGGGTCGACATCCCGGCCGCCAACGTGCACGCGATGCCGGCCAGCGACGGCGCCTACGGCGACGACCTCGACGCCGCGGCGCTGGCCTACCAGGAGGTGTTGGCCGCCAACGCCGAACCGGGCCATCCCGCACCGGATTTCGATGTGCACCTGATGGGGATGGGCGGCGAGGGGCACGTCAACTCGCTGTTCCCCGACACCGATGCGGTCCGCGAGACGACCCGGTTGGTGGTCGGTGTGCCCGACTCCCCCAAGCCGCCGCCGCGCCGGATCACGCTGACGCTGCCGGCGGTCCGGCGTTCGCGCGAGGTGTGGCTGGTGGTGGCCGGCGACGCCAAAGCCGAGGCGGTCGCCGCCGCGATCGGCGGTGCCGACCCGGTCGAGGTGCCCGCCGCCGGGGCCGTCGGCCGTGAGCAGACCGTGTGGCTGCTCGATGCGGCCGCGGCCGCGCAACTGCCGGGATAGTCCGCGGCGCTCGCGTCCGCCCCGTCATAATGGGCACCATGGCTGACAGAACCCCGGGGACCGGCACGGAACGCAAGCGGCTCAAGACCTTGGCGCAGGCGGCGCTGAACGCCGATGTGACGGTCGGACAGCTCGAGGACGTCCTCGGCGGCCTGGGCAACACGATGGTCGAACTCAACAGTTCGCTGGCCAACCTCAACGCCACCGTCGAACGTCTGGGCGGAGGTCTGGATCATCTCGAGGAGACCATGGCCGGGCTGGACGATCTGGCGCGCCGCCTGGTCACCCTGATCGAACCGGTGGAGGCGATCGTCAACCGCATCGACTACCTGGTCGAGGTCGGCGAGACGGCGATGGCGCCGCTGACGGCGACCGAGAACGCGGTGCGCGGGTTGTTCAACGCCATGCGGAACCGGGCGCGCTGACGCGCGTCCGCCGCACCCACCCGCGAGATCCCAATGCCGCAGAGAAAGGTCGAGTAGCGACCTGCGTGAGCGGGATCTCGCGGGCTGTGCTCAGGCGTACTTGATGAGCAGGCCGACCGCGACGATCGAGATCAGCCAGATCGCGATCACGAAGTAGGTCAGCCGGTCGAGGTTCTTCTCCACCACAGTCGAGCCGGACAGGCTGGACTGCACGCCGCCGCCGAACAGGGTCGACAGGCCGCCGCCCTTGGCGCGGTGCAGCAGCACCAGCAGTATCACCAGCAAGCTGGTGATCACCAAGAGAATCTGCAGCGTCAAGATCATGCCGCTACCCTACCGTTCGCCACTCGCGTCACGGCAGCGGACCGCCGGCGGCCAGCGCCGCCAGAGTGGCGAACTGTTCGCCGTCCAGCGACGCCCCACCCACCAGGCCACCGTCCACATCGGGCTGGCCGATGAGTTCGGCGACGTTCTTGGCGTTGACCGAACCGCCGTAGAGCACCCGGACGGTGTCGGCGATCTTGGGCGAGGCGAGCTTGCCCAACTCGACGCGGATCGCCGCGCACACCTCCTGGGCGTCGGCGGCCCCGGCCACCCGGCCGGTGCCGATGGCCCACACCGGTTCGTAGGCGATGACGCTCGCACCGATCTGTTCGGCGCTGAGCCCGGCCAGCGAGCCGCGCACCTGCTCCACGCAGTACTCGACGTGTCCGCCGGCTTCCCGGATCTCCAGGTGTTCGCCGACGCAGATGATCGGGGTCAGGCCGTGCTTCAGTGCCGCGGCCGCCTTCTTGGCGACCAGGGCGTCGTCCTCACCGTGGTAGCTTCGCCGCTCGGAGTGGCCCACGACGACGTAGGTGCAGCCCAGCTTGGCCAGGAAGGCCCCGCTGACCTCACCGGTGTAGGCACCCGAGTCGTGCTGGGAGATGTCCTGCGCACCGAAGGTCAGCCGCAGCTTGTCCCCGTCGACCAGGGTCTGCACGCTGCGCAGGTCGGTGAACGGCGGCAGCACCGTCACATCGACGTGGTCGAAGTACTTGTCCGGCAGCGCGAACGCCACCTTCTGCACCAGCGCGATGGCCTCGAAGTGGTTGAGGTTCATCTTCCAGTTGCCGGCGATCAACGGCTTGCGACTCATCGCGCCCCTCCGTCTTCCAGGACCTGCAGGCCCGGCAGTGCTTTGCCTTCAAGGTATTCCAGCGACGCCCCGCCACCGGTGGAGATGTGCGAGAAGCCGTCCTCGGGCAGCCCCAGTGCCCGGACCGCGGCGGCCGAATCGCCGCCGCCGACCACGCTGAAGGCGCCCTTGGTGGTGGCCGCCGCGATGGCCTCGGCCACTCCGCGGGTACCGGCCGCGAACGCCGGGAACTCGAACACGCCCATCGGGCCGTTCCAGAAGATGGTCTTGGCGTTGCCCAGCAGCGCGGCGAACCGCTCCACCGAACCCGGGCCGACGTCCAAGCCCATCTTGCCCTCGGGAATGGCGTCGGCCGCGACCAGCTCGCCGGTGGCCGCGGCGTCGAACTTGTCGGCGACGACGATGTCCACCGGAAGCCGCAGCACGTCGCCGTACTCGTCGAGCAACTGCCGGCAGGTGTCCACCATGTCGGCCTCCAGCAGCGAGGTGCCGACCGGCAAGCCCTGGGCGGCTAGGAAGGTGAAGCACATGCCGCCGCCGATCACGATGGAGTCGGCCTTGGTCGCCAGCGACTTGATCACGCCGAGCTTGTCGGAGACCTTCGACCCGCCCAGCACCACGGCGTAGGGCCGCTCGCTGGACTCGGTCAGTTGCGCCAGCACCTTGATCTCGGCGTCGACCAGAGTGCCGGCGTACGACGGCAGCAGGGTGGCCACGTCGTAGACCGAGGCCTGCTTGCGGTGCACCACCCCGAACCCGTCGGAGACGAACGCCCCCGGGGTGCCGTCCGGTGCGGCGACCAGCTCGGCCAGTGCCCGGGCCAGCGCGAGGCGCTCGCCGTCGTCCTTGCTGGTCTCGCGCGGGTCGAAGCGGATGTTCTCCAGCAGCAGCACGTCGCCGTCGGTCAGGCCTTCGGCGCGGGCCAGGGCGTCGGTGCCGACCACGTCACCGGCGAGCTGGACATGGCGGCCCAGCTGCTCGCCGAGCGCGGCCGCGACCGGCGCCAGTGACAGCTTGGGGTCCGGGCCGTCCTTGGGGCGGCCCAGGTGCGCGGTCACCACGACCTTGGCGCCGGCCTCCACCAGTGCCCGCAGCGTGGGCACCGAGGCGGTGATCCGGCCCGCGTCGGTGATCTTGCCGTCGTCGAGGGGGACGTTGAGGTCGGAGCGCACCAGCACGCCCCGACCTGCAACACCCTCGGCGATCAGGTCTTGGACTGACTTGACTGCCACGATCGCGGTTAGAGCGACTTGCCGACGAGGGCGATCAGGTCGACCAGCCGGTTGGAGTAGCCCCACTCGTTGTCGTACCAGGAGACGACCTTGGCCTGGTTGTCGATGACCTTGGTCAGGCCCGAGTCGTACAGCGACGAGTGCGGGTCGGTGACGATGTCGGACGAGACGATCGGGGCGTCGTAGTACTTCAGGATGCCCTTCATCGGGCCTTCGGCGGCGGCCTTCATGGCGGCGTTGATGTCTTCGACCGACGCCGACTTGGCGAGCTCGGCGGTCAGGTCGGTGACCGAACCGGTGGGGATCGGCACCCGCAGGGCGTAGCCGTCCAGCTTGCCCTTCAGCTCGGGCAGCACCAGGCCGATGGCCTTGGCGGCGCCGGTGCCGGTGGGCACGATGTTGACCGCGGCGGCGCGGGCGCGACGCAGGTCGGAGTGCGGGCCGTCCTGCAGGTTCTGGTCCTGGGTGTAGGCGTGGATGGTGGTCATCAGGCCCTTGACGATGCCGAACTCGTCGTTGAGCACCTTGGCCAGCGGGCCGAGGCAGTTCGTGGTGCACGAGGCGTTGGAGATGATGTTCTGGCTGCCGTCGTACTTGTCGTCGTTGACGCCGAGCACGATGGTGATGTCCTCGTCGGTGGCCGGCGCGGAGATGATGACCTTCTTGGCGCCGGCGTCCAGGTGGCCCTTGGCCTTGGCGGCGTTGGTGAAGATACCGGTGGACTCGACGACGACGTCGACACCCAGGTCACCCCAGGGCAGCGCGGCGGGGCCTTCCTTGACTTCGAGGGCCTTGATCTTGGTGTTGCCGACGACGATGGTGTCGTCGCCTTCGAGGCTGACGTCGTGGGGCAGCCGGCCCAGGATGGAGTCGAACTTCAGCAGGTGCGCCAGACTGGCGTTGTCGGTCAGGTCGTTGACCGCGACGATCTCGATGTCGGTGTTGGCACCCTGCGCCTTCTGCGCGTCCAATGCCCTGAAGAAGTTGCGCCCGATGCGACCGAAGCCGTTCACGCCTACCCGGACCGTCACTGGTCTCTCCTCTGTGTTGCTCAATCAGCTGGTGTATTCGGCCGTCAGCCTAGCGGGGATTGCGAACGCGGCGAAGCCGGGTGAAGCAGATCCCCGCCAATCAAACTAATGCGTGATGCGGCCCACAGGCCCCTCGGTACGGCGTACCGGCAACTCATCGCCGGGTTCGGGCCACGGCTGACGGCTGAGCAGGTCGGCCACCGCCACATAACCGGCTTCGATCAGCCCGGATTTGGCATCGACGATCCGGTAGGCCTGCTCTCGGCGATGGATGGGCTGGCCTTCCAGCACGATCACCCGCAGGTCGCCGTCGGCGAATCGGCAGCGGCGCTGTACCGCGGCCAGTAGTTGCTCGTTGTGTAGGTGGCCTTCGCCGAAGTTCCAGCCGATCAGCGGGCCGGCGATGATCTCGCCGTCGCGGACGTTGTAGTCGGCGATGTCGTCGACCGCTCGGGGCAGCAGACCGTTGAGGGCCCGGCCCTGTAGGTGCATAGCGCGGAACGCGCCGGGAACCTTGTCGGCGACGATGTCGGCGGTGGACTGGTCGTAGAACTTCGCCAGCTGGCTGATGACCAACGCCGAGCTCTTGACGACGCGGTCCTCCACGATCTCCTCGGTTCCGGTCCGGAAGCACCAGAAACTGGCCGCCCAGTTACCGGCGTAGTACCGCATCGCCGGGAGGAAGGAGATCTGTTTCGGGAACATGTTTCCGGCGACCGGTATGACGAGCAGCCCGACGAACAGGATCGCCGCCAGCAGCGGGGAGCGCAGGTCGTAGACGCTGATCTCGGGGTGCCGGCCGAACAGGAAGAACAGGGAGAACAGAAAGAACACGTTCCATTCCAGCGGCACGCCCATCGGGAGGTTGGACAAGATGTTGAGGTGGAAGATCACCATGAATGCGATCAGGAACCACCGCCACGGGTGATCTCCGGCGACCAGGACCAGCAGCGCCGGAACCACGAATTCGGCGGTGGTACCGCCGACGTGCGCCATCAGCTGCGGGATCCGGGTGGGGCGCAGGTCGTTGACATGGTCCCGGTACATCAGGTGCTTGATGCCGAGGAAGATTTTCGAGCGCAGTAGGGCGTTGTTGCTGGTCATCACCGCGACCACATAGGGAAAGTGGTGGTTGAGTTTGGATGTGGCGGCGCCCCACCACAATCCGAGCAGGATCAGCTTGAACGCGGCCATCTGGTCGACGTAGGGAAAGAAGAAGACGAGCAGGGTCAGCCCGTAGTGTTCGGCACGGGCGGCCAGAAAGATCGTCTTGTCCCGCAGTCCCAGCAGGGCCAGGGCGACGATCATCGGCGCGACCAGCATCGGGTCGAGCAGGCCGGCCGGACCCGGATCGCCCTGTCCCGATGACAATAACGCCCGGCAGCCGGTGCCCAGCACCGCGGCATACAGCGCGACGTCGATGACGGTCCGGGTGTCCCCGCCGGTCAACGGAACCTTGCCCGGCCACGGCGGCAATCGGATCGTGTTGGGCCGCAACCAATACAACACGCCGCCGATGGGTGGCCAGAACCGGGCGGTCAGCGGACCCGATCCGCAGCCCAAGCCCAGGATCTCGAAGAGCAGGCTGAACACGACGAGTTTCTGATAGACGATGGGCTGCGTCCACCATTCGCCGACGCACCCCAATCCGCCCAGCCCCGGGGTCAGCGCGATGACCGCCGCCGCCCCGACCGCGTACGCCGCGATCTTGATCAGGTAGATCAGGTAGACCCCCGACGGGGTGCCGAAACCATGCTCCGCCCAGTGCCGACTGCAGACCCGGACCCGGTCCGGCCACGGCATACCGCGCCAGGTTTCGGGGTCGACGTCGGGTAACGACGGTTTGATGAACCCCATGCTGCCTCGCTTCCTGCCGTGTACCGCGTTCAGTTATAGCGGTCTGGGCGGGCCCGGAATGGGCGTTTCGGTCCGCGCCCGGCTTAGGATCTGGCTCCGGTAGTTTCCTCCAGCCGCGGACATCGCCCGATGTGCGCGACATCAGTCGATGGCGGCAAGTTCTTGAGCGATTCAATGAGTGCGGATTCGAAGACGGCAGCCTCGCGGCCGGCGACGGGTATGGCGCGCCTGCCCGTGGCGGTCGTCGCGGCTGTCGCAGCCGCGGTGCACATGGCGGTGGCGACCAGGTACGGCTGGTTTCCCGATGAGTTCTATTTCGTCATCTGCGGTCGGCACCCGGCTTGGGGTTATGTCGATCAGCCCCCGCTGGTGCCGCTACTGGCGCATCTGGCCGAGACGCTGCCCGGTGGTGGCCTCCTGATGCTGCGGTTGTTCGCCGTCGCCGCACACGTCGGTTGCATCGTGTCCGCGGCCGCGCTGACAGCGGAGTTCGGGGGCCGGCGTCTGGCCCAGGTTATCGCCGGCGCCGCTGTCGCCGCCTGTCCGGCATTCGTCGGCCTGTCGATGTATTTCGGCCCGACGGTCACCGATCAATTGTTCTGGCTGGCCACTCTCGCACTGGTCGCACGTGCCCTGCGCCTGGGCACCACGACGTCCTGGCTGTTCGCCGGGACGACGGCCGGGCTCGGGCTGGAGAACAAGCACACCGCAGCCGTACTGATCGTCGCAATCGCCGCGGGCCTGGTGATATCCCGACGCCCGTCGCTGCGTACACCGGGCCCGTGGCTCGCCCTCGGCGTCGCGCTGGCGCTGGCGGCCCCGAACCTGTGGTGGATGGCGACCCACGGATGGCCGAATCTGCAGTTCGCACAGATGATCTCACAGCACTCACGCGACACACTCGATTCGCTGGTTCAACTGCCGCTGCTGACCGTCGCGCTTGCCGGCCCGCTACTGGTGGTGCTGTGGGTGGTGGGAATCCGATGGTTGATCGCGGCCGGCCAGCGGGAACATCGGTGGGCGTTGAGCGTGGTCGCGGTGGCCCTGGCCGTCTTCACCTGCACGAGCGGCCGGCCCTACTACGCCGCCCCGGTGTTCGCCCTGCTGTTCGCGGCCGGGGCCGTGCAGGTCGAATCCGCCCGTATGAGCCGCTCACGTCGCGACGGACCGGTTGACAGCGCCTGGCCGTCGCTACGCTGGACGGCGGCACTCGCGGCGTCGTTCGTGGGCACCGTGCTCGTCTGCCTGCCGGTGCTGCCGGTCTCTACTGCCCAGGCGTTACGCCACATCAACCCGTGGCTCGCCTCCACCTACGGCTGGCCGCAGTTCACCGAACAGGTGGCGGCTGCAGCGGCGCCCTTCCCCTCCGCCGTACCGATCTTCACCGGCTACTACACCGAAGCCGGGGCATTGACTATTCTCGGGCCGGCTGTCGGCCTTCGGAACCCGGTTTACAGCGCACATAACAACTACACCCTGTGGGGTCCACCGAAGGGCCGCCCGGACAGCGTGATCTGCGTTGGCGACTTCCCACGCAGTTACCTACTGGACTTCTGGTCGCAGGTAACACCTCTGGCGACGGTGATCGCCGACGACGGCGAACACAGCTGGGAATCCGACCGCACAATCTATCTGTGTCAGCAGCCGCGCGGCACGTGGGCCCAGATGTGGCCGTCGTTGAGTCATTTCCACTGACGACGACCTCCGAGCGGGCACTGCCAGAGCTGCCTCGTCAGGCGTCTTCGAGCAGTTCCGGGGTGACCGCGGACTCGGTGTCGGGGATACCGTCCTGCTTGGCCTTGCGGTCGGCCATCGACAGCAATCGGCGGATCCGCCCGGCCACCGCGTCCTTGGTCATCGGCGGGTCGGCCAACCGCCCCAGTTCCTCCAGGGACGCCTGCCGGTGTTCGACGCGCAGCCGGCCCGCGGTGGCCAGGTGGTCGGGCACGGTGTCGCCCAGAATCGCCAGGGCGCGTTCCACCCGGGCCGCTGCGGCCACCGCGGCGCGTGCCGAGCGGCGCAGGTTGGCGTCGTCGAAGTTGGCCAGCCGGTTGGCGGTGGCCCGTACCTCGCGGCGGATCCGGCGCTCCTCCCAGACCAGCCGGGTGTCCTGGGCGCCCATCCGGGTCAGCAGCGCACCGATCGCCTCGCCGTCGCGTACCACCACCCGATCGGCGCCGCGCACCTCGCGGGCCTTCGCGCTGACCCCGAGCCGGCGGGCCGCACCCACCAGCGCCAGGGCCGCCTCCGGGCCCGGGCAGCCGATCTCCAGCGCCGAGGAGCGGCCGGGTTCGGTGAGCGAACCGTGCGCCAGAAATGCGCCGCGCCAGGCCGCTTCGGAGTCGGCGACGCTGCCGCCGACGACCTGGGCCGGCAGCCCCCGCA
Organism: Mycolicibacter sp. MU0083; assembly: GCF_963378075.1. Lineage (NCBI taxonomy): Bacteria > Bacillati > Actinomycetota > Actinomycetes > Mycobacteriales > Mycobacteriaceae > Mycobacterium > Mycobacterium kokjensenii. The sequence goes on from NZ_OY726394.1 coordinate 2,316,362, forward strand.
CCGGGCGGCCGCGCAGGTCCAACAGGCCGGTCTGGCGAGCCAGCGCTTCCCCGTCTTTGGTCACCCGCAGCACGTACCGGGTGTTCTTGCGCATGCCGCTGGCCGAGAGCACGTGCACGATCGCGTTGTAGCCGTACAGGTCGAAAATGTCCTTGCGCAGCCGGCGCGCGATGACGCCCAGGTCGACCTCGGCTTCGACCACGACCCGGCCGGCCACGATGTGCAGTCCGCCGGCGAAGCGCAGCAGCGCCGCGACCTCGGCCCGGCGTGCGCTCACCGAACTGACCACGAGACGGCTCAGCTCGTCCTTGACTTCGGCCGTCATCGCCACGACTTGTCACCTCCCGGCCCGAGTCCACTCGGCCCACTCACGCCGGTTTGCCGGCCCCCGCCTTCGGCCGGCGTCGTGAGCGGTGTCGGAACCGTCATCGACGCCGCGTCGCTGTTCCGAACCTCGTCCAACGCCGCCGCCAACTTTCCTGGGTCATGTAAAGGTGTACCAGGTCGGGACACGTCGACGAATTGAACCTCGGCCGCGAACAGGGTGGCGGCCCGCCGAAGCTGCTCGCGTTCGCGCTCGCTGGGCACCCGACCGGCGTCGATGATGATGTGGTCGACGGTGAAGCCCGGTGCGTGTTGGGCGAGCACATGCAGGTGGCGCTCCACGGAGAAGCCTGCGGTCTCCCCCGGTTCGGCCACCAGGTTGAGCACCAGTGCACGCCGCGCCGTGGTCTGCTGCAGCGCCGTCGCCAGGCCCGGCACCAGCAGGTGCGGGATGACGCTGGTGAACCACGATCCCGGGCCCAGCACCACCAGATCCGCGGCCATGATGGCGTCCACGGCCTGGCGGGTGGCCGGTGGGTCGCCCGGCAGCAAGCGCACCCGGCGGACCTTTCCCGGCGTGGTCGCGACGGCCACCTGTCCCCGGATCAGCCGGAACAGTCGGGGGTCGGCGTCCAGGCCGGACACATCGGCCTCGATCTGCAGGGCGATCGGGCACATCGGCAATACCCGCCCCTTGACGCCGAGCATCCGGCCGAGTTCGTCGAGCGCGGCCACCGGGTCGGCGAGCACCTCGTTGAGGCCGGCCAGCATCAGGTTGCCGATCGGATGCCCGGCCAGTGCCCCGGTGCCGCCGAACCGGTGCTGCAGGATGGTCGCCCACAGCCGGCCCGTCGGGGTGTCGGAGGCCAGCGCCGCCAAGGCCATCCGCAGGTCTCCGGGCGGCACCACGTCCAGTTCCCCGCGCAGCCGACCGGAGGAACCGCCGTCGTCGGCGACGGTGACCACCGCGGTGACGTGCGGTGTCAGCCGGCGTGCGGCCGACAGCGTCGCATACAGACCGTGCCCGCCGCCGAGCGCGACGATGCTCGGATTGCCGTGCGCCGGTTCAATACTCACTGGCGCCGCTCCTCCTCATCGCTCCGCTCTGCATCGTCGCCGGCGCACCTCATTCGCGGCCCAGATCCCGGTGCAACACCCGTACCGACAGTTCGTCGTGGCGGTCCTCGGTGTCCAGCAGCCGGGCCAGCGCCTCGGCGATGGCAACGCTGCGGTGTTTGCCTCCGGTGCACCCGACGGCCAAAGTCATGTAGCGCTTTCCCTCTCGTCGATAGCCGCCGACCACCAGCGACAACAGTCGGTGGTAGCCGGTGAGGAACTCGTCGGCGCCCGGGCGGCTCAGCACGTAGTCGCGGACCGCCGGATGCTGACCGGTGTGCGGTCGCAGTTCGTCGATCCAGTGCGGGTTGGGCAGGAAGCGGACGTCCAACACCATGTCGGCATCCATCGGCAACCCGTACTTGAAGCCGAAGGACTCCACGGTGATGGATGTCGGTGCGGTGGCGGCGTCACCGCCGAACATCTCCTCGATGCTCTCGCGCAACTCGCGGACGCTGAGCACCGACGTGTCGATCACCAGATCGGCCACCGCCCGCACCGGCGCCAGCATGATCCGCTCCGCGGCGATGCCCTCGATCAGCGTCTGCTGGCCCTGCAGGGGATGACTGCGCCGGTTGTGCTCGTACCGGCGCACCAGCACGTCGTCGCCGGCCTCCATGAACAGCACCCGCGGGTTGATACCGCGGGTCGCCAACTCGGTGCGCACCGAGTCCAGGTCGCCGGTGAATCCCGCCGAACGCACGTCCATCACCACCGCGAGCTGGGTGATCCGGGAGCCGGCCGCCAACCCCAGGTCCACCATCCGGGTGATCAGGTCCGGCGGCAGGTTGTCGGCCACGTACCAGCCCAGATCCTCGAGCACCTTGGCGGCGGTGCCGCGCCCCGCACCGGACAGGCCGGTCACCAGGACGACGTCGATACCGGCGCCGTCGCCGGGACCGGCGACATCGCGCTCCCGTACGCCCTTCGAAGAATCCGTCATCCCGACATCCGTTGCTGTTCAGCGGCACCGGCCGCACCGTCGGCTCCCAACGCCTCGAGAACGGCGGCGGCGGTCGCCGTGCCGATCCCCGGGATCGAGGTGAGCTCCTCGACGGTAGCCCGTTTCAGCCGCGCCACCGAACCGAAATGCGAGATCAACACCTTGCGCCGATGCTCCCCGAGTCCCGGTACCGCGTCCAGCGCCGACGCCGTCATCCGCTTGGATCGCTCGCTGCGGTGGTAGGTGATGGCGAAGCGGTGCGCTTCGTCGCGGATCCGCTGCAGCAGGTAGAGCCCTTCGCTCTGCCGCGGCAGGATGATCGGGTCGGGTTCCGACGGCACCCACACCTCTTCCAGCCTCTTCGCCAGCCCGATGATCGCCACGTCGGTGATGCCCAGTTTGTCCAGCACCTGTGCTGCGGCGTTGACCTGCGGAGCGCCGCCGTCCACCACGTACAGGTTGGGCGGATAGGCGAATTTTCGGGATTTCCCTTCCGGGGCAAGGACTTCCGGATCAAGGTGGTGACGGAATCGGCGTCGGGTCACTTCGGCGATGGAGGCCACATCATCGGAGCGGCCGTCGCCGGCGGCCTCTCGGATCGCGAAGTGGCGGTAGTCCGACTTGCGCGGCAGCCCGTCCTCGAACACCACCAGCGACCCCACCACATCGGTGCCCTGCACGTGGCTGATGTCGACGCATTCGATGCGCAGCGGGGCGTCGGGAAGCCCCAACGATTCCTGAATGTTCTGCAGCGCAGCGGATCTGGCGGTGAAGTCCCCGGCCCTCTTCAGCTTGTGCTGCTGCAGCGCCTCTTTGGCATTGCGTTCGACGGTCTCGGCCAGCACCCGCTTGTCACCGCGCAACGGCACCCGCAGCGAAACCCGCGAACCCCGCAGGCCCGACAGCCAGCTGGTCAGTTCGTCGGCGTTGGCCGGCAGGCAGGGCACCAGCACCTCGCGCGGCACCGGGTTGGTCGGTTCGTCGGCGGCGCCGCCCAACTCGGCCTGCTCGCCGTAGAACTGGCTCACGAACTGCTCGACCAGTCGTTCCAGCGCGTTGTCGCCGTCCCCGGGATCGCCGGGCTTCTCGACGATCCAGCCGCGCTGCCCGCGCACCCGGCCGCCGCGCACATGGAACACCTGCACCGCGGCCTCGAGATCGTCGTCGGCGAAGGCCACCACGTCGGCGTCGGTGCCGTCGCCGAGCACCACGGCCTGTTTCTCCAGCGCCCGTTTGAGCGCGGCGACGTCGTCGCGCAGGCGTGCCGCCCGTTCGAAATCCAGTTCCTCGGAGGCGGCCAGCATCTGCTGTTCGAGGCTGCGGACCAGCCGGTCGGTCTTGCCGGCCAGAAAGTCGCAGAAGTCGTCGACGATCCGTCGGTGTTCCTCGGCGCTGACCCGTCCGACACACGGCGCGGAGCATTTGCCGATGTAGCCCAGCAGGCAGGGCCGGTCGATCTGCTGGTGGCGCTTGAACACTCCCGCCGAACAGGTGCGGGCCGGGAAGACCCGCAGCAGCAGGTCGAGGGTTTCGCGGATCGCCCAGGCATGCGAATACGGCCCGAAGTAGCGCACTCCCTTGCGGCGCGGCCCCCGATAGACCATCAGCCGCGGGTAGTCCTCGTTCATCGTGACGGCCAGCACCGGATAGGTCTTGTCGTCGCGGTAGCGGACGTTGAACCGCGGATCGAACTCCTTGATCCAATTGTACTCGAGTTGCAGCGCTTCGACCTCGGTGTTGACCACCGTCCACTCCACCTTGGCGGCGGTGGTCACCATCTGGCGGGTCCGCGGGTGCAGGCCGGCGATGTCGGCGAAGTACGACGTCAGCCGTGACCGCAGGCTTTTCGCCTTACCCACGTAGATGACCCGGTCGTGCGGATCGACGAACCGGTAGACACCGGGCGCGACGGGGATGGACCCGGGCGCCGGACGGTAGGTCGCGGGGTCTGCCACGGCTACCAGGCTAGCGTGCGGGTTCGCCCCGCCGAGCAGACATTGCGTCGCACTCGACGGGCCTCAGGTGTGCGGTTCTGGGTCTGCTCGCGGGGGTGTCGGGCGGTAGCGCGCGTCCAGTGCGCGTAGCTCCCGCATGGCCGCCACGGCCCGCTCCTTGTCGGCGAGTTGGATCGCCACCAGCGGGATGTACTCGTCGTCGGGCAACTCCAGTCGGGCCCAGCGTTTGCCCGGCGGGAAGGACACCCCGACCACGTCCGACCACGGGATCAGTCGGTCGCCGAGCGCATTGCGCACCGACACCCCGGATTCCCCGGCCCGCACCCGGGCGCGGGCGAACAGCAGCAGGGAGCTCGCCACGATCACGCCCAGCACCACGACCGCCACCCGGTCATAGGTGCGGAAGATCACGCCGCTGGCGCGGATCGTCAGCAGGAAGCTGACCATCACGTGGATCGCCACGATCAGCACGGCCGCGCTCCACAGGCCGATGCGCATCATGCGTGGGCGGATCTGCAGCTCCCAGCGCGGGGAGTTCGACGGGCCCGTCACAGCGCGGCGCGAAGCTCGCGCAGGGTCAACGCGGTGCTGAGCGCGGCAGCCGCCGCCTGAGCGCCCTTGTCCTCGGCCGAGCCCGGCAGACCGGCTCGATCCAGTGCCTGCTGTTCGTCGTTGACGGTGAGCACACCGTTGGCCACCGGGGTCGCCGCATCCAACGACACCCGGGTCAGGCCCTGGGTCACCGCGTCGCACACGTAGTCGAAATGTGGTGTGGCGCCGCGGATCACAACCCCCAGGGCGACCACGGCGTCATGGCTGCGGGCGACTTCCTGGGCCACCACCGGGATCTCGATGGCGCCGAGCACCCGCACCACGGTCGGCTCGGGGGCCCCCGCCTCGGCCGCTACCTTGCGGGCACCGGCCAGCAGCGCGTCACAGATCTGGGCGTGCCAGGTGCTGGCCACGATCGCCAGCCGCACATCGGAGGCGTCCAGCGCCGGCATGTCCGGCACGCCGACGCCGCTCACAGCGCGCCGCCGAACTCGTCGGGCAGCTGGGGCGCGTCGTCGAAGTCTTCCAACCCGGACAGGTCGTGCCCCATCCGGTCGCGCTTGGTCAGCAGGTAGCGGATGTTCTCGGCGTTGGCGCGCACCGGCAACGGCACCCGCTCGATGATGTGCAGTCCGTAGCCGTCCAGGCCGACTCGTTTGGCCGGGTTGTTGGTCAGCAGTCGCATCGACCGCACCCCCAGGTCCCCGAGGATCTGCGCACCGATGCCGTAGTCGCGTGCGTCGGCCGGCAGGCCCAGCTTGAGGTTGGCGTCGACGGTGTCCTCACCGGCGTCCTGCAATTGGTAGGCCTGCAGTTTGTGCAGCAGTCCGATACCGCGGCCTTCGTGACCGCGCATGTAGAGCACCACCCCGCGGCCTTCCTGGGCGACCATCGCCAGCGCGGCATCCAGCTGGGGCCCGCAGTCGCAGCGGCGCGAGCCGAACACATCGCCGGTCAGGCATTCGGAGTGGACCCGGACCAGGACGTCCTCGCCGTCGTTGTCCGGTCCGGTGATGTCGCCGCGGACCAGCGCGACATGCTCGACGTCTTCGTAGACGCTGGTGTAGCCCACCGCCCGGAACTCGCCGTGGCGGGTCGGGATGCGGGCTTCGGCGACGCGCTCGATGTGCTTCTCGTGCTTGCGCCGCCACTCGATCATGTCGGCGATGGAGATCATCGCCAGGCCGTGCTCGTCGGCGAAGACCCGCAGTTCGTCGGTCTGGGCCATGGCGCCCTCGTCTTTTTGGCTGACGATCTCGCAGATCGCACCGGCCGGTTGCAGGCCCGCCATCCGGGCCAGGTCGACCGCGGCTTCGGTGTGGCCGGGCCGGCGCAGCACCCCGCCGTCCTTGGCCCGCAGCGGCACCACGTGGCCGGGGCGGGTGAACTCGTCGGCGGCACTGGCCGGGTCGGCCAGCAGGCGCATGGTGGTCGCCCGGTCGGACGCCGAGATACCGGTGCCCACGTTCTTCTTGGCGTCGACGGTGACGGTGTAGGCGGTGCCGTGCTTGTCCTGGTTCACCGCGTACATCGGCAGCAGGCCCAGCCGGTCGCAGATGGCGCCGTCCAGCGGCACGCACAGATACCCCGACGTGTAGCGGACCATGAACGCCACCAGTTCGGGGGTGGCCTTCTCCGCGGCGAAGATCAGGTCGCCCTCGTTCTCACGGTCCTCGTCGTCGATGACCACGACGGCCTTGCCGGCCGCGATGTCGGCAACCGCCCGCTCGACGGTGTCCAACTTCGTCATCTGTCCCACCTTGAGTTCGCCATCGGAGAGCGCCCCGTCGGCGCAACCCGCCCGTCCAGTATGAACCACCCCGGATGCCGCGTTTCCCCACGACTCGTCGAGTGGGTTCTCGCGGCGGCGATCGGACCGGCCCGGGATGGTCGGCGTGACCCGATTTTAGTCACCACCTGCGGAAATATTGCCAGGCAGTGGCGGTGGACGGCGCCCCTCGCCGGGATCTGTCCCGGTTACGGACGACGGCCGACGTTGCCTTGATCACATCTGCGATATGCCGACGGTCCCGCCCGGCCGCTAGCCGCGGGCCAGCAGTCGCTCGACGTATTTCGCGATGACATCCACTTCGAGGTTGACCGGCGTGCCGACCGGCGCCCGGCCCAGCGTGGTCAGTTCCAGTGTGGTCGGGATCAGGGAGACCTCGAAGAAGTCGCTGCCATCCCCAGGGTCCGCTCCCACCGCGGACACGGTCAGCGAGGTGCCGTCGACGGTGATCGAGCCCTTCTCCACGACATAGCGCGCCAACGCGGCCGGCAACCCGATCCGCACCACTTCCCAATGCTGCCCCGGGGTGCGGGCCAGCACCCGGCCGGTGCCGTCGACGTGGCCCTGCACGATGTGGCCACCCAGGCGACTGTTCAGCGCGGCCGCCCGCTCCAGGTTCACCGGGCCACCGACCTCCAGGGCCCCCAGGCTGGACCGGTCCAGGGTCTCGAGCATGACGTCGGCGGAGAACCGGCCGCCGGGCAGCACGTCGACGACCGTCAGACACACGCCGTTGACGGCGATCGAGTCGCCGTGACGGGCGTCGGAGGTGACGGTGGGCCCGTGGATGACCAGGCGTGCGGCGTCGGTCAACTCTTCACGGCTGACCAACTCGCCCAGTTCCTCGACGATTCCGGTGAACATGCCATCAGGCTAGCGAGTCGGCGGGGACCGTTCTGCACGCTGCACCGCCTGCAGCCGACCGGCTGTATATACGATGACACCCATGCGCAGACTTCTCATCGCCCTGGCCACTGCGACCACCGCGGCCGCATTGCTCGCCGGCTGTTCGTCCAAGGACGCCGGCGGGCCGCTGCCGGAAGCAGCGCCGCTGGTCAAGGAGGCCGCGACCACCACCGCGAGTCTGGAGAGCGCACACCTGGCGCTGTCGGTGACCGGTCAGATCAAGAGCCTCCCGGTCAAGACCCTCGAAGGCGACCTGACCAACAAGCCGACCACCGCGGCCAAGGGCAACGCGACGATCCTGATGCTGAACTCGCCGGTCGACGCCAAGTTCATCGTGATCGACGGTGATCTCTACGCCGCGATCACCGGCGACGACTACATCAAGTACGGCCCCGCCGAGACCATCTACGACGTCGCGGCGATCCTGAGCCCGGAGAAGGGGTTGGCGAACATGCTGACCACCCTGACCGACCCCAAAGCGGACGGCCGCGACAAGATCAACGGCCAGCAGACGATCCGGGTGACCGGCAATGCGCCGGCCGACGCGGTCAACGCACTCGCCCCGCAGCTGAAGGCCACCGCGCCGACGCCGGCCACGGTCTGGATCCAGGAGGACGGTGACCACCAGCTGGTTCAGGCTCAGCTCGAGCCCAGTGCGGGCAACTCCATCCAGATGACCCTGTCGAACTGGAACGCCCCGGTCACGGTTGAGAAGCCGGCGGGAGAGTAATGCGGGTCAACCGCAGACTCGCGATCAGCGCAGGTAGCCTCGCGGTCCTCCTCGGTGCCCTCGACACCTATGTCGTGGTCACGATCATGCGCGACATCATGGCCCCGCCACCGGCCGGTGTCGGGATTCCGATCAACAAGATCCAGCAGCTCACCCCGATCATCACCTGCTATCTGCTCGGTTACATCGCCGCGATGCCGTTGCTGGGCCGTGCCTCCGACCGGTTCGGCCGCAAACTGCTGCTGCAGGTCAGCCTGGCCACCTTCGTGGTCGGTTCGGTGGTGACCGCGCTGTCGACCGATCTGACGATGTTGGTGGTGGGGCGCACCATCCAGGGTGTCGCCAGCGGTGCCCTGCTGCCGGTGACCCTGGCCCTCGGCGCGGACCTGTGGTCGCAGCGCAACCGGGCCGGTGTGCTCGGCGGCATCGGGGCCGCCCAGGAACTGGGCAGTGTGCTCGGTCCGCTGTACGGCATCTTCGTGGTCTGGCTGTTGCACGACTGGCGCGACGTGTTCTGGATCAACGTTCCGCTGACCCTGCTGGCGATGCTGATGATCCACTTCAGCCTGCCGTCGCGTGCCGATGCCGAGGAGGGGGCGCCCGCCGAGCGCGTCGACGTGGTCGGCGGGCTGCTGCTGGCGGCGATCCTGAGCCTGTTGACGATCGGTCTCTACAACCCCGATCCCAGCGCCAAACAGGCGCTGCCCGACCACGGTTCGACGTATCTGTTGTGCGCCGCGATCGCACTGGTGGCGTTCACGGTCTGGGAGATCAAGTCGTCGACCAAGCTGATCGACCCCACCGGGGCCCGATTCGGCCCGTTCCTGGCTGCCCTGGGCGCGTCGATGTGTGCCGGCGCGGCGCTGATGGTGACCCTGGTCGACGTCGAACTGTTCGGTCAGGGCGTGCTCGGGATGACCCAGAACGAGGCGGCGGGCCTGCTGTTGCGGTTCCTGGTCGCACTGCCGGTCGGTGCGTTGATCGGCGGCTGGGTGGCCACCCGCATCGGCGACCGGGTGGTGACGTTCGCGGGTCTGCTGATCGCGGCCGGCGGCTACCTGCTGATCTCGAAGTGGCCGGTGGACCTGCTGAGCTACCGGCACGACGTGTTCGGCCTGATCTCGCTGCCCGCCCTGGACACCGACCAGATGCTGGCCGGTTTCGGGTTGGGATTGGTGATCGGCCCGCTGACCTCCGCGGTGATGCGGGCGGTGCCGCCGCGCGAGCACGGGATCGCCGCGTCCGGGGTCGTGGTGGCCCGCATGACGGGAATGCTGATCGGGATGGCGGCACTGTCGGCGTGGGGCCTGTACCGGTTCAACCAGATCCTGGTGGGACTGCCCAAGGCGCCCGGCGGTAGCCTGGCGGAGAAGATCGCCGCCACCGCCGCCAACTCCAAGCTGGCGTTCGCGATGATGTACGGCGAGATCTTCGCGATCACCGCGGTGGTCTGCGTGGTGGGGGCGGTGCTGGGGTTGTTCATCGGCCGCAACAGTGACTCCGCGGAGGATCTCGACGCGGTCGCCGCCCCCGCGCGAGCAGACGTAAAAGCCCCCTGAGGCGACCCCCATCGGGGGCCCGGACGTCTGCTCGGCTAGCAGGCGTCAGTGCGGGACCAGCGACAGCAGCAGGTCGGGGCCGATCTGCTCGGTGGCGTCGAATCGCCAGCGCAGTGCGCGGGCGATGTTGGCCACCCCGACGTCGTCGACGGCGGTGATCGGGCCACCCAGCAGGATCGGCGCCACGTAGGCCAGGATCCGGTCGATCGCCCCGGCGCGCAGGAACGCCCCCGCCAGGGTGGGACCGCCCTCGATCAGCACGTCGGTGCGGTCCGACAGGGCCCGCAGCACCTCGGCGGGATCGTGGGTGCGGATCACCATGGTGTGCGAATCCTCGTTGAACACCCGGGCATCCGCGGAGATCTCCCGCTCCCCCACCACCACCCGCAGCGGTTGCCGATCGGCCAGGCTGCCGTCGGGGAGGCGCGCGGTCAGCGTCGGATCGTCGACGAGCACGGTGCCGGTGCCGACGACGATCGCGTCGGCCGCCGCCCGGCGGCGGTGCAGGTCTGCCCGGGCCGCCTCGCTGGTGATCCATTGACTCGAACCGTCGGCGGCGGCGCTGCGGCCGTCGATGCTGGTGGCGTACTTCCAGGTGACGTGCGGCCGGCCGGTGCGCTGCTTGTGCAGCCACTCGCGCAAGGGTCCGGCGACCACCGCGTCGGCCTGCACCCCGGAGCGCACCCGAACGCCCGCCGCGGCCAGGCGGGCCGCCCCGCCACCGGCTTCGGGGTGCGGGTCGTCGACCGCATAGACCACTTCGGCCACCCCGGCCGCCAGCAACGCGTCGACGCACGGCGGTGTCCGGCCGTGATGGTTGCAGGGTTCCAGGGTGACCACCGCGGTGCCGCCGGCGGCCAACTCGCCGGCGCGGCGCAGCGCCGCGATCTCGGCGTGGGCCTCACCGGCGGGGCGGGTTCCGCCGACCCCGGCCACCCGCCCGTCCCGGTCCAAGATGACCGCGCCCACCGGCGGATTCGGGTAGGTGTTGCCCTTGACCTGCTGCGACCGTTCGATCGCCAGCAGCATCGCGGCGTCGTGGTCGAGGGCGTGCTCCACGGCGTGCCGGTGACTCATGCGCGCAGGTGCGGTGACGCGGCCAGGGCTTGGCGGCGCAGCGCTTCCACGGCGGCGCCGGGGTCGGTGGCGCCGTAGACGGCCGAGCCGGCGACGAAGCAGTCCACCCCGGCGGCGGCGGCCTGTTCGACGGTGTCGGCGTTGATGCCGCCGTCGATCTCGACCAGGATGCTCAACTCCCCCGCATCGACCAGGTTGCGCACCGTACGGACTTTGCTCAGCACCTCGGGGATGAAGGACTGGCCCCCGAAGCCGGGTTCCACCGACATCACCAGCAGGGTGTCGAAGTCCCGCAGGATCTCCAGGTAGGGCTCCAGCGCGGTACCGGGTTTGATGCTGAGTCCGGCTTTGGCACCGGCGGCGCGGATGTCCTTCGCGACCGCGACCGGATCGTCGGTGGCTTCGGCGTGAAACGTGACGTTGTGGGCGCCGGCCTCGGCGTAGGGCGGTGCCCAGCGGCCGGGATCCTCGATCATCAGGTGGCAGTCCATCGGGATGTCGGTGGCCGCCAGCAGGCTCTGCACCACCGGCAGCCCCAATGTCAGGTTCGGAACGAAATGCGCGTCCATCACATCGACGTGCAACCAGTCCGCGCCTTTGACGGCGGCCGCCTCCTCGGCGAGACGGGCAAAATCAGCCGACAGGATCGACGGCGCGATCATGGGTCGTGACATGGGTTTTAGATTACTTGTAGGGCTGCGGCGAACATGGCGTCGGTGCCGTGCCGGTGTGGCCACAGCTGGACGTACGGCCCGTCGCCGAGCCCCTCGGCGGGGGCGAACAGTTCCCGGGTGTCCAACGCGCGCACCGGATAACGCCGAAGCGCGTCGGCCACCACGCCGACGGTTTCGGACAGGTGCGGCGAGCAGGTCGCGTACAGCACCACTCCGCCGGGCCTGGTCAGCGCGATCGCCGATGCCAGCAGTTCCCGTTGAAGCTTCGCCAGCACCGGTATGTCGGAGGGCTGGCGACGCCAGCGGGCTTCGGGCCGCCGGCGCAGCGCACCGAGGCCGGTGCAGGGCGCATCGACGAGCACCCGGTCGAACCCGGGTTCCACGCCGGGATCGCGTCCGTCGGCGGTCAGCACCTCCACACCCAGCCCGCGGGTGTTCGCCGCGACCAGCTCCGCCCGGTGCGGCGCCTGTTCGACCGCGGTGACCCGCGCGCCGACCTCGGCGCCCAGCGCCGCCAGCAGTGCGGTCTTGCCGCCCGGGCCGGCGCACAGGTCCAGCCACCGCCCGGTGTCGTCCTCGACCGGGGCGAGAGTCAGCGCACGTGCCACCAGCTGGCTGCCCTCGTCCTGGACCAGGGCCTGCCCGGCACGCACCGCCGCTACCCGCCCGGGGTCGCCGCCGGGCAGGTAGACCGCGTACGGGGAGTACCGGCCGACCTCGCCGTCGACGGCGGCGGCCAACTCGGCGGCGGCCAAGACCCCGGGACGGGCCGCCAGATGTACGCGGGGCCGTTCGTCGTCACCGGCCAGCAGCGCATCGAGTTCGCCTGCGGCGCCTCCGAGCGCATCGGTGAACGCCTGGGCGATCCAGCGCGGATGAGCGCGCACGAACGCGGCGTGCCCGATCGGATCGGTCTCGGCGTCCGGCGCCAGCTCCGCGGTCCAGGCCTGTTCGTCGCGAGCGCTGATGGTCCGCAGCACACCGTTGACGAAACCCCCGCGGGCCGAATCGAATTCGATGGCAGCCTGGTCGACGGTGGTGGAGACGGCGGCGTGCGGTTCCACCCGGGTGCGCAGCAGCTGGTAACTGCCCAACCGCAGCAGATCCAGCAAGACCGGGTCGATGGTCTCCGGTGAGCGTTGGGCCGCCGCCCCGATGATCGCGTCGAGCAGCCCGCGGACCCGGCAGGTGCCGTAGGTCAGTTCGGTGGCGAACGCGGCGTCGCGTCCGGTGATCCCCCGTTCGGCGAGCAGCGCGGGCAACGCCAGGTTGGCGTAGGCGTCGCGCTGCGAAACCGCTTGCAGCACATCGAATGCGGCGCGGCGTGCCGGATCCAGGGGCTTGCGTCGGGGTTTGCGGGGGCCGCTCTGGGCACGCTGCGGGCGGCGCGCGGGTCCGGTCATGATGCCCGCACCTCCGCGTCGATGCGGGCTCCGCGCGCCCAATCGGCGGCGTCCATCAACTTCTTTCCGGGCGGCTGGATCTGCCCCAACCGGACCGCATCCGATCCGGTACCCACCCAGACGTCGCGGCGGCTGACTTGAATCTCACCGGGCGCCAACCCCGTCGGCCCTTCGGCGTCTGCGACGGTGACCGGACCGACTTTGACACGCAGGTCCCCGATCACGGTCCAGGCGCCCGGATGCGGCGTCACGGCGCGGATGCGCCGATCGATGACCGCAGCCGGCAACGTCCAGTTCACCCGCGCGTCGTCGACGCTGATCTTCGGCGCATAGCTGATGCCGTCGAGCGGCTGCGGCACCGCCTGCAGGGCGCCGTCGGCGATACCGTCGAGGGTGGCCGCCAGTAGTTCGGCCCCCGAGACCGCCAGCCGCGCCAGTAGCTCACCCGCGGTGTCCGACGGCCGGATCGTTTCGGTCGCAACGCCGTACACCGGTCCGGAATCCAGTTCGGGTTCGATCAGGAACGTCGTCGCGCCGGTGACCTCGTCACCGGCGGCGATGGCCGCCTGGACCGGGCCCGCGCCGCGCCAGGCCGGCAGCAGCGAGAAGTGCAGATTGACCCAACCGCGGGGCGGCACGGCCAGCAACTCGTCACGCAGCAACGCCCCGTAGGCCACCACCGGGCAGCATTCCGGCGCGAATTCGGCGAGTTCGGCCACCGCCTCGGGCGCGTTGGGCGCCGCCGGCCGCAGCACCGGGATGCTGTGGTCGAGTGCCAGACGCGCCACCGGGGACGGCTGCGGGGTGCCTCGCCGGCCGGAGGCCGCGTCGGGCCGGGTGAGCACCGCGACCACCTCGTGGCGCGGCGAGTCGATCAGCCGTTGCAACGACGGCAACGCGGTGTCCGGGGTGCCGGCGAAGACGATGCGCACCCGGACAGTTTAGGGAAGTCACGGGCCGCGACGACCGCTGCGGTCCGGTGGGCCCACCGGGTCTAGTGTGCCTCGGTCGCGGCGCGCCATAGTTCGACCGCCCGACGCACACAGTCGTCGAGGGGTTGCGCGGTGTCCACCGGGTGCGCGGAGTCCCATGCGAAGTCCTGGGCGGCCAACGCCTCGGCGATCTGGGGTGTCGCGTCGGAGTTGCCCGGCGCCCGGGTTCTGATCCGGTCGGCCGCTACCTGCAGATCGACGACGCAGCGGATCTCGGTGATCATCGCGTGCCGGTCGGCGGCCAGCCGGCCGGCCGCGGCGCGGGTCTGCGCGTCGCGCCAGGTGCCGTCGAGGATGACCGACTGCCCGTGCGCCAGCAGCGGCGCGGCGCGCTCCAACAGTGCCGAATAGACGGCGTTGACGTTGGCCGGGCTGTAGAGACCGGCACCGAGGGCACCGGGCGCTCCGCTGAGCCGCCCGGATTCCCGCATGTCCTTGCGGACGTCGTCGGTGGACACCACCGTCGCGCCGACCTGTTCGGCGAGCTTGCGCGCCAGGGTCGACTTCCCGGTGCCGGGACCGCCGCCGACGAGCGCCAGCCGCACGGCACCGGCCTCCAGGTGTTCCAGGGCGATGGCCAGGTGACGTGCCGCTGCCGCACCCGCCTCGGTTCTGCCCTGCGTCAGTTGCACGCAGTCGGTCTTGGCGCGGACCGCGGCGCGGTAGGCGATGTAGAAGTCGCGCAGCGATGCCGGGGCGGTGTCTGCGCTGCAGGCCGTATAGCGATCCAGGAAGTAGTCGGCGAGGTCCTTGCGGCCCAAAAATTCCAGATCCATCGCCAGGAATGCGGCGTCGTCGATGCGATCGAGGTAGCGCAGTTCGTCGCTGAACTCCAGGCAGTCCAGCAGCACCGGCCGGTCGTCGACCCAGAAGATGTCGTCGGTGAGCAGATCGGCATGGCCGTCGACCAGGCAACCCTGCTCGATGCGTCGGGCGAACAGCGCAGCCCGGCCGGCCAGGTATTCGGCGGCCAGGTGCTGTACCCGTCGCACCGACGGCGCGGACAGCTCGACGCCGGCGTGGCGGTCCAGGGTGGGGAAATGGTCGTCCCAGCGCCGGCGGATCGCGGCGGGTCGGCCCTGCTCGTCGATGAGCGCGGTGCGCTCGGAGCTGTGATGGAAATCGGCCAGTAGGGCGGCGATGCCGTCCAGCACCCGCGTCACGTCCTCGCCGCGCCGGACGATCGAGGTCAGCCGGTCGCGATCCCGGTAGCGGCGCATGACGATGACCGGTTCGGCGGTCGAGGAGTCCGGGCCGCGAAACTCGGCGACACCGAGATAGCTGTCCGGGGCGAGGCGACTGTTGAGCCGGACCTCGCGCGCACACGCCTGCGCACGCTGTTCGACGGTGCGGAAGTCGAGAAAATCGGTCTGCACCGGCTTTTTGGCCTTGTAGGCCCGGTCGCCGACCAGCACGACCACACCGGAGTGGGTTTCGTGCGCCGTCAGGTAGGGGGACGCGTCGTCTGGATCACCGGTTTCGACGTTCGCCATCCCGGCCTACCGCGGGCGGACCACGATCACCGGAATCCCGGCGGCGTGGGTGACCGCGGAACTGACCGAACCCAGGAGTTGACTGGCGAATCCGCCACGCCCGCGACTGCCGACCACCACCAGTTGCGCATGCTCGGCGGCCTGCACCAGTCGGTGGGCGGGCTGGTCACACGCCACCCGCCGTTCGACGGACACGTCGGGGTACTGCTCTTGATAGCCGGCGAGCCGTTCGGCGAGCACCTCCTGCCCCTGGCGTTCGTAATCGCCGGGATCGGTGTTCAAGATCGGCATGACGCCGATGTCGCTCCAGGCGTGCACCGCCACCAGCGGTACACCGCGTCGGGACGCTTCATCGAATGCCAGCGCGGTGGCCGTCTCCGACGCCGGCGATCCGTCGATTCCCACCACCACGGGTGCATCGTCGGCGATGCCGCGGTCGGTGCGGATGACCGCGACGGGGCCGTGCGCGTGGTGAATCACGCTGGTGCTCACCGAGCCCAGCAGCAGTCGGCCGATCGCGCCCAATCCGACCGAGCCCACGACGGTCATCCAGGCGTCTTTGCTCGCCGCGACCAGCGACGGTACGACCTGGGAATAGACCAACTCGGTGTGGACCTCGGGGGCCCGCCCCCCGCCTCGTGCGGCGTCGACCAAGGCGCCGGCCCGGGCCAGCACCTTGCGCGCGGCCTCTTCCTGCCATCGGGGCATGCCCTCGTCCATCGGCACCGGCGGCCAACCGGTCACCACCGGTGTCACCACGTGCAACAGCGTGATCGGCAGGTTGCGCATGATCGCCTCATGCGTCGCCCATGTGACGGCCGCCTCCGATTCGGCCGATCCATCGACACCCACCACGATTCCGCGTGTCGTCCCGACCTGTGACATGGTCCGGCCCTCCAAAAGTATTGACCGACTGGCCGGCCGAACGGTCGACTCGATTACGAATCCTACTGCGCCTGATCGGATTCCGCAGGAGCCGTTGGGACCCGAGGATAGGGCCATTCGGCCCCATCACCGGCCTACGGCACCCGGAACGGCTGCGCGAAGACACCATTCCCCTCAAAGATATATCGGACTACGATTTAATTTAGAACCTGCCGATTCGATAGAGACCGCTGTTCGCGACGGCGCCGGACATCGCACCCGAGACAGCCTGAGACGGATACGGTCTGCACAGAACGGAGATCCGGGCCATGTTCATCCACACCTTCTCGCACCCGGGCACCGCGATCACCGCCGCGGCGGCGATGGCCGCGGCACTGCTATCCGGTGGCATAGCCACCGCTGATCCGGGCCAGGACGACCAATTCCTCGCAGTGCTGCAACGCGATCAGATTCCCGTCATGTACAACGCGGCGACCGTCATCGACGCCGGGCAGACCGTGTGCCGGAAACTCGACGACGGCATACCGGCGGGTGATGTGCTCGATGGGTTGGAAAACGATGCCTTCCAGATGAATCCGGAACTGAATCAGGAGGCCGCCCGGTTGGCGGTGACCATGAGCCGATTCATCTCGGCGGCGGTCGAGGTCTACTGCCCGGCCGAGCAGGGCAAGATCGCCTCGCTGCAGTCCAGCGTGCCGGACCGGCCGCGCGAGGCCCTCCGCGTGGTCCTCGTCTCGAATTCCGGTACGACACCCGCGGCGATGGGCGCGACGCTGGGCTCGCCGGTCGGCACCATCGCCACCGGCGACGCGTCACAGCCCGGACCGCCGAAGATTCCGCCGCCCAAGGCACCG
Source organism: Mycolicibacter sp. MU0083 (assembly GCF_963378075.1). Taxonomy (NCBI): domain Bacteria; kingdom Bacillati; phylum Actinomycetota; class Actinomycetes; order Mycobacteriales; family Mycobacteriaceae; genus Mycobacterium; species Mycobacterium kokjensenii. Next base: position 2,333,614 of record NZ_OY726394.1, read on the forward strand.
GAGGCCAAGATTCCCCGGCGACCGGGAGCCGTGACGAAGCCGCGCCCACGGCAAGTTCCACCGCCCCCGCCGCAGGCCACACCTGCGCGCCCGCAACAACCGCCGCCACCACCGCAGCAGGCTCCCCCGCCACCGCCACCACTGCAGCAGGCTCCCCCGCCACCGCCACCGCCCCAGCAGGCTCCCCCTCCACCGCCCCAGCAGGCTCCGCCGTCTCCCGGTGCAGGTCCGCAGCCGGGCGGCATCGCCGAAGGGGGCAGTGGGAATGGAAACGGAAACGGCAACGGCGGCAACGGGATCGGTGACGCAGCACCGCCGGCACCACCACCTCCGCCGGAACAACCGAGGCCGCCCGGCATGATCCAGCTCGTACCGTGGTGAGCCCCGCCGGCCGGTGCTAACCGATATGCAACGGGTCGATCTGGACCCGCACCGGATGATGCGATCCGCGCGCACTGAGCACCCCCGTGCCGTGCCGCAGTGCGGCGGCCAGCGCCGGGCCGTGCTCGCGGCGCACCCGCACCAGCATCCGGATCACGTTCAGTTCGTCGGGAACACCGGCCGGGCGCCGTACCCCCGCGGGCAGCGGCACCGGACCGAGTTGCTCGGCGTCGTCGGGCAGTCGTGCCTGGTCCAGCAGGGCCGTCACCGACTCCGGGTCCCCGTCGAGCGCGGCCATGTGGACCGCCGGCGGCAACCCGACCTCGCCGCGGGTCGCCAGCTCGGCGTCGGCGTGCCCGACCGGATCCCACCGGATCAGGGCCTGCACGGTGGGAATCGAGGATTCCGCGACCACGGTGACCACGCCGCCGGCATCCCGGCCGCGGACCAGGGCCGACGCCGACATCCAGCGTCGTAGCGTGTCCTCGGCGGCACGCAGGTCCTGCCGGCCCAGCAATGCCCAACTGTCGAGCAGCAGTGCCGCGCCGTAGCCGTGCGGAGCGCGTGGCTCGGCACCCGGGGTGGCGATCACCAGGGCCGGGCCCTCCGCGATGTGGTCGACGATGGTGTCGCCGGCGGAGGTGATCACCGGGGTCCCGGAGAAGGCGCGGCCGAGTTCTTCGGCGGTGCGGCGGGCACCGATGACCACGGCACGGACCGAGTCCGAACCGCAGCGGGCGCAGCGCAGCGTCGGATCGGCCCGGCCGCACCACCGGCACTGGGCGGCTCCGCCACGTTCGGGCAGCGACAACGGCCCGGTGCAATGCCGGCAACGGGCGATCGCGCGGCACCGCCCGCACGCCAGCGACGGGACGTATCCGCGTCGCGGGACCTGCACCAGCACCGGTGCGTCCGCCGCCAGGGCGCTGCGGGCGCTTTGCAGCGCGACGGTCGGCAGCCGTGCGGTCCGCGCTGCGGCGTCACGCTGTTCGGCGTAGCCGGTGTCGTCGAGCGCGACCACCCGCGGGGCCGCCGACCGGAGTACCGTCCGCGGTGCCACCACCTCACGGGCCCACCCACTGCCGACCAGAGCGTGCGCTTCGGCGGTGCGCGAGTACCCGCCGATCACAGCGGCGCAACCCGCCAGGTGCGCCCGCAGCATGGCCACGTCACGGGCGTGCGGATAGGGCGCCCGCGGTTCGGCCAGCGAGTCGTCGCCGTCGTCCCAGACCAGTACCAGCCCCAGGTCGGCCAGCGGCGCGAACACCGCACTGCGGGTACCGATCACCAACCGGGCCCCGCCGCGCAGCACCGACAACCACCGCCGGTAGCGGGTGGACGGGCCCAGCCCCGCGGACAACGCCACCACCGCCGACTCGCCGATCCGCTCGGTCGCGACCCCGAGCAGGGCGTCGACGTCGCGCTGATCGGGCACGATCGCCAGCACGGTGCGCCCGGCACGGATCGTCTCCGATGCGGCGTCGACGTACCGTTCGGTCCAGGAATCCCCGGGCAGCGCCTGCCACACCGCGCGTGCGGCCCGGCCTTCGCCGAGGGCGGCCAGGAACGGTCCGCCCGCCCGGTACCGCTGCCAGCCCGTCGGGTCGGCCGGGTCGAGTACGGGCGGCGGGACCGACGTGGCGGCGGCACGCTCCGCGCCGGCATGCCGCGGCGGCACGGCCAATCGCAGGACATCGGGCCGGGTGCCGGCATAGCGGGCGGCGACCGCCTCCACCAGCCGACGGACTTCCGGTGTCAGCACCGGTTCCGCGGAGATCACCCGCTCCAACCGGCCGAGCCGTCCGACGTGGTCGGTGTCGGCGCGCCGTTCCCAGATGAACGCATCGACCAGCCGACCGTGGAAACGCACCCGGACCCGCGCCCCGGGTTGAGCGGCCGCGGCCTGTTCGGGAGTCACCAGATAGTCGAACTCGCGGTCGAGGTGCGGCACGGACAGCATCGGCAGCACCCGGGCTATCGGCTCGCTGGGTTCGCCGTCGACACTCACCCCGCAGGTGTAGCAGACTCGGCCGACCGCGGTAGCCGGTGGCTAACAGTCCGGCGGGCCTGTGCATGGATGCACTCGCCTTGCACCGCGCCGAATTACTTTGCTGCGGTATGCCCGAGGAACGTGGCGTGCACCGCAACGCGATGCCGGCGGCTGAAACGCGACTGGCGTCGCGGTTGCCGGAATCGGTCCGCAGCGACCGGCTGCTGTCGGCGACCCTGGGTGCCGCGGTCGGACACGCCCGAAGCGGCCGGCGACGTCTCGATGCCCTGCACGCCGAGCTGCTCGAAGCGGCCGTCGCGCACCGGGCACCGGCCCGCGACACCCCGACCGGGGCGCGTCATTTCCAGCGTTTCCTGGCCGCTACGGCCCGCGACATCCACCGGGTGGTCAGCGCGGCGGTCGCCGATGATCGCGCGCTGACGGTCCGGCTGCGATCGGTGGGCTCGGGCTACGGGATCCCGGCCCGGGAACGGGACCGGATCAACCGGCGGGCACTGGCCGACGACATCGACCGGGTGACCGGTGCCCGCACCGCGGTGGGTGCCGCCGAGATGGCCCGCTACCACAACGCGCTGCAGGTGCGTGACGGGCTGGCGGCCGCTTCCGGCGCCGGCCCGGTGTTGTTGCTCGGTTACGACCCGGAGGCTTTCGACGGCCGGGGCCGGGCCGTCATCGCGATCGGCGATCCCGACGTCGCCGACAACACCACCGTGTTGGTGCCCGGCGCCGGCAGTAGCGTCCGCGACGGCTATCTGTCGCACCCGGACGCGTTGCACCTGTATCGCGAGGCGGTCGACGCCGATCCGGGCCGCACCGATTCGGTGATCGTCTGGATGGGGTACCGCGCCCCGGACGGGCTGCTGGATCCGGCGGTGATGCGACCGGCCGCCGCCCGCGCCGGGGCACGGCTGCTCGCCGCCGACGTCAATACGCTGGCCGGCACCCACCGGGGCCGGTCGCACCTGACGGTGATCGGGCATTCCTACGGTTCGACGACGGTGGCCGACGCCGCCGCCGGATTCGGGATGGCAGTCGACGACGTGGTGCTGGTCGGTTCACCGGGAACCGATCTGGCCCGTGACGCCACGGCCTTTCACCTGCCGGCCGGTGGGCATGTCTATGTCGGTGCGGCGTCGTCGGATCCGATCACCGGCCTCGCCGGCGACCCGCAACTGCGCATGCCCGGAGGCTCGACAACCATCGGCCTCGGCGGTGATCCGGCCGCCGACGGTTACGGCTCCACCCGCTTCAAAGCCGAGCTCCCGGGGATCGCGGCGCCGTTCACCGGCCACAACTCCTATTTCGATCCCGGCGGCGAATCACTGTTCAGCATCGGTGACATCGCCTCGGGCCACGGCGATGCGCTCGCCGAGCACCATATGACCGCATTGCACCGGCGCCGACTGCCCGCATTCGACCCGGAACGCCTACGTCCCGGGACCGGGGCCCACCGGCATTGACCGCGAGCCGTGGCCGGTTCAGTCCGCCGCCGGATCGCCGTCGGGTGTCCGGCCGAAGAAGAAGCCGGCGGTGATCAGCAACTGTGCGGCCCCGTACGCCCACCAGATCGGCACGGCCAACAGTTCGTTGCCCAGCACGAATTGGCTGGCGCCGATCATGCCGTCCGATACCGCGAAGCACACCGCGCCGATCGCCGTCCAGCGGGTGGGCAGCTTGGCCAGTAGCGCCGCACACACCATCGCCCCCAATACTGCGACGTAGACCGTCACCGGCACCGTCATGCCCTCGGCGGCCATCCCCGGCCAGAACCAGGCCAGCAGCACCAGGCAGCTCACCCCGACCAGACCGGCGGCGATCAACCGGCCGCGGGTCACCACCGCCAGCGGCAGCAGTGCGCCGAGAAAGCACAAGTGCGCCACCAGGAATGCGGCCAGTCCGGCCACGAACGACGGTTCCCACCAAGGGATCGCCAGCAGCCAGTCACCGATCGCCGAGAAGACCAACGCCGGGACCAGCCAGCGGGCTTCACGCACCACCGGGTGTGCGGTCGCGGCGACCGCCAGCAGCACCGCCATCGCGGCCTTGAACGCCGGCTGGCCGACCCATTGCCCGGTCAACGCCTCCCCCGGCGTCGACCGCAGGGCCACCACCGTCAGAAAGACGCCGTAACCCACTCCGGCCCAGCCCGCAGCAGCCCACGCAGTGGGTGCCAGTCTGGTTGCGTACCGTGTTCCCATGCCCGCGATCGACCCCATAATGCTGAAGGTACTGGAAGCCGTTCCGTTCCGACTGACACTCGAGGACGGCGCCGAGGCCGCCCGGCGTGTTCTGCGCGACCTGCCGCGCCGACCGGTGTACCCCGAGATGCCCAGTCACGACCGGGTCATCGACGGTCCGGGTGGCGCCCTGCCGGTGCGTATCTACCGACCCGCGGATGTCAGCACCACAGCGGCCCCGGTCGTGGTGTTCTTCCACGGCGGCGGCTTCGTCGCCGGCGACCTCGACACGCACGACGGCACGGCGCGCATGCACGCCGTCGACGCCGGTGCCGTGGTGGTGTCGGTGGATTACCGCCTGGCCCCCGAGCACCCGTTCCCCGCGGCGGTCGAGGACGCCCTGGCGGCCACCGAATGGGTGGCCGCGCACGCCGCCGAGCTCGGTGTGGACCCGAATCGGCTGGCGGTGGCCGGGGATTCGGCCGGTGGCAACCTGGCCGCGGTGGTGGCACAGCTGGCACGCGACGGCGGCGGGCCGGCGATCGCATTCCAGTTGCTGTGGTATCCGGCGACCACCTACGACACCACACTGCCGTCGTTCACCGAGAACGCCGACGCCCCGATCATCGACCGCGACGCGATCACAGCGTTGAGCGTCGCCTACGCCGGGCACCTCGACCTGAGCGATCCACCGGCGATGCTGGCCCCGGCCCGCGCGGAGAACCTGACCGGTCTGCCGCCGTCCTACATCGCGGTGGCCGGCCACGACCCTCTGCGCGACGACGGTATCCGTTACGGAGAACTGCTGGCCGCGGCGGGAGTTCCGGTGCAGGTGCACAACGCCGAGACCATGGTCCACGGCTACCTCGGCTATGCCGGGGTGATCCCGGCCGCCACCGAAGCCACCGACCGCGGGCTGGCCGCACTGAAGGCGGCGCTGTCCTAAGCCGATGCGGCTGAACCAGATCACCGTCGGCAGCACCGACCTGGACCGCGCCGAGCGGTTCTATGTGCTGCTGGGGTTGCGGCTGATCGTCAAGACCGACGACTACCTCCGGTTCGAATGCCCCGCTGGGGACAGCACCTTCTCCGTGGAACGCGTCGAACGTGTCTCGGCCGGTGAACAGGTGACGATCTACTTCGAGACCGACGACCTCGACGAGCAGTATCGGCGGCTGCGGGGCTCTGTCGAGTTCAGCCGGCCGCCGACCGACATGCCGTGGTTGTGGCGCGAGGCCCGGTTGCTCGATCCCGACGGCCACCGACTGTGCCTGTTTCACGCCGGCAACGCACGGAAGAATCCGCCGTGGCGTCTGCATCCCCCGGAATCGCCGTAACGCCACCCCGCTGGGCTGCACAGCGCGCTACCGTCGAATTCGATCGACACCCGCGACGAGGAGTAGACCGTGACCGAACAGCCCGACCACGAGGTCTTGATCGTCGGCGCGGGTTTCTCCGGTATCGGTGCCGCGATCGCCCTCGATCGTGCCGGGATGGGCGACTATCTGATCGTCGAGGCCGGCGACGGTGTCGGCGGCACCTGGCACTGGAACACCTATCCCGGTATCGCCGTGGACATTCCATCGTTCTCGTACCAGTTCTCGTTCGAGCAGAGCCCCGACTGGTCACGTACCTACGCGCCCGGCCGAGAGCTGAAGAACTACGCCGAACACTGCGTCGACAAGTACGGCCTGCGCCCGCGAATACGGTTCGACACCAAAGTGCTCGCCGCGGAGTTCGACGAGGACCGGGGTTGGTGGCGGGTGCAGACCGACCCCGCGGGCGCCATCACCGCCCGGTACCTGATCAACGCCAGCGGCGTACTGACCACCCCGAACCTGCCCGACATCCCCGGTGTCGACACCTTCGCCGGGGTGACGATCCACACCGCGCGCTGGGACCACTCGCAGGATCTGACCGGCAGACGCGTCGCGGTGATCGGCACCGGCGCCTCGGCGGTGCAGGTGATTCCACAGATCGCGCCGAAGGTCTCCTCGCTGATTGTTTTTCAGCGCACCCCGATCTGGTGTTTCCCGAAATTCGATGTGCCGCTGCCGGCGCCGATTCGCTGGGCGATGAAGATTCCGGGCGGTAAAGCCCTGCAGCGGCTGGCCAGTCAGGCCTATGTGGAGGCGACCTTCCCCATCGCCGCGCAGTACTTCACGGTGTTTCCGCTGGCCAAGCGGATGGAGGCGGCCGGGCGAGCGTATCTGCGCCGGCAGGTCCACGATCCGGTGCTGCGGGACCGGCTCACCCCGCGCTATGCGGTCGGGTGCAAACGCCCGGGCTTTCACAACACCTACCTGTCGACGTTCAACCGCGACTACGTGACGCTGGTGGTCGATCCCATCGACCGGATCACCCCGGACGGAGTGGTCACCGTCGACGGAACCGCCCACGACGTCGACGTGTTGATCCTGGCCACCGGGTTCAAGGTGATGGACAGCGACAACATCCCCACCTTCGCCGTCACCGGTACCGGCGGGCAGAGGCTGAGCCGGTTCTGGGACGAACACCGACTGCAGGCCTACGAGGGCGTCAGTGTTCCCGGGTTCCCCAACATGTTCAGTGTTTTCGGCCCGTACGGTTACGTCGGGTCGTCGTATTTCGCGCTGGTCGAAGCCCAGACCCATCACATCGTGCGGTGCCTCAAGCGCGCCCGCAGCGCCGGCGCCACCCGTATCGAGGTCTCCGAAGCCGCCAACGACCGGTACTTCGCGGAGATGATGCGCAAACGGCACCGGCAGGTGTTCTGGCAGGACAGCTGCCGGCACGCCAACAGCTACTACTTCGACCGCAACGGCGACGTCCCGCTGCGGCCCGCAACCACGGTCGAGGCCTACTGGCGCAGCCGGCGCTTCGACCTCGACGACTACCGGTTCAGCGCCTAAGCCGACAGGCCGGCGGCCGCGGCGAAGGCGCGCAGTTCACGCGGGATGTCCGGTCCCGCGGGCTGGTAGGCGATCTCGGTGACCCCGGCGGCGGCGAAGCCCGCGATCTTCTCCGCGATCTGCTCGGCCGTACCGATCAGCGACGCCGCACTGGCCAGCGGAATCAGGTCGGCCACATGCGGCTCGTCGCGCGGGTTGGCCGCCACCGCGTGTCCGGCGTGGATGGCCAAGTGCCGATCGGACTCCGGGCACGCCTCGATGGCCTCCCTCCAGGCCCGCCCGCCGGGCAGCGCATCGACAACCTCGGCGCCGGCACGTTCGTAGGTGGCGTGATAGAGCATCACCGCGCTCGGCCCGGCCGCCGCGATCACCCGCTCCGCACTCAGATCTTCGCCGTCCTCGAGCACGGTGCCGGAGGACAGCAGGGCACGCCAATCGGCCACCTGCACCGCATCGGGCTGCGGCAGCGCCGCGGAGAACACCCCGTCGCCGAGCTCGGCCGCCACCGCCAGTCCCTTGGGCCCGTCGGCTCCGATCAGGATCGGCACCTCGATCGGGCGCTGCGCCCCGAAACCGGGCAGGTGCAGCATCTGGATCGTCGCGCCGTCCCACTGCGCGGTTTCGCCGGCGAGCAACGCCCGCAGGCAGCGCACGTAGTCGGCGACCTGGCGCCAGGGCATCGGTCGCTTGCCGAGGGTGAACCGGCCGGTGAAGCCCGATCCGATGGCCACCGCGACGCGCCCGGGCGCCAAGCCGGCCAGCTCGGCGATAGCGGCGGCGTTGACCATCGGATGGCGCAGACTGGGCACCAGCACGCCCGGGCCCAAACCGATCCGGGAGGTCCGTTCGGCGCAGCGGGCCAGCACCATCCACACGTCCGGGTAGAGCGCCGGCGAGTCGTACAGCCAGGCTCGCCGATAGCCGAGGGCTTCCGCCAATTCCGTGTGCGCGGGAGTGTCCGATGAGGTCGCGAACGCGCAGGAGATCTCCATTGCCCGCAGGTTACCGGACCGGGCGGATCTCACCGCTGAGCAGACACCAAGGCCCCCGATTCCCGGAGGAAAAGGGGGCCTTGGTGTCTGCTTGCGAGGGCGACTAGATGGCGCGCTGCAGGTCCTCGACCTTGTCGAGGCGCTCCCACGGCAGGTCGATGTCGGTACGACCGAAGTGGCCGTAGGCGGCGGTCGGCGCGTAGATCGGGCGCAGCAGGTCCAGGTCGCGCACGATCGCACCCGGGCGCAGGTCGAAGACCTCGGGCACGATCTTCTCGATCTTGACCGGGTCGACGGTGGCGGTGCCGAAGGTCTCGATGAACAGACCGACCGGGGCGGCCTTGCCGATGGCGTAGGCGACCTGGACCTCGACGCGCTGGGCCAGGCCCGCGGCGACGATGTTCTTGGCCACCCAGCGCATCGCGTAGGCGGCGGAGCGGTCGACCTTCGACGGGTCCTTGCCGGAGAAGGCGCCGCCGCCGTGGCGGGCCCAGCCGCCGTAGGTGTCGACGATGATCTTGCGGCCGGTCAGGCCGGCGTCACCCATCGGCCCGCCGACGACGAAGTTGCCGGTCGGGTTGATCAGCACCCGGGTCGACGAGGAGTCCAGGGTCTCGTGGGCGAGTTCGGCGAGCACGGTGGAGATCACGTGTTCGCGCAGATCGGGGTCGAGGGTCTTCACCAGGTCGACGCCCTCGGCGTGCTGGGTGGAGATCACCACGGTGTCCAGCCGGGTCGGGACGTCGTCTTCGTACTCGATGGTGACCTGGGTCTTGCCGTCCGGGCGCAGGTAGTCCAGCGTGCCGTTCTTGCGGACCTCGGTCAGCCGCCGCGACAGCCGGTGGGCCAGCGCGATCGGCAGCGGCATCAACTCGGGGGTGTCGGCGATCGCGTAGCCGAACATCAGGCCCTGGTCGCCGGCGCCCTGGGAGTCCAGCGGGTCCGCGGCACCCTCGACGCGCGCCTCGTGGGCGGTGTCGACGCCCTGGGCGATGTCGGGCGACTGCGCGCCGATGCCGATGTTGACACCGCAGGTCGCGCCGTCGAAGCCCTTGACCGAGGAGTCGTAGCCGATGTCGAGGATGCGCTCGCGCACGGTGTTGGTGATGTTGGCGAACGCTTCGCGGGCGCTGGTGGTGACCTCGCCGACGACGTGCACCTGACCGGTGGTGACCAGCGTCTCGACCGCTACCCGCGAGCGGGGGTCGTCGGCGAGCAGTGCGTCGAGCACCGAGTCGCTGATGGCGTCACAGATCTTGTCGGGGTGTCCCTCGGTCACCGACTCACTGGTGAACAGCCGACCCTTTTCGCTCACAATGTCACCCTTCCGTGCTTCCTAGGCACATAAAACAGTTAGACCGGGAAATATATCGTCTGTCTCCTGAGCGCCGCCCAGCCTGCAGCACACCCCCCGGTTGGCTACCGTATCAGTGCCCTCATCCACGCTGCCCGCGCAGGAAGGCCCCGATCGCATCCACGATGCGGCTGGCCATCAATGTCTTGGACCCGGACTCCAGGGCGGACTCACTGCCGTCGGCGGCCAGCAGCCACCCGTCGTTGTGGTCCACCTCGAACGCCTTGCCGTCGCCGACGGCGTTGACCACCAACAGATCACAGCCCTTGCGGCGCAGTTTCGCCCGGGCGTGGAACAGTACGTCGCCGTTCTCGTCGCCGGTCTCGGCCGCGAAGCCCACGATGGCCCGCATCCGGGGCAGCTGTCCCTCGCTGCGGGCGCGGACCGCGCCGGCCAGCACGTCGTCGTTGCGGACCAGTTCGATCGTCGGGTCCCCCGCTTCGTCGGGCCCCTTCTTGATCTTGGCCTGCGCCATCTGGGTCGGACGAAAATCCGCGACGGCGGCGGCCATCACCAGCACGTGCGCCTCGGGCGCGTGCTTGGACACCGCGTCGTGCAGTTGCTGGGCAGAGCTGACGTGGACCATGTGGACACCGGCCGGATCGACCAGGCCCGCGGTGTGCGCCGCGATCAGGGTGACGTCGGCGCCGCGTTGCGCGGCCACCCGGGCCACGGCGTAACCCTGCTTGCCGGAACTGCGGTTACCGATGAAACGGACCGGGTCGATCGGTTCCCGGGTACCGCCGGCGGTGACCAGCACCTTCTGGCCCGCCAGGTCGTAGGGCAGGGCGTCGGAGCGCTCCAGCAGTAGCGACGCGACGGCACTGATCTCTTCGGCCTCGGGCAGCCGACCGGGGCCGGTGTCGGCGCCGGTCAACCGGCCCGACGCGGGCTCCAGCACCACCGCACCGCGGGATCGCAACGTCGACACATTTTCTCTGGTGGCCGGGTGCAGCCACATCTCGGTGTGCATCGCCGGCGCGAACAGCACCGGGCAGCGCGCGGTGAGCAGGGTCGCGGTCAGCAGGTCATCGGCGCGGCCGGCGACCGCGCGGGCCAACAGGTCCGCGGTCGCCGGTGCCACCACCACCAGGTCCGCCTGTTGGCCGAGCGCGACGTGGGGAACACCGGGCACGTCCTCGAAAACACCGGTGTGCACCGGGTGGCCGGAGAGCGCCTCGAAGGTGGCTGCACCGACGAACCGCAGTGCGGACTCGGTCGGCACCACTCGGACCGAATGCCCGGCCTCGGTCAGCTGCCGGACCAGGGTGCACGCCTTGTATGCGGCGATGCCTCCGGCGACACCGACGACGACCCGTTTCTGGCCCATCGGTATGACCCGCTCCTGCCCGGCTCCGGCTACTCGCCTTCGGTGTATTCGAGCAGGTCGCCGTGGATCTCGCGCATCGCGATCGACAGCGGCTTCTCCTGCAGGCCCGGCTCGACGAGCGGGCCGACGTACTCCAGGATGCCCTCGCCGAGCTGGTTGTAGTAGTCGTTGATCTGCCGCGCACGCTTGGCCGCGTAGATCACCAGGGCGTACTTGCTCGACGCGCGCTGCAGCAGTTCGTCGATGGGCGGGTTGGTGATGCCCAGCGGCGTGTCGTAGCCGCCGATCAAGGCCGGGTCGAACTCGTCAGCGTCGGTCGCCACCGCCGAAGCGGCCTGCGAGGTACTCATTTAAGACAGTCTCCTGGGGCTCATGTGGCTGGAGCGGATCGCGTGTGGTTGGGACGGATCACGCCTGCTGGTTGTCGTCCGGGTAGATCAGACCGCGCCCGGTACGGTATCCACCAGCAAGGATACCAATTCTGAGCAGGCTTTTTCCAATCGGCTGTTGACCACGATCACGTCGAAGTCGCCTTGGGCCGCCAACTCGGTGCGGGCGGTGGCCAGTCGGCGCTGCATGACCTCCGCCGATTCGGTGCCGCGACCGGACAGTCGGGCCTCCAGCGTCTCCCAGTCCGGCGGGGCCAGAAACACCGTGAGGGCTTCCGGCAGCGCCTTCTTGATGGCCCGGGCGCCGGCCAGGTCGACCTCGATCAGCACGGGGCGCCCGGTCCGGGTGGCGTCGGCCACGGGGGCCGCCGGGGTACCCGAGCGCTGCAGGCCGCCGTGGATGTCGGCCCACTCCAGCAGGGCGTCTTCTTCGATCAGCCGGTCGAACTCGGCCGGCGTAACAAATCGGTAGTCGACCCCGTCCACCTCCCCGGGCCGCGGGGCCCGGGTGGTGGCCGAGACGCTGAAGTAGAGGTCCGGTACCTGCTCGCGCAGGCATCGGACGACCGTCGACTTACCGACCGCGGACGGGCCGGACAGCACCACGACGCGTCCCGCGCCCGTGCTGCCCGGCCCTCCACCGGTATTCACTGCCGGATCAGGAGAAGTCGAACTTCTCCAGCAGCGCCTTGCGCTGCCGGTCGCCCAGGCCGCGCAGGCGGCGGGTGGGCGCGATCTCCAGCTCGGTCATGATCTCCTGCGCCTTGACCTTGCCGACCTTCGGCAACGCCTCCAGCAACGCGGAAACCTTCATCTTGCCCAGGACTTCGTCGGTCTCGGCGTCCTTGAGCACCTGCTTGAGATTGGTGCCGCCACGCTTCAGCCGGTCCTTGAGCTCCGCTCGGGCCCGACGCGCGGCCGCCGCCTTCTCCAACGCGGCGGCGCGCTGCTCGTCGGTCAACTGGGGAAGGGCCACGATTCCTCCGTCTCGTCATCATCGACAGCGTCGATGTTTTCCTTGTCTCGGTCGGGCACTCCGACCAGAGACGACGACCGTACCCACGCCGTCTGACGAAATCTAACCCCACCCCCCGTTTCCGGCTACATATGCCCAGCGTGTGACGTCTCCGCGCGGTGGCCCGGCCCACCCGAAGCCGCGTCGCACCGGTTCGTCGCCGAGTCCGCGCCGCATTCCGCACGCACCGCAAAAAACGCCCTTCACCTGAGGTTTTGCCTCATCAACTGGTCGATTCCGGCGGTCTCGGCCGGTGATATCGGCACCACCGCGGACGCCGACGGTCCGCATTGCGATCGAATTCGCACCTCACGGCGTGTCGCGCGTGTCGCGCCGGCTACAACTACGCCGCGTAGTACCGGCGCCGGGGGTCGGCTATCCGGCGGCCAGGTAGGCCACCGCGTCACGCAGCCGTTCGGCCGCGGCCCGCAACGCCGCGACGTCCGGGCCGGCCCGCAGTACCTCACGGGAGACAGCCGGCAGCAACGTGGCCGAAGCGGCCCCTCCCAGGCCCGCCAGGTCCTCGGGACGCCCGCCCTGGGCCCCGATGCCCGGAATCAGCACCGGGCCGCCCAGAGCGCTCAGATCGGGCACCTCGCGCAGGGTGGCCCCGACCACCACACCGACCGAGCCGTGCGCGGCTCCCGCCGCCCGATTCGCCGCCGCCGCCGCGTCGACGATCGCCTGTGCCACCGTGCGACCGTCGGCGTCCCGGGCACGTTGCACACTCGCGCCTTCCGGGTTGGAGGTGGCGGCCAGCACGAACACCCCCCGGCCGTGCGTCTCCGCCGTCTGCAGCAGTGGCTGCAACGATCCGAAGCCCAGGTAGGGCGAGGCGGTGACCGCGTCGGCCACCAGCGGGGACTCCCCCGCCCAGGCCGCGGCGTAGGCGGCCATCGTGGTGCCGATGTCGCCGCGCTTGGCGTCGGCCAGCACCAGCACCCCGGCGTCACGCAGCGCCGCGGTGGTGCGCTCCAGCACGGCGAAACCGGCCGATCCGTACGCCTCGAAGAACGCCACCTGCGGTTTGACGACGGCGAATCCGGTGAACGCCGCCACGCAGGTCTCGCTGAACGCGGCCAGCCCGTCCGGCGTTGCCGGCAGCCCCCAGGCGGCCAGCAACTCCGGGTGTGGATCGATGCCCAGGCACAGCGGCCCGCGGGCCGCCGTCGCAGCGGCCAGTCGAGCGCCGAACCCGGCGGTCACTACTGCCCGCCGAGGGTGCTGTGCAGCTCCTGCAGGGACCGCACCCCGATGTCGCCGCGGATACCGGCCTCGATGCCCTGTACCGCGGCGGCCGCACCCTGCACCGTGGTGATGCACGGGATGTTCATGCCGACCGCCGCCGAACGGATCTCGTAGCCGTCCACCCGCGGACCCGAGTTGCCGTAGGGGGTGTTGATCACCAGGTCGACGTCACCGGCCCGGATCGCGTCGACCGCGGACTGCAGCGGCTGATCTCCGCTGGGTTCCTCGAAGTGCTTGCGCACCAATTCGCACGGAATACCGTTGCGGCGCAACATCTCCGCCGTCCCCTCGGTCGCCAGAACCCGGAAACCCAGGTCGGCGAGCCGTTTGACCGGGAACACCAGGGAACGCTTGTCGTGGTTGGCCACCGACACGAAAACCGTGCCCTGGGTCGGCAGCGACCCGTAGGCGGCAGTCTGGCTCTTGGCGAACGCGGTGCCGAAGTCGCGGTCGATACCCATCACCTCACCGGTGGACTTCATCTCCGGACCCAGCAGCGAATCGATGCCCGAACCGTCGGCGCGGCGGAACCGGTGGAACGGCAGCACCGCCTCCTTGACGGCGATCGGCGCGTGCGGGCCCACCGTCGCACCGTCCCCGGTGCTCGCCAGTAGGCCCTCGCCGCGCAGTTCGGCGATGCTGGCGCCCAGCATGACCCGGGCACACGCCTTGGCCAGCGGTACCGCGGTCGCCTTGGACACGAACGGGACCGTGCGGCTGGCCCGCGGGTTGGCCTCCAGGACGTAGAGCACATCGTCTTTGAGGGCGAACTGCACGTTGAGCAGTCCGACCACGCCGACGCCGTGCGCGATGGCCTCGGTGGCCCGGCGGACCTTCTCGATGTCGCTGCGGCCGAGGGTCACCGGCGGCAGGGCGCACGCCGAGTCGCCGGAGTGGATGCCGGCCTCCTCGATGTGCTCCATGATCCCACCGATGTAGACCTCGGACCCGTCGCACAGGGCGTCGACGTCGATCTCGATGGCGTCTTCCAGGAACCGGTCGACCAGCACCGGGTGCTCGGGTGAGAGCTCGGTGGCCCGGGTGATGTAGCCGTGCAGCGTCTCCTCGTCGTAGACGATCTCCATGCCGCGGCCACCGAGCACGTAGGAGGGCCGCACCAGGACCGGGTAGCCGATGTCGGCGGCGATCTTGCGGGCCTGCTCGAACGTGGTCGCGGTGCCGTAGCGCGGCGCCGGCAACCCGGCGCCGGTCAGCACGTCGCCGAACGCACCGCGGTCCTCGGCCAGGTCGATGGCCTCCGGGCTGGTGCCGACGATGGGGACTCCGGCGTCGGCGAGGCGCTGGGCCAGCCGCAGCGGGGTCTGCCCGCCCAGCTGAACGATGACGCCGACGACGCCGGGACCGCCCTGCCCGGACTGCTGTTCGGCGTAGTACACCTCCAGCACGTCCTCGAACGTCAGCGGTTCGAAGTAGAGCCGGTCGGCGGTGTCGTAGTCGGTGGAGACCGTCTCGGGGTTGCAGTTGACCATGACGGTCTCGAACCCGGCCTGGCTCAACGTGATCGCGGCGTGCACGCAGCTGTAGTCGAATTCGATGCCCTGGCCGATCCGGTTGGGCCCGGAGCCCAGGATGAGCACCTTGGGTTTGTCCTGCTGGGGTGCCACCTCGGTCTCGGCGGCGGGATCGAGCTCGAACGTGCTGTAGTGATAGGGCGTCTTGGAGTCGAACTCCGCCGCACAGGTGTCGACGGTCTTGAACACCGGGTGGATACCCAGCCGGTTCCGCAGCAGCCGTACCCCATCCTCGCCGGCCAGTTCCGGGCGTAGCACCGCGATCTGGTGATCCGACAGACCGCTGTACTTACAGCGGCGCAGCAGGTCGGCGTCGAGCACCGGGGTGTCGACGACCTCGGCGCGCAGCGCCACCAGGCCGTTGATCTGTTCGACGAACCACGGGTCCACCCCGGAGGCTTCGGCGACTTCTTCGACGCTCGCGCCCAACCGCAGCGCCAGCTCGATGTCGTAGAGCCGGCCCTCGGTGGGAACCCGCAGCCGCTGCAGCACATCGGCGACGGTGCCCTCGGAATCCGGTTTCGTCCAGAACCCGGCGCGGTCGGTCTCCAGTGATCGCATCACCTTGCCGAGGGATTCGATGAAGTTGCGGCCCAACGACATCGCCTCGCCCACCGACTTCATGGTGGTGGTCAACCGCGGGTCGGCGCCGGGGAACTTCTCGAACGCGAAGCGCGGCGCCTTGACCACGACGTAGTCCAGCGCCGGCTCGAAGCAGGCCGGGGTCTCCTTGGTGATGTCGTTGACGATCTCGTCGAGGGTGTAGCCGATGGCGAGCTTGGCCGCGATCTTGGCGATCGGGAAGCCGGTGGCCTTGGAGGCCAGAGCGCTCGACCGCGACACCCGCGGGTTCATCTCGATGACGATCAGCCGGCCGTCTTTGGGGTCGATCGCGAACTGGATGTTGCAGCCGCCGGTGTCGACGCCGACCTCGCGCAGGATCGCGATGCCCAGGTCGCGCATCTTCTGGTATTCCCGGTCGGTCAGCGTCATCGCCGGGGCGACGGTCACCGAGTCACCGGTGTGCACACCCATCGGGTCGACGTTCTCGATCGAGCAGACCACCACGACGTTGTCGTTGCCGTCGCGCATCAGCTCGAGTTCGAATTCCTTCCACCCGTAGATGGATTCCTCGATCAAGACGTTGGCCGTCGGCGAGGCGGCCAGGCCGTCGCCGGCCATCCGGGCCACCTCCTCGAGGCTGGAGGCCAGCCCGGAGCCCAGGCCACCCATGGTGAAGGAGGGGCGCACGACGACCGGCAGGCCCAGTTCGGCGACGGTCTCCTCGACCTCGGCCATGGTGTAGCAGACCCTCGAGCGGGCCGACTCGCCGCCGACCCGCGCGACGATGTCCTTGAACTGCTGGCGGTCCTCACCGCGCTGAATGGCCTCGAAATCGGCCCCGATGAGCTCGACGCCGTAGCGTTCCAGCACCCCGTTCTCGTGCAGCGCGACCGCGGTGTTCAGCGCGGTCTGCCCGCCGAGGGTGGCCAGCAGGGCGTCGACCTTGTTACCGCGCTCGGCCTGCTGAGCCAGCACCTTCTCGACGAATTCCCAGGTGATGGGCTCGACGTAGGTGTTGTCGGCGTATTCCGGGTCGGTCATGATGGTCGCCGGGTTGGAGTTGACCAGGCTCACCTGCAGGCCTTCGGCCCGCAGCACCCGGCAGGCCTGGGTTCCCGAATAGTCGAATTCGCAGGCCTGGCCGATCACGATCGGCCCGGAGCCGATCACCAGGACGTGGCTCAGGTCGGTGCGGCGCGGCACTAGCAGTCTCCTTTACTCACTGCGCGAGCGTGCGCAGATGTACGCCCAGGCGCGGCGTGTCGTGTACAGACACGCACGCTCGCGCGAGAAGGGTTGGGGTTGGGGGTGGCGATGGTGCTCACTTCTCCCCCGCCATCAGGTCGATGAACTGGTCGAACAGGCATTCCGCATCGTGGGGTCCGGCGCCGGCCTCGGGGTGGTACTGCACCGAGAAGGCCCGCCCGTCGGCGAGCTTGACCCCCTCGACCACACCGTCGTTGGCGCAGGTGTGGCTGATCACCGCCGGCCCGAAGTCGGTCTCGAACCGCTGGCCGGCCTCGCCTTCCAGGGCGAATCCGTGGTTCTGCGCAGTGATCGCCACCCGGCCGGTGCCGTGGTCGATCACCGGGACGTTCATGCCGTGGTGGCCGAACGTCAGCTTGTAGGTCTTCAGTCCCAGGGCCCGGCCCAGGATCTGGTTGCCGAAGCAGATGCCGAACAGCGGGATCCCGGCGTTGAGCGCCTCGCGGGTCAGCGCGACCAGCCGGTCGGCGGTGGCGGGGTCACCGGGGCCGTTGGACAGGAACACCCCGTCCGGGTTCAGCTCGGCGATCCGGGCGAAGTCGGTCGACGCCGGCAGTATGTGGGTGCGGATACCGCGCCGGGAGAAATTCCGCGGCGTGTTGATCTTGATCCCCAGATCCAGGGCGGCCACGGTGAACCGGCGCGCACCTTCGGGTTCCACCACGTACTCGGCATCGGTGCTGACCTCGTCGGACAGGTCCGCGCCCAGCATCGCCGGCTGTTCGCGCACCCGGCGGACCATCTCCTCCGGCGACGCGAGCGCGGCACCGGAGAACACCCCGGCCTTCATGGAGCCGTGGTTGCGCAGGTGGCGCACCACGGTGCGGGTGTCGATGCCGGCGATGCCGACGATCCCCTGCCGCACCAGTTCGTCTTCGAGGGTGCCGGTGGCCCGCCAGTTCGACGCCCGCGGCGACGGGTCACGGACCGCATAACCGGCAACCCAGATCTTTCCGTCGCGGCTCTCGCAGTCCTCGGGGTTCCAGCCGGTGTTGCCGATCTGCGGGGCGGTGGCCACCACGATCTGCCGGTGGAAGCTGGGGTCGGTCAGCGTCTCCTGGTAGCCGGACATGCCGGTGGAGAACACCGCCTCGCCCAGGGTGTGTCCCACCGCCCCGAAGGAGGTTCCGGTGAACGTCCTACCGTCTTCGAGGACCAGCACCGCATGTGCGTTCATTACTCGTTGTCGCCTTCCAGCCAGCGGGTGTGTTCGGTGCGGTCATCCGCACGGAACCCGGTGTCGATCTCGGTGCCCGACGGCAGCCGCCAGCGGATCGCCAGCACTCCGTCGTCGGGCCGGGTGGGCAGAGTGGGAATGGCGCGCCCCACGATGCCGCGCTCGGTGCGGACCGCTAACACCGCGTCCTGCGGTATCCAGATCGGCCGAGCACCACTGCGCTGCACCATGATTCCCTCGGGGTAGCGGGTCAGCACCGCCTTGGTGCGGTACCCCAGGTCCCCGACCACCACCCGTTCGTTCCATTTCGGTGCCAGCGTGCAGCCCAGGTACTGGCCGCGGGTGGCGGCGACGGTGGGTGCCCCCACCGTGTCCGGAACCGCGGGCAACGTCCCGATGACCGCCAGCTGCAGCTCACCCCGGCGCTGCCAGCCGCGCATCATCGACCGGATCACCACGCCGATCAGCACCGCCAGCACGAACGCGAAGATCAGCGAGCCGATCAGCGTCGGTGTGTTCATGCCGGGCTCTTCCCGTCCCGGGCGGTGATCCGGCCGCGCAACAGGGTCGCGGTGACGGTCGCGGGCAGCGTCATCGCCTCATAGGGCGTGTTGTCCGAGCGGCTGGCCAGTTGCGCACCGGTGACCACCCAGGTCGCGTCGGGGTCGACCACGGTCAGGTTGGCCGGTTCGCCGACCTCCAGCGGGCGACCCTGATCGGGCAGGCCGACGATCTGCGCCGGCCGTTCGCTCATCACCCGGGCCACGTCGCGCCAGGTCAGCAGGCCGGTCTGCACCATCGTCTCCACCACGACCGACAGCGCGGTCTGCAGGCCCAGCATCCCGGGCCGGGCGACGGAGAACTCGCAGCACTTCTCGTGCTCGGCGTGCGGGGCGTGGTCGGTGGCCACGCAGTCGATCACCCCGTCGGCCAGGGCCTGACGCAGCGCGGCGGTGTCGCTGGCCTCGCGCAGCGGCGGGTTGACCCGGTTGACGCCGTCGTAGTCGGCCAACCGGCTGTCGTCGAGCAGCAGGTGGTGCGGCGTCACCTCGGCGGTCACCGAGATACCTTGCCCCTTAGCCCATTTGAGCAGCTCGACCGTTCCGGCGGTGGATGCGTGGCAGATGTGCAGGCGTGCCCCGGCATCCCGCGCCAGCAGCGCGTCGCGCGCCACGATCGACTCTTCGGCCACCCGCGGCCAGCCGGCCAGCCCCAGCCGGGCGGCGTTGGGGCCCTCGTGGGCGACCGCGCCGACGGTCAGCCGGGGCTCCTCGGCGTGCTGGGCGATCAGCACGCCCAGCCCGGTGGCGTACTCCAATGCCCGGCGCATCACCAGCGGGTCGGCTACGCAGAGACCGTCGTCGGAGAACATCCGGACCCCGGCGGTACCGGCCGCCATCATGCCCATCTCGGTCAACTGGGTGCCGCCGAGTCCGACGGTGACCGCCCCGACCGGGTGCACATCGACCAGCCCGACCTGCTGCCCGCGCTGCCAGACGTGGTCGGTGACCACCGGCGAGTCGGCGACCGGATCGGTGTTGGCCATCGCGAAGACCGCGGTGTAGCCGCCCAGTGCCGCGGCCGCCGAACCGGTCTCGATGTCCTCGGCGTATTCCCGGCCCGGTTCGCGCAGGTGGGTGTGCAGGTCGACGAAGCCGGGCAGCAGCACCTGACCGGGCGCGTCGATGACCTCGCAGCCCTCGGGTGCGGCCAGTCCGGTCCCGATCCCGGAGATCTGGCCGTCGGTGACCAGCACGTCGACCCGATCGCCTTCGCCGTAGCACCGCACTCCGCGGATCAGAACACTCACAGCGCCGCTTCCTCTCCGGCCGCCCCCGCCGACTCGCGGCCCACCAGCAGATGGAACAACACCGCCATCCGCACGTGAACACCATTGGAAACCTGTTGCAGCACAGCCGACTGCGAGGAATCCGCCACCGACGACGAGATCTCCATGCCGCGCAACATCGGACCCGGGTGCAGGACCACCGCGTCGTCGGAGAGCAGCGCCCGACGCTTCTCACTCAATCCGTAGCGCACCGAATACTCCCGCGGCGACGGGAAGAATCCGCCGGTCATCCGTTCGGCCTGCACCCGCAGCATCAGCACCGCGTCGGCGGCCGGGAGTTCGGCGTCGAAGTCGCTGGTGACGGTCACCGGCCAGTCGGCCACGCCGACCGGCAGCAGGGTCGGCGGCGCCACCAACACCACTTCGGCGCCCAGCGTCGACAGCAGTCGCACGTTGGAGCGGGCCACCCGAGAATGCACGATGTCGCCGACGATCACCACCCGCCGGCCCTCGATGCCGCCGAGCCGCTGCCGCAGCGTGAGCGCGTCCAGCAGCGCCTGGGTGGGGTGTTCGTGGGTGCCGTCACCGGCATTGATCACCGCCGGCCCGCCGTCCTCGGCGTTCCCGGTCCATTCGGCGAGCAGATGCGCCGCACCCGAGGCCGGATGCCGGATGATCAGCGCGTCGGCGCCGGCCGCCCGCAGCGTCAGGGCGGTGTCGCGCAGCGACTCCCCTTTGTTGACCGAGGACCCCGACGCGGAGACGTTGATCACGTCCGCGCTCATCCATTTGCCGGCCACCTCGAAGGAGACCCGGGTGCGGGTGGAGTTCTCGTAGAACATGGTGATCACGGTGCGCCCGCGCAGCGTCGGCAGCTTCTTGACCTCGCGTCCCACCAACGCCTCGGCGAAGCGGTCGGCGTCGTCGAGGATCGCGGTGGCCTCGTCGCGGCTCAGGTCGCCGGCCGCCAGCAGGTGTCGGGTACTCATCGGGTGATCACCACCTGGTCGCGTCCGTCGTGTTCGGCCAGCAGCACGTGCACGCTCTCCCCGCGGGCGGTCGGCACGTTCTTGCCGACGTAGTCGGCGCGGATCGGCAGTTCCCGGTGGCCGCGGTCCACCAGCACCGCCAGCTGCACGATCCGGGGCCGCCCGACGTCGCGCAGCGCGTCGAGGGCGGCGCGCACCGACCGGCCGGCGAACAGCACGTCGTCGACCAGGATCACGCAGGCGTCGTCGATGCCGCCGGCGGGGATCGAGGTGGATTCCAGCGGCCGCGGCGGCTGGCGCATCAGGTCGTCGCGGTACAGGGTGATGTCCAGCGCGCCGTGGCCGATCTGCACGCCGCAGAATTCGCCGATCTTGGCGGCCAGCCGCTGGGCCAGTGTGACGCCGCGGGTGGGGATCCCCAACAGCACCACCCGGGGTGCATCGGGACTATCGGGGTCGTCCAAAGCGGTCTTCTCGATGATCTGATGTGCGATCCGAGAAACCGTGCGACCCACATCCGCCGAGGACATCAATTCCCGGTCGGTGCTGGAATTACCGGCAGCGCCCATGCGAAACCGCAGGACCTCCTTCTCCGCCTCACGGGACGGCTCTTTAAAGGACGTCTAACTGCCGGGTAGCTTAGCATCCGTTCGCGGGTTCTCCGGTGCGAGCGTGCGCCGATGTACGCGCGACCGCGGCGTGTCGGGCGCAGACACGCACACTCGCCCCGAAGGCCGTGACCGCTAGCCTGATCCGGTGAACCTCGACCTCAACCAGGCCCCGCTGCGCGAAGCGTGTGACACCGGCCTGCTCTCCGGTGTGGTGACGCTGGTCTGGCAGGACGGCGCGGTACGGCAGGTCAACACCATCGGCCATCGCGACGTCGGCGCCGGACTTCCGATGACCCGCGACACGGTGTTCCGCATCGCCTCGATGACCAAACCGATCACCGTGGCCGCCGCCATGACCCTCGTCGACGAGGGCCGGCTGCGCTTGACCGACCCGATCGCCCGGTGGCTGCCCGAGTTCGCCGCACCGCGGGTGCTGGTCGATCCGACCGGGCCGACCGACGGCGCCACCGTGGCGGCCCGGCGCGCACTCACCGTCGAAGACCTGATGACGCACCGCTGCGGGATCGGCTACGGATTCTCCGTCTCCGGGCCGATCTCCCGCGAATACCAGCGGCTGCCGTTCGGGCGCGGCCCCGACGCCTGGCTCACCGCGCTGGCCGCACTGCCGCTGGTGGATCAACCCGGCGACCGGATGACCTACGGGCACGGCACCGACGTACTCGGGGTGCTGCTGGCGCGGATCGAGGGCAAGCCGCTGCCGCAGGTGCTCGACGAACGGATCCTGGGGCCGCTGGCGATGACCGACACCGGGTTCTGTGTCTCCCCCGAGGTGCGCCGCCGCAGCGCCACGATGTATCGCCTCGACGGCGACACGCTGCGCGACGACGCGATGGGTCCGGTGCCGATCAGCCAACCGGCTTTCCCCAACGCCGGCGGCGGGCTGATGTCCACCGCCGACGACTACCTGGCGTTCGCCCGGATGCTGCTGGCCGACGGCGTGGTCGACGGCACCCGGATCCTGTCCCCGGAGTCGGCGCGGGCGATGCGCGCCGACCGGCTCACCGACGAGCAGAAGCAGCGCCCCTTCCTGGGCGCGCCGTTCTGGATCGGCCGCGGATTCGGGCTGAACCTGTCGGTGGTCACCGATCCGGCGAAGTCGCAGACCCTGTTCGGGCCCGGCGGTGCGGGCTCGTTCGGCTGGCCGGGCGCCTACGGCACCTGGTGGCAGGCCGATCCGGCCGCGGATCTGATCCTGATCTATCTGGTCCAGAACGCCCCGACGCTGACCACCGAGGCGGCCGCGGCGGTGGCCGGCAATACCTCGGTCGCGAAACTGCGGGTGGCGCAACCGAAATTCGTGCGTCGCACCTACTCCGCGCTGGGGTTGTGAGCCCAGCTCAGATCATCGCGATCGGTGAGATCTTCACCCCGGCTTCCAGCGCACCGGCCAGTTCCCGGGCGGTGTCGTAGTCGAAGACCACGTGTCCGCAGATCACGTCGACGTCGCGTTTGGCCCGCTGCAGCGGGTTGGCGGTGAACTGCGCGCTGGCGCCGGAGGCTTCCAGGAGATCGGCGATGACGGCGCGGGATTCGTGCACGATGTGCGCGGCCGCCGCCCGGGCGTCGGCGCGAACCGCGCGACCGATCCGTTCCCGGGCGTCCACCGCGGCCTGGATGCGGCCGACAGTATGGTCGAGCAACCCGTGCAGCGCACGCAACCGGACGCGTGCGTCGGCGAGCCGGATCTGCGCGGCCGGCTGATTCTTCTGCGCCACACCGGAATAGGCCAGCACCCGGTCGGCGAGGCGTTGGGCGAACAGGTCGGCGACCCGTTCCGCGGATCCCAGGGCGGGCATCGCGGCCACCAGTGCCAGCGCCGGCACCATCGGCCAGCGGTAGGCCGACCCGTCGTGCAGCGCAGCGCCCGGCGCGGTGCCGGAATAGATGTCGAGGACACCGACGACCCGGTGCCCCGGCACCACCGCGTCGGTGATGACGACGTCGTTGGAGCCGGTGGCCCGCATTCCCGCGGTGTGCCAGACGTCTTCGATGCGGATGTCGGCCGCCGGCAGCAGCACCAGCGCCGGATACGGCGCCTGGTCGGGCCCGCAGATCGCGCCGACCATGATCCAGTCGGCGTCGGCCACCCCGGTCGCCCACGACCAGCGCCCGGACAACCGGATACCGTCACCGTGCGGCACTCCGCGGCCGGTGGGTGCCAGCGGTGCCGGGCACAGCACCGGCCCGGCGCCGAACACCTCGTCCTGGGCCTGTTCACCGAAGAGCGCCAGCATCCAGTTGTGCAGCATGTAGAAGCCCAGCGTCCAGGCGCTCGACGCGCAGCCGTGCGCCATGCACCGGATCGGGTCCAGGATTTCCGGGAAGTCGGCCTGCCGGCCGCCGTAGCGCTCCGGCAGCAGCAGGCCGGCCAGCCCGGAGTCGCGGAACTCCTCGACGGTGGCGGCCGGCAGCCGGCGCAGTTCCTCGGCTTCGGCGGCCCGTTCGGCCAGCCGGGCGATGAATTCTTCGGTCACCCCGGGTGCCGACGTGGTTGCCATGCCGAGTCAGCGTAGTGACCCGGCCGCCTGGTGTAGTGCACGGCGCGCATACGCACGGACGTCGGCGTCATTGTCCTCGATGGCAACACCCAACGCCTCCCGGGCAGCCATATCGCATTGCGCCCAGTGGGTCAGTCCCAGTACGGCGGCCTTGCGTACATCGAGATGCGGGTCGGCGAGCACACCCGTCAACAGCGGCACCGCAGTCGCGGCAGGCGAACCGGCCAGTCCCCGGGCAGCGCCCACCCGTACCTGCCAGGCCGAATCACGCAGGGCTGTCTCGATGACCGTGATATCGCCCGAGTCACTGCCGATCTCGCCGAGCGCGGCCAGAGCCGCCGCCCGCACCAGCGGATCCGGATCGCCGATCAGACACCGAACGGCCTCGGCTCCGCTACGCAGCGTGGCCAACGCGTTGGCCACGGCGATACGCACCTCGCGATTGGTGTCGCCGACGGCGGTGGCCACCGTCTCGGCGTCATCGACCGAGACCAGGGCTCGCACCGCTTCGATGCGCACACGGTGGTCGGGATCTGCCAGAGCGGCCCGGTAGTGTTCCCTATCCCCGGCACGCCTGCTGGACAGCAGATAGAGCACACATGCCCGTACCACCGGGTCCGGCGAATCTCGTTGCGCAACAACCAATGCCGGATCTGCCACGACCTCGACCAGTTCGCGTACCCCGTCGGCCGCAGTCCGGCGCACCGCGGCGTCGGCGTCGGCGAGCGCGCCGTAGAGCGCGGCGGCGTAGCCGTCCGGAGTGTGTTCGGTCAGTGCGGCGACCGCAGTGCGTCGTACCGCCGGATCGGGATCGGCGAGGAACCCGGCCAGATCCGCCAGGTCCGGCTCGTCCAGCGCGACCACGGCTGCGATCCGCGGGGACGGTGGCTGCACCTCGGCCGAGCCGGTGACCCGCGATCGCGCATTCGCCGGTGCCTGGCTGCCGGCCAGCGGCGGCTGGGCCACCGCGCGCACGGTCTGATCCACCGGCGGTAGCCCATCGAACTCGGGAACCGGAACGATATACGGCGCGACCGGCCGCTTGAGGAATTCCATGGCGCCGTTGTCCCGCTTACGCACATTGAGGTGGTAGCCCCACAGCTCGTCGTCGCGCCCGGGCAGATCGGCTCGCTCGTGATAGAGGCCCCATCGGGATTCAGTGCGGGTCAGTGACGACCGTGCGGCCAGCTCAGCGCAGTCCCGGATGAACGACACTTCGACGGCACGCATCAGTTCGTGCGGGGTTCGGGCGCCCATCTCGGCAATCTCGCCGCGCATCCGCTCGAAGGTCTGCACCGCCAGTGACAGCTTGGCAGCGGATTTCGGCGGCGCCACATAGTCGTTGACGAATCGTCGCAGTTTGTACTCGACCTGCGGCTGAGGTGGGCCGTCCGGATGACGCAGCGGACGATAGATCAACTCATGGGCGTCGGCGAGCTGCTCGTGGGGCAGCTCCCCCGGCGCTTCCAGCCCGGCCAGCGTAGACGCCGCGTGCGCCCCGGCCAGATCGCCGAATACGAATGCTCCGATCATGTAGTTGTGCGGGACGCAGGCCAGATCACCGGCCGCGTACAACCCCGGAACCGTGGTGCGAGCGTGCTCGTCCACCCATACTCCCGACGCCGAATGCCCTGAGCACAAACCGATCTCGGAGATGTGCATCTCGATATCATGCGTCCGGTAGTCGTGGCCGCGATTGGCATGAAAGGTGCCGCGGGTAGGGCGTTCGGTGGTGTGCAGGATGCTCTCCAGCGCCGACAGCGTCTCGTGGGGCAGGTGCGACACCTTCAGATAGATCGGCCCCCGCGCGGAGTCGATCTCAGATTTGACCTCGGCCATCATCTGCCCGGACCAGTAGTCGGAGTCCACGAAACGCTCGCCCAGTGCGTTCACCTGATACCCGCCAAACGGATTGGCCACATACGCGCAGGCCGGACCGTTATAGTCCTTGATCAGCGGATTCACCTGAAAGCATTCGATGCCGGACAGCTCAGCTCCGGCGTGATAGGCCATCGAATAGCCGTCACCGGCGTTGGTGGGATTCTCGTAGGTGCCGTACAGATAACCCGACGAGGGCAGACCCAGCCGACCACACGGCCCGGTGGCCAGGATCACCGCCTTGGCCCCGACCGCGACGAAATCACCGGTTCGGGTGTTCAAGGCGGCCGCACCGACTGCCCGGCCCTCTCGGGTGAGCACCCGGACCGGCATCAGCCGGTTCTCGATGCGGATCTTCTCCCGCATCTTGCGTTGCCGCAGCACGCGGTAGAGCGCCTTCTTGACGTCTTTGCCCTCCGGCATCGGCAGCACGTAGGAGCCGGAGCGGTGCACCCGGCGTACGGCGTATTCGCCGTGTTCATCCTTCTCGAACTTCACGCCGTAGCGCTCCAACCGCTGCACCATGGCGAATCCGCGGGTCGCGGTCTGATATACCGTGCGCTGGTTGACGATGCCGTCGTTGGCGCGAGTGATCTCGGCGACGTAATCCCCGGGTTCCGCTTTGCCGGGGATCACGGCGTTGTTCACACCATCCATGCCCATCGCCAGTGCCCCGGAGTGACGGACATGGGCCTTCTCCAACAACAGCACCCGCGCGCCGTGCTCGGCGGCGGTGAGTGCGGCCATCGTTCCGGCGGTTCCGCCCCCGATCACCAACACGTCACAGTCCAACCGCTGCGGCGCCGTGACGTCGGGAATCTGCATGAACGACTGGGTCATGGGTGCTCCAATGCGGTGAGGATGGCGGCGCGCAACTCGGGTTCGGCGCGCGCGCTGCGTGGTTCGGGTACGTCGATGAGTGCTCGCAGCGGCTGCCCGGCGCGCCCGAGCACCGCCACCCGGTCCCCCAATGCCAATGCCTCATCGACGTCGTGGGTGACAAACACGATCGTGGTGGGATGCGACCGCCAGGTCTCGATCAGCAGTGCCTGCATGGCGGTGCGAGTCGCGCTGTCCAGAGCGCCGAACGGTTCGTCCATCATTACCGCGCGCGGCGCACCGGCCAGCCCCCGTGCCAGCTGCACCCGTTGCCGCATCCCCCCGGAGAGGTTGTTTGGCAGGTAGTCGCCGAAACCGGTCAGTCCCAGCTCGACGATCCACCGGTCGGCTTGGAGTCGGCGGCCGCTGCGCGGTACGCCACGCAGCCGTAACGCCAGTTCGATGTTGGAGCGCACCGATCGCCACGGCAACAGTGCGTTGTCCTGGAACACCACACCCCGGTCCCCGGAGGTGGTCCGCACCGCGGCGCCGTCCGCCAGCACCTGCCCTCGATCAGGCGCCAGCAGTCCGGCCAGCGCACGCAGCACCGTCGACTTGCCACATCCGGACGGGCCGGTCAGTACCAGGATCTCGCCGGGGCACACGGCCAGACTCAGGTCGTCGATCACGGCGGTTTCGGTGTAGGACAGCCGAACCCGATCCAGTGCCAGGCTCATACCGGCGGTCATCGCGCGTCCAGTGCGCTACGGGGTAGCCAGCGAGTCAGCCGCCGCCCGACAACCTCCACGGCCGCCGAGGTGGCGAAGCCCAAGACACCGATGGTGATGATCCCGACGAAGACCTCCGGATAGGCCAGCACTGTGTAGGCCTGCCAGGTCCGGTACCCGATGCCCAGCCGCCCGGAGATCATCTCCGCGGAGATCACGCAGATCCACGACACACCCATTCCGACTGACAGGCCGCCGAACACGCCGGGCAGGATTCCAGGAATCACCACCTGGCTCAACACATCCCATCGCCCACCGCCCAGCGTGCGCACGGAGTCCTCCCACAGCGTCGGCAACGCACGTACCGCGTGGCGGGTACTGACCAGAATCGGGAAGAACGCGGCCAGAAAGGTAATGAACACGATGCCCTGTTCGCCGGCCGGGAACAGCAGGATAGCTACCGGAACCAACGCTATCGCCGGGATCGGCCGAACCAGTTCGGTCAGTGGGCCCAGCACGTCGGCGGCCAGTCGGGAGCGACCCAAGAGAATTCCGGTGGCCACGCCGGCCCCCGCGGCCAGACCAAATCCGGTGAGGATCCGGACCAGCGACTGGGCCAGATCCAACCAGTACGCCTCGGTGCCCAGCCGGTTCAGCAAGGTGGCGGATATCTCACCAACGGTGGGCAGGGTGTCGAAGCGCAGCCAACAGCGCACGTCGGCGACGGTCAGCAACTGCCACACGCCGACCGCGAAGGCCACCGACATCAACCGGACCAACCATGAGTGCCCGGATTTCCGGGGGCGCGCCACCGCATCGTATGTCGCCGACACCGGCTGTGCCCCGGTTACCACCGCGGTCACACCCCACCTGCCAGTGCCTGCCGGTAGTCCAGCACCACGGCGCCGGGGTGGCCGGCAGCGTAGCGTCGAGCCCCCGAGGCGGTGTCGAATGCCAGGTATCTGACCCCGTCGCGAACCCAGGCCGACTTGTCGGCAAACCAGCGGGTACCCAGCTCGGCATCGTGCACATAAGCCGCGCGGATCCCATCGCCGCGTGCTTCGGCGGCCCGCACAGCGTCGAGTAACCCATTGGAATCGGCCACGGGCACCGTGGTTTCGGATCCGTCGAGCCAGAGTTCCCCGCCGTTCGTGACGGGCTTGTCCAGTGCAGCTGATGCCTTGTCGTAGTCCAGCTTCCGATCCCTGAATACCGCCCGTAGCGGTCCGTCCTCGACGAATCCGTCCACATCGAAGTCGCCGAGGCCATCGAAGTCGCCGATCGACTTCAAGTAGGGCACGTCGTTCTTCAATGCCGCGACCAGCTCCGGTTTGAGGGTGGTGTCGAACGAGGTACCGCCGGGACCGTTGTAGAGATAGACGACTTCCTGCGGCAGACCGCTCCCCTCGGCGACGATGCGGGCCGCCTCCAAAGGTTTACGGTTCAAAAATTCCGTTGCATCCAGCTGAGCCTGCAGGAACGCGTCAAGCACCTCCGGGTGAGCCTGCGCGTATCCACGACGAACCACCACACCGTGCAGCGTCGGGTAATCGAGTTCGGCACCGTCGTAGAGCAGTCGCGCTCGGTCCTGGTATACCAATAGGCCCGGCCAGGCCACGAACTGCGACAGGCCCTGAATCTGACCGGATTCCAATGCCGCGGCACCGACCTGAGGCTGCTGGTTGAGGACCTCGACCCCCGTCGTACCCGTACCGGCCAGGGCCCGCATCAAGGTGCCGTGGCCGGCCGAGCCGACGCTGGCCGACACCTTGGCGCCGGCCAGGTCGGCCAAGGTACCGGCGTCCGAGTCGGGCCTGACCACCACCATGTTCAGTGCCCCGGCCCGGTGGTACGCGGTCAGAGACACGATCGCGGTCCGAGCCTGCTCGTTGCCCTGGGTCCGGACGCCGTTGATCAGCATCGGGTAGTCGCCCATCGAGCCGATGTCGATCTTCTCGGCGAGCATCTGCGCGGTGATCGGAGCCCCGGTGTCGTAGTCCTGCCAGTCGACCCGGTAGCGGGTACCCGTACGGCCGGTGATGTCGGCGAGCCGACGTTCCAGGTAGCCGCGAGCGCGCAACAGCGTACCGGCGGTGGCGGTGTTGATGGTCTTCGACTGGTAACCGATCACCACGTCGACGGAATCACCCGCCGGGGCGGATTCCAGCGAGCAGCCGGCCACGACGAGGACCGTCGTGGTTAGCAGAATCAAGAACTTCTTCATGAAACACCTTGTAGATCAGGGCTTTTAGCGAAGGAGGTAAGGCATGTTGACGGTAACCGCGCCGGTCGGACAACGGGCCGCGCACGGGCCGCAGTACCAGCACTCGTCGACATGCATGAAGGCTTTGCCGTTGTCCGGGTTGATCGCCAGCGAATCCAGCGGGCAGATGTCGACGCACAGCGTGCAGCCCTGGATGCACAGCGACTCGTCGATCGTCACCGGAACATCGGAACGGTTGTTGACCAGTGTCATGGATCACTCCTTGTCAGGGTGCCGCGCATGGTGACGCGGTCACCGCGCAATCGGATGTATTCGAGGTCGACGGGCCGGCCGTCTTCGAGGCCGGTGAGCCGCTCCAGCATCAGTAGTGCCGCGCCGCCGGGCAGCTGCAGCAGGGCCGCGGCGTGCGGGTCCGCCGGGATCGCCTCCAGCGCCAGAGTGGCATCGCCCAGGCGTTGCCCGCTGATCTGCTCGATCAGCGGAAACACGTCTCGAAACTCCAGCGGATGGGCCAATACAGCCATACCGATGTCGGGTACCAGGTAGGTCTGGTCCAGGCTCAGCGGTAGGTCACCGAGGTAGCGCAGTCGTTCGATGAACACCACGTCGGCTCCGGCGGCCAGCCCCAGCCGTCGGGCCACCGACGGCGGGGCGGCCACGGTCGCGGCCGCCCGCACTTCGTTGCGTATCTCGGCGTACCCATCGAATGTCTCCTGCAGGCCTCGCAATGCGTCCAGTCCGTGGTCGTACTTGTGTTGCGCTACGCGCGTGCCGGTCCGGGGACCGCGATGGATCAGCCCTTCAGCCTTCAGCCCGGCCAGGGCCTCGCGAACGATGTTGCGGGAAACCACGAACTCCGTGGCAAGCTCCGCCTCACCGGGAAGCTCGTCCCCGTATGCGCCGGCGTGGATCTGATGACGCAGCAGGTCGGCGACCTGCCGGGACCGGTCGGCCCGGCGAAGCGGTTGCGGTGATACACGGGCTTGGGCCATGCGGAAACGCTAAAGGCGCGACAACCTCCGACGACAGCGCGGCGAATTCCGATGATCGACGGCTGCATTCATTGCGCCACCGGGAACCTTGTGGCTGCCTGCGGATATTCACGGCCGCACGCGCATTGCGCCGCAGGCTCGCCCACCACCCGGTTAACAATCGCGGTGAGGTAAACCACCTCGGCATCGGACCCTCGCGCCGGAACTCGCAACCCGCCCCACTAACGGATGAGCCGCCGTTGCCCTAGCCTCGCCGCTGTGGAGTTGCTCGTCGTCGCCAACCCCGACCCGGATTCCCGACTGCCCTACCTGATCCGCTTGCCGTTGGGCGGCGGTCTGGTGTTCGCGACATCGGACACCTGGCCGCGCACCAAAGGGTTGTACTGCCACCGCCTCGACATCGCCGACTGGCCCGCCGAGCCGGTGATCGTCGACCGGGTCGCACTGAGCAGTTGCACCCGACGGGGTGCCGCGATCGACGTCGTCGCCGCGCGCTCCCGCGAGAATCGCTCGCAACTGGTGCACACCATGGCCCGCCGCCGGCAGATGGTGTTCTGGCAGAGCCCCAAGACCCGCAAGCAGTCCCGACCCGGGGTACGCACTCCGACCGCGCGGGCCGCGGGCATCGCCGACCTTGCCGTCACGGTCGACGCCCACGAACGATATCCGTATACGTTCGCCGACAAGCCGGTGACGACCACCCGCAAAGCACTGCCGTGCGGCGACTACGTGCTCTACATCGGCGAGGACCTGATCGCATCGGTGGAACGAAAATCCTTGCCCGACTTGGTTTCCAGCCTGTCAAAGGGAACACTCAAATACCAGTTGACCGAGCTATCAGCACTACCCCGAGCCGCCGTGGTGGTCGAAGACCGCTACTCGGAGGTGTTCACCCTCACCTTCGGCAACCCGGCCAAGGTCGCCGACGGATTGGCCGAGGTGCAGATCAGCTTCCCCACGGTGCCGATCGTGTTCTGCCAGACCCGCAAACTGGCCCAGGAGTACACCTACCGTTACCTGGCGGCCGCCCACAGCTGGTTCGGCGATGACGCCGACGCCGCGGAGGTGTTCGCTCCGTCGGCACAACCGAGCAGCGCCGAGTTGCGGGCATGGGCCACCGACAACGGATTCGCCGTCTCGGATCGGGGTCGCGTCCCCAAGACCGTTCTGCAGGCCTGGCACGAAGCCCACCGTCGCTGACCCCTACCCGGGTGTCGGCGAGCCGGCATAACGCTCCAGTGCCTCCTGGGTGAACACCGCCAGGCCCAGGTCGGGGTTGTAGCCGTGGATCTCCTTGACGTCGAGTTCGGCCAGGAAGTACAGAATCTCCTTGGAGATCATCTGCCCGGGCACCAGGACCGGGAATCCGGGCGGGTAGGGCACCACGAACGTCGTCGACACCAGCACCCGGCCGTCGGCGATGCGGCGGCCGGCGTCGCCGAGCAGCACGTGCTCGCGGTCGGACTCCTCATAGCCGCCGTAGAACGCCGACCGCATATCCCCGAACGTGCTTGCACCGCCGGGCCGGAACGCCGGCGCGAACGCACTGAAATCCGGGAGCGGCGGCAGGTCTTCGGTGATCTCGAGAGTGCGGCGCTGCTGCAACGCCCGGTCGTCGGTGCTGGCCGCATCCCATTCGCGGTCCAGTTCGCCGGAGACCCGGCGCAGCGCGTCGAGCAGGTAGTGCACGCTGGACCAGGTGACGCCGATGGTGAAGATCAACAGCACCGAGTTGATCGACGTCTTGTTGATCTGGATTCCGAACCGCTCCATCAGGATCTTCTCGCGGAAGTCGTAGCCGTTCATCCCGGTCTTGCCGACGAACAGCGTGACCCGGGTCGGATCGAGCACGAACTCGTCGGAACGCCACGCCTCGTTCCATTCCGCCAGTGCGCCCTGGCGGATCTCCCGGTAGGAGCTGACCGTGGACTCCCGGAATCGTTCGGGCACCAGGTCGTTCTCGTCGAGAATGTGGAACCACTTGCTGATCAGCCGGTCTTTGCGGACCCGGTGGCGAAACACCAGCGCCATGTCGTAGACCCGCCGGACCATCTGGAATCCCTCGATGTCCACCTGTCGCCGGGCCAGATCCAGCGATGCCAGCAGTTGCTGGTTGGGCGAGGTGGAGGTGTGGGTCAAAAACGCCTCGGCGAACGATTCGCGGGCCAGTGCATTGAAGTCCTGGTCTCGGACGTGGATCATCGACGCCTGCCGCAGCGCCGACAGCGACTTGTGGGTCGAGTGGGTGGCGTAGACGCGCACCCGAGCCGAGGGATGCGGCAGCAGGCGATGCCGGCTCCACTGGTCGCGGTCCACCCCCTCCATGGCGTCCTGCCAGGCCTGATACTCCTCGGCGTAGCGGGCGGTGCCCAGTTTGGCCTGCAGCCGCTCCGCGGCGACCATCGCGGTGCGTTGCCGGGCCCACGGCACCGCGGTGGCGAACGCGTACCAGGCCTCGTCCCACAGGAAGCAGATGTCCGGCTTGATGGCCAGGATCTCCTCCATCACCCGCTGCGGGTTGTAGACGACGCCGTCGAAGGTGCAGTTGGTCAGCAGCAGCATCCGGACCCGGTGCAGCTGGCCGGCGGCCTCCAGATCGAGCAGGGCGCGTTTGATGGTCTGCAACTCCACCGCGCCGTAGATCGCATACGGCGCCAGCGGGTAGGCGTCCAGGTACATCGGATACGCCCCGGCCAGCACCAGCCCGTAGTGATGCGACTTGTGGCAGTTCCGGTCGATCAGCACGATGTCACCGGGGCGGGTCAGGGCCTGCACGACGATCTTGTTCGCCGTCGAGGTCCCGTTGGTGACGAAGTAGGTGTGGTCGGCGTTCCAGGTCTTGGCGGCTTTGTTCATCGCCTCCCGGATGGTGCCGTGCGGGTCCAGCAGCGAATCCAGCCCGCCGGAGGTGGACGACGTCTCGGCCATGAAGATGTTGCGGCCGTAGAACTCCCCCATGTCCTGCAGCGAACGGGAGTTGAAGATGCTGGCGCCGCGGGCTACCGGTAGCGCGTGGAACTGTCCGACCGGCTCGGCGGCGTAGGCCCGCAGGGCATCGAAAAACGGTGTGGCGTAACGCTTGCGGATGCCGGCCAGCACGGTGCTGTGCAGGTCGGTGACGTCGTTGAGCCGGTAGAAGCTGCGGTCGTAGACATCCGGTTCGTCCGCGGTGTCGGCGGCGATCGATTCGTCGGTGAGCAGATACAGGTCGATGTGCGGTCGCAGCAGGCGCATCCACTCGCCGCATTCGATGGCGTCGTGGCCGCTTCCGACCGCCCCGGCGTCGTCGGCGGCACCCAGCAGCGTGTTCATCAGCGGAACCCGGTCGCGGGACCGCAACGGCAGATCGTGCCGCACGATCGCGGCCTGGATCTCACCGTTGAGCGCCACCGCGGTGACGGCGTCCTCGACGCTGGAGACCACCAGCAGTTCGATCTGCACCTCGTCGTCGGGGTTGCGTAGGCCGCGCAGGCTCTCCACCAGACTCTCGGATGCGTCCGGCGGTGAATCATCGGCCAGCAGCACGGTGTAGAACTGCTGCTGGCGCACCCGGGCCACCAGTTCCTGATCCGACAGCGGCGAGGAGAGGTCGAACAACGCCGCCCGGTCGCCGTAATCCGACAGCAGCCGCACCACCAGGGAGACCTGCTCGCTCAGCGACACCGTCGCCATGGCCTCCAGGTCTTCACGGAACGCCGCCAGGTTCGCCGCGCCCGGGAACAGCCAGTACCGCTCATAGGTGCCGATCCGGTCCAGCAGGCGTTTCACCCGGCCGACGTCGTGGGTGGTGTCCAGGCCGCCGCGGTCGGCCTCGGCCAGGCGCCGGCAGGCGTCGTCGAGCAGGTTCCAGGTGTCGACCCGGGAGTAGGACGGGTTGGCCACCGCCGCCAGCGCCGATACCCGCAACCGCCGATCTCGTAGGTCCCAGCTCGCATTCATGGGGCCAGTGTGCCCGTATTGCATCGGCGTGGGGCCGATTCAGTCCTGCGAGTCGGCGTCCGACCCGGCGTGCTCGTCGATCTCGTCGTCGACGCTGCGAGCCGGCGCTCCGGCCGCCCGGACCGCCAGCGATGCCGCCCGTAGTTGCGGGGTCACCAACATCACCTGCCCCAGTACGCCGTTGACGAAGCCCGGTGAGTCGTCGGTGGACAACTCCTTGGCCAGCTTCACCGCCTCGTCCACGGCGACCGGTTCGGGAACGTCCTCGGCGTGCAGCAGCTCCCAGATCGCGACCCGCAGGATCGCCCGGTCCACGGCCGGCAGGCGCTCCAGCTTCCAGCCCTGCAGATGCGAGGTGATCAGGTCGTCGATGTGGGCGGCGTGTTCGGTCACCCCGTTGGCCACGGTGATGGTGTAGGCCTGCAGCGGCGTCACCTCGGACTGCTCACTGGCCAGCGTCATCCGCAGCTGGGCACCCTGCGCCGGGGTCAGTCCCCGGGCCTCGGACTCGAAGAGCACATCGACCGCACGCTTGCGGGCCTGGTGTCGGCCTTTTACCGGCTTACCGGCGGGCATGGTCAGGAGTTGACCCGTCCCAGGTAGCTGCCATCGCGGGTGTCGATCTTCAGCCGGTCCCCGGTGTTGATGAACAGCGGCACGTTGATCTGCGCACCGGTCTCCACGGTGGCCGGCTTGGTGCCCGCGCTGGACCGGTCGCCCTGCAGACCCGGCTCGGTGTGGGTGACCTCCAGCTCGACGCTGACCGGCATCTCCAGGTACAGCGGCACCCCGTTGTGGAAGGCGATCTGCACCAGCATGCTCTCCAGCAGGTAGTTCGCCGCGTCACCGACCAGCGCCTCGGGCAGCGGGTGCTGCTCGTAGTCCTCGCTGTCCATGAACACGAAGTCGTTGCCGTCGCGGTACAGGTAGGTGGCGTCGCGCCGGTCGACGGTGGCGGTCTCCACCTTGACGCCGGCGTTGTAGGTCTTGTCCACGACCTTGCCCGACACCACGTTCTTGAGCTTGGTGCGCACGAAGGCCGGGCCCTTGCCCGGTTTGACGTGCTGGAACTCGGTGATCTGCCACAGCTGGCCGTCGATCACCAGTACCAGCCCGTTCTTGAAGTCAGCGGTTGAAGCCACGGTCTTGTCCGTCTCCTAGCAAATGGTCAGTTCCCTGGGGAACCGAGTCAGCAGTTCCGGGGGAAACCCGGTGGGTGCCGAAGGTCCACCGCCGACCACGAGCGTGTCCTCGATACGGACCCCGCCACGATCAGCCAGATAGACGCCGGGTTCCACGGTCACCACAGCACCGGCAAGCAGTGTACCGTCGGCCGCCGCATTGATTCCCGGCGCTTCGTGAATCCGTAGGCCCACGCCGTGGCCGAGCCCGTGACTGAAGGTCTCGGCGTAGCCGGCCTCGGCGATCACCGCGCGTGCGGCGGCGTCGACCTCGCACAACCGCGCACCCGGGTGCAGCGCCTGTCGGCCGGCCTGCTGCGCGGCCGCGACCACCTGGTAGATCTCGCGCTGCCAGTCGGCGGCGGCCCCCAGCACGAAGGTCCGGGTCATGTCCGAGTGATAGCCCGCGACCAGCGCACCGAAGTCGATCTTGACGAAGTCGCCGGCGGCCAGCACGGCATCGGTGGGCCGGTGATGGGGTACCGCCGAGTTCGCCCCGGCGGCCACGATCGTCTCGAACGACGGCGCGTCGGCGCCGTGGTCGAGCATCAGCGCCTCCAGTTCGCGGCTCACCTCGCGTTCGGTGCGGCCCGGCCGCAGCCCGCCGCGTTCCACCAGGTCGGTCAGCGCCGCGTCGGCGGCCTCGCAGGCGCGCCGCAACAGGGCCACCTCGCCGCCGTCCTTGACCTCGCGCAGCGCCTCCACCATGCCCGACGCCCGCACCAGTTCGGCACCGCCGGTGCCGGACTCCCCCGGCGCCACCGCGGCCGACAGCGCGTCGAAGCCGTCCACGGTCACCACGTGGGCTTCGAAGCCGATCCGGTCCGCCCCGGCCGCGGCCCGTTCGGCCAGGTGGCGGGCGCCGGCACGTTCGATGGCGACCTGCAGATCCGGGGCCTGCCGGGCGGCCTGGGTCCGGTAGCGACCGTCGGTGGCCAGCAGCGCCGGCCGGTCGTCGGCGTAGACCAGCAGCGCTCCGGCCGATCCGGTGAATCCGGACAGATAACGCACGTTGACCAGGTCGGTCACCAACATCGCGTCCAGGTCGGCGGCGTGTAGCGCAGCACTCAGACTCGCCCGACGGGAGGAATGTGTCACACGGCCCGACGGTACTCGCTACGCTGTGCGTCCATGAGCAAGTGGTTACTGCGCGGGCTGGTCTTCGCTGCACTGATGGTCGTGTGCCGCCTCATCCAAGGTGTGCTGATCAACGCCTTCGAATCGCACGTCGGTCTGATCAGCCTGACGCTGATGCTGCTGTTCGCGATCGGCGTGGCGGTGTGGGGCTACTCGGACGGCCGGGCGGACGCCAAGGCCAACCCCGACCCGGACCGCCGCGACGACCTCGCGATGACGTGGCTGGGTGCCGGGCTGGTCGCGGGACTGCTCAGCGGTTTCGTCTCCTGGATCATCGGCCAGTTCGACAAGGCGCTCTACATCGCCGAGTTCTACAACGAGATGACCAGCTTCGCGGCGTTCACCGCACTGCTGATCTTCGCGACCGCGGTGGCCGCGGTGGCGGTGGGCCGTCGCCGCGTCGACAAGGAGTACGAGAAGATGCCGGTGCGCCACCACGGCCTGGCCGCCGACGGCGAGGCGGCACCGGAGACCGATGTGTTCGCCACCGTCGGCGCTCCCGCTGCGGTCGCCGAAGATGCCACCGCCGCGGCGCCGACCGATGCGGGTGCCGCCGCGGACGCGACGCTGGCCGCACCGGCCGCGGGATTCACCACCGAGGAGTTTCCGTCCGACACCGAATCCACCACCGAGTTCCCGGTGATCAAGGACGACGGGTCGCAGGCTTAGCCGGTCGACTCGGCCAGGTGGCGCAGCGCCAGCAGGTAACCGCGCACCCCGAGTCCGACGATCACCCCGTCGGCGATCGGGCTCAGGTAGGAGTGCCGCCGAAAGTCTTCGCGGGCATGCACATTGGAGATGTGCAGTTCGATCAGCGGCGCCGTCAGTTCGGCGCACGCATCACGCAACGCGACCGAGGTGTGGGTCAGGCCACCGGCGTTGAGGATCACCGGTTCGGCGTCGTCGGCGGCCTGATGGATCCACTCGAGCAGTTCGGCTTCACTGTCGCTCTGCCGTACCAGAACCTCGACGCCGAGGGCCGCCGCTTCGCGTTCGATCATCGCCTTCAGGTCGGCATAGCCGGTGCTGCCGTAGACGGCCGGTTCACGCCGGCCCAACCGCTGCAGGTTGGGGCCGTTGATGACGTTGATCCGGTTCATCGCCGCTCCAATCGGAATCGCCGACCCACCTCGTCGTAGGCGGCGGCCAACAGCATCGGGTCGGGTCCTTCCAGCCGGCCCGGCTTGGCCAGTCCGTCGAGCACCACGAACCGCAGCACACCGGCGCGGGTCTTCTTGTCCCCCACCATGTAATCCAGCAAGGCGGGCAGCGCGTCCTCGTAGTAGCTGACCGGCAGTCCCAGCGACAGCAGAATCGACCGGTGCCGGTCCGCCGTGGCGTCGTCGAGGCGCCCGGTGATGCGGGCCAGTTCGGCCGCGAACACCAGACCGACCGAGACCGCGTCGCCGTGCCGCCACTGGTAGTGCTCCAAGGCTTCGATCGCGTGCGCCAGGGTGTGTCCGTAATTGAGGATCTCCCGCAGGTCCGACTCTTTCTCGTCGGCGGCGACCACCTCGGCCTTGACGGTGATGGCCCGGCGGATCAGCTCGCCGAGTACCTCGCCTTCGGGGTCCATCGCCGCCACCGGGTCGGCTTCGATCAGATCCAGGATGACCGGGTCGGCGATGAAGCCGGCTTTGACGATCTCCGGCATGCCCGCGACGATCTCGCGTTTGGGCAGGGTCTCCAGGGTGGCGAGGTCCACGACGACGGCGGCGGGCTGGTGGAAGGCGCCGACCAGGTTCTTGCCCGCCTCGGTGTTGATGCCGGTCTTGCCGCCGACGGCGGCGTCGACCATCGCCAGCAAGGTGGTGGGTACGTGCACCACCGAGATGCCGCGCAGCCAGGTGGCCGCGGCGAACCCCGTCACATCGGTGGCGGCGCCGCCGCCGAGGCTGACCAGGGCGTCGCGGCGGTCCAGGCCGATGCGGCCGAGCACGTCCCAGATGAATCCGAGGACCTGCAGCGACTTGCCGTCCTCGGCGTCCGGGATCTCGATGCGATGCGCTTCGATCCCCTTGTCGGCCAAGAACTCTCGGACGCCTTCGGCGGTGGCCTCCAGCGTCGGCTGGTGCAGGATCGCGACCTTGTTGCGCCCGGCGAGCAACCCGGCGAGATCACCGAGCAGGCCTTTGCCGATCACCACCGGGTAGGGCGGATCGGTGGCCACCGTCACGGTGATCGGGTCGGGAATCTCGGTCACTTGCGTCCTCCGGTCTGTCGTGCCGCCAGTGTGGCGGGGGTGGGCGGCATGCCCGCGGGAGTAGGTGGTGCGGCCTGTCGGTCAGCGCTGTCCTCGGTCGGGCCGGCGTCCAGCCGAGCCACGATATAGCGCACGACCGCACCCGGGTTACGCCGGTTGGTGTTGACCCGGATCGTCGCGAGCCGCCGGTACAGCGGCACCCGCTGCGACATCAGCTCACGGAACTTCTCGGCCCGGCCGGGCCCGGCCAGCAAGGGACGCGCGGTACTGCCGCTGGTGCGTCGCACGCCTTCGGCGGCGCTGATCTCCAAGAACACCACCGTGTGTCCGGCCAGCGCCTCGCGGACCCCGGGTGTGGTGACGGCGCCGCCGCCGAGCGACAGCACCCCGGAATGTTCGACCAGGGCCGCCCGGATCACCTCTTCTTCGATCCGCCGGAATTCCGCTTCGCCGTCGGTGGCGAAGATATCGGCGATGCTGCGGCCGGTGCGGGCCTCGATGGCCGCATCGGTGTCGAGCATGTCGACGTCGAGGGCCTTGGCCAGCCGCCGTCCTATCGTGGACTTGCCCGCTCCGGGCAACCCCACGAGAACCGCTCTGGGGGGCATGCGCTGTTACCCCGATGCCCGGGCCCGGTCGCCCAGCGGTCCGCGCTCGGCCACGGCGCGACGGTAG
Organism: Mycolicibacter sp. MU0083; assembly: GCF_963378075.1. Taxonomy (NCBI): domain Bacteria; kingdom Bacillati; phylum Actinomycetota; class Actinomycetes; order Mycobacteriales; family Mycobacteriaceae; genus Mycobacterium; species Mycobacterium kokjensenii. Next base: position 2,373,625 of record NZ_OY726394.1, read on the forward strand.
GCCTCGATGTTGCGTCGGGTCTCGGTCAGCGAGTCGCCGCCGAATTTGGCCAGCGCGGCGCGGGCCAGCACCAGCGCCACCATCGCCTCGGCGACCACCCCCGCGGCCGGCACCGCGCACACGTCGGAGCGCTGGTGGATGGCGACCGCCTCCTCACCGGTGGCCATGTCGACGGTGGCCAGGGCCCGCGGAACGGTCGAGATCGGCTTCATCGCCGCGCGCACCCGCAACGGCAGCCCGTTGGTCATGCCGCCTTCGAGCCCACCGGCCCGGTTGGTGGAACGCACCACTCCGTCCGGGCCCGGATACATCTCGTCGTGCGCCGCGCTGCCGCGTCGCCGTGCGGTGGTGAAACCGTCGCCGATCTCGACGCCCTTGATCGCCTGAATGCCCATGATCGCGGCGGCCAGCTGACTGTCGAGCCGGTCATCCCCGCTGATGAAGGAACCCAATCCGATCGGCAGGCCCGAGACCACCACTTCCACCACCCCGCCGAGAGTGTCGCCGTCGGCCTTGGCGGCCTCGATCTCGGCGATCATGGATTCCTCGGCGGCCCGGTCGTAGGCCCGCACCGGGCTGTCGTCGATGGCGGCCAGATCCGACGGCTGCGGCGGCGGCCCGTCGTAGGGTTCGGAGGCACCGATGGAGATCACGTGGGAGATCACCTGGACACCCAGTGCCTGGTCGAGGAACGCCCGCGCGACGGTTCCCGCGGTGACCCGGGCCGCCGTCTCGCGCGCGCTGGCCCGCTCCAGTACCGGGCGGGCGTCGTCGAAGCCGTATTTGAGCATCCCGGCATAGTCGGCGTGGCCGGGACGCGGCCGGGTCAGCGGCGCATTGCGGGCACCGCCTTCACTGTCCAGCACGGCCGGGTCGACCGGGTCGGTGGCCATCACGGTCTCCCACTTGGGCCATTCGGTGTTGCCGATCTCGACCGCGATCGGCCCGCCCAGCGTGACCCCGTGCCGTACGCCGGAGAGCACGGTCACCGCGTCGGCCTCGAACTTCATCCGGGCACCACGCCCGTAGCCCAGTCGCCGACGGGCGAGTTGGGCGGCGATGTCAGCAGAGGTGATGTCCACTCCGGCGACCATGCCCTCGACCATGGCCACCAATGCACGACCGTGTGATTCCCCGGCGGTTATCCAACGCAACACGTGTCCCATCTTCCCATGCCCGTCATGCCCGCCCGGGCTTGGAGGACGTTACGGTTGCGCACCGCACGCCGGTCGGGGCCGCGCCAGACGAAATTCGCTGCGGCCCGCAGTCCTGCGACCAGGTTCAGGAACCGTTGTTGCGGATCAGGTAGGTGACCGCATCCCGGCCGTTGCTCGGCGAGGTCACCGCATTGAGTTGACTGCCCGCGTTGCCGACCACGCCGTCGAGGATCGACTCGAAGTCCTGCGCCGAGGCCGGCGCATCGATCAGCACCAGCGCGGCATCGCCCTGCCCGGTCGACTCGCTCGGGTCCAGCAGATACGCGCCGAAGGCGTCGCCGTTGGCCGAGACCTGCGCAAACAGGTCCAACCACTGCACGTCGGAGTCACTCCCCGCCACGCTGGACAATTGCACCGCCGAAACCTGCACGTCGGGCAGCGACGGTGACGCCATGCGCTCCGCCAGTAAGGCGCCGCTCCCAACGACCGCAGCAGCGACGAAACCCCCGATTACAGCTCGCTTCACGGTCACCCCCCGTTTTGTCTACACCCCAGTCATCAGTTCAATAGTGGAATATTACCTAAAAATGTGCTGAGCGGCAAACCATTTCTGGCAATGTCACATTAGGCATTAATTTACGTCTACTCAGCACATCCCCAGCACCGCCGCCACTGCGCTGGCCAGACACATCGCCGGCCCGTGCGGCACCGTCCGTCCGCGGCCCGCGCCCACCGAGACCAGGGCCCACACCCCGGTCAACAGCGGCGCGCTCACCGCGGCCAGCACCCACAGGTCGGCCCCGAAGGCACCGGTCAGCGCCCCGAGCGCGGCGGCGAGCTTGACGTCCCCGGCCCCCAGCGCGGCCGGCGCGATCAGGTGGACCAGCAGATATGCCCCGCTCAGGGCGGCCCCGCCGGCCAGCGCCGCCAGACCGTGTCCGGCAACCGCCGCCGCGACCGGCACCGCCGCCGCCGCGGGCAGCGTCAGCCGGTTGGGCAGTCGGCGCTGCCGGATGTCATAGCCGCTGAGCAGCACCAGCCAGCCCGCCACCAGCAGCCCGACCGCCCCCACCATGGGGCCATGCTCAGCCGAGGTCGGCGACCGCGCAAGTCATCGCCTCGCGCGGAGCGGACCGACCGGTGAACAACTCCACCTGAGCGAAGGCTTGATGTAACAGCATCTGCAGGCCGCTGATGACCGTGCCACCGGCAGCGCCGACCGCGCCGGCCAACGGCGTGGGCCAGGGATCGTAGATCGCGTCCAGCAGTACCGGGACTCCGGCCAGCAACGGCGCGTAGCGGGCTGCGACATCGGCCGGCAGCGTGCTGACCAGCACCGCGGCGGCCGCGGCGGCCTCCTCCAGCGCGGGGCTGTCGAGCGCGCAGAACTGCGCTTTCATGCCGGATTCGGTGGCCAACGCCACCACCCGGGCCGCGTTGTCGGCGTTGCGGGCGGCCACCGTGATGTGGTCGATGCCCAACTCGGCCAGCGCCACCACCGCGGCGGGGGCCGTGCCGCCCGAACCCGCCACGATCGCCGACCCCGACAGCGGGCCGGCAGACCCCAACGCTCCGCTCACCCCGTCGACGTCGGTGTTGTCGGCCAACCAACCGGAGGCGGTCCGCACCAGCGTGTTGGCCGATCCGACGCGTTCGGCGCGCCCGGTCCGTTCGTCGGCGAAGGCCAGGGCGGCGAACTTGCCCGGCATGGTGACCGAGACGCCGATCCATTCGGGCCCGAATCCGGCGACCAGCGCCGGCAGGTCTTCGGCGGTGCACTCGATGCGGTCATAGGTCCAGCCCGGCAGGCCGAGGGCCCGGTAGGCGGCCAGATGCAGCTGCGGCGAGCGGGAGTGCGCGATCGGCGAACCCAGCACCGCGGCGCGGCGCGCGGCCGGGTCAGCGGGAACTGTCGAGGACACCGTTGTCCAACGCCATCTCGATGTTGTTCAGGTGTTGCTGATAGTTGTGGGTGAACAAGGTGGTGCCGTCCTTGTCGATGGTCACGAAGTACAGCCAGTCCCCGGGCTCGGGATGTTCTGCGGCGTGCAACGCCTCCGTACCCGGTGAGCAGATCGGGGTGGCCGGCAGTCCGTCGGAGGCGTAGGTGTTCCACGGCGTGACCTTGGCTCGGTCGGCGTCGGTGGTCGCCACTTCCTGGCGGTCCAGCGGGTAGTTGACCGTGGAGTCGAACTCCAGCCGCTGCGGCTCACCCAGCCGGTTGTCGATGACCCGGGCCACCTTGGCGAAGTCGTGTGGGAGGGCTTCGCGTTGTATCAGCGACGCCACCACCAGCAGCTCGTAGGGGGTCATGCCGAGCTGTTCGGCGGTGGCCGGCAGCCCGGACCGGTCCAGTTCCGCGGCACTCTGGCGGATCAGCTTCGCCAGCACGGTGGCGGCCGGTGCGGTGGGGTCGACGTTCCAGGTGCCCGCGGTGATCAGTCCTTCGATGCGGCGGTGGTCGCGTCCCATCTTGGTGACCGGGCCGACGGCCCACTCGGGCACCGCCAGGGTCTCCAGCGACTCCGTCTCGGCCGCCCTCTTGAGGTCCTTTGCGCTGAGACAGTGCCGCTCACCGTTGAGATCGAGGCAGCTGGCGTCGGCGATCAGGGAGAAGACGCCCGCAGTGACCCGATCGGTCTTCATGTCGGTGGTGTCGTCGAGTTGGCGTCCTTCGGGGATCACCAGTTTGCCCACCCGGTTCTGCGGGTCGATCAGCTGCGCCACCGCGGTGGCGGCCGGGATCTCGGCACGCAACCGATAGAAGCCGGGCTGGATGGCGGCGATGGCGGCGTTGCCGTCGGCCGCATCGAGGAAGGTGGCGACGCTGGCGATCACCCCGGCCTCGAGCATGGTCTCGGCGATCGCGGTGGTGAAGTCACCCTCGTGCACCTCGATCAGCACCTGCTGGCCACCGTCCCCGGTGAAGTCGACCGGTGGTCCGTCGGCATGCCAGAGCTTCGAACCGAGAAAGACCGCCCCGATCACCGCCAACGTGACCAGCACGGCACCGAGGACGCCGACCGCACGACGGCGCCGGGTGAACTGGCGACGGCGCCGGTTCTCCCGGGCACGCTCGGTCCGGCTCATCCGCCGGCGCGGCGGCCCGATCGCTTCGGGTTTCGCCCTCGTACTGGGTCCGTCGTCAGACATCGTCGTCCTCCGTGCGAGCCGCCGGGGCCACCGCCCGGCGCTGGTCGAGCCAGCTCTGCAGGATCGTCACCGCCGCGGCCTGGTCGATCACCGAACGCTGGCGTTTGGACCGCATCCCCGCCGCGTGCAGGTCCCGGGCCGCGCTGACGGTGCTCAGTCGCTCGTCGGCGAGCCGGACCGGGGCGTGCCGCTTGCGGGCCCTCAGCACGCGGGCCAGTTCGTCGGCCACCGAGATCGCGTCCTCGGCCGCCGACCCGGCCCGGTCCGCCAGCGTCCGCGGCAGTCCCACCACCACTTCGACGACGTCGTATTCGTCGGCCAGGTCGGCCAGTCGGCGCAGGTGCGATCCGGATCCGTGCCGGCGGACGGTCTCCACCGGAGTCGCCAGCAGGCCGTCGGGATCACAGCACGACACCCCGATGCGCACGCTGCCCACATCCACTCCGAGTCGGCGGCCACGGCCGGGATCGTCCGGCCCGCCTGGTCGATCCGGGGTGCGATGGTGGGGTGAGGTCACGCCGGGGCACTCCGGGCGACCGCCGCACGCACCGCCGCCAATGCGGCGTCGATCCCGGCGGAGTCCTTGCCGGAGCCCTGCGCCAGGTCCGCTTTGCCGCCCCCGCGGCCGGCTACCGCCGCCGCCAGGTCCTTGATCAGAGCGTCGGCGCGCAGCCCGAGGTCTTGGGCCGCGGCGGTGGTGGCGACCACATAGGGAACGCCGCCCTGCCCGTCCGACGGCGGGTCGGCGATCAATGCGATCACCGCGGGCTGCTCGCCCAGCTTGCCGCGGATGTCGCCGACCAGCGAGCGCAGGTCGCCGCCGCCGATACCACCGGCCATCCGTTGCGCCACCAGTCGCACGTTACCGACTTGTTCGGCGCCTGCGGCGGCATTTGCGGCGGCCGCGCGCGCGTTTGCCAGCCGGGCCCGGTCCAGTTCCTTCTCCGCGGCGCGCAGTCGGTCCACCAGGTTCGCCACCCGGGCGGGGACCTCCTCCGAGGGCACCTTGAGCGACGAGGCCAGGCCGGCCATCAGTGCACGCTCCTTTGCCAGGTGCCGGAACGAGTCCAGTCCGACGTAGGCCTCCACGCGCCGCACCCCGGAGCCGACCGAGGATTCGCCGAGGATGGTGACCGGCCCGATCTGCGCCGAGTTGGTCACGTGGGTGCCGCCGCACAGTTCCAGGGAGAAGGGGCCGCCGATCTCGACCACCCGGACCTTCTCCGGGTACTTCTCGCCGAACATCGCCATCGCGCCCATGGCCTTGGCCTTCTCCAGGTCTTCGATGGAGGTGTGCACGTCGAACGCGGCCAGCACCGCCTCGTTGGTGACCTCCTCGATCTGGCGGCGCTGGTCGTCGCTGAGCGCGCCCTGCCAGTTGAAGTCGAACCGCAGGTAACCCGGACGGTTCAGCGATCCGGCCTGAACCGCGTTGGGCCCCAACACCTGTCGCAGCGCCGCATGCACCATGTGCGTGCCCGAATGCCCCTGGGTGGCGCCCTTGCGCCAGGCCTGATCGACGGCGGCGATCACGCCGTCGCCCTCGACGAATTCGCCGGACTCGACGGTGACGCGGTGCACGAACAGCGTCTGGGCGATCTTCTGGACGTCGCTGACCGCGGCTCTGGCGGCTCCACCGGCGCCGCTGATGCTGCCGGTGTCGGCGATCTGGCCACCGGACTCGGCGTAGAGCGGGGTGCGATCGAGCACCAGCTCGATGCGATCGGCGGTGGCGCCGTCCTCGTGGGAGACCACCGGAACCCGCTTGCCGTCCACAAAGATTCCCAGAACCGTTGCCTCGGAGGACAGTTCATCGAATCCGGTGAACTCGGTCGGGCCGGCGTCGACCAGTTCGCGGTAGGCGCTCAGGTCCGCGTGGGCATGCTTGCGGGCGGCGGCGTCGGCTTTGGCGCGGGCCCGCTGCTCGGCCATCAACTCCCGGAAGCCGCCCTCGTCGACGGTCAGGCCGGCTTCGGACGCCATCTCGAGGGTCAACTCGATCGGGAATCCGTAGGTGTCGTGCAGGGTGAACGCATCGGTACCCGACAGCACCGTGGAACCGGATGATCTCGTCGCGGTCGCCGCGTCGTCGAACAGCCGCGAACCCGAGGCCAGCGTGCGGTTGAAGGCGGCCTCCTCGGCGACCGCGATCCGGTTGATCCGGTCGAAGTCGGTGACCAGTTCCGGGTACGACGGACCCATCGCGTCGCGGACGCACGCCATCAACTCCCCCACGATCGGGGTGTCGATGCCGAGCAGTTTGGCCGCCCGCACCACCCGGCGCAGCAACCGCCGCAGCACATAGCCCCGGCCGTCGTTGCCGGGGTTGACCCCGTCGCCGATCAGGATGGCCGCGGTGCGGGAGTGATCCGCGATGATCCGGTAGCGCACATCGTCGGCGGCGTTGCCGGTGTCATAGCCGCGCGGCGCCCGCGCTGCCACCACATCGATCACCGGACGCACCAGGTCGGTCTCGTAGACGTTCTGCACACCTTGGAGCAGGAAGGCGACCCGCTCGACGCCCATGCCGGTGTCGATGTTCTGGCGCGGCAGCGGCCCGAGGATCTCGTAGTCGTCCTTGGAGGTGCCCTCGCCGCGCTCGTTCTGCATGAACACGAGGTTCCAGATCTCGATGTAGCGGTCCTCGTTGGCGACCGGACCGCCGTCGATGCCGAACTCGGGACCCCGGTCGTAGTAGATCTCCGATGAGGGGCCGCACGGCCCGGGGATTCCCATCGACCAGTAGTTGTCGGCCATGCCGCGACGCTGGATGCGCTCCATCGGCAGTCCGGCGATCTCCTGCCACAGGGCGATGGCCTCATCGTCGTCGAGATAGACGGTGGCCCACAGCCGTTCCGGATCCAGGCCGTAGCCACCGTCGGCGACGCTGCCCGTCAGCAGTGTCCAGGCCAGCTCGATCGCGCCGCGCTTGAAGTAGTCGCCGAACGAGAAGTTGCCCGCCATCTGGAAGAAGGTGTTGTGCCGGGTGGTGATGCCCACCTCATCGATGTCCGGGGTACGGATGCACTTCTGGATGCTGGTGGCGGTGGCGTAGGGCGGGGTGCGCTGCCCCAGGAAGAACGGTACGAACTGCACCATGCCCGCGTTGATGAACAACAGGTTGGGGTCGTCCAGGATCACCGACGCGCTCGGCACCTCGGTGTGGCCCGCCTTCACGAAGTGATCGAGGAAGCGTTTCCTGATCTCGTGTGTCTGCACTGTCTATCGCTTCCCGCCGTCGCGCCCGTTTAACGGCACTACAGTACCGGGCTGCCCGGCGGACGCCGTGCAGGCAAGGAGCCTCGGTCGATACCGGCCCCGTTCCCCCCGCGGGAAGGCCCCTACCCCCCGTTGATCAGCGCGACCCGGTCCAGGGTGCGCTGCGCCATCTTCACGTGGGCGGCGTCGACCAGGACGCCGTCGACCCCCACCGCGCCCAGCCCGCGGGCCTCGGCCTCGCGATAAGCGGCCATGTTGCGCTCGGCCAGCGCGACCTCTTCCGGTGTCGGCGAGAACACCGCGTTGGCCACCGGGATCTGGGTGGGGTGGATCGCCCACTTGCCGGTGTAGCCGTACAGCGAGGAGCGTCGGGCCTCGGCCTCGTAGCCGGCCAGGTCGCCGTAGTCGGGGTAGGGCGAGTCGATGGCGGCGATGCCCGCGATGCGCGCGGCGACCATCACCTTGTTTCGGGCGTAGTGCCAGAAGTCGCCCGGGTAGTCCCAGACCGGTACGAAGTTGGTGTCCACCCGGGCGCCCTGCGACAGCGAGAAGTCGCCGACGCCGAAGATCAGTGCGTCCATGCGCGGGCTGGCCTTGGCGATCTCCTCGGCGTTGGCCAGGCCTTCGACCTCCTCGATGAGCACCTCGAGGCGGATCCGGCGTTCCAGCCCGAGTTTGTCCTCCAGCTGGGTCAGCAGCAGATCCACCCACCAGACGTCGCGGGCGGTGCAGGCCTTGGGCACGACGATGGTGTCCAGGTTCGCCCCGGCATGGGTGACGACGTCGATGATGTCGTCGTGGCACCACGCGGTATCCAGTCCGTTGATCCGGACCGCGCGCGCGGTGCGCCCCCAGTCCAGGTCGTTGAGGGCGGTGATGACCTTGGCGCGGGCACCGACCTTCTGGGCGGGCGCGGTCGCGTCTTCGAGGTCCAGAAAGACCAGGTCGGCCTCGGATGCGGCGGCACGCGCGAACATGTTGTCGTTGGCGGCCGGCACGGCCAGTTCGGAACGACGCAGGACAGAGCTCATCGGATGGTTCTCCTCGGATCGGTGGTCAGAGCACGCCGCGGGCGTGCAGGTCGTCGATATCGGTTTGGGTGAGGCCGAGCAGTTCGGCGTAGACCTCGGCGTTGTGCTCCCCCAGCCGCGGGCCGAGATGATCGACACGACCGGTCGCGTCGGAGAAGCGTGGCACCGGTGCCTGCACGGTCATGGCCCCGAGTTCGTCGTCGCCGATCTTGACGAAGACCTCACGGTGGGCCAGTTGTTCGTCGGCGACCAGGTCGGTTATGTCGTAGACCGCGGCGGCGGCGACCTGCTCGGCGTCGAAGACCGCCATGGCCTCCGCCAGGGTCTTGGTCGCCACCCAGTCGGCGACCACCCGGTCGACCTCGCGGGCGCGGGCCAGTCGGCGCTGCGGGTCGGAGAAATCGGCGTCGTCGACCAGGTCGGCGCGCCCGATCGCGCGAAACACCCGCAGCGCCAATGCTGGTGAGCTGCCGGACATGGCCAGCCAGCGGCCGTCGGCGGTGCGGTAGGTGTTGCGCGGTGCGGAGATGTCCCACCGGTTGCCGGCTCGGGTCGGCACCAGCCCGAGCTGGTCGTAGCCGAGCAGGGTCTGCTCCAGCAGCCTGGCGAGCGGGTCGATCAGGTTGACGTCGATCAACTGGCCGGGACCGCCGTGTACGTCGCGGTGATACAGCGCCATCATCACCGCGTAGGCGGCGTTGAGCGAGGCCACCCCGTCGGCCAGCATGAACGGCGGCAGGGTGGGCGGGCCGTCTGCTTCGCCGGTGATGTTGGCGAACCCGCTCATCGCCTCGCCGAGGGTGCCGAACCCGGGCCGCTCGCTCTTGGGACCCGACAGCCCGAAGCCGGTGATGTGCAGCATCACGATGCGGTCGTTGACCGCCCGCAGCGCCTCGTAGTCCAGGCCCCACCCGCGCAGGGTCTGCGGACGGGTGTTGACGATCACCACGTCGGCGTGCGCCACCAGCTTGCGCACCAGTTCCTGGCCTTCGACCACCCGCAGATCGGCGGTCACGGAACGCTTGTTGCGCGACACCGACTTCCACATCAGCCCGATGCCGTCGCGCTGATTACCCCAGCCGCGGATCGGGTCACCGGTTCCGGGTTGTTCGACCTTGATGACGTCGGCGCCGAATTCGCCCAGGTAGGTGGCGACCAGCGGGGCCGCCGCCAGGGTGGCCAGGTCCAGCACCCGCACCCCGTCGAGCATCGCGCCGGTCATGCCGGCACAGCAGTCGCTGCCGCGGGCCGGGGTAGACCCAGGTGCTCGCGCAGGGTGCTGCCCTCGTAACGGGTGCGGAACAGCCCGCGGCGCTGCAGCTCCGGGACCACCATCCGGACCACGTCCTCGTAGGAGCCCGGGGAATGCGTTGCGGCCAAGACGAATCCGTCGCAGGCGCCGCCGTTGAACCACTCCTCCATCTGATCGGCGACCTGAGCCCCGGTGCCGACGAAGCGCGGCCCCTGCAGCAGGGTGGCGCGGTGGCCGGCCAGGTCGCGCAGTGTGACGGTATCGCCGCCGATGTGGGCGCGCAGGTTCTGCACCAGTCCGCGGATACCCGAGACCGAGGCGATCAGCTCGTCGGTGATCGGGTCGTCGAGGTCGTGCCGGGCGAAGTCGTAGTTCATCAGCTCCGACAGCAGTGTCAACGACGCCATCGGGTGCACCAGATCGTTGAGCAGGATCTGCTCGCGGTCTTTGGCCTGCGCTTCGGTCTCGCCGACCACCGCATAGGCCATCGGGCAGATCTTCACCGTGGCCGGGTCCCGTCCGGAGTCGCCGATGCGCTGCTTCTGGTCGGCGTAGTGGGCCCGCGCCACCTCGAATCCCGGGTCGCCGGTGAAGATCAGATCCGCCCAGCGGGAGGCGAAGTCACGGCCCCGGCCCGAGGATCCGGCCTGCAGGATCACCGGCCGGCCCTGCGGGGTGCGCGGCACGGTCAGCGGGCCGCGGGCGGAGAAGTACTCACCGACATGGTTGAGTTCGTGCACCTTGGTCGGGTCGGCGAAGATCCCGGCCGCCCGGTCGGCGACGATCGCACCGTCTTCCCAGCTGTCCCAGAGTCCGGCGACGACGTCGAGGAATTCGTCGGCGCGGTCGTAGCGCTCGTCGTGGCTGAGGTGGCTGGCCAGGCCGTAGTTCTGGGCTTCGCTGTCGTTGACCGAGGTCACCACGTTCCACGCCGCCCGGCCACCCGAGAGGTGATCGAGGCTGGCGAAGGTTCGGGCCACGTGGAAGGGCTGGTAGTAGGTGGTCGAGTAGGTGGCGCCCAGCCCGATCTTGGAGGTGGCCTGGGCCAGTACCCCGAGGACGACCGACAGGTCCAGCTTCACCGGCCGCGCCCCGTAGTGCACCGCTTCGGCGACCGACCCGCCGTAGATGCCCGGCATGGCCAACCGGTCGTCGAAGAACATCAGGTCGAAACAGCCCGCTTCGAGTTGCCGACCGATGTGCGCGTAGTAGGACGCGTCGAGGTACCCGTGCTCGGTGGCCGGGTGGCGCCACGATCCGGCGTAGACCGAGGCGTTGCCGGCTTGCATGAAGGCGACCAGCGCCATCTTGTCGGTGCGTTTCGTCATGCCTAAATATCTACCATCTGATATATCAGGTATCAACTATTGAATTTTGTGATGTGTACCATGCATCCCGTGGCGGCCAACAATGTCGACATCGGTGGCACCGTGCGCGAGCGCGCGGCGCGCGAACTGCGCAACCGGATCCTCACCGGCGAGTTGGCGCCCGGCAGCCGGCTGGATCTGGACGCCATCACCACCGAGTTCGCCACCAGCCGCACACCGGTACGCGAGGCACTGCTGGAGTTGTCCTACGAGGGCCTGGTGGAAGTTGCGCCGCGCAGCGGCGTCACGGTGATCGGCATCCGGCCCGAGGACGTGCTGGACAGCTTCACCATCCTGGGCGTGCTGACCGGACAGGCCGCCGCGTGGGCCGCCGAACGGATCACCCCGCCCGAAGTCGAGCACCTGCGCGCGCTGGATGCCGAGGTGGAAGCATTGCGCGGCTCGGAGACCATCGGCGACGCCAATTGGCAGTTCCATCAGGAGATTCACCGGGCCGCGCACTCACCGCGGTTGCTCATCCAGATCCGGCACGCCGCCCGGGTGGTGCCCACGAACTTCCTGACGGTGTTCCCCGAACACGAACGCCACTCACTGGAAGACCACCGCAGGCTGGTCGCCGCGCTGGCCGACGGGAACGCCGACACCGCGCGCAGCATCGCCGAGCAGCACGTGCTGGACGCCGGACGCTCCCTGGCCGACTGGCTTGGCCAGACCGGCCGACTCAGCCCCGCCGGCGGATGATGGCCCGCAGCTTGCCCAGCCGCCCGGCGATCTCGCGTTCGGCGCCCCGGCCGGTCGGCTGGTAGTAGTCCACACCCACCAGCTCGTCGGGCGGATATTGTTGCGGCACAACACCGTCCGGATGGTCGTGGGCGTAGCGGTAGCCGACCGCATTGCCCAGCGACTGCGCGCCCGCGTAGTGGCCGTCGCGCAGGTGCGCCGGTACCGCCCCGGCCTTGCCGGCGCGGATGTCGGCCATCGCCGCACCCAGCGCGGTGGTGACCGCATTGGATTTCGGGGCGGTCGCCAGATGCACGGTGGCGTGCGCCAGGGTCAGCTGCGCCTCGGGCATGCCGATCAGGGCGACGGTCTGCGCGGCGGCGACCGCGGTCTGCAGCGCGGTGGGATCGCCCATCCCGATGTCTTCGCTGGCCAGGATCATCAGCCGGCGGGCGATGAACCGCGGGTCCTCGCCGGCGACCAGCATCCGGGCCAGATAGTGCAGCGCGGCGTCGACGTCGGAGCCGCGCACACTCTTGATGAACGCACTGATCACGTCGTAGTGCTGATCGCCGTCGCGGTCGTAACGCACCGCGGCCTGGTCCAGCGAGCCCTCGACGACCTCGACGGTCACCGGCTCCCCCGTCGTCCCCACCGTCTCGGCGGCCACCTCGAGCGCGGTCAGGGCCCGGCGTGCGTCCCCGGCCGCCAGCCGGACCAGTAGCTCCACCGCATCGGGTGCCACCGTCACCCGCCCCCCGAATCCGCGCTCGTCGTCGAGGGCGCGGCGCACCACCGCGGTGATGTCGTCGGGCCCCAGCGGACGCAGTTGCAGGATGAGTGAGCGGCTCAGCAGCGGGGCGACCACCGAGAACGACGGGTTCTCGGTGGTGGCCGCCACCAGCAGTACCACCCGGTTCTCCACCGCCGCCAGCAGCGCGTCCTGCTGGGTCTTGGAGAAGCGGTGCACCTCGTCGATGAACAGCACGGTCTGCTCGCCGTAGGCGGCCGCACGGCGCGCGGTGTCGATCACCGCGCGCACTTCCTTCACCCCGGCGCTCAACGCCGACAGCGCCTCGAACCGCCGCCCGGTGGCGCCGGAGATCAGTGAGGCCAGCGTGGTCTTGCCGGTGCCGGGCGGACCGTAGAGGATCACCGACGCCGCCCCGGACCCGTCGACCAGCCGACGCAACGGCGAACCCGGCCCCAGTAGATGGTCCTGGCCGACCACCTCGTCGAGCGTCGCCGGACGCATCCGCACCGCCAGCGGCGTGGATGCGGGCGCGCCGGACCCGGTCGGCTCCGGCGCGGGGGCACCGGTCAGGTCGAACAGGCCATCGGACACGGTTTCAGGCATACCACGCGCAGCCGACGTTCGCCCTCACCCACCCTGGGCTGCCGCGGCTCAGCGGTGCACGATCACGCCACGGATATTCTTGCCGTCCCGCAGATCCTGGTAGCCCTCGTTGATCTGCTCCAGCGTGTAGCGGCGGGTGACCAGTTCGTCGAGCTTTAGCTGGCCGGCGTCGTAGAGGCGCAGCAGTCGCACGATGTCGTACTGCGGGTTGGCCCCGCCGAACAGGGTGCCCTTGATGGTCTTGCCGAACAGCGCCAGATGAGAACCCGAGACGTGCACGTCGAGGTTCTCCAGGCGCGCCAGGGCGGCGATGACGACGGTGCCACCCTTGCCGATGGTGTTGAACGCCGCGGTCGTCACCGCCTCGTCGAGGTCGCCGACGGTGATCAGCGCCTGATCGGCCATCTGACCCCAGGTGAGTTCGGCGACCTTGGCCATCGCCTCCTCGGCGGTGGCGAACGCATGGGTGGCCCCCAGTGTCAGCGCGGTGTCGCGCTTGAACGCCACCGGGTCGACGGCCACCACATACTTGGCGCCGGCGTGCGCGGCGCCCTGCACTGCGTTGATGCCGACCCCGCCGACGCCGTAGACCACCACGGTGTCCCCGGCGCGCACCCCGCCGTCGTAGTTGGCGGTCGCCCACCCGGTGGGCACACCGCAGCCGACGAGGACCGCGGTCTCCAACGGCAGCCAGTCGTCGACCTTGACCACCGAGTGCTGGGAGACGGTCGCACGCTCGGCGAAGGTGCCCAGCATGCAAAACCCGCCGTAGTCGACGACTCCGCCGGATCCGGAACGATGGAATCGGAAGGTGCCGTCGGGCATGCTGCCCTCCAGGATGGTGGCGCCCATGTCGCAGAGGTTCTGCCGCCCGGTCGAGCAGTACCGGCAGGAGCCGCAGCTGGGGATGAAGCAGCACACCACGTGATCGCCGGGGGCCACCTTGGTCACCCCGGGTCCGACCTCCTCGATGATCCCGGAGCCCTCGTGCCCGCCGACGATCGGGAAGCGTGCCGGCCAGTCGCCGTCGGCCAGGTGCAGGTCCGAATGGCACAGTCCCGCAGCGGTGTATTTGATCAGCACTTCGCCCGGGCCGGGACCGTCCAGGTCGAGCTCCATGATCTCGAACGGCTGGTTGGGCGCATGTGCCACGGCGGCGATCGTCTTCATGTCGCCATCCAACCGGCTCGGGTGGGTGCACGAACCCGATTCAGCCGGATTGCGTGACGAAGTCGATCAGTTCCTCGACCCGGCCGATCAGCGCCGGCTCCAGGTCCGTCCAGTCGCGCACCCGGCCCCGGATGCGCTGCCAGGCCGCGGCGATGTCTGCCTGTTCGGCGTGCGGCCAACCGAGCGCGGCGCAGATGCCGTGTTTCCACTCGACGTTGCGCGGGATCTTCGGCCAGGCCTGCATCCCGAGCCGCCCCGGCTTCACCGCCTGCCAGATGTCGATGTAGGGATGCCCGACGATCAGTGTGTGCGCACCGCCCGGACCGCGCCGCACCGTCTCGGCGATCCGAGTCTCCTTGGAACCCTCGACCAGGTGGTCGACCAGTACCCCGAGGCGTCGTCCCGGCCCGGGCCGGAAATCGGCCACGATGCCGGCCAGGTCATCGATGCCGCCGAGGTATTCGACCACCACGCCTTCCAGGCGGAGGTCCTCACCCCAGACCTGCTCGACGAGTTCGGCGTCGTGCCGGCCCTCCACGTAGATCCGGCTGGCCAGCGCGACCTTGGCGCGTGCGCCCGCCACGGCGACCGAGCCCGACGCGGTGCGCGCGGGCGCCTTGGGCGCGGCGGGCTTGGGCTCGACGAGGATGACGGGTCTGCCGTCGATCAGATAGCCGGGACCGACCGGGAACCCCCGGGTACGGCCGTGCCGGTCTTCGAGGTCCATCCGGCCGTAGGCCACCCGCACCACGGCGCCGACGAAGCCGGTCTGGGCGTCTTCGACCACCATGCCGCGTTCGAGGGGCACCTCCACGGAGCGGACCTTGCGGGCGGAGTGCGGGTTGTTGGCGAGGATGTCGGTTCCATAGCGGTCGGCCACCCGAGGCAGCCTAACGGCGATGGCGGCGCCCAACCGGGCAGCGCGCCGCGGGGTGCCGCGATCAGACCGAAGCCGCCCGAGCGTGCCGCCGCGGACCCGGATGGACGGCTCTGGCGATTTTCCCGGGCGAACCCGTCGCATCCGTGGACCCGGCTCGGAAAAACCCATTAGCCACTCTGGTCACATTAGTAACACCAGAAACATCAATCACTTAATTACATCTTAATTTCTAAGAGATCTCTCGCAACATACGTAACAATAACAACTTAATTAACTCAAGCATCAATTGTTTACTTTTATCTCAATAAAATCAAACAGCTCATTTGCATCGTTAGATGACCAAAATGTGCAATTTCATCATTAATCGCGTTATGCTCGGAAACCTCACTGATACACAACTATCACGGAGGTCGTGATATGCACCGGAACACGACACGGCGTGTCGTGCAGGCTGGGAAGCGGCGCCTCGACTGGGCCGTGTCCGGGCTGGTCACCGGGGGGATCGTCGGCGCGCTGCTGGCGCCGGCGGGTGTCGCACGAGCGGACACCATGTTGATGGGCTGGGATGCCGTCGCACAATGCGAATCGGGCGGTAACTGGGCCGCCGATACCGGCAATGGCTTCTACGGCGGACTGCAGTTCAAACCGTCGACGTGGCGTGCATTCGGCGGCGTGGGGTCACCGGCGAAGGCGTCTCGCGAAGAGCAGATCGCCGTCGCCAATCGGGTACTCGACGAGCAGGGCCCGTACGCCTGGCCGAAATGCGGTCCGGGAAAGGTATTCCCGTCCTCGGTAAAGGGCTGGGTGCCGCCGGCGATGCGCCAGTTGCTCAAACCATTCTGGTGAGCGCGGCTACCCCGGTTTCGGCGCCAGCACCGCCTGCGTCTGGGTGATCCTGGCGACCGACGTACCGTGCTCGTCGCTGAGATCGGTCTGCACCACGATGGTCGTGCGTCCGACGTGGAGCGGCACGCTGGTCGCCGTCACGACACCGCCCCGCACGGCCCGGAAGAAGTTCGTCTTCGACTCGATGGTCGACGTGCTGGCGCCGTGCGGCAGATTCGCCACGGCACACAGGGCACCGGCGGTGTCGGCGAACGCCATCAACGCTCCCCCGTGCAGGATGCCGCCCGTGGTACAGCGCTCCGGCGCCCACGGCATGGTCGCGCACACCTGCTGCGGTGTCAGGTCATCGACCTCGATCTGCAAGGCGGCCGCGAACGGCATGTTGGCGACGACCAGTCGGGCGAACTCCGCCGAATCCATATCTGACAGCCTCGCCCCGCCGACCCGCCGCTGTCCAGCGGCCGCGGCTCAGCGGGGCTGGGGTGCGGCGTCGATTCCGGCTTCCTTGCGCTGCGCGGCGGTGATGGGCGCCGGGGCGTCGGTCAGCGGGTCGATACCGCCGCCGGACTTCGGGAACGCGATGACCTCGCGGATGGAGTCCACCCCGGCCAGCAACGCCACCACGCGATCCCAGCCGAACGCCAGCCCGCCGTGCGGGGGTGCGCCGTAGCTGAAGGCGTCCAGCAGGAACCCGAATTTCTCCTGCGCGGCCGCTTCGTCGATCCCCATCACCTTGAAGACCTGCTGCTGGACATCGCGGCGGTGGATACGGATAGAACCGCCGCCGATCTCGTTGCCGTTGCAGACCACGTCGTAGGCGTCGGCGAGCACCGCACCGGGGTCGGACTCCACGCTGCCCGCATGCTCGGGCTTCGGCGAGGTGAAGGCGTGATGCACCGCCGTCCACGCCCCGGAACCGACCGCGACGTCGCCCGCGGCGGTCGCGTCACCGGCCGGCTCGAACAGCGGCGGGTCGACGACCCAGGTGAACGCCCAGGCGTCGGGGTCGATCAGGTCCAGACGCCGCGCGATCTCGCCGCGGGCCGCACCCAGCAGCGCCCGGGACGGCTTGGCCGCGCCGGCCGCGAAGAAGATGCAGTCCCCCGGTGCCGCGCCCACGTGCCCGGCCAGCCCGGCGCGCTCGGCGTCGGTGAGGTTCTTGGCGACCGGACCCGCCAGCTCACCGTCCTCACCGATCAGCACGTACGCCAGGCCCTTGGCCCCGCGCTGCTTGGCCCATTCCTGCCAGCCGTCCAGGGTCCGTCGCGGCTGCGACGCCCCGCCCGGCATCACGACCGCACCCACGTAGGGAGCCTGGAAGACCCGGAAGGTGGTGTCGGAGAAGAACTCCGTGCACTCCACCAGTTCCAGCCCGAACCGCAGATCCGGCTTGTCGGAGCCGAACCGGCGCATCGCGTCGGCGTAGGTCATCCGGGGCAACGGCAGTGGCAGGTCGTAGCCGATCAACGCCCACAGGGCTTTGAGGATCTGCTCGGCCACACCGATGACGTCTTCGGAATCGACGAAGCTCATCTCCAGGTCCAGCTGGGTGAACTCCGGCTGCCGGTCGGCGCGGAAGTCCTCGTCGCGATAGCAGCGGGCGATCTGGTAGTAACGCTCCATACCGGCCACCATCAGCAGCTGCTTGAACAATTGCGGGCTCTGCGGCAGGGCGTAGAACGAACCGGGCTGCAGCCGTGCCGGAACCAGGAAGTCGCGTGCGCCCTCCGGAGTCGACCGGGTCAGCGTGGGGGTCTCGATCTCGACGAAGTCCCGCTCGGCGAGTACCGCGCGGGCGGCCGCATTGACCTTGGAGCGCAGCCGCAGCGCAGCGCCGGGGCCGTCTTCACGACGCAGATCCAGGTAGCGGTGCCGCAACCGGGCCTCTTCACCGGCGGACTCGTCGAGTTGGAACGGCAGGGCGGCGGCCTCGTTGAGCACCGTCAGCGCCGTCGCATTGACCTCGATCGCGCCGGTGGGCAGGTCGGGGTTCTCGTTGCCGGCGGGACGGACCTCGACGACGCCGGTGACCGCGACACAGAACTCGGCGCGCAACCGGTGCGCCTGCTCGAGCACCTCGGTGTCCCGGAACACCACCTGGGCCACTCCGGAGGCGTCACGCAGGTCGATGAAGATGACACCGCCGTGGTCGCGTCGCCGCGCCACCCAACCGGCAAGCGTGACGCTGTGCCCGGCGTCGGTTGCCCGCAATGAGCCGGCGTCGTGGCTGCGCAGCACGGAATACCCCCTTTGAGGAATGAATGCCCGAAGTAACGGTTCGACGGTCGCCAAGTCTAGAGGCCTGCTGCCGCGCTGCCCCGCGGCGGTCGGTGCTTTAAGCTGGCTCACTGTGACTAATGGCACCGATGACCTCGACTTTGACTTCGACGACGAAGGCGAGGACTACGACGACGACACCACCGACGTCGGTGCGCCAAAACAGAACAAGAGTCTCAAATGGGGGCTTGCCGCGGTCGTCTTGCTGGCGGTCGTCGCACTCGTGCTGGTCGCCGTGGTGCTGCTGGGTGGCGACCCCGGCAAGAGTTCGCTGGACAGTTCGGCGTCCAGCCGTAGCGCCGCGTCGGGGATCGCCAGCGCGGACGATGTCGGCCCGGTCGCCATTATCATCAACGACCCCACCTGCACGGCGTGGGCATCGATCAGCGGCAACCTGTCCAACACGCTGTCGCTGCTGGGGCACGGCCAGTGGAACGAGCGCGACCAGTCGATTCCGGCCTCGGCGTGGACCGACGAACAGAAGAAGCAGTACCTGGCCGCCGGACAGGTGGTCCGCAATGCTGCCGCGCAGACCGTCGGGTTGGTGAAACTGACCCCGCACCGGGTGATGCGCGAACTCTACGAACAGTTCATCGCCTACGCCCGTACCTTCGTCGAGCACATCCCGAACTACACCGAGCGCGATGCGGCTCTGGCCGGCACCGCGCACAGTGCCGCATCGGCGCTGGCCGCGATCTGCGCGGCCGCCAACAACGGTTCTGCCGCGGCCCGCGGGCCGCTGGTGGAACCGCAGTCGGCGCCGACCAAGACCGCCTCGCCGGGCAACCCGACCAATCCCCAGCGTTACCTGACCGGCCCGAACTCCGTGTGCGCCGACTGGAAGGCCACCCTGGACAAGTTCGGTGCCGACGCCGCCGACTGGCACGGGATCGACCCGAGCATCCCGGGCACCTACTGGAACCCGCAGCAGAAGGCGATCAACCTTGCGGTGGGGCCGGTCATGATCAGCCTGGCCAACAAGATGCAGCAGTTGGGCCGGCGCAGCAACAACCCCACCCTGCAAGACTTCGCGGAGTTGTCCGCGCAGTACCGGCGGGCGTTCGTGCTGGCGTTGCCCACCTACGACCCGACCGACAACCACCTGGCCAACGCCGCGACCTTCCTGTCCACCACGGTGCTCGGTGGATGCCAGTCCGCGGCGACCGCGGGCTAGTCACCGCGCCGGTCAGGCGTCGCGACAGCGGCCGGGGTGGTGATCACCCCGGCCGCTGTCGTTCGATCCTTCGATCGGCGCCGGTCCGGTAGCCCGCGGCGGCACCGCACGCCCCACAACGCAACGGACCGGTACCGCCCTGCTGGGCTGTACCGGTCCGTTGTTCGAGTCAGGCTGGGATCAGGCCCAGCTGGAACCCACCGAGGCGTCGGTGTTGGCCATGTTGTTGCCGGCGGTCTGCACCTTCTGACCGTGAGCATTGGCCTGCTCGTAGATCAGCGCGAAGTTGCGACCCAACTGCGTCACAAACTCCTGGCACGCCACCGAACCCGAACCACCCCAGAAATCACCGGCAGCCATCACATCGTGCACGATCGCCTGATGCTCGGCCTCCAACGACGCCGCCTGCGCACGAATCAACGCACCATGGGCATTGACATCACCGAACTGGTAATTGATCGACATCTCTGGACTCCCTCTCGCCTCTAGCTGCCCGACAGGATCTGCTGCGACGCAGCTTCCTGCTGCTCGTAGTGATTCGCATCCCGAATCAACCCATCACGCACGCTGTGCAACATCGTCACAATGTTGCGAAACGCCGTCTGCATCGTCCCCATGGTGTCCATCGAGGTCCGCTCGGCCAGACCACCCCAGCCCGCACCGGAGATGTTCGTCGACGACGCCCACATCCGACGCGCCTCATCCTCCACCGTCTGCGCATGCACATCGAAACGACCCGCCATCGCGCGCATCGCATCCGGATCCGTCATAAAACGTGCCATTGTTTTCTCCTTCTCGCTCGAAATTCTTTGTGGTGCCGGGCGCCGGCCCGGCGGACACGTGTGTTGTGGCCCCCTCCGCTACCCGCCGGCCGGCGAACGGGGCATCACCTTGGGGGCCTTGGCGGCGATGGCGCCCATGCCGCGGCCGGCCATCGCGCCCATCAGCGCACTGCCGAACGGACCGCCGGGAATACCGCCCGATCCCGACATCATCTGGACCGGCGCGCTAACCGTGGTGGACGGCAGCACCGGGGCGGCACGGACCATCCCGTCGGCCGCCATCGACCACGCCTGCGGCACCTTGAGCTGCCCCATCGACGCCGCCTGGCCGAGCTTGGCGGAGATGGCGTTGGTGGCCGAGCTGAAGTGGCCGGAGAGCACCCCGACCGCGCCCTGCAGCTTGTCGTTGACGAAGTTGCCGATCTGGGTCATCAGGGTTCCGGTGCCGCCGGCGCCGGCGGCCTGGCTGGCCAGGGCACCGCTGGCACCGCCGATACCGCCCATGCGGGCCAGCTGCATCAGCAGCATCGGCAGGATGCGGACCGCCATCAGCAGCGGCGAGCTGACCGCGTTGACGGGGGTCATCATCGAGGTGATCGAGGTGGCCATCAACTGCGGGTCCATCCCCGCCGTCGGGATCTGCAGCGCGTTGAGCAGCCCGCCGATGGTGGCCATGTCGTAGCCCGCGGGCGGGGTGACTCCGCCGGGCGGCGGCGGGACCGGTGCCCCACTGGCATCGGCGGCCCCCGGCGTCGCGCTGTGAGCGGACTGCGGCGGCGGTGCCTGCTCCACCATCAGATTGCTGTTGGCCTGGGCCGATGCACTGTAGGTGTCCATCGCGGCGCCGTCGGTCGCCCACATGACCTCGTAGGCGTGCTCGGTGGCCTGGATCATCGGGGTGTTCTGCCCGAAGAAGTTGGTGGAGACCAGCGCCAGCAGCATCGCCCGGTTGGCGGCGATCACCGCAGGCGGCACCGAGGCCGCGCGCGCCGCCTCGAACAGTGACGCCGCCTGGGTGGCCAGCGCCGCGTTCTGCGCGGCGTTGGCGGCGGCCTGCTCCAGCCACGCCACATAGGGGGCGACGGAGGTGGTCGCGGCGGCCGAACCGGCACCGGTCCAGGTCGAGTCCAGGTTCGTGATCACCGACTGGGTGGATGTCGCGGCCGTCATCATCTCCGCGGAGAGGTTGGCCCACGCCGCCGCTGCTTCAAGCAGCGGCGACGAGCCCGGGCCGGTATAGATCAACTCGGAGTTGATCTCCGGCGGGAAGATACTGAAACTCATCTAGCCCCTGCCTCAGCCCGCTGCGGAGGCGTTGACGGCCTCGGTGTAGGCGTAGGCGCTCGCGTTGCTGCCCAACGTGGCCACGATCTGCTGGTGGACGGCCGCGGCCTGCGCGCTGACCTGCTGGAAAAGGGTTCCGTGCGCGGAGAACTGTGCAGCGGTCAGCGCCGAGACCAGGTCCGAGGCCGGCGCGATCACACCGGTGGTCGGAGCAGCGGCGGCCGTCATCCCCGCCGTCATCGAGTCCCCGATGCCGGACAGGCTTCCGGCAGCAGCCGTCAGAACCTCTGGCTGAGCGGTAACGAACGACATTGTTCCTCCTGGGGGCGTACAGGCGTAGCGGTGTAATGGTGGGGGCGGAAAGTCTGGGTCAGTAGTTGACGCACGTCACTCTAGCGGACCGTTGTAATAACGGTCTGATAAAGCTGTGGCAGTCGAGACGGCTGGGAACTCACGCCCAGCACCCCGCCTGGCCAGCGGGTGACGAGTCGACGCCTTCATCTCGCAGACAACCTCTCTTGCGCGCTTGAGCGGATAGCTTTAGCGGCCGTTGCGGAGATTTTTCCTCCGGAGCGGCCGAATGCAGAACGTAACACCACTCCCAACTGCGGGTACAGCACCGCCACAAACATTCAGTAAAGGTTTGGCATCCGGTCAGATTGGGGCTGAGACGCCTCATTAACTACCGGGATTCGTCACGGTTAACCCCGCCAAACCCGGCCTGACGGCCGGTGCCGGTGTGCAAAGCTAGGGTGGCCCAAACCGGACCGCGGGCCAGCAGCAACCTACGGACTACCCCACGGAGTGTGCGATGACCTTCAACGAAGGCATGCAGATCGATACCAGCACCACCACGTCGGGCGGCGGGGGCCGTGGCATGGCCATCGGCGGCGGTGTCGCCGGCCTGGTGATCCTGGTGGTGGCACTGCTGTTGGGCGCCGACCCCGGCGATGTGCTCAGCCAGCAACCGGTGGACACCGGACAGTACTCGGCCCCCGGCTTTCAACTGGACAAGTGCCGCACCGGCGGCGACGCCAACAAATACGTGCAGTGCCGGGTGGTCGCCACCGCCAACTCCGTGGACGCGGTCTGGTCGGAGCTGCTGAACGGCTACACACGCCCGCAGGTGAAACTGTTCAGCGGACAGACCGCCACCGGCTGCGGCACCGCGAGCAGTGCCGTCGGGCCCTTCTACTGCCCCGCCGACCAGACCGCCTACTTCGACACCGACTTCTTCGACGAACTGGTCACCCGGTTCGGGTCCAGCAGCGGACCGCTCGCCCAGGAGTATGTGGTCGCCCACGAGTTCGGCCACCACGTGCAGAACCTGCTCGGGGTGCTCGGACGGGCGCAGAGCGGCGCGCAGGGCCCCACCGGCGCCGGTGTGCGCACCGAACTGCAGGCCGACTGCTACGCCGGGGTGTGGGCGCACTACGCCTCGATCACCAAGCAGAAGAGCACCGGGGTGCCGTTCCTGGAGCCGCTGACCGACGACGACATCCGCGACGCGTTGTCGGCGGCGGCATCGGTGGGCGACGACCGCATCCAGCAGGCCGCGACCGGCCGGGTCAACCCCGAAGCCTGGACGCACGGCGCCTCCGCACAGCGCCAGCACTGGTTCACCGTGGGCTACCAGACCGGTGACCCCAACCGGTGCGACACCTTCGCCGCCCGCGACCTCGGCTAAAGCGCGAGCAGACGGCGTAGCTCGCTGCGGCCGACCTCGTCGAGCGGCAGCAGCGGGCGCCGGGGTTCACCGGCGGGCACCCCGAGTAGCTGCAGGCCGGCTTTGACGGTGGTGGGCAGTCCCCCGGCCACGATGAACTCCAGCAGCGGTTTGAGGTCGTCATAGCGGGCCTGCGCGGTGGCCAGATCCCCCGCGGTGACCGCGGCGTAGAGGTCCAGGCAGGGCTGAGCGCGCAGGTTGGGTGCTGCGGTGCACCAACCGGCGGCCCCGGCCTTCAACGCGTCGAGCACCAGCGGGTTACTGCCGTTGAAGAACGGCAGCCGCCCGCCCGACAGCGCGGCGATCCGCCGCATCCGGGTCAGATCCCCGGTGGACTCCTTGACCATCGTGACGTGGTCGATGCCCTCGAACATCGTCACCAGCAACTCCGGGCTCATGTCCACCCCGGAGGTCGCCGGGTTGTTGTAGGCGACGATGTCGATGCCGACGGCATCCGAGACCGCCCGGTAGTGGGTGGCGACCTCGCGGTCCGTCAGCTTCCAGTAGGACACCGGCGAGACCATCACCGCATCGGCGCCGGCCTGTGCGGCGTAGCGGGCGCGTCGCACGGTACGCGCGGTGGTCAGGTCGGAGACGCCCACCAGTACCGGTAGCCGTCCGGCCACCGCCGCGATCGAGACGTCCACGACCAGGTCGAACTCCCCCTCGTCGAGGTAGGCGAGCTCACCGGTGCTGCCCAGCGGGGCGATGGCGTGCACGCCGGCGTCGACAAGGCGTTCGACGACCGTGGTCAACGCCGCGGTGTCGATGCCGTCCTCGGTCAGCGGTGTCACCGGATAGCCGATGACGCCGTGCAACGGTGCTGCCACGAGATGCTCCTTGGTTATCCGGTGATCGCGTCTGGGTGCCCGGCCAGTGCGCGGCGGGCGTAGTAGGCGAAGTTGGCCCGGCTGCGGTTGGGCAACAGCGTCCAGTCGTGGGCTTCCCGGGCCAACTGCTCGGGGAGTTCCTTGATGGTCCCGGCGGCCATGGCGGCCAGTTGCAGGGCGGCGGCCCGCTCGATCAGCACCGCCAGCGAGCACGCCTCCTCCACGCTGGCCCCGGCGACGATCTGGCCGTGGTGGGCCAGCAGGATCGCCTTCTTGTCGCCGAGCGCCGCGGTGATGATCTCGCCCTCCTCGTTGCCGACCGGCACTCCGGGCCAGTTCGCCAGGAACGCGCAGTCGTCGTAGAGCGGAGTGGTGTCCATATGCGAGACCACCAGCGGGGTTTCCAGCATCGACAGCGCCGCGACGTGGAACGGGTGGGTGTGCACGATGCACTGCACGTCCGGCCGGGCCCGGTAGATCCAGCTGTGGAACCGGTTGGCGGGGTTGGCCATGGCCGTGGCGTCGGGGCCGTCCAGGACGTTGAGATCGTCGTCGACCAGCAGCAGGTTGGCGTCGGTGATCTCATCGAAGCCCAAGCCGAGCCGCTGGGTGTAGTAGGTCCCCGGGGCTTCGGCGCGTGCGGTGATCTGCCCGGCCAGGCCCGAGTCGTGGCCGCGGTCGAACAGCGCCCGGCAGGTCAGCGCCAGCTTCTGCCGGGTGGACCACCGGCTCGGCTCGACGTCCTGGGCCAATTGCTGCTGGGCGCGCCGCATCAGTTCGGATTTGGATGCGTCGAACCCGTCGAATGGCGTGTCCACGGTGGCTCCTAGCCGAGTCTCACCAGGGCTGCGTCGAGCAGGTCACGCCGCTGCCGCCCTGCTGCGACACCACGACCTCGCCGTCGACGGCGATCTCGCAGTGCAGTTCGGGGTTGATCCGCAGTCCCCCGCTCGCAGTGACCAGCGCCCACTGGCCCGGGGTTTCCAGGGTGGCGGTGTAGACCAGCGGGGCCCCGGGGCTCAGCGGGGTCCGGCGCTGCGTCACGAGATATTTGTCGGCGTCGGCGTTGTAGGCGGCCTTGCTGGGCGGATCGGTGGCGATGTACTGCACGTCGACATTGAGCTCACTGGTCGCCGTGACAGTGTAGGTGACCTCGTGGCCGCCGGCGGCGGTCTTCTTCGGCGCCTCCGAAGCCGGAGTCTCCGACGCCGGGGCCTCGGTGGTCGGCTCGGTGGCGTCGGCGGCCGCCGGGGTCTCGGCCGGGGTCTCGGTGGCCGGCTCGGTCGGGTTCTCCGTCGGAGTCGGCGCCGACGATTCCGTCGAGGGTTCCGGGGCCGCCCACACCGGTGCCTGCGCGCCGGCCGCCGTCATCAGCAGCATCGCACCCAGGCCGGCTGTCGCTTTCCGAATGATCGTCATATCGAGTCACGCTACCGGAGCACCAGGCGTTGTCGACTGTCGTCTTATCTCACGCCCCGGCACGCTGGGCGTGCCACAACACGACATTGGAGTCGGGACACACCCCGGTCGCGTCTAGCAACGCAGCCCTGACCCGTGCCAGCACCACCTGGGGCCGATACCGAAGCAGCTCACTGCTGACCCGAACGATCACCCAGCCACGTGCGGTCAACTCGGCGTAACGATCGATGTCGGCGCTCCGCTGCCGCGGATCGGTCCAGTGCTGGGCCCCGTCGAATTCCACCCCGACCCGGTATTCGGGCCAGCCCATGTCGATCCGGGCGAAGGGACGGCCGAAATCGTCGCGCACCACGATCTGGGTCGTCGGAGCGGGCAGGCCACCGCGGATCAGCAACAACCGCGTCCGCGATTCCTGAGGGGATTCAGCGCCGGCATCCATCAACGTGATCGCGCGCCGCAGCTGCACCAGGCCGCGGACACCCCGATGCCGCTCGGCCACCGCGGCTACGTCGTCTGCGGCCACACCCGTCGCGCGTGCCAGCGCATCGAGCCTGATCACGGCGGTGACCAGTCCCTTCCTGCGGCCCAGATCGAAAGCGGTCCGTGCGGCGGTGGTGGTCTGCATCCCACGGATCACGCACGTTTCATCGGGGCCCAATCGCTCACGATGGATGACGATGCCGTCGGCGTCGGAGGCGGCTTCGCGGTTCAGTTCGGCCGGCGTCCGCGCATCAAGCCAACGCGATCCGTGTAATGCCGCTGCGGAGAGCCCCGACACCGTCGCAGTCCGGCCCGACCACAACCAGCCGGCCACGGCGCGGGTGACCGGAGTGAGTTCGTGGCCGTTCGGCAGATAGACATTGCGGTAGATCATCTGATGTCGACTGCGCAATGTCCGCCGGGTCACGCGTCCGACGGCCAACGCCTCGGTACCCAGGAATGGCCACGCGGACTCCGACATGACCGTCACATTGCCGTCGCGGACCGACGCCCGTGTGCCGAGTGTCGGCTTATCTCACGCGTTCTGTGGATAACCGCGCATCAAGTCGACACTCGGCGCAGGACTTCGGCGACGACGTCGTCGAACGCCACGTCTACCTGCTCGCCGGTGGCCAGGTTCTTCACGCCGACGGTGCGGGCCTCCAGGTCGCGGTCCCCGGCGACCAGGGCGAGCGCCGCCCCGGAGCGATCGGCCGCGCGCATCGCGCCCTTGAGCCCGCGGTCTCCGTAGGCCTGGTCGACCCGCGCCCCGGCGGCCCGCAACTGGCCGGCGATCACCGCCAACCGCAGCTTGGCCGCCTCCGACAGGCCCACCCCGAACACGTCGCAGCGACTGGTGCTGCCCACCGTCTTGCCCTCGGCAGCCAGCGCCAACAGGGTGCGGTCCACCCCCAGCCCGAAGCCGATCCCGGACAGGTCCTGGCCGCCGAGTTGACGCATCAGCCCGTCGTAGCGGCCGCCGCCGCCGATCCCGGACTGGGCGCCGAGCCCGTCGTGCACGAACTCGAAGGTGGTCTTGGTGTAGTAGTCCAGGCCGCGCACCATCCGCGGATTGACCACATACGGGACGCCGAGGGCATCGAGGTGCGCGAGCACGGTGTCGAAGTGGGTGCGGGCGCCCTCGGAGAGGTGATCGAGCATCAGCGGGGCATCAGCGGTCATCTCACGCACCGCCGGGCGCTTGTCGTCGAGCACCCGCAACGGGTTGAGCTCCGCGCGCCGGCGGGTCTCCTCGTCGAGGTCGAGCCCGAACAGGAACTGCTGCAACAACTCTCGATACGCCGGCCGGCAGGTGTCGTCGCCGAGCGAGGTGATCTCCAGCCGGAAGCCGTCCAGGCCCAGGGATCGGAAGCCGGCATCGGCCACCGCGATCACCTCGGCGTCCAACGCGGGGTCGTCGACGCCGATCGCCTCCACCCCGACCTGTTGCAGCTGCCGGTAGCGGCCGGCCTGCGGGCGCTCGTAGCGGAAGAACGGCCCCGCATAGCACAGTTTGGCGGGCAGTTGGCCGCGGTCCAGGCCGTGCTCGATCACCGCGCGCATCACTCCCGCGGTGCCCTCCGGCCGCAGCGTCACCGAGCGGTCACCGCGGTCGGCGAAGGTGTACATCTCCTTGGAGACGACGTCGGTGGACTCCCCCACTCCGCGGGCGAACAACGCGGTGTCTTCGAAGATCGGTAGTTCGATGTCGCCGTAGCCGGCGCGGCGAGCCACCGCGAGCAGCCCGTCACGCACCGCGACGAAGCCGGCCGAGGACATCGGCGGTACGCCGGGAATGTAGTCAGGCACCCCTTTGGGTGCGGTGAACGTGCTCACGCACTAAGCCCTTCCAGGAATGGGTTGTTACGGCGCTCGGCGCCGATGGTGGTCTGGGGTCCGTGGCCGGGCAGCACCACGCATCCGTCGTCGAGGCACAGCAGTTTGTCGACGATCGAGTTCATCAGATCACGCCCGCTGCCGCCGGGCAGGTCGGTGCGTCCGACCGAGTTCTGGAACAGGGTGTCGCCACTGAAGACCACCTCGGCAGCGTCCCCTTCCACCCGGAAGACCACCGAGCCGCGGGTATGCCCGGGGGTGTGGTCGACGGTGACGGTGGTGTCGCCCAGACCGAGCTTGTCTCCGTCGCGATCGAGTTCGATCAGCTGCTTGGGCTCGGCGAACATCACCTTGCTCAGCATCCCGAACAACGCCTGCCCCGGGACCGTGCCGAATGAGCGCAGCGGGTCGGTGAGCATGAAGCGGTCCTCGGGGTGGATGTAGGTGGGGCAGCCGTAGGTGTCGGAGACCTTCTGCGCCGACCAGATGTGGTCGATGTGGCCGTGGGTGAGCAATACCGCCGACGGGGTCAGCCGATTCTCGTCGAGCACCCGCTGCAACCGGGACATGGCGCGCTGGCCCGGGTCGACGACGATCGCGTCGGCACCCTGCCGTTGCGCCAGTACATAGCAGTTGCACGCCAGCATTCCAGCGGGGAATCCGGTGACCAACACGTCCACCAGTTTCCCATTGGCCGACCGTGCGGCGGTGACGCGGGCGGCCCGGGCGCGCTCTGGCAGACTTGGAGGCCGACTTGATCGACGAGCCAGGGAGGTTACCGCCGGTGTCCACGAACTCAGAACGTCGCGCCGCCGCCAAGCGCGCGCTGGACCAGCAGGTGGAGCAGCGTGCCCAGGCGGCCCGCAAGCAACGCAACCTGTTGATGCTGGTCGGCGCCTTGGTGGCGGTGGTGGTGCTCGCGGGTGTGGGGTTCGTGGTGCTGCACGACAAGGACCCGGGCAACGTCAACGCCAAGGACGCGACCACCGACACCTCGGAGTCCGCGGACTCGGAGGCGTTCCCGGCGGGTTCGGTCGGCAAGCTGCCGACGTTCACCGCGTCACCGCAGCTGGGCGCCGACTGCCAGTACCAGAAGACGCCGCGCTCGGCCACCAAGGCCGTCGAGTTGCCGCG
This sequence comes from Mycolicibacter sp. MU0083, assembly GCF_963378075.1. Lineage (NCBI taxonomy): Bacteria > Bacillati > Actinomycetota > Actinomycetes > Mycobacteriales > Mycobacteriaceae > Mycobacterium > Mycobacterium kokjensenii. The sequence continues at coordinate 2,402,680 of NZ_OY726394.1, forward strand.
GTCCGGCAAGGTGCCGACCGATCCGGCCGAGGTCAGCGTGTCGATGATGACCGATCAGGGGCCGATCGGGTTGATGCTCACCAACGGTCAATCCCCTTGCACCGTCAACAGTTTCATTAGCCTGGCCGCCAAGGACTTCTTCAACGACACCAAGTGCCACCGGCTCACCACCTCGCAGACGCTCAGTGTCCTGCAGTGCGGTGACCCCGCCGGCGACGGCACCGGCGGCCCGGGCTACGAGTTCGACAACGAGTACCCCACCGACCAGTACGCCTCCACCGACCCCGCCGCCCAGCAGCCGGTCGTCTATCCGCGCGGCACCGTCGCGATGGCCAACGCCGGCCCGGGCACCAACGGCAGCCAGTTCTTCCTGGTCTACCGGGATTCGATGCTGCCGCCGCAGTACACGGTGTTCGGCAAGATCCAGGACGACGGCCTGGCCACCCTGGACAAGATCGCCGAGGCCGGTGTGCAGGGCGGCGGCGAGGACGGCACCCCGGTGACCAAGGTGACCGTCAAGTCGGTGCGCGCCGACTAAGTTCGGCCCACCTGGCGCGAGCCCCTTCCTCTGGCGCGAGCGTGCGTGTCTGCACCGCGACACGCCGCGATCAGCGTGCAACTGCGCACGTTCGCGCCCGCTCTCCCCACCGTTCGTCGACGTGACCCTCACCACATCCACCGAATGACACCGCGCCCTTAGGCGTCTTCTCCTGCGAGCGATGCAACAAGCTCGCGTGTCCTTCGAGAATAAGAGGGTGATCAGATGTCATACGACTACGTCGTGGTGGGCGGCGGTACAGCGGGATCCGTTCTCGCCGCACGCCTTTCACAAGACCCGGACGTGCGGGTACTCCTCGTCGAAGCGGGCGGCGCGAGTCCACCGTCCCAAAGCGGCAATCCGCCGGACTGGCCGCGACTGCTTCACGGAACGGCCGATTGGGGCGTACCGACCACCGTGCAAACTGCGACCGGTACCTCCATGCACTTGGGCAGAGGGCGCGGCATCGGCGGATCGTCGGTGATCAACGCGATGGTGTTCGCCCGCGGACATCGCGACAGCTACGCCGACTGGTCACAGTTCGGCGCCGTCGGGTGGAGCTTTGACGACCTGCTGCCCTATCTGATGCGCAGCGAGACGGCCCCACACGGCGATCCGGATCATCGGGGGCGGACCGGCCCGCTGCGGGTAGCACCTGCGTCGTCGCCCCATCCGGTGCTGTCCGCGGGCCTCAGCGCCGCAGAGCAGGTCGGATACCGCCGGGCGACCGACGTCAGCAGCGGCCTGGAGATCGGTTTCGGCCCTACCGATCTGACGATCGCGGACCGCCGTCGGATCAGCGCGGCGGACGCCTATCTGATTCCGGCCCTGAGCCGACCGAATCTCGAGGTGGTCACCGAGGCGCTGGTTCACCGGGTCCTGTTGGCCGGTGGGCGGGCGCTGGGTGTCGAGTACCGTGACCGGACCGGTGAAGTCGTGCAGCAATACGCCACCCGCGAAGTAGTGGTGTCCGCCGGCGGGATCGGTTCACCCCAGCTGCTGATGCTGTCCGGTATCGGGGCGGCCGATCAGCTGCGCTCGATGGGAATCGACGTGGTGGCCAATCTGCCCGCGGTCGGCGCAAACCTGCAGGATCACGCGCTGACCGGCCTGGTTTACCGCGCCGCACAACCGCTGCCACCGGCGCAGAACAATCACGGCGAAGTCCTGGGCCTGATCCAGACCACCGGCGACGCCGGCGCACCCGACTTGCAGATCATCCTCGTCGATTCCGCGACGGTGATCGGGCTCGACGCCCCCGATACGTATCTCGTCGGGTTCTCCGCGATCCAGCCGTTCAGTCGCGGGACGGTGCGCCTGGCCGGCCCGGAGCCGGACCTGGCACCCGTCGTCGACCCCAATTATCTTGCCGACGAACGCGATATGCGCACGATGCTGCACGGCCTTTCCGTCGCCCGGGAGATCGGGGCTGCCCCGGCACTGGACGGATGGCGCGGGGCGGAAATCTCCCCCGGGCCGACCACCACCGATGAGACGGCGCTCCGCGAGTACATCAAAGCGACTGCCAGTTCCTATTTCCATCCGGTCGGAACCTGCGCGCTGGGCGAGACCGATCAAGCCGTGGTCGACAGCGCATTGCGCGTTCGCGGCGTTACCGGATTGCGGGTGGTCGATGCTTCGGTGATGCCGTCACTGCCGTCCAATAACCCGCTGGCCACCGTGTATGGGATCGCCGAGCGCGGCGCGGAGCTATTACTGGCGTCCTGACCGTGCCGGGAAGGCCGCGGTTCGCGGGCACTACGCGGCCCGGACCGCGGCCTTCCCCAGACCGGCCCGCAACGTGCGCCGGGCCCGATACAGACGTGACATCACGGTGCCCGGCGGTATCCCGAGCCGAACGGCGATCTCCTTGTTCGACAGTTCCGCCACGAACGCGTAGTAGGCGACCGACCGCTGCGCCGAGGGTAGCGAGGCCAACACCGACCAGACTTCGCGCGCATAAATACCGCTGAACGCCTGGGCTTCCGCCGAGGGCGCCGCCTGCCTGGGGGCATAGCCGTCTACACGGTCACCGACCAGCGTTTCCGCCGGGCGTCGCTTTCTGGCACGGTGGGCACTGACCCAGGTGTTGACCATGATCGTTATCAACCAGGCGCGCACATTGACGTCCGGACCGAGCGCCGGATAGGCCTTCCACGCGCGCGTGAGTGTCTCCTGCACCAGATCTTCGACATCACCCGGTTGCCGCACGTACCCACGCGCTATCCGCGCGAGTTCGTCGGTGAGTCCGGCGACATCCTCCCCGAATCGAGTGGCCACGTCGCGGGAGGGGGCGCGGGCCGTCCCCGTCACAAGCCCAGCTCATCGGCCAGCACCTCGTAGCTGCGGAAAGCGGCCTCGCCGTAGTCCTGCAGCAGGACGCCGGGCATGGTGGGGTGCGGCGTGGAATCCGCACCGATCAAATGGATCTGGACGTGGTCGGCGCCCGCGGCGAAGTGGGCCGGCAGACCGTCGGCCACCGATTCCGCATCGCCGTGGACGGCCAACTCGTCGATCAACCGGTCACTGCCGTCACCGGCCAGGTCGTCGTCGCCGAATCCCAACCGACGCAGGTTGTTGGTGTAGTTGACCAACCCCAGATAGGGATGCTTGATCCGTGGCCGGGCCAGGGCTCTCGCCCGATGCGGATCCGGCTCGACGACGACTTTCTGTTCGGGCGCCAACAGCTTGCCGGCACCGAGAACGGCGCGGGCACGACGGGTGTGTTCCGGCGTCACCAGATAGGGCACAGCGCCGCCTGTCCGATCACGCGCGGTGGCAAGCATTTTCGGCCCCAGCGCAGCCAGTACCCGGCGGTCGACGGGCACACCGCCGGCGTCGAGTTCGTCGAGAAAGCCGTTCATCGACGCCATGGGTGCCCGGTATCCGTCGACCTGCTCGCGGTGGCCGACCCCGATGCCGAGCAGGAAGCGATCGCCGTACGTCTCGGCGATCCGTCGGTAGGCGGCGGCTGCGACGGCCCCGTCGGCACTGTGAATGTTGTAGATGCTGCTGGCGATCACCAACCGGTCGGTTGCGGCCAGAAGTTCGTCGATGCCGGCCAGGTCGGGCTGCGGGCCACCCAGCCACAACGCGCTATAGCCCAGATTTTCCAGCTGATTCGCCATCGCCGGCGTGGTGGCATAGCCCGGTTGCCAGACGCCGAATTTTCCCAGATTCATCGCGACCTCCTGTTGCGGTACCCCGGCAACTGCGATGGTGCCGATCCAAAAATGGACCGGCAAGTCCAGAAAATATTCGGCTCAAGGCATCGGGGTGACCCCGCCCCGAACCGCGTCGTCGAGGCGATGACGTCTCAACGCGAGGGCATCCGCGCCGCGGCAGTCCTCAGGCCGCCGAGGTCACCCGATACACGTCGTAGACGCCCTCGACGTTGCGGACCACGTTGAGCAGGTGGCCCAGGTGCTTCGGGTCGCCCATCTCGAAGGTGAACCGGCTGATCGCCACCCGGTCCCTGGAGGTGGTGACCGACGCGGACAAGATGTTGACCTTCTCGTCGGCGAGCACCTTGGTGATGTCCGACAGCAACCGGTGCCGATCCAGCGCCTCGACCTGAATGGCGACCAGGAACACCGACGACGGCGACGGCGCCCACTTGACCTCGATCAGCCGCTCGTCCTGCTGCCGCAGCGAGTCGGCGTTCGTGCAGTCGGTGCGGTGCACACTGACCCCGCCGCCCCGGGTGACAAAGCCCATGATCTCGTCGCCGGGCACCGGGGTGCAGCACTTGGCCAGTTTGGTCAGCACCCCGGTGGCCCCGGGCACCGCGACGCCGACGTCGTCGTTGTGGCGGTCCCGACGCGGGATGGTCAGCGGGGTGGAGCGTTCGGCCAGGTCGTCTTCGGCCTGGTCCACCCCGCCGAGTTGCGCGACCAGTCGCTGCACGACGTGGTGGGCCGAGACGTGGTTCTCCCCGACCGCGGTGTAGAGCGCCGACACATCGCTGTAGTGCAGTTCGCGGGCGACCGCCGCCATCGATTCACCGTTGACCAGTCGCTGCAGCGGCAGGCCGGCGCGCCGCACCTCGCGGGCCATGGCGTCCTTGCCGGACTCCAGCGCCTCCTCGCGACGCTCCTTGGCGAACCACTGCCGGATCTTGGCCTTGGCCCGCGGTGACACCACGAACTGCTGCCAGTCGCGTGACGGGCCGGCGTTGGCCGCCTTGGAGGTGAAGACCTCCACCACTTCCCCGTTTTCGAGCTTGCGCTCCAATGCCACCAGCCGGCCGTTGACCCGTGCCCCGATGCAGCGATGCCCGACCTCGGTGTGCACCGCGTAGGCGAAGTCGACCGGGGTGGACCCGGTGGGCAGCGTGATCACGTCGCCCTTGGGGGTGAACACGAAGATCTCTTTGACGGCCAGGTCGTAGCGCAGCGATTCGAGGAACTCCCCCGGATCCGCCGCCTCCCGCTGCCAGTCCAGCAATTGGCGCATCCAGGCCATGTCGTCGATCTCGGCGGCGGTGCCCGGGTGTGGAACACCGTTGCGGCCCTTGGCTTCTTTGTAGCGCCAGTGCGCGGCGATGCCGTATTCGGCGGTGCGGTGCATCTCCCGGGTGCGGATCTGGATCTCCAGCGGCTTGCCCTCCGGGCCGATCACCGTGGTGTGCAGCGACTGGTAGACCCCGTAGCGCGGCTGGGCGATGTAGTCCTTGAACCGGCCCGCCATCGGCTGCCACAGCGAGTGCACGACACCGACCGCGGCATAGCAGTCCCGGATCTCGTCGCACAGAATCCGCAGGCCCACCAGATCGTAGATGTCGTCGAAGTCGCGGCCGCGCACGATCATCTTCTGGTAGATCGACCAATAGTGTTTGGGCCGTCCTTCGACGGTCGCGGTGATCTTCGACTTCGCCAGCGTGTTGACGATCTCGGTGCGCACCTTGGCCAGATAGGTGTCCCGCGACGGCGCCCGGTCGGCCACCAACCGCACGATCTCTTCGTAGCGCTTCGGGTGCAGAATCGCGAACGACAGGTCCTCGAGTTCCCACTTGACGGTGGCCATACCCAGCCGATGTGCCAGCGGCGCAATCACTTCCAGCGTCTCGCGCGCTTTGCGGGCCTGCTTCTCCGGCGCCAGGAACCGGATGGTGCGCATGTTGTGCAGCCGGTCGGCGACCTTGATCACCAGCACCCGCGGGTCGCGCGCCATCGCGATGATCATCTTGCGGATGGTCTCGGCCTCGGCGGCGGTGCCCAGCACCACCTTGTCGAGTTTGGTCACCCCGTCCACCAGGTGGGCGACCTCGTCGCCGAATTCGCCGGCCAGCGCCTCCAGCGTGTAGCCGGTGTCCTCGACGGTGTCGTGCAACAACGCGGCCACCAGGGTGATGGTGTCCATGCCCAGCTCGGCCAGGATGGTCGCCACCGCCACCGGATGGGTGATGTAGGGGTCCCCCGAATGCCGCAACTGGGCGGCGTGCCGCTCCTCGGCGACCTCGTACGCGCGTTGCAGCAGCGTCAGGTTGGCCTTCGGGTAGTACTGGCGGTGCACCGCGACCAGCGGTTCCAGCACCGGGCTGACCGCACCGCGCTGCGCGGTGATCCGCCGGGCGATCCGGGCCCGCACCCGCCGCGACGCGCTGGTGGGGACCTTCAACAGGTCGGTGCGTTCGGTGGGTGAATCCTGGGCGAGCGCCTCCGAGAGCACTACCGGCCGGCCGGCGTCCGTGCTGCGCTGATCCTGGTCGGGCCCCTGCCCGGGCCCCTGGTCAAAGCCCAATGTGTGTCACCTCCGACCACGAGAGTATCGGCTAAATCAGGTGCAGGCTGGTCAGCGGCAAAGCTCCCACCGCCGCACGCCCACCCAGTCCGGGCAGCTCCAGCACCACCGCCGCACCGACCACCTCGGCGCCGGCCCGTCCCAGCAACCGCTGTGCCGCGGCCAGGGTTCCACCGGTGGCCAGCACGTCGTCGAGAATCACCACCCGGCGCCCGGCCAGATCGATGCCCTCGGCGGGAATCTCCAGCACCGCATCGCCATACTCGAGCTGGTAGGACTCCGAGAGCACCGGCGGTGGCAGCTTGCCGCCCTTGCGGACCGCCAGGGCGCCCACCCCGAGCCGGTCGGCCACCGCCCCGGCCAGCAGGAAGCCGCGGGCGTCGATACCGGCCACCACGTCGGCACCGGCCGCGGCGCGGGCCAGCGCATCGGTGACCGCCGCCAGCCCGGCGGGGTCGGCGAACACCGGAGTCAGGTCTTTGAATGCGATTCCCGGCGTGGGGAAGTCGGCCACCTCGCGGATCAGCGCTGCGATGACCTCGGCGGCTGCGGCTCCGGTCTGGTTCACTGCTGCAGCGCCCAGCGGTCCATGTTCCACCCGGCACCCCAACGGGTCGGGTTGGCCGCCACGCCGTAGGTCTTCTTCGACGACATCAGCGTGCGCTGCTGGCGGTAGAGCGGCAGGGTCGGCATATCCGCCCACAGCACCGGGGCGGCCTCGGCGAGCAGGCGGACCATCTCGGCGGGGTCCGCGGTGACCGCCAGCGCCGAGACGACGCCGTCGATCTGGTCGTTGCGGTAGCCCGACAGGTTGTTGCCGTTGCCGCTGAACAGTTCGTAGGCGTCCACCGCCGACGACCCACTCGACCCGCTGCCGGTGGATCCGCCGGTGCTGGCCAGTAACGCGTCGATCTGCCCTTCGCGCAGCGACTGCGGCCCGATCTCCTCGGACGCCACCTCGGTGACGGTGATTCCGGCCTGCTCACACGACGCGGTGATCGCCCCGATCACCGCGGCCAGCCGGGTATTGGGCCCGTGGTAGCCGATCCGCACGGTCAACGGTCTGCCGCCGAGGGCCTCCCGGGCGGCGTCGAGGTCGGCGTGCGCGAACTGCTCGGCCTCGGGAACGTTCTCGGCCTGGTCGAACGCGTCGTCGATAGCGGTGTTGAGCCGCGAGTTGACCACCGCGACACCCGCATCGCGGGCGATCACATCTCGCGGGGTGCACAGGGCCACCGCCCGCCGGGCCGGCGTCTCCGACAGCGGCCCCGACGGTGCGAAGATCAACTGCTCGATGCCGCCCGAGGGGCTGTCGGCGCTCTGGTAGTCGTCCGGGGTGATCAGTGACCCCGCGGAGCCCGTCGCGACGTCGATGACCTCCACGACGCGCTTGTTGACCCGTTCGGCGATGTCGGTGGCCTGCGGCCACACGGTGATCCGATTGGTGACCGGCTTGGCGCCCCACCACAGGTCGTTGGCCACCAGGACCACTGCGCCCCCGTCGAGCACCGAGTCGATCTTGTAGGGACCCGACGACGGGAAGCGCCGCAGGTCGGCGTCACGGTCGAGTTGCCAGGTGGTGTTCCAGGCCTGCGCGATCCTGGCGATGGCCTCCTCGGCCGGCCCGAGCTTGCCCTGCACGGCTTCGGTGATGTTGATGCCGAGCATGTCGCTGATGATGTGCGACGGCATCATCGAGGTCGCGGTGAACAGCTCCTCGTAGTCGACGATGTTGCGGTCGGGGAAGAACGAGACCCGGGCCTTCTTCGCACCGGATTCGCATTCGATGTTCTCGATGTCGAGGTAGCCCGCCCGGCTGGCCGCGTCGAAACCCGGGAACCGTCCGGACTGGGCCGCCCAGGCCAGCACCAGGTCGTCGCAGGTCACCGGCTTGCCGTCGGAGTACACCGCCGCATCGTCGATCTGGTAGTCGAGCACCAGCGGGGCCCGGCCCACCACCGAGATGCTGCCGAAGTCGTGGTCGGTGACGATCTGACCGTCCGGCCCGTGGTAGCCGAAGCCGAGCAGGGTGCGTGAGAACGCCTGCGGGCCCGCCGAGGCGGCGCCGGCGACCGTGGTGCTGTTGTAGGTGGGCAGGCTGCCGTCGACGGCGTAGTCGATCTCGTCGACGGTGGCGCTGGTGCACGCCGACATCGACCAGGCGCCGAGGCCGGTGACGATCGCCACCACCCACGCGCCAGCCTGCCGCCAGCGGGCCGCCATCGCCGGTTACCGTCCGGTGCTCGGCTTGCCGGTCGGCCGCTGGGTGCGCCGGCTGGTGGGCCGCGCCGGTTTGGCTCCGGGCACCGGGGTTCCCGCCACCGTCGTCACCGCATCGGCATCGTCGGAGTCGGTCGCGGCGTCGTCGCCACCGGCGGCCCCCGTCTTCGAACCGGCGGCGTTGCGCCGCCGCATCACCCGGCGGGTGTGGTTCTGCACCAGTTCGGTGCGCTCCCGCAGCGTGACCAGCAGCGGTGTCGCCAGATAGATCGAGGAATAGGTACCGACCACGACACCGACCAACTGCACCAGGGCCAGGTCCTGCAGGGTCCCCACCCCCAGCAGCCACACCGCCACCACCATCAGCGAGATGATCGGCAGCGCCGAGATCAGGCTGGTGTTGATCGACCGCATGAACGTCTGGTTGACCGCCAGGTTGGCTTCCTCGGCATAGGTGCGCCGGGTCTTGTGTTCGAAGCCGTGGGTGTTCTCCTCCACCTTGTCGAACACGATGACGGTGTCGTAGATGGAGAACCCGAGGATGGTCAGCAAACCGATGACCGTGGCCGGGGTGACTTCGAACCCGACCAGCGAGTACACCCCGGCGGTCACCAGGATGTCGAAGACCATCGACACCATCGCCGAGATGGTCATGAACCACTCGTAGCGGACGGTGATGTACAGCGAGGCCAACAGCAGGAACACCACCAGGGCGATCACGGCCTTCTGGGTGATCTGCCCACCCCAGGTCTCCGACACCGCCGAATCGCTGATCGCCTGTTTACTGGGCTGGCCGTCGGGACCAACCGGCTGGAAGGCCTCGTACAGGTCGTCGCGCAGCTTCTCGGTCTGCTCGTTGGTCAGCGTTTCGGCACGGATCTGCACCGTCGCAGAATTTCCGTTGCCGACCACGACCACCGATTCGGGGCTGCTGCCCACGCTCTTGCGGAACACCTCTTCGACCTGGGTGACGCTGGTGTCGCCACGCGGAAACGACACCTTGGTGCCGCCGGCGAAGTCGATGCCGAAGGTGAAGCCACGGACCAGGATGCTGACGATCGCGATGGCCACCATCACGCCGCTGATCGCGTACCACATCCGCCGCTTGCCGATGACCTCGAACGCGCCGGTACCGGTGTAGAGCCGCGACAGGAAGCCGTGCTCCGGTGCGGTTGTGCCGCTCTTGGTGAGCTCGACCGCACCCGTCGCGTCCGTCGCGGACTTCGTCACGCGCTTCGCGCCGCTCTTAGTGTTCGGTTTGGCCATCTGGCTATCCCTGTTCCGTCGACTGGGCGGTTACCCGCGTGCGCGTTTTGGCTCCGGGTTTGCCGCCGGTTCCGCCGCCGGCTCTGGCCACCGCCCGCCGCTCGCGCGCGACCTGCTGGACCGCGCCGAGCCCGTTGTAGGACGGCTTGGCCAACGTCGGCGACTTGGACGCGAGATACACCAGCGGCCAGGTCACCAGGAACACCACGACGATGTCGAGGATGGTGGTCAGACCCAGTGTGAACGCGAAGCCCTTCACCTGCCCGACGGCCAGGAAGTACAGCACCGCCGCCGCCAGGAACGTCACCGCGTTGCCGGACACGATCGTCTTGCGGGCGCGCGCCCAGCCTCGCGGAACCGCGGAGCGGAACGAACGTCCCTCCCGGATCTCGTCCTTGATGCGTTCGAAGAACACCACGAACGAGTCGGCGGTGGTGCCGATACCGATGATCAGACCGGCGATACCGGCCAGGTCGAGCGTGTAGTTGATGTAGCGGCCCAGCAACACCAGGATCGCGTAGACCATGGCACCGGCCACGACCAGCGACAATGCCGTCAGTACCCCGAGTACGCGGTAGTAGAGCAGGGAGTAGACGAGCACCAGGACCAGGCCGATCGCGCCAGCGATCAGGCCGGCCCGCATCGACGTCATGCCGAGCGTGGCCGAGACGGTCTCCGCCTCGGAGGCCTCGAACGACAGCGGCAGCGAACCGTACTTGAGCACGTTGGCCAGCTGGCGTGCCTCGTCCTGGGTGAAGCCCGGGGAGCCGCCGGTGATCTGGGTGCGGCCGCCGGGGATGGCCTCCTGGATGACCGGTGCGCTGACGACCTGTGAGTCCAGCGTGAACGCGGTCTGGGTACCGATGTTGTTCGCGGTGAAGTCGGCCCAGCGGTCGGCCGCGCCGCTCTTGAACTGCACCTGGACGATGTTGGCGCCGCTGCGCTGGTCCATACCCGAGCTGGCATCGGCGATCTCGTCACCACTGATGAGCGACGGCTTGAGCAGGTAGACGGTCTGGTGGTCCTGCGAGCAGGTCACCAGGGGCAGGTCCGGGTCGTCGTTGCCGGCCAGGATGTCTTCCTTGTCGCACTGCGAGGCCTGCATCTTCATGGTGACGACCTGCATCAGCCGGTCTTCACTCTGCCGCAGCTGCTTCTGCGCGGCGATCCTGGCCGCCAGGCGCTTGTCGGGGTCGATCTTCCCGGGCTTGCCGGGTACTCCCGGCAGGGCCGGCGTCGCGGGCTCGGTGCCGGGCTCGGCCGGCGATTCCGATTCGCCCGGTGCCGGAGCCGTCGACGTCTCCGAGGTGGTGGACGTCGCCGAGTCGGCCGGGCTCTGCGGTTCCGGGCTCTCCGAGGTGGTGCCGGGTCCCGGAGTGGGATCCTGCGGGTAGGGCCGTGGCTGGGCCGGCAGCGTCGCGGGCTCGGGTGCACCGGGCGCGCCGCCACCGGGCTGACCGGGAGCGGATCCGTCGAGGCCGGGGGCACCGCCGGGGAGACCCCCGGGAATCCCGCCCGGGAGACCGCCGCCGGCACCCGGCGGGAGACCGGGGATGCCGGGCGCGCCACCGGGCTGACCGGGCATCCGATTGCCCGCCTGCAGCAACGCCTGAACGGGCAGCGCCTCGGCCACCGGACGCACGTACAGGCGTGCGGTCTGCCCGAGATTGCGGGCTTCGTTGCCGTCGCTGCCGGGCACGGTGATGACCAGGTTGTTCCCGTCGATGATGACCTCGGAACCGGAGACACCGAGGCCGTTGACGCGCGCACTGATGATCTGTTGTGCCTGGTTGAGCGCATCGCGAGTCGGTGCGGAACCGTCCGGTGTCCGCGCCGTGAGCGTCACGCGGGTGCCGCCCTGCAGATCGATGCCGAGTTTGGGCTCGGCCAGCTTGTCCCCGGTCAGGAATACCAGCAGATAGACGCCGATGAGCATTGCCAGGAACACCGCCAGGTTGCGGGCAGGGTGCACCGGCGCCGAAGGCGATGCCACGTTGTTGAGTCTCCTTCGCTCATTGCGCAATGCGCTCTCGCGGTCGTCGGGGCTGGTCCGTGCTCGGACCGCCCGCAGCGATCAGTACGACTGCACCCGCAAAAGGGTACGTGCCCGGCCGTCCGGTGCGACCGTTGGGCGGGCGTTCCGCGCGTCGCGGGGCCGGTGCAGGTCTAGGCGCCTTCGACGGCTTCTTCGACGACGGCCTCCGACTCCAGCTCCGCCGGCTCGATCTTGTCCCGAACGGCCAGCTTCATCCAGGTGGTCACCACGCCGGGCGCGATCTCCAAGTCGACGTCGTCGTCGGTGATTCCGGTGATGGTCCCCTCGAGCCCCGAGGTGGTGTGTACCCGGTCACCCACCCGCAGCGACTCGTGCAGGTCGATGGTGGCCTGCATGGCGCGCTTCTGCTTCCGGGTGGCGAAGAACATGAACGCACCCATGACCAGTAGGAACGGGAAGAAGATGACGATGCTATCCATGACGACAACCGATCTTTCGACTTGTGTGAATCAGGTATCCGGCACCGGACCACAGGACCTGTGGCGGGCCACGGTGATGACAACAGTGTGCCATTGACTGCACTGACCGCGCGTCGATACCGGCGCCCACCACATAGGCTGTCGGTGACGGGGGGCCGGAACTCTTGAGGAAGGTTGGCCGATGAAGAACATCGCATGCGCTCTGGCGAGCGCCGTTGCATTGGCTGCGGCTCCCCTGGCGATGGGCACGATCGCCGCACCCGCCGTCGGCTGGGCCGAACCGCTGGCCTGCCCGGGCGGCCAGTACTGGGAACCCAGCACCAACACCTGCATGCCGCTCGGCCAGGGGCCGACGCCCCTGGGCTGCCCGGGCGGCCAGTACTGGGAACCCAGCACCAACACGTGCATGCCGCTGGGCCAGGGGCCGACGCCGTTGGACTGCCCGCCGGGCCAATACTGGCAACCCTTCGGCAACGCGTGCCGGCCGCTCGGCCAGATCTGAGTCGCAGCCAACACCGCTGAGGAGGCCCCGCCGATGTCCGTGCCACCGCCGGCGCAGAGCCGTCACCTGGCCACCGAGATCCCCGGACCCGTGTCGCAGCGGCTGGCGAGCCGGCGTGCCGCAGCCGTAGCCCGCGGAGTGGGCAGCACGCTGCCGGTTTATGCGTCCCGCGCAGCCGGCGGCATCGTCGAGGACGTCGACGGCAACCGGCTGATCGACCTGGGCTCCGGTATCGCCGTCACCACGGTCGGCAATGCCGCCCCGCGCGTGGTGGACGCGGTGCAGCAGCAGGTCGCCGAGTTCACCCACACCTGCTTCATGGTCACCCCGTATGAGGGGTACGTGGCCGTCGCCGAGGCCCTCAACCGGATCACCCCGGGCCGGTTCGAGAAGCGTTCGGTACTGCTCAACTCCGGTGCGGAGGCATTGGAGAACGCCGTGAAGATCGCCCGCGCCTACACCCGCAAATCCGCGGTGGTGGCGTTCGACCACGCCTACCACGGACGCACCAACCTGACGATGGCGCTGACCGCCAAATCCATGCCGTACAAGAGCGGGTTCGGGCCGTTCGCGCCGGACGTCTACCGGGCGCCCGCGTCCTATCCCTACCGGGACGGCCTGGTCGACAAGGAACTGGCCAGCGACGGCGTGCGGGCGGCCGAACGCACCATCGCCGTTCTGGAGAATCAGATCGGCGCCCACAACCTGGCCGCGGTGGTCATCGAACCGATCCAGGGCGAGGGCGGCTTCATCGTTCCGGCCCCCGGCTTTCTGCCCGCGCTGCTGGCGTGGTGCCGCGACAACAACGTGGTGTTCGTCGCCGACGAGGTGCAGACCGGCTTCGCGCGCACCGGGGCGATGTTCGCCTGCGAACACGAGGGCCCCGACGGGTTGGCGCCGGACCTGATCTGCACGGCCAAGGGCATCGGTGGCGGCCTGCCGCTGGCCGCGGTCACCGGGCGCGCCGAGATCATGGACGCCCCGCACGTCAGCGGTCTGGGCGGAACCTTCGGCGGCAACCCGGTGGCCTGTGCGGCCGCACTGGGGGCGCTGGCCACCGTGGAGGCCGACGACCTGGTGGGGCGGGCCCGGCAGATCGAACGACTGGCGTTCGAACGACTGGGCCGGTTGCAGGCCGACGACGGCCGCATCGGGGATGTGCGCGGCCGCGGCGCCATGATCGCGGTCGAACTGGTGCGGCCCGACACCAGCGAACCGGACCCGGCACTGACCAAGGCGCTGGCCGCGGCCTGCCATCGGGCCGGCGTGATCGTGTTGACCTGCGGGACGTTCGGAAATGTGGTGCGGCTGCTGCCGCCGTTGACGATCAGTGACGAATTGCTGCTCGAGGGCTTGGACGTGCTGGCCGGCGAACTAGCGAAGCTCTAACCTCCAGCTCGGTAATCCCCCGCCCCGGGTCGCTACTCGAACAGCCCCTGTTGCCCCAGCCCGCCCGCTCCGGCCGGCGGCACGATACCCAGGTGTGTCCAGGCCGCCGGGGTCGCCACCCGGCCCCGCGGGGTGCGCGCCACCATCCCGGCCCGCACCAGAAACGGCTCGCAGACCTCCTCGACGGTGGTGGCTTCCTCCCCCACCGCCACGGCCAGCGTCGACACCCCCACCGGCCCGCCGCCGAACCCACGGGTCAGCGCCGACAGTACGGCCCGGTCCAACCGGTCCAGGCCCAACTCGTCGACGTCGTAGACCTCCAGTGCGGCTTTGGCGACATCGCGGGTGATCACCCCGTCGGCGCGCACCTCGGCGTAGTCGCGCACCCGGCGCAGCAGCCGGTTGGCGATCCGCGGTGTGCCGCGGGAGCGCCGGGCGACCTCCGCGGCGGCCTCGGCACCCAGCTCGATGCCGAGGATCCTCGCCGAACGCGCCAGCACCCGCTGTAGTTCGGCGGGATCGTAGAAGTCCATGTGCGCGGTGAACCCGAATCGGTCGCGCAACGGCCCGGTCAGCGCACCCGAGCGAGTAGTCGCCCCGACCAGGGTGAACGGTGCGACCTCCAGTGGTATCGAGGTGGCGCCGGGGCCTTTGCCGACGACGACGTCGACCCGGAAGTCCTCCATCGCCAGGTACAGCATCTCCTCGGCGGGCCGGGCGATGCGGTGGATCTCGTCGATGAACAGCACGTCGTGTTCGACCAGGTTCGACAGCATCGCGGCCAGGTCGCCGGCACGCTCCAACGCCGGCCCGGACGTCAGCCGCAGCGAACTGCCCAGCTCCCCGGCGATGATCATCGCCAACGATGTCTTGCCCAGGCCGGGTGGTCCGGACAGCAGAATATGGTCGGGGGTGCCGCCGCGGTTCTTGGCGCCCTCGAGCACCAACTGCAGTTGCTCGCGTACCCGCGGCTGTCCGATGAACTCGGCCAGGCTGCGGGGGCGCAGGCCCGCGTCGATGTCGCCTTCGCCGACCGTCAGCGCCGGGGACACGTCGCGGTCTTCGGGTTCACTCATCTGGTCTTCCCCAGCCGACTCAGCGCGGTCCGCAGTGCCTCGGCGGTGCTCGCCTCGGGTGTCTCCGCCAGCACCTTGTCGGTGGTCTCTTCGGCCTGCTTGGCGGCGAAGCCCAACCCGACCAGCGCTTCGATCACCGGCGCGCGCACCGCATGACCGCTGGGCACCGTGCCGTCGGCGGCCGCCACCGCGCCGACCTTGTCGCGCAGTTCCAGCACCAGTCGCTCGGCACCGCGTTTCCCGATCCCGGGCACCCGGGTCAGCGCGGTGACGTCGCCGTCGGCCAGTACGCGGCGCAGGGCGGTCGCGTCGTAGACCGCCAGGGCCGCCAGGGCGATCTTCGGGCCGATCCCCGAGACCCCGATCAGCGTGAGAAACAGGTCCCGCGCGTCGCCGTCGGGGAAGCCGTAGAGCGTCATCGAGTCCTCGCGCACGATCATCGCGGTGATCAGCCGTGCTTCGCTGCCGCGACGCAGCGTCGACAGGGTCGACGGGGTGGCCATCAGCTTGTAGCCGACGCCGGACGCCTCGAGCACCGCGTGATCCAGCGCGATGTCGATGACCTCACCGCGCACCGACGCGATCATGCCCGGGCCGCCTTGAGTCTGGCCGCGTATTTGCGCTGCTGTTCGGCGGCGAGCGCCTCGGCGGCAGCCATCCGGGCGATCATCGGAGCCCGCCAGCAGTGGCAGATCGCCAGCGCGAGTGCGTCGGCGGCGTCGGCGGGCGTCGGCTTCTGCTGCAGACCGAGGATGCGGGTGATCATGGTGGTCACCTGTGCCTTATCCGCCGAACCGTTGCCGGTGACCGCGGCCTTGACCTCACTGGGGGTGTGGAAGTGCACCTCGATGCCCCGTTTGGCGGCCTGTAGCGCGATCACCCCGCCGGCCTGGGCGGTGCCCATCACGGTGGACACGTTCTGCTGGGCGAACACCCGCTCCACGGCGACCACGTCCGGCCGGTGGGTGTCGAGCCAGTGTTCGGCGACGTCGCTGATCGTCAGCAGCCGTTGCGGCAGCGACTGGTCGGCCGGGGTCCGCACCACATCGACGTCCAGCGCGGTGACCTGACGTCCGGAGCCGCCTTCGACCACGGACAACCCGCAGCGCGTCAACCCGGGGTCGACACCCATCACCCGCACCGCACACTCCCTACCGTTGTGAACATCTGTTCGAACAGTAGTGCCTGCGGGCGACAACTCACCGCCGCGACACGCGGGTGTGCGGTTTCGGGCGAGCGAACCGCCGTTACTCGGCGTCGAGCGCGGCGAGTACCTCGTCGGAGAGGTCGACGTTGGTCCACACGTTCTGCACGTCGTCGTTGTCCTCGAGCGCCTCGACGAGCTTGAACACCTTCTGCGCGCCCTCGACGTCGACGGCCACGCTCACCGACGGCTGGAAGCTGGCCTCCGCCGACTCGTAGTCGATGCCGGCGTCGATCAGTGCGCTGCGGACCGCCACCAGGTCACCCGGCTCGGAGATGACCTCGAAGCTCTCCCCCAGGTCGTTGACCTCCTCGGCACCGGCCTCCAGTACGGCCATCAGCAGGTCGTCCTCGGTCAGCCCGTTCTTCTCGAGGGTCACCGTGCCCTTGCGGCTGAACAGGTAGGCCACCGAGCCCGGGTCGGCCATGGTGCCGCCGTTGCGCGTCATGGCCACCCGGACTTCGCTGGCGGCCCGGTTCCGGTTGTCGGTCAGGCACTCGATCAGCACCGCCACCCCGTTGGGGCCGTACCCCTCGTAGGTGATGGTCTGGTAGTCGGCGCCGCCGGCTTCTTCACCGGCGCCGCGCTTGCGGGCCCGCTCGATGTTGTCGTTGGGTACCGAGTTCTTCTTGGCCTTCTGGATCGCGTCGTACAGCGTCGGGTTCCCCGACGGGTCGCCGCCGCCGACACGGGCCGCGACCTCGATGTTCTTGATCAACCGAGCGAAGTTCTTGCCGCGACGAGCGTCGATGACGGCCTTCTTGTGCTTGGTGGTGGCCCACTTGGAATGGCCGCTCATAGCCGTCCTGCCTCACTGTTATAGGAGAAAAGTTCGCGCAGCGATTCTACGCGTCGGCCTCAGCGGCGCTCCGGTGGCTGCCCGGGCGGGAAGAACCCGGGCGCCCACCGCTCGATCAGCGCGGCATAGTCCACGTGCGCATCCAGTTGCACCGCGACCCCCAGCAATCCGCCCAGCGTGCGCAACAACATGACGTAGCCGGCCGGGATGGTCAGCCGGCGCGCCATCTTGAAGCGGTCGCCGAAGCCGTCCGCCAGCGGATCGGTGGTGACCAGCGCCGACTTCTGGAACCAGGCGCGGGTGAAGTGGAACTCCCCGGCGCGCAGCGGGTCGATGTAGGGCCACAGCGGCTGGATGTACTCGACCAGCTGGTCGGGGCTGAGATCGTAGTCGGCGGGCATGAACCCCAGCTGCTTGAGCAGCCGGATCACCTGGTCCCACTGTTCGTCCCGCGCCCAGCACAGCAGTTCGGCGAACTCCGCGGGGATGCCGCCGGGATGTTCGGCCACCGCACCGAAGTCGATGACGCCCAGTCGGCCGTCGGGAAGCAGCATGAAGTTGCCGGGGTGCGGGTCGGCGTGGACCAGGCCGACGCGGGCCGGCGAACTCAGGGTGAACTCCAGCAGCAGGGCGCACGCCGAGTCGCGTTCCTCCCGGGTGCCGCCGCTGATGATCGCCGACAACCGCCGACCTTCCATCCACTCCGAGACGATCACCTTCGGCGCGCTGGCGATCACCGCGGGCACCATGAACTTCGGGTCATCGGCGTAGGCCTTGGCGAAGGCTCGCTGGTTGTCGGCTTCCTGGCGGTACTCCAGTTCGGCTTCCAGGGTGTCGTTGATCTCCGAGACCAGCCGGTCCACGTCGGCGCCGGGCACCACCTGCTTGGCGACCCAGTTGAACCGCTGGATCAGTTTGAGGTCGGCACGCAGCGCCTCGTCGGCGCCGGGATACTGGATCTTGACCGCGACGTCGCGGCCGTCCTTCCAGACCGCCCGGTGCACCTGCCCGATGCTCGCCGAGGCGGCCGGGGTGTCGTCGAACGAGGTGAAGCGTTCCCGCCATCTGGTGCCCAGCTGGGCGTCTAGCACGCGGTGCACCTTGGCCGCCGGCAGCGGCGGGGCCTCGCTCTGCAGTTTGACCAGCGCGGCCCGGAACGGTTCGGCGTACTGCGGAGGAATCGCGGCCTCCATCACCGACAGGGCCTGACCGACCTTCATCGCGCCGCCCTTGAGCTCGCCGAGCACCTTGAACATCTCCTCGGCGGCCTTGTCGAGGAGTTCGGCGCTGACCTCGTCCTTGGACTTGCCGGTCATCCGCTTGCCGACGCCCAACGCCGCACGGCCCGCGACCCCGGCCGGGAGGCTCGCCAGCTTCACGGCGCGGCGCAATCCGCCCCTCGCGATATCTGCCATGGGTACATCATGACGCAGCCGCGACGATCAGGCGCAATCCCGCACGATGTCGACGAACAATCGGTGGATCCGGCGGTCACCGGTCACCTCCGGATGGAACGAGGTAGCCAGCACCCTGCCCTGGCGTACTGCGACCGGATGTCCGGCGGCCTCGGCCAGCACCCGCACTCCGGGCCCGATCCGTTCCACCCACGGTGCCCGGATGAACACCGCATGCACCGGCTCGTCGAGGCCGTCGAAGTCCACGGCACCCTCGAAGGAGTTGACTTGGCGTCCGAAAGCGTTGCGCCGCACCGTCATATCGATTCCAGACAGCGGAATCGCGGCCCGCCCCTGCACTCCGGCATCGATGATGTCACTGGCCAGCAGGATCATGCCCGCGCACGACCCGTAGGCCGGCATTCCGTCGGCCAACCGGGCCCGCAGCGGATCGGCGAGTTCCAGCTCGCGAAGCAGGTGACTGATCGCGGTCGACTCCCCGCCGGGAATCAGCAGGGCCTCCACGGCATCCAATTCTTCGCGGCGGCGCACCGAAACCGGTTCGGCGCCCGCCTCGTTCAGCGCGGCGAGGTGTTCGCGAACATCGCCTTGCAGTGCGAGTACGCCGATGCGCGGGCCGCTCACGATTCAGACGGTCGGTAACCGGACGGGAAGCGGGTCAGGCCCTCCTGCATGACGGCCGCCACCAGGCCCCCGGACCGGTTGTAGATCTTGCCCTGGGTCAGCGATCGCCCGGCACCCGCCGACGGCGACGACTGGTCGTAGAGCAGCCATTCGTCGGCGCGGAACGGCCGCATGAACCACATCGCATGATCCAGCGACGCCACCTGCAGGTGGTCGCGGACCTTCGGGTGGATCGACCACGAGGCGCCCAGCAGCGTCAGGTCGCTCATGTAGGCCAGCGCGCAGATGTGCAGCACCGGGTCGTCCGGCAGCGGGTCGCGGTGGCGGAACCAAACCTGCTGCTCGGCGACCTTGCCCGGGATATGCGGCAGCTGGGCGCGCGGCACCTTGCGCAGGTCCCACTCGGCGAACGCCTTGAATCCTTCGTCGTCGAAGGCCTTCATCGCGCCGATGTCGGGTAGGTCGACCGGGTCCGGCGCATCGGGCATCACGTCCTGGTGCTCGATGCCTTGTTGTGCGGTCTGGAACGACGCCGACATGTTGAAGATGGTCTCGCCGTGCTGGATGGCGTTGACCCGCCTGGTGCAGAACGAGCCGCCGTCGCGTACCCGTTCGACGGTGAACACCGTGGGGGCCTTGGCATCTCCGGGACGCAGGAAGTATCCGTGCAGCGAGTGGACCCCGAACCGCGGGTCCACGGTCCGCACCGCCGACACCAGTGCCTGGCCGGCCACGTGCCCGCCGAAAGTGCGCTGGGTGTCATCGGAATTGGGGCTGAACACACTGCCCCGGTAGATGTTGACCTCGAGTTGCTCGAGATCGAGGATCTCTTCGATCGCCACCGGGCTGTTACCAGCCGCGCTCGGCCAGCCGATGGGGCTGCGCGATGTCCTCGACGTTGATACCGACCATGGCCTCACCGAGACCGCGGGAGACCCGGGCCAGCACGTCGGGGTCGTCGTAGAAGGTGGTGGCCTTCACGATGGCGGCCGCACGTGCCGCCGGGTCACCGGATTTGAAGATCCCCGAACCCACGAAAACGCCTTCGGCGCCGAGCTGCATCATCATCGCCGCGTCTGCCGGGGTGGCGATGCCTCCGGCGGTGAACAGCGTCACCGGCAGCTTGCCGGCCTTGGCCACCTCGGCGACCAACTCGTAGGGTGCCTGCAATTCCTTTGCCGCGACGAACAGTTCGTCTTCCGACAGTGACGTCAGACGGCGGATCTCGCCGCCGATGGAGCGCATGTGGGTGGTGGCGTTGGACACATCGCCGGTCCCGGCCTCGCCCTTGGAGCGAATCATGGCCGCGCCCTCGGTGATCCGCCGCAGCGCCTCACCCAGGTTGGTGGCCCCGCACACGAACGGCACGGTGTAGGCCCATTTGTCGATGTGGTGGGTGTAGTCGGCGGGGGTGAGCACCTCGGACTCGTCGATGTAGTCCACCCCGAGGCTCTGCAGGATCTGCGCTTCGACGAAGTGGCCGATGCGGACCTTGGCCATCACCGGAATGGTGACGGCTTCGATGATGCCCTCGATCATGTCCGGGTCGCTCATCCGCGAAACCCCGCCCTGGGCCCGGATGTCGGCCGGCACCCGCTCCAGTGCCATCACCGCGACGGCCCCGGCGGCCTCGGCGATACGCGCCTGATCAGGGGTGACGACGTCCATGATGACGCCGCCCTTGAGCATCTCGGCCATGCCGCGCTTTACCCGGGCGGTACCCGTCTGTCCGCCGGGTGCCGAACCGTTCTGCGCCGCGCTGTCCACTGAATGCTTCTCCTTGCTGGCCTGTAGTACCCGCCCAGTGTAGTGCGCCGACGTCGGCGGATTTCCCACCTCGTCCCCGGGGCCCATCCGGAGGTACTCACATGGTCAAAACCATCCGGTAGCGCGCGCGGCCCTCCGCCATGGCGGCATAGGCCGCGGCCGCCTCGGACAGCGGTTGTTCTTCGGTCCGGGCACGAACGCCCGAGAGCACCGCGAAACGCATCGTCTCCTCGACGTCGCGGGCACTGCCCGACGGATGGCCGAACACGGTGATCCCGGGTCCGATCAGATCGGCCGGTGCGATGGGCAGTGGATCGGCGGTGACTCCGATCACCACCAGTTCCCCGCGCGGATCCAGTCCGCCGATGGTGTCGGCCATCGCCTGCGAGTTGGCGGCGGTGGCCAGCACCACCGAGACACCGCCGAGGGCCCGCAGTGCCGCGCCGACGTCCCCGGCGGTCGAGTCGATGTAATGGTGGGCGCCGAGCGCCCGGGCGTCGGCGGCCTTCGCGGCTCCCCGGGCGATCGCGATGGTCTCGAAGCCCATCGCCCGGCTGAACTGCACACCCAGATGCCCCAGCCCGCCGATGCCGAGGACCGCCACCCGGTCGCCGGATCGTGCCTTGGTGGATCGCAACCCGCCGTAGGTGGTCACCCCGGCGCAGCCCATCGGTGCGGCTTCGGCGAAGGACAGTTCGTCGGGGATCCGCGCCAGCGCATTGGCCGGCACCGTCACCGATTCGGCGTAACCGCCCGGGTAGTGCCAGCTGGGGACCTGACCGTTGGTGCAGTGGATGAAATCGCCTCGGCGACAAAGCCGGCAGTGCCCGCAGTGCCCGCCGAACCAGCCGACGGCGACCCGGTCTCCGACCTGCCAGCCGGTGACGCCGGACCCCAGTTCGGCGATGGTTCCGGCGATCTCGTGGCCCAACGTGACCGGCCACGACATTCCCGGAAAGCCGCCGTTGACGAAGACGTGGTCGGTGCCGCAGATACCGCAGGCGGCGACGGCGATGCGGACCCGGCCGGGCCCCGGCGGCGAGGTCTCGGCATCGGCGAAGGTCAGCGGCGCGCCGGGGGCGGCGACCTGGACAGCGCGGTGGGTAGCCATCACCACATGGTAGGCGCGATAGCCCTGCTCATCCGGTGTTTCGACGGTGCGCAGTTGTACGGCTGCACGCGGCGTGTCGCCGGACAGACACGCCCGCTCGCGGGGGTGCGGACGCGGGGGTGCGGACGCGGGGGTGCGGACGCGGGGGTCAGGAGATCCGGCGCAGGCCCCCGGGCGCACCGTCGGCCGCCGCGGCGGCCTCGGCGATCCGCTCCGCCAGTTGCCTCGGGTAGACGGTCTCCCCGCCGGCGGTCAACGCCGTCATCTCCGCGGCGTCGCACCAGCGGTGGCCGTTGAGGTACCGCTGCTCGAGCCCGGTGTGGCCCGCGGTCGACGGCTCGAATCTCGCGGTGCGGTGGGCGAAGAAGTATTCCTGGCTGTCGAGTCGCTCGCCGTTGAACTCGAACACCGCGTCCCGACGCCAGATCGGCCCGACCAGGGCACCGGGCGCGACCTGCAGACCGGTCTCCTCGGCCAACTCGCGGGCGGCCGCTTCGGCCAGCGGCTCGTCGGGCAGCACCTGCCCGCCCACGGTGAACCACCAGCGCGGTGCCGGGCCGGCCGGGCCGTCGTCCGGCAGCGCCGGGTCGTGACCGCGCAGCAGCAGCACAGATCCGTTCTCGTCGAGCAGCACCACGCGCGCCGACACCCGCGGGCCCGGCACGCCGCGATTGCCGTGGGTGATCGCCGCCGCCCGCTCGACGATTTCGAAATATGTTGGCATCGGGGCTGTTCCGCCCAGATGCAGAGCCCGGACCAGGGGCCGCTCGCGCAGCGCGACGGTGTCGCGGACCGCGTCGTTGTGGAAGCGGCGGGCCAGCAGCACCCGGGCCTCGGCGTCGGCCAACTCGGCGACCATCGGAGCCGGCAGTACGCCGATGTCGACCATCGCCAATTCGGCGGAGAGCGCGTTCTCGGCGGTCTCGCGATCGTCGCGCGGCGCCCGTTCGGCGGCGGCGGCCGACGCCGCCAGCCGGCGGCCCGCAACCTGCTCGCCGTAGGCCTCGATCGCCACCGCACGGGCCACCACGGCACGGCGGGCCAACGCCGCATCCAGCGCCTGCCAGGACAGGTCGCAGCGAACGTGCAGCCGGTCGAGCCGGTTGGCGGTCTGATACGCCCAGGCCGCGGCGACGGCCGTCACCGCCACGCCGATCAGCACCAGCACGGCGGTCACCCAGGTCGGCCCCATCAGTCACCCACCGTGATCTTGCTGCCGACCCCGGCGACCGTCTCGTAGACCCGCAGGATCTGATCGGCCACCACCGGCCAGTCGAAACGGCGCACCGCCTCGGCGCCGGCGGCGGCATAGGAGGCCCGCAGCGCGTCGTCGGCGAGCAGGTCGATCAGCGCGGCGGCCAGCGCGGCGGAGTCCCCCACCGGCACCAGCCGGCCGGCTGCACCGTCGCTGAGCACCCGACGGAAGGCGTCCAGGTCGCTGGCGACCACCGCGGCGCCGGCGGCCATGGCCTCGGCCAGCACGATGCCGAAGCTCTCGCCGCCGGTGTTGGGCGCACAGTAGACGTCGGCACTGCGCAGCGCAGCGGCCTTCTCGGCGTCGTCCACCTGCCCGAGGAAGCGCAGATGATGTGCGAATTTTCCTGCGCTGCGGCGCAATTCATCCTCGTCACCGCGGCCCACGATCAGAACCTGGACGTCGGCGAACTTCTCGGCCACCGCCGGCAGGGCACCCAGCAGTACCGACATGCCCTTGCGGGGTTCGTCGTAGCGTCCCAGGAACAACACGGTTCGCCCGGCCCGCGGGTAACCCTCCAGCGGCGTCGCGGTGGCGAACGCCGCCACATCCACCCCGTTGGGAATCTCCACGGCGTCCGAGCCCAGGGCTTCCATCTGCCAGCGCCGGGCCAGGTCCGAGACCGCGATCCGGCCGATGATCTTCTCGTGCATCGGCCGCAGCAGGCCCTGCACCACGCTCAGCGTCAGCGACTTGGTCGTCGAGGTGTGAAAGGTCGCCACGATCGGCCCTTCGGCCATGTTCAACGCCAGCATCGACAGGCTGGGCGCGTTCGGCTCATGCAGGTGCAGCACGTCGAAATCACCGCTGGTCAGCCACTTCTTGACCCTGCGGTGTGCGGCCGGGCTGAACTGCAGTCGCGCCACCGATCCGTTGTACGGGATGGCGATGGCTTTGCCCGCCGACACCACGTAATCCGGCAGCGAGACCTCCGGTGATGCCGGTGCCAACACGCTGACGTGGTGCCCGCGGGCACGGAAGACCTCCGCCAGTTGCAGCACGTGGGCCTGCACCCCGCCGGGTACGTCGAACGAATAGGGACAGACCATGCCGATCCGCATCAGCGTTCCCCCAGCTGCGCCCGTCGCGATTCGGGCAGGTCGGCAATCCACTGCGGCTGCAGCATGTGCCAATCCTGCGGGTAGGCCGCGATGCCCTCGGCGAACCTGTCGGCCAGCACCTGGGTGATCACGCCGATGTCACCGCTGCTGCAGTCCAGGGGGGCGCCGATGTCGACGCGCCAGCCCGCGCCGTCGAACCGGCAGTGTGCCGGCAACAGGGCGGCGCCGGTTTCGACGGCGAGTTTCGCCGAGCCCGCCGGCATGCGGGTGGCCTCGCCGAAGAAGTCGACCGGCACGCCGTTGCGGGTCAGGTCGCGGTCGGCCAGCAGACAGACCAGTCCGTTGCCGGTGAGGCGTTCGGCGAGAATCTCGAACGGCGGGCGGGGGCCACCGGACAGCGGCAGCACCTCGAAGCCCAAGCTCTCCCGGAACGCCAGGAAGCGCCGGTACAACGACTCGGGTTTGAGGCGTTCGGCCACCG
This sequence comes from Mycolicibacter sp. MU0083, assembly GCF_963378075.1. Taxonomy (NCBI): domain Bacteria; kingdom Bacillati; phylum Actinomycetota; class Actinomycetes; order Mycobacteriales; family Mycobacteriaceae; genus Mycobacterium; species Mycobacterium kokjensenii. The sequence continues at coordinate 2,427,605 of NZ_OY726394.1, forward strand.
TGGTGAACCTGCCGTGGGTCTGGGCCAGCCACACCCCGGCCATGTCCCAGTTGCCGCTGTGCGGCAGCGCCATCACCGCGCCGCGACCGGCCACCAGCGCGGCATCGATGTGCTCGCGACCGTGTATCGAATCGTGCAGCTGCCCGGCCAGTGCCGCCAGGTCCATCGACGGCAGCCGGAACGCTTCCCGCCAATACCGCGCGTAGGAGGCCAGCGACGCCCGCATCAGTTCGGCGGGGACATCCTCGGGTGCGGACCCAATCACCCGGGCCAGGTTGCGGCGCAGTTGGTCGGGGCCGCCGCCGCGGGCCGCGACCAGGGCACCGGCGTCGAAGGTGTTGCGGGCGACCAACTCCGGCATGGCGCGCACCAGCATCCAGCCGGCCGCGTATCCGGTGTCGGTGGCCCAGTCCTCGAGTCGGCCGAGTCCGGGGAGCCGTAGGCCGCGCGGGATGAGGGTCACGATCCGCCGGTCTCCTCACCGTCGGATGCGCTCTTCAACGGCTCCACCGCACCCGGCGAGGTCCGCACGGTGTGCAGCCGCTGCGCGCAGGTGATCAGGCTGGCGACCGCCAGCAGCCACATCGCCACATGCAGCGCCCACGGCACCGGGACCATCGGCAGCCCGGACAATCCGGCACCCACCAGCACGATGATCAATCGTTCGGGACGTTCGATGTAGCCGCCGTCGCCGCGCAGGCCGCTGGCTTCGGCGCGGGCCTTGATGTAGGAGATCACCTGCGAGGTGACCAGGCAGATCAGCGTCGCGACCACCAGCGGGGGGTCTTCGAGCCCGAACGCCGCCCACCAGGCCAGCCCGCAGAACACCGCGCCGTCGCTGATCCGGTCGCAGGTGGCGTCCAGCACGGCGCCGAACGCGCTGCCGCCGCCGCTTTGGCGGGCCATCGCCCCGTCGACCATGTCGAAGTGCACGAAGAACCAGACGATCAGGGTGCCCGCGAACAGGTGACCCGTCGGGAACAGCGTCAGTGCGGCCAGCACCGCGCCGGCGGTACCGATGATGGTGACGATATCGGCGGTGAGCCCGGCCCGCAGCAGGACTCGGGCCACCGGCGTGGTGATCCCGGCGAACGTGGCCCGCGACAGGAAGGGCAGTCGGCTCATTGCTGCCCGGCCCACTCGTCGGCGAGCAGCCGGCGAGTGTCGCGCAGCAACTGCGGGATCACCTTGGAACCGCCGACGACCGTGATGAAGTTCGCGTCGCCGCCCCAGCGCGGCACCACGTGGACGTGCAGGTGCTCGGCCAGCGATCCGCCTGCCGACTCACCAAGATTCATGCCGACGTTGAAGCCGTGCGGGTGCGACACGGACTTGATGACGCGGATCGCCTTCTGGATGAACGCCATCAGTTCGGTGCCCTCGTCGTCGGTGAGGTCTTCGAACTCCGAGAACCGCCGGTAGGGCACCACCATCAGGTGCCCGGGGTTGTACGGGTAGAGGTTGAGCACCGCGTAGACGTACTCACCGCGGGCCACCACCAGGCCGTCTTCGTCGGACAGCATGGGGATGTCGGTGAACGGCCTCTTCGACCGCGCCGATCCGGAGTCGGCGCGGTTCAGCGGCGCCTCGGCCAGGTAGGTCATCCGATAGGGCGTCCACAGCCGTTCCAGCCGGTCGGGTTCACCGGCACCGGTGTCGACGATCCCGTCCTCGCCCGCCCGGCCGCCGGTCACTGGGCCGCACCCGGTTCGAGGGCCGCCCGGACGGTATCGGCGGTCGGCACCGTGTTGTCGCGGGCCGCGATCCAGCCGGCGATGGCCGCGACCGCCTCGGCCCGCGGAACCCCGTTGATCTGGCTGCGGTCGGCGAACCGGAAGCTGACCGCGCCCGCCTCGACGTCGCGGTCACCGGCCAGCAGCATGAACGGAATCTTCTGGTTGGTGTGGTTGACGATCTTCTTGGGCATCCGGTCGTCGCTGGCGTCCACCTCGACCCGCACCCCGTTGCGGCGCAGTTCGGCGGCCAGGTCGTCGAGGTAGTCGACGTGGGCGTCGGCCACCGGGATGCCCACCACCTGGATCGGTGCCAGCCAGGCCGGGAACGCGCCCGCATAGTGCTCGGTGAGCACTCCGAAGAAGCGCTCGATGGAGCCGAAAAGCGCCCGGTGGATCAGCACCGGACGTTGCCGGGTTCCGTCGTTGGCGGTGTATTCCAGTTCGAACCGGTCGGGCATGTTGAAGTCGAGTTGGATGGTCGACATCTGCCAGCTGCGACCGAGGGCGTCCTTGACCTGCACCGAGATCTTCGGGCCGTAGAACGCCGCGCCGCCCGGGTCGGGTACCAGGGTCAGGCCGGATTCCTCGGCGACCTCGCGCAACGTCTCGGTGGCCTCTTCCCAGACCTCGTCGGAGCCGACGTACTTCTCCGGGTCCTTGGTGGACAGTTCCAGGAAGTAGTCGTCGAGACCGTAGTCGGCGAGCAGGTCGAGCACGAATCGCAGCAACGAGGCGAGCTCGTCGCGCATGCTCTCCCGGGTGCAGTAGATGTGCGCGTCGTCCTGGGTCATCCCGCGCACCCGGGTCAGACCGTGTACCACGCCGGAACGCTCGTAGCGGTACACACTGCCGAACTCGAACAGCCGCAACGGCAGTTCGCGATAGGACCGTCCCCGCGACCGGTAGATCAGGTGGTGCATGGGGCAGTTCATCGGCTTGAGGTAGTAGTCCTGGCCGGGTTTGCGCAGGGTGCCGTCCTCGGCGAACTCGGCGTCGATGTGCATCGCCGGGTACATGCCCTCGCGGTACCACTCCAGGTGGCCCGAGGTCTCGTACAACTCCGATTTGGTGATGTGCGGGGTGTTGACGAACTGGTAGCCGGCCTCGATGTGCTTGCGCCGCGAGTACTCTTCCAGCTCCCGACGGATGATGCCGCCCTTGGGGTGGAAAACCGGTAGGCCGGAACCAATCTCGTCGGGGAAGCTGAACAGATCGAGCTCGACCCCGAGCTTGCGGTGGTCACGCCGCAGCGCCTCTTCGATCAGTTCCAGGTGCCGGTCGAGGGCTTCCTGCGACTCCCACGCGGTGCCGTAGACCCGCTGGAGGCTGGCGTTCTTCTGATCGCCGCGCCAGTAGGCCGCCGAGGATCGGGTCAGTTTGAACGCCGGGATGAACCGGGTGGTCGGAATGTGCGGACCACGGCACAGGTCGCCCCAGACCCGTTCCCGGGTGCGCGGGTTGAGGTTGTCGTAGGCGGTGAGCTCGTCGCCACCGACTTCCATGATGTCGCTGTCGCCGGACTTGTCGTCCACCAGTTCCAGCTTGTAGGGCTCGGCGGCCAACTCGGCACGGGCGGCGTCCTTGGACTCGTACACCCGCCGGGAGAACAGCTGACCGTCCTTGATGATGGCGCGCATCCGCTTTTCGAGCTTGGTCAGGTCGTCGGGGGTGAACGCCTCCGGGACGTCGAAGTCGTAGTAGAAGCCGTCGGTGATGGGCGGGCCGATACCGAGTTTGGCCGCCGGGAACAGGTCTTGGACGGCCTGGGCCAGCACGTGCGCGCACGAGTGCCGGATGACGCTGCGCCCGTCGTCGGTGTCGGCCGCTACCGGGGTGACCTCGACCTCGGCGTCGGGAATCCAGCTCAGGTCGCGCAGCTTTCCGTCGGCGTCACGCACCACCACGATGGCGTCCGGGGCTCCCCGGTCGGGCAGGCCCGCCGCGCGCACCGCGGAGGCCGCGGTGGTCCCGGCGGGAACCCGGATCGAATCGGGCTGGGCGGGCGCGCTCATGCGGTGGTCTCCAAAGGGGTGCTAGGGGGTCGAAACGTCCGCGACCATGCTATCGGTGCTGTGCCGGCGAATCGTGCGGGAGTAGGCCGTCAGGGCTGGCCGGGTTTGAGGACCACGAACAACGCCTCGCCGTCGCTGAGTACGGTGTCACCGTCGCAGAGCCTGGTCTCGACGAAGATCTTGCGGCCCTCGGTCCGGCTGACCCAGGCCTCGACCTGCAACTCCTTGTCGAGCGGGACGATCTGGCGGTAGTTGATGTGCAGGAATGCGGTGCGCTGGTAGGGGCCACCGGTCAGCATCCACGACGCGGTCCCCAGCACCGAGTCGAACAGCAGCCCGATGGCGCCGCCGTGTGCCGCCCCGTTGCGGCCCAGGTGGAACTGGCGGAATCGGGCCCAGCCGCGAAGCCGTCCGTCGGAGTCCTTTTTGAGCTTCATCGGCACCGACAACAGGTTGCCGCGCATCGGCAGGTCCAGTCGGCGACCCGACGGCGACGTCCATTCGTCGGTCTCGAACGGCGCCAGCGTCGCGCAGACCCCCTGCAGCACGTCCGCGGCCCGGGTGATCACCTCGGCCGGGGCGTCGGCGATGCGCGCATAGTCCTCGAGGGTGCGGATGGCGTCGAGGAACCGGCCGTAGTCCGGTCCGCCCTTCTCGGTCGGTTCGGGCGGGTTGAATCCGCCGCCGGCATGTGGGGCACTCACTCCCCTATTTAACGTTCCGGGCGTCGCGGCACCGGCGGCACACCCACGATCGCCGCGACCGGCGGTCGCCACACCTCGACGCGCCCCCTGTCGCGTCGAGGTGTGGGACGCCGTCAGGCGAGCCGTCGGACGTGCACCGCCTGCGCCAGTCGCGCCAGTACGACGGCGGCCGCCAGCAGGCCGAAGTCGCGCAGCGCTATGTCGTAGTAGCCGGGCAGGGTGAGCAGGTCGACGATGATGCCGCCCAGCCAGAGCGCCACCACCCAGGCGCCGATCCGCGGCGCGACCGCGACCAGCACTCCGGCGGCCACCTCCACGACGCCGATCAGATACATCGCCTGGTCGCCGTTTCCTGGCAGGATGTCGTTGATCCAGCCGGCGAGGTATTTGTCCCAGTGATCGGATCCCGCCCCGCCGGGAACGCGCGTCAGGAGATTGAAGAATTTGTCCAGCCCGAACAGGATCGGGGCCACGGTGAACACGGTGCGCAACACGAAGAACGCTTCGAACAACGGGTCCTTCAACCGCTCGGACAGGGCACCGGTGTTTCGGTCGTCGATGGCGGTCATGGCAGCCTCCTCGTTTCTAACTAATGATATTTTGAACGTTAGAACGAACGGAATCTATCGTCAAGGTTTTTATTCGATAGAGGGTTGCTGACATGTCCAACTCCGACCGCGACCTGACCGGAATCGGCGCGCTCGCCGATCCGGTGCGACGTGAGCTGTACCGATTCGTCGTCTCCCAGGCCGGCCCGGTCAGCCGCGACGAGGCTGCGGCCGCGACCGGACTGGCCCGGCACCAGGCCAAGTTCCACCTCGACCGGCTGGAGGCCGACGGCCTGCTGGAGAGTGACTATGCGCGGGCGGCCGGCCGCTCCGGCCCCGGCGCCGGACGCCCGTCGAAGCGTTATCGGCGGTCCCGTTGCGAGATCGCGGTGTCGCTGCCACCCCGCGAGTACGAGCTGGCCGGGCGACTGATGGCCGACGCGATCGCCGAGGCGGCTCAAACCGGCGCACCGGTGCTCGGCGTCCTCGACAGACTGGCCCGCGAACACGGCCGCGAACTCGGCACCGCGGCATGCCGTAGCGGGCCCCCGACCGATGCGGCCGCGGCACTCGAGTCGGCCACCGCGGTGCTCGGCGAACACGGCTACGAGCCGTATCGCGGAGACGGCGAGGTGCGGTTGGCCAACTGCCCGTTCCACGCCCTGGCCCAGTCCCAGACGCAGTTGGCCTGCTCGATGAACCTCGCCCTGATCGGCGGTGTCGCCGACGCCCTCACCCCGCACTGCCCGCAGACCCGGCTGGATCCCGATCCGTCGCGCTGCTGCGTGGTCTTGGCACCCGGTACCGCGTCACCGCCGCCTTAGACCCAGCCCCCCAACAGGTTCAGTGCCCCGGTGCACAGTTCGTCGAGCACCGCCGCCACCGGGCGGCTGCCGGTGAGCAGTCCGACGCCCTGGCCGGCATCGACCGGGGCGACCCGCTGATCCGCGGCGGCGATCCCGGCCGCCAACTCGGCTTCGGCGTCGCGATCACCGGCCAGTACGTCCTCGCGTCCGGTCCAACGGTCGGTGAACGTGTTGCGCAGCACCCGGGAGGGGAACCGCTCCGGCCAGTCCAGCCGTTGCCCGACGTCGAAGGCCCGGGTGGTGACGGTGTCGGTGCCGGCGGCGGCGATCAGCGCCCGGCGGGCGGCGTCGCCGGTCGACGCCTCGGCACACGCCGACAGGCAGGTCCCCAGCCAGGCGCCGGAGGCCCCGGCGGCCAGCACCGCGGCCAGACTGCGCGGCGAGGCGATCCCGCCCGCGGCCAGCACCGGCACCGTGACGGCGTCCAGCACCGCGTCCAGCAGCGGCAGGGTGGCCAGCCGGACGTCACCGTGACCGCCGCCCTCGGCGCCCCGGGCCACCAGCAGGTCCACCCCGGCAGCCGCGGCGCGGCGGGCGTCGTCGGCGTCGTAGACCTGGGTGACGGTGCGGATTCCGGCCGCGCGGGCCCGCTCGACCCACGACAGGTCGGCCCCGAAACTGACCGACAGCAGCGTCGGGCGGGCCGCCAAGGCGGCATCGAACAGGTCAGGCTGGGCACGGATCACCCAGTCCACCAAGCCGATTCCGAAACGCGACGTATCGGCGAGCGCGGCCAGTTCGGTGCGCAGGGCCGTCGCGGTGGCGGTGCTGCCCATCCCGACCATGCCCAGACCACCGGCCGCACTGACCGCGGCCGCCAGCCGTCCCCCGGCGACCCCGCCCATCGGCGCGTTGAGGACGGGCAACCTCAGACCGGCCCGCCGCGACCACGGCGTGCTCAGCGGGCCGCGCGCCACGCTCAGTGCGAGGCGCTCTTGGCCACGGTCAACAGCACCACCGAGTCCTCCAGCGACTCCAGCGCGTGGCGACTGCGCGGCAGGGTGGCGAGTTCCCCGGCCGCGCCCTCCCAACTGTCCTCACCGGCGGTCAGCCGTACCCGGCCGCGCAGCACCTGCAGGGTCGACTCCCCCGGGCTGTCGTGTTCGGCCAGCGCCTGGCCGGCCTGCAGCGCGACCAGGGTCTGCCGCAGGTGATGCACCGAACCGCCGTAGACGGTATGGGCCGCCCGCCCACTGTGGTGTTGCTTGGCCTCGGCGAGCATCTCGTCGGCCAATGTGGTCAAAGAGGTCGATTCCATCGGTGATCCCTTCGCGGTGGTTGCGGTGCAGAACGAACGACTCAGCGGGACAGCAGCAGGATGCCCAGCGGCAGCAGCGCGGCGACCTTGACGATCTCCAGGGCCACGTAGGCGTAGTGGGCCCGGGACCGGGGTGCCTCCAGGCCGGAGAGCACCTGGTCGGCGCGACGGCCCAGCGCGGGGCGTACCGCGATGACCTGCGCCGCCAGCATGGTCGCGGCGACCGCGTAGGCCGCCACGATGCCGGCCGTCGGCCGATCCGTCACGAATGTCACCGCGATGACGACCGCCAACACGAATTCGGCGGTGTTGAGGGCCCGGAACACCAACCGGCCGATGCCCAGACAGATCGGGATGGTGGCGTTGGGCGCACGGAACTTCAGGGGCGCCTCCATGAAGGAGATCGCGGTCACCATTCCCAACCACAGGAAGGTGGCGGCGATCGCGACCGCGGCGCCGGCGCTCACTCGGCCGGGCCTTCCAGCTGCCTGGTGTTCGGTGGCGGGTCGACCCGCGTTCCGTTGCGGGTCAGCGACTTCAGGTGCGCCACGCACAGGTCGGGTTGGGCGAACGGGTCGAGGCGATCGACGGTCACCGGAGCCTCCCAGGCTTCCAGCGCGCCCTGCATCAGACCCAGGTGAATCGGGCAGGTCACTTCGACCGAGGTCTCCGCGAGTTCCAGGAAGGGGCAGTGCCGCAGACCGAGCTGCTGCTCTCCGGTGGCATCGGGTTGCAGGTACTCGGGGTCGAACCCCAGCTCGTCGAGCATCTCGACGAGGTGTTCGGTCGATTCCTCGACGTCACCGGGTTCGGTGGGCTCGTGCAACGGCCGCAATCTCCGGCCCCACGCCCGGCCGGCGGCCAGCGCCTTGCCGCTGGGATCGGTGTCGGAGGCCAACCCGATGGTCAGGATCTCGGCGAGCAGCCGGAATCGACGCGGACCACCGCGGTCCATCTGCCGAATCGCCCGAAACATCAGCGCCGGACGTCCGCGCCCCTTGTGGTCGGGTTCGGTCTGCTCCACCCGGCCGTCTTCGACCAGAGTGTCGAGGTGGAAACGCACCGTGTTGGGATGCACCCGCAGTTCGTCGGCGATCTGCGCGATGCTCAGCGGTTCATCCGACGCCTGCACCAGCCGAAGCACGTCGAGGCGACGTCCTCCGGTTGGCCCAGACGGCTTGGCGATGTCGGTCACTCCCCCTGGGGCGGATAACCGGCAACCAGCGGAGTGTCGATTCCGAGCGGGCCGATCTTGGCGGCGCCGCCGGGCGAACCGAGCGCCTCGTCGCGCCCCGGCAGGGCCTCGGCGAAGAACGCCGCGTTGTCGGCCTGGTGGAGTTGCAGCTCGTCCGGGAGGTCATCTTCGTAGTAGATGGCCTCGACCGGGCACACCGGCTCGCAGGCTCCGCAGTCCACACATTCATCCGGGTGGATGTAGAGGGCTCGACCGCCTTCGTAGATGCAGTCAACCGGACACTCTTCCACGCAAGCCCGGTCCATCACGTCGACGCACGGCTTCCCGATCACATATGCCATGGGCACAGAGTTTACACAAGGAATTTTGTAGAAACTAGAAGGGCGGACCCAAATTTCGGACGTCCCGCCGGACCCCGATCCGGTCGCGGCTCGATCGATTGATTTACCTGCCGCCCTTGATGATTCAGCACATCCATGACCGGGGGAATTCGGCCTGCCCGGGTGCCGGATGTCGCCGACCCGCTGCCGCGCTACGGGGCGGCCGAGTAGAAACGAATGATGCCCGACAACTCCCGCTACCGCGATTTTCCATCCCTGCGCCTCGAGGCCGCCGGCGACGGGGTGCTGACCCTGATACTCGACGCTCCCGGACTCAATTCGGTGGGGCCGCAGATGCACCGCGACCTCGCCGACGTGTGGCCGGTGATCGACCGCGACGACTCGGTCCGCGCGGTGGTGGTGCGCGGCGAGGGCAGGGCGTTCTCGGCGGGCGGCAGCTTCGAGCTGATCGAGAAGATCGTCGGCGACCACGCCGGACGCATGCAGGTGCTGCGCGAGGCCCGTGACCTGGTGCTGAACCTGATCAACTTCTCCAAACCGGTGATCTCGGCGATCAGTGGACCCGCGGTGGGCGCGGGCCTGGTGGTGGCCCTGCTGTCCGACATCTCGGTGGCCGGGCGCACCGCCCGGCTGATCGACGGCCACACCAAGCTCGGGGTCGCCGCCGGTGATCACGCGGCGATCTGCTGGCCGCTGCTGGTCGGCATGGCCAAGGCCAAGTACTACCTGCTGACCTGCGAAACGCTGGACGGCGAGGAGGCCGAACGCATCGGTTTGGTGTCCAAGTGCGTCGACGACGACCAGGTGCTGGCCACCGCCACCGAAATCGCCGAGAATCTGGCGCACGGGGCCCAGGATGCGATCCGCTTCACCAAGCACAGCCTCAACCACTGGTATCGGCAGTTCGCGCCGGCGTTCGAGACCTCGTTGGGCCTGGAATTCCTGGGCTTCTCCGGCCCGGACGTGACCGAGGGACTGGCCGCCATCAAGGAGAAGCGCACGCCGCGCTTCGGCTGAGCCGGCCGGTCCCGCTAGGCCTGTTGGGCGGCGACCGCCTGCGCCTTGGCCCACCGATAGTCGGCCTTGCCCGACGGCGAGCGCTGTACCTGCGGGCAGAACACCACGTCTTTGGGCAACTTGTAACGCGCGATGTGATGCGCCGCTTCGGCGACGATGTCGGCGGAGTCCGCCTGCGCGCCCTCGGCGAGCTGCACGACCGCGACGACCTCGTTGCCCCACCGCTCGCTGGGCCGGCCCACCACCACCACGTCGTAGACGGCGGGGTGCTGGGCGATCGCGGCCTCGACCTCCTCGGCGAAGATCTTCTCACCGCCGGAGTTGATCGTCACCGAGTCGCGACCGAGCAGCTCGATGCCGCCGTCGGCGTCCCAGCGGGCCCGATCCCCCGGGACCGAATGCCGGACGCCCTCGATGACCGGGAACGTGCGAGCCGACTTCTCCGGATCCCCGAGATAACCCAGCGGGACGTAGCCCTGCTGCGCCAGCCAGCCGATCTCGTCGTCGCCGGGGGTGAGGATGCGCGACATGTCCTCGCTGACCACCACCGCGCCGGGGTTCGGTGTGAACCGACCGGTGGAGGGCTGGTCTTTGCTGGTGGTCTGCCCCATCTGCGCGCCGGTCTCCGAGGACCCGCCGGCGTCGAGGATCGACAGCTGCGGCAGCAGGTCCAAGATCCGCTGTTTGACGGGCACGGTCAGCGCGGCACCGCCACTGGCCAGGACGAACAGGCCCGACAGGTCTTCAGCCAGCTCGGGGCCACCGGCCTCCAGGGCGTCGGCCAACGGCCGGGCGAAGGCGTCGCCGACGATCGACAACGAGATGACCCGCTCTTTTGCGGCCAACTCCCAGGTCGCCACCGGATCGAATCGGTCGGTGGCCGTCGACATGACGAACGGTCGGCCGCCGAGCAGCGTGATGAACGCGGCCCATTGGGCGGCGCCGTGCATCAGCGGTGCCACCGTCATCGAACCGGCGCCTCCCGCGCGCGCCCGGTCGACGATCTCGGCCATGTCGGTGGGTACCGCGCCGGTACCGAACGCCCGACCGCCCATCGCGTTGATATAGATGTCGTGCTGGCGCCACATCACGCCCTTGGGCATGCCGGTGGTGCCGCCGGTGTAGAGCAGATACAGGTCATCCGGGGACAGCGCCAGATCCAGCGGCTCGGCGGAGGTGGTGGCCAGCAGTTCCTCGTAGCGCACCGCACCGGGCAGCGGCGGATGCCCGGAGTCGTCGTCGACGTGGATCAGCATCGGCTCGGCTAACCGGTCGCCGGCCTGCTGCAGCGCCTCGGCCAGGGTGGGGGCATACCGGGCGTGGTACATGATCGCTTCGGCGGCGGCGTTGGTCAGCAGGTAGACCAGTTCGTCGGCGACGTAGCGGTAGTTGACGTTGAACGGGGCGACCCGGGCGTTGTAGGCGCCGAGCATGCCCTCGAGGTATTCGTTGCCGTTTGCCAGGTACAGCGCCAGATGACTTTGCCCGGATTCGTCGGGAGCCAGCTCGCCGCGTTCTCGCCGGACACCCAGACCGTGCTCGTGCAGGGCCCGCGCCAGCCGCTGTGACCGACCCTGCACCTGGCCGAAACTGAGACGTCGGTCACCGAAGACGATGCAATCCCGGTCCGGGACGGCCTCCGCGACTGCCGAGAACACTCGGGCGAGGTTGAATTCCACTGTCGCTCCTGGTCTTCGCTCACTGGCACCGGGCATGCATCCGGGTAACGCTACTAGGTGACGCTTATTGCGACGCCGGCGGTCTCAACGGGCTTTTCCGCTGCGCGTCAGGCATGCTTGGCCCATGTCGGTGGATGTCCTGCTGCACTCGATCCCGCCCGTTTTGGTGTACCTACTCGTCGGTGGGGTGATCGGCTTGGAGAGCCTCGGCATCCCTTTGCCCGGCGAGCTCATGTTGGTCGGTGCCGCATTGCTGTCGTCGCGGCACGAGTTGGCGGTCGACCCCGCCGGAGTCGCGCTGGCGGCGATCATCGGAGCGATCATCGGTGACTCGATCGGCTACTCGATCGGTCGGCGCTTCGGTATGCCGCTGTTCGACCGTCTCGGTCGCCGATTCCCCAACCACTTCGGGCCCGGCCACATCGCGTTCGCCGAACGGTCCTTCGGCCGCTGGGGAACCAGCGCGGTGTTCTTCGGTCGGTTTATCGCCCTGCTGCGCATCCTGGCCGGCCCGCTGGCGGGTGCGTTGAAGATGCCCTACCGGCATTTCCTGGCCGCCAACGTGCTCGGTGCCATCTGCTGGGCCGGCGGCACCACCGCCCTGGTGTACTACGCCGGGGTCGCCGCCGAACACTGGCTGTCCCGATTCTCCTGGGTGGCGATGCTGATCGCGGTGTTGGGCGGGTTGGTCGCCACCATCGCGCTGCGGGGCCGGATCGGGGCGCAGATCGCCGAGATGAACGCGCGGTATCAGGAGCCCGACCCGGTCGAATAGCACCGCGATTGGGGGTTGTCCCCGCTCCCGCACCGGAGGATGGTGGAGGGACCGGCGGCGCTGCCGGGGCGTCGCCCCGATCTCTCGGAGGCTCGCATGTTCGCGCGCGCAACCACCATTCATGCCCATCCCTCTTTCCTCGATGTGGGCATCGTCCACGTCCGCGACCGGGTGATGCCGACGTTGGCCGAGCAGGACGGCTGCGCGGGAATGTCCATGCTCGTCGACCGCGATGCCGGTCGGTGCATCGTCACGTCGTCGTGGCTCGACGAGGACACCCTGCGGGCCAGCGAGACCGAGGCGCAGCGGATGTGTGACCGCGTGGCCGAGATCTTCCATGCCACCACCGAGATCACCCGCTGGGAGATCGCCGCGGTGCATCGCGATCACCGCTCCAGGCGGCACGCCGGCGTACGCGTCACCTGGTTACGCACTCGTCCGGACGGACTGGAACGGCTGATCGACACCTACAAACTCGCCCTGATGCCCGAATTGGAAGACCTGGGCGGCTTCTGCAGCAGCACCCTGTTGGCCGATCGGCATTCGGGTCGCGCGGTGTCCTCGATCAGTTTCGACGACCGGGCGGCCTTGGTGGCCGGCCGCGGCGCCGACCAGGCCATCTGGGCCCGGGCGGTCAACGAGGCCGGCGCCGAGATCCTGGAGGTCGCCGAGTTCGACCTGGTGATCGCGAACCTGAATGCCCCCGAGATGGCGTAGGCCCCGCCGACAGCCCCCGACGGGCGCTCCCCGACGGCCGGAGCGCTCGCCGTGCCGATCGCCGCCGGCGTGGCTAGGCTCGGGCCCAGACCGCTCACAGTTAGGGACTGCCTGCGATGACGAGCCACGATCCGGCGCGCTCGAGTCACTCCACTGGCTATCCGAAGGCCCGCCGAATCCGCTTCCGATTCGACCGCGGCGTCGACGACGGCGACGGATACGGCAGGTATTTCGCCGACGGCGACATGGTGCTCAGTCATTTTCTCGCCGGCCTGTCCGGCGGCTTCCCGGCCGGTGAGGAATCCTTCATCCGGTCGGTACGCCGAATGTCCGACCGAACGGTCGATCCGGCGCTGAAGTCGCGGGTGGCCGGGTTCATCGGCCAGGAGTCCACCCACGGCCAAGAACACCGCCGCCTCAACGAGCTGCTGGCCGGCGAGGGCTATCCGATTCGCTGGCAGGATTCCAAGGCGGTGCACCGCTGGAGAATTCGTGTCGAGAACCGCACTCCGGCCCTCGTGCACCTGGCTCAGACCGCCGCGTTGGAGCATTACACCGCGATCTTGGCCGAACGCATCCTGTCCAGCCGCGAAATCCAGGCCATTCCGGGCAGCCCCGAGGTGTGGAACCTGCTGAATTGGCATGCGGTCGAAGAACTCGAGCATAAATCGGTGGCGCTCGACCTCTATCGCGCCGCCGGCGGTTCCGAGGCGATCCGGATCATCGCGATGGCGGTGTTGATCGCCGCAACCGTTCCGCTCGTCGCCCTCGGACTGGCCGTGTCGCTAGCGAAAGACCCGGTTGCACGCCGTCGTCCACGCCAGGTGCTGCGCGGTATCACTGCGCTGTATCGCGGCCCGTTCTTCCGGGGATTCCTGCGCGACGCCGCGATATACCTGCGCCCGGAATTTCACCCCGATGACGTGAATACCGTTGACTTGCTTGATTATTGGCGTTCGAAACTGTTCGGTCCCGACGGGGACCTCAAGGACCACCTGCGCTGACCGAAATCCTGATCGAGCCCCACCCTCAGGCTACGACACACACCCATAACGCTAGTGAATATCCAACTGGCCGTTAGGAATTCATCGATACAGACCGCCACTCGAGAGCATTGACCCGTCTATATTTGTTGCTGGATAACGATTTACGCAATCAATGGGCCACCGGCATCCCGCGCCACACGACCGTCGCGCACCGCCGAGTCGGCCATCCGACCGGACTCCCCCCGGCACACCCGACGCCGGTGCGCCCGACGCCGGCGCAGCCCCGCGCGATGCGCGCCCGCCGAGAAGATCCCGCGGCGATCCCGCCCGGCGATCTCCGACACCACCATCGCCGGACCGCGCCGGCCGGGCCCGCGCAGCATGCCCGAAAACGAAAAAAGCCACCTGTCACCAGGTGGCTTTCTTGTGGTCCCGGCTGGGATCGAACCAGCGACCTTCCGCGTGTGAGGCGGACGCTCTCCCCCTGAGCTACGAGACCGGAGATGAACGAGGACGAACACTAGCACGCCGAAGCCCCGAAGCCTCAACGCGCAGGGCACTTTCCCGCGACTCGCCGCTCTGACGTGCAGAGTTGTGTTGTCTGACATCAGTGGGCTAATGTTCCGTTTCGCAACGAGCGACGATCTCGCTCGTAGCACGCGGATGTAGCGCAGTTGGTAGCGCATCACCTTGCCAAGGTGAGGGTCGCGGGTTCGAATCCCGTCATCCGCTCGAGGGTGTCAAGTGGCATCAACCCCTTGCGGTGGAGTGGCCGAGTGGTGAGGCAACGGCCTGCAAAGCCGTGCACACGGGTTCGATTCCCGTCTCCACCTCCGTCCCAAGGCTCTAAGCGCGGTTAGCTCAGCGGGAGAGCGCTTCCCTGACACGGAAGAGGTCGCTGGTTCAATCCCAGTACCGCGCACCACGATCGAAGCAGGTCGGAGGCTCTACTTAGAGCCACTAACCATAAGTCGTGCGCTAGGCATGCACAGGCGGTCGGCACCGGCCGCGCAGACTTCCCCGCACCCGGAGAGTTCCCCGCGATCCCGGATCAGGTGTCCGACCCCCCGGCTACGGTGCGCACCATGAACACCGATCACCCCAGCGGTAACTCCCGATGACCGGCCTGCGACGGCGACGCCGTGTCCGCCACGCGATCATCTGGGCGGCGGTCGCCACCGGCATCCTGGGTAGCCACGGCACCGCCGGTGCCGTTCCCCACCCTCCGCCACGGACCCCGGCACTCGTGGACCGGGGCGATGACTGCGGGCCGTGGGTGTCCCCGAACATCGGCAACCCGTTGGGTGTGCTGGTCGGCGAAGCTGTGCACCGGGCGGTCTGCGACGCGGTCCGGCAGCAGCCGCCGGAACCGCCGGCCGGGCGGGAAGACGCACCGTGACACCGCGGGCCGCCGCCATCAAGCAGGCGATGATCGACGGACGGAACGCCTATGTCGGTGCCGTGAATCCTTATGCCGGAGAGGATTACACGCTGGCGCGCGCCTGGCGGCTCGGTTATCGGTCGATGCTCGAATCCGTCGTCGGCGCACCACTCAGCTGTTTCTCGACGCCGCCGGACTGCTGTTCGAGGGTGGTGATCACCGGCCGTCGCAGCGCGGCCGCACCGCGCTCCGAGCGGACGTTTCCGCGCGGGCCGCACTGCCGTCTCCGGCACGCCTGACACCCGGGCCGCGGTGGCGCCCGGGCGGCGGCGTTCCCCGGTTACCCCTTGTTCGCCTTCAGCACCATGCCCACCAACGCGGTGACGACGGTGCCCAGCACGCCCCCGCCCACCAGGCTGCCGGCGGCGTTCGCGAGGACGTCGGGGCCCAGGACACCACTGAGCAGCCCGCCACCGGCCAGACCGCCCAGGCCGCCACTGATCAGGCTGCCCAGACCGCCAGGACTGGGAATCTTTGCCGACGCATCGGCACCCTTGCCCCCCAATGCTCCCCCGATAGCGCCTGCGATCAGCGATTCGAGCATGTTGCACCCCTTTGCGAACGTGCACAGCCGCGTTAGCTGCACCTACGGTTCCGTTATAACGAAGATCACAATCGGCCACCGGCGCATTCGGCCAGATCGCCGGCAAACACCGGCCGGAGCCGACCGGCAAGTGGGTGGGCGGCACAATCGTCAGCGATACACACGGGACAACCTGTGAAAGGTGAGCCGCATGAATCGACCCGTCCTCGCTTTCGCCGCGACGGCATTGCTCGCCGCCGGCCCGGTTGCAGGATGTTCAGGCCAGGCCGAGTCGGCCGACGGGCAACCGCCCGCCGCCGCGCGACCGGTCGCCCACCCCGGTGACACCCTGACCCTGACGCGCGCCGACGGCAGCAACGTCGTCGTCACCCTGGACGGGGTCATCCGTCCCGCGACGCCCACTCGCAGCGGCGCCGAGCCCGACACGGGCTACCTCGCAACGAAGTTCACCATCACCGATCCCGGGCCGTCGGAGATCGAGGGATCGGTCAACATCAACGTGTCGGTCATCGGCTCCGACGATCAGATCCACGCCGCGGACCTGAAGAACGTCGAGGAATGCACGAACTTCGACTCCGGGGTGTTCCACCTCGCCCCGGGCGAATCGGCCAGCGGTTGCGTGGTGTTCGCCCTGCCCCGCGGCGTCGATCCGGTGCGGGTCAAATATGTGCCGTCGGCCGGATTCGCCGATGACGCCGGGGAATGGACCATCGACTGATCGCCGGTCACCGGCCGGAATCGCCCCGCTCCCGGACGAAGGCTGCTGCACCGGTCAACGCGATGTGCCATCATGCCCACAAGCAAACGAAGAGGACATGATGCATCGCTGGATTCTGGGCCTGGTCACTTCCGTCGCCACCGCGCTGGCGTTGATGGTGCCGGCCGCCGCACATGCCACGCCGACCACCACCCCGGAGGCACCGATCGGGCGGATCGGCGACACCCTGCGCATCCAGTACCACGATGAGGCGTTCGGCCCGATTGTCGCCGACGTGACCCTGCACGATGTCGTGCCTTCCGAGATCCCGCCCGGCTGGGGCGCGAACGGGACGCCGCGCTGGCGTAACCAGGGTGGCCCCTGGCGGGCGAACCTGACCGTCCACCCGATCTCGGTACCCAACCCCTACATCATGGCGGCCTCGGTGACCTTCGACGGCGTCACGCCCGGTGGCGACGCCTACGTCGCCAAGCACACCGATGACCCGACCACTCTGGACGCGGTGTTGACCAACGCCCCGGCCGGTTCCACCGTCAACGGCGGCGTCTACTGGGATGTCTACCGGGGCTTGGTGACTCACGTGGTGATGCTGTCGCGCAACACCGGGCTGCGCCTGGCGCAGTGGAACCTGTGAGCTGACCGCCGGGTTGGATACGGCGGTCCAGCTTCGGCTCTCCTCCGTCGAACCTCGCTGACCACCGGGTTGGATACGGCGGTCCAGCTTCGGCTCTGCGCTAGCCGCCGCTACTCAACGCCAGCAGCCGGGAAGTCGCCCGCAGGTATTTCTTGCGGTAGCCGCCGGCCATCATCTCGGCACTGAAGATCTGGTCCAGCTTGGCCCCGGACGCCACCACCGGGATGCCGGCGTCGTAGAGCCGGTCGGTGAGCGCCACGAGTCGCAGCGCCACGTTCTGGTCGTCGATGGGGTGCGCATCGGTGAGGAACACCGCGGCGACGCCCTCGATCAGCGTCAGGTACCGCGACGGGTGCATGGTGGCCAGGTGCTCGCACAACCCGTCGAAGTCATCCAGCGTCGCCCCCGGACGTGCCGCCGCGCGCCGGGCGATCTCCTGCGTCGACGGCGGCTCCGGTGCCGGCGGTAGGTCGCGGTGCCGGTAGTCCGGTCCGTCGACCCGTACGGGGTTGAAAATGCTTGCCAACGCGTGGATCTCACGGAGGAAATCCTGGACCGCGAAGCGGCCCTCACCGAGCTGATCGGGCAGGGTGTTGGAGGTGGCGGCGATGGACACCCCGCGCGCCACCAGTTCGGACAACAGCCGCGACACCAAGGTGGTGTTGCCGGGATCGTCGAGTTCGAACTCGTCGATGCAGACCACGGTGTAGCCGCCGAGCAACTCGATGCATTCGGTGAAACCGAATACCCCGGCCAGTTGGGTCAGCTCCATGAACGTCGCGAAGGCGGTTCCCGGTGCTTCGGCGGCGCCCCGGCCGCTGCCCGAATCGGTGATCCGGCGGTAGATCGAGGCCAGCAGATGCGTCTTGCCGACGCCGAATCCGCCGTCGAGGTAGATGCCCACCCCCGGCAGCACTTCCCGCTTGCCGAACAGCTTGCGTCGTCCCGCGCGCCGGACCAGCGCCTGCTCGCAGAACGCGGTACAGGCGGTTACCGCGGCGGCCTGGGTGGGCTGCGACGGGTCGGGCCGGTAGCTGTCGAAGCTGGCTCCGTCGAACGTCGGCGGCGGGGTGAGCTGGGCGATCAAGCGTTCCGGCGACACCGCCGGATGCCTGTCCACCAGGCGGTCGAGAGACTCAGTGGCAGGATTGGACACCCACGAACTCTAGTCGCATGGTGCAATCGAGATCATGTCCGATCAGAGCGCCGACCCCGGATTCTCCCTGCTGGGCTCTTCGGGGCCCGTCGATGACGCCGAACTGGGCCGGTTGTACGGCTATCCCGACACCGGCGGCCCGACGATGTGGGTGCGGGCCAACTTCATCGGGAGCATCGACGGCGGTGCGACCGTGGCGGGCACCTCCGGCGGCCTGGCCGGACCGGGCGACCGTGCCCTGTTCATGCTGTTGCGGGCGCTGGCCGATGTCGTCCTGGTGGGGGCGGGCACGATTCGGGTCGAGAACTACGGCGGCGCGCGGCTCGGCGTCGCGCAGCGTGCGAGCCGCCGTGAACGCGGGCAGACCGAGGTACCTCGACTGGCGATCGTGAGCCGGTCCGGGCAACTGGACCGCGACCTGCGGGTGTTCACCGACACCGAACTGGCGCCGTTGGTGCTGACCTGTGCGGCGGTCGCCGACGATACCCGGCGGAGCCTGTCCGGCCGCGCCGAAGTCGTGGCGTGCTCGGGCTCCGATCCCCAGCGGGTCGACGAGACGGCGGTGCTGGCCGAATTGGCTCGGCGCGATCTGTACCGGGTGCTCACCGAGGGCGGCCCGACCCTGTTGAGTTCGTTCATCGAGCGTGAACTGCTCGACGAACTGTGTCTGACCGTGGCGCCCTACCTGGTCGGCGGTCTGGCCCGCCGCATCGCCACCGGCCCGGGCGAACTGACCACCCCGATGCGCTGCGCACACCTGCTCACCGACGAATCCGGCTACCTCTACGGACGCTACGTCAAAAGCCCGCGCCTATAAGGTGACAGGCATGACCAGCTTTTCGAGGTTCGCCCGGCTCGCGGTGGTGGTGGCCGTGCTGGCCGGGTCCGCACCGGCGCTGAGCGGATGTGCGCCGGGGCTGGCCGCCGATCCGCGTTTCGCCACCGACTCCGGCGCCGGCCCGCAGGGCCAACCCGAGTCCACCGTGGAGCAGTCCGGGCCGCCGCAGATCGAGGTACCCAAGAACGACCTGCCCTGGCATGACTGCACGGCCCGGGTGTTCGGTGACGCCGCGGCGCCGCCCACCCCCGGGGTGCGGCTGGACTGCGCCAGCTACGACGCCGACATCGACCCGCTCGGCAACAGTTCGACCTCCATCGGCATCGGGGTGGTGCGGGCCCGGTCGGTGCAGACACCGGCGGATGCCGGGCCGATCGTGTTCACCACCGGCTGGGATCTGCCGTCGTCGCTGCAGCTGCCGATCTGGCTGTCCCGCGGCGGAGCCGACGTGCTCAAGAGTCATCCGATCATCGCGGTGGACCGCCGCGGCACCGGGATGTCGAGCCCGGTGGACTGCCGTGACCGCGGGCAGCGCGACACCATGTGGAACCAGGCGCAGTTCGCGCCCGGCGACGACCCGGTGGCCAATCTGACCACGGTGACGACGGAAGCGACCACCGACTGCACCGATTCCATCTCCCCCGGCGAATCGTCCTACGACAACGCCCACGCCGCGACCGACCTCGAACGCCTGCGCAGCATCTGGGATGTTCCCGCGCTGGCGCTGCTGGGTATCGGAAACGGCGCCCAGATCGCACTGGCCTACGCCGGATCCCATCCCGGCAAGGTGGCCCGGTTGGCGCTGGACTCCCCCATCCCCCTCGGGGTGGCCGCCGAAGCGGCCGCCGAGCAGCGGGTCAAGGGGCAGGAAGCGGCGTTCGAGGTGTTCGTCGCGCAGTGCGTCGCGGTGGACTGTGCGCTGGGACCGGACCCGAAAGCAGCCGTCGACGCGCTGTTGGCGTCGGCTCGTGCCGGGCACGGCCCCGGCGGTGCTTCGGTGGCGGCGGTCACCAACGCCATCGTCACCAGCCTGGGGTATCCGACCGGCGACCGGGTGAGCAGCACCAACGAACTGGCCAGAGCACTGGCCGCTGCCAATAGCGGTGACGCCAACCTGCTGACCAACTTGATCAACCGGGCCGAGGGCATCACCGGCGGCGACGGCCACTTCATCAATTTCTGCGCCGACGCACTCAATCGGCCCACCCCGGACCGTATCCGCGAACTGGTGGTCGCCTGGGGCAAGGAGTACCCGCAGTTCGGCACGGTCGGCGCCCTGGACATGGCGCAGTGCCTGAGCTGGCCCAGTAGCAGCACTCCCGAACCGCCCAAGGAGCTCAACGTCGAAGTCCTGCTCCTGGGTGTGCAGAACGATCCGATCGTCGGCGAGGAAGGGGTGGCGGCCACCGCCGCCGCCGTAATCAACGCCGGCACGGCCAGCAAGCGGGTGATGTGGCAGGGCATCGGGCACGGGGCCGCGGTGTATTCGTCATGCACGCTGCCCCCGCTGATCGGCTACCTGGACAGCGGCGCACTACCCGAAACCGACGTGTACTGCCCGGCCTGATCCGGCCCCTGGGGACCGGTCCGCGGTACGGTTCGCTGGTGACGGCAGCCGACTCCTTCCTGAACCGGGCGGGCACCGCCCTGCTGGCCGCGTTCCGGCCCCCGACGACCGCACCCACTACCGCGACGGTGCTGCGTTCGGTGCTGTGGCCCATCGCCATCATGTCGTTGATCCACCGGGCCGTCGTGCTGCCCCTGAACGGCAACATCACCGACGACTTCAAACCGGTCTACCGGGCGGTGCTGAACTTCCGGCACGGCTTGGACATCTACAACGAGCACTTCGACTACGTCGACCCGCATTATCTGTACTCTCCCGGCGGCACGCTGCTGATGTCGCCGTTCGGCTATCTGCCGGAGATGCTGTCGCGCTACACGTTCATCGCCACCAACACGCTTGCGATCGTGCTCGCGGCGTACCTGCTGCTGCGGATGTTCGGTTTCGGGCTGGGGTCGGTCGCGGCCCCCGCGCTGCTCGCGGCGATGTTTCTCACCGAGAGTGTCAGCAGCACACTGGTGTTCACCAACATCAACGGCGTGATCCTGTTGGCCGAGGTGCTGTTCCTGCGCTGGCTGCTCGACGGCCGGGCGAGCCGGCAGTGGTGGGCCGGTATCGCGATCGGGCTGACCCTGGTGGTCAAACCGGTACTGGCACCGCTGCTGTTGTTGCCCCTGCTCAGCAGGCAGTGGCGCCCGTTCGTCGGCGCGATCACCGTGCCGGTGCTGTTCAACGTGGTGGCCTACCCGATGGCCAGCGATCCGAAGAGCTATTTCACCCAGACCGTGCCCTACATCATGGGCACCCGCGACTACTTCAACTCCTCGATCCTGGGCAACGGCGTCTATTTCGGTCTGCCGCCCGCGCTGATCTTGTTCCTGCGGGTGCTGTTCGTCGTGCTCGCCGGGGTCAGCCTGTGGCTGCTCTACCGCTATTACCGCACCCGTGATGCCCGGTTCTGGATGCTGACGTCCTCCGGCGTGGTGCTGACCGCATCGTTCCTGGTGTTGTCGCTGGGGCAGGGCTACTACTCGATCGTGTTGCTCCCGTTCCTGATGACGGTGGTGCTGCCGAACTCGGTGCTGCGCAACTGGCCGGCATGGCTGGCCGTGTACGGCTTCATGACGCTGGACAAGTGGCTGATCTTCCGTTGGATGAACGTCGGTCGCCCACTGGACTACCTCAAGATCACCTACGGCTGGTCGCTGCTGCTGATCGTGGTGTGCACCGTGTTGTGCTACCGCTACCTCGACGCACGCGAACAGGGCAGGCTCGACGACGGGATCGATCCGGCCTGGCTGGCGACCGGGCCGGCGAAGACTAACGTGGAGGCATGACGTCTCCCAAGGTGTCCCTGTCCGACGACGAGTGGCGGGCCAAGCTCACCCCGCAGGAGTTCGCGGTGCTGCGCCGCGCCGGCACCGAGCCGCCCAACACCGGTGAGTACACCGACACCACCACCGAGGGTGTCTACGAGTGCCGAGCGTGCGGCGCCGAATTGTTCCGCAGCAGCGAGAAATTCCATTCGCACTGCGGGTGGCCGTCGTTCTTCGACCCGGCCGACTCCGACGCGGTGATCCTGCGCTCGGACGACTCACTGGGGATGCGGCGCACCGAGGTGCTGTGCGCGTCGTGCCACAGCCATCTGGGGCACGTGTTCACCGGTGAGGGCTACCCCACCCCGACCGACCAGCGTTACTGCATCAACTCGATCTGCCTGCGGCTGGTGCCGAAAGGCTGAGCGGCCGGTGGCCTACGGCAGTGCGGCCACCAACTTCTCGACGTCGACCCGCGGACCGGTGAAGAACGGGGTCTCTTCGCGGGCGTGCAAGCGCGCCTCGGTGTTCCGCAGGTCGCGCATCAGGTCGACGATGCGATCGAGTTCGGGCGCCTCGAAGGCCAGGATCCATTCGTAGTCGCCGAGCGCGAACGCCGGCACGGTGTTCGCCCGGACGTCCTTGTACTCCCGGGCGGCCATCCCGTGTTCGGCCAGCATCCGCCGACGGTCCTCCTCGGGCAGCACGTACCACTCCAGCGACCGCACGAACGGGTACACGCAGATGTAGTCCCCGGCCGGTTCACCGGCGATGAACGCCGGGACGTGGCTCCGGTTGAACTCGGCGGGCCGGTGCAGGGCGACGTTGCTCCACACCGGGTCGCAGAGCCGCCCCAGCGCGGTGCGGCGGAAACCGGAGTAGGTGGCCTGCAGGTCTTCGATGCGCTCGGCGTGCGACCAGATCATGAAGTCGGCGTCCGCGCGCAACCCGGCGACGTCGTAGATGCCGCGGATCACCACGCCCCGCTCTTCCTGCTGTTTGAGGAAGGTCGCGGTCTGGTCGGCGATCGCCTCGCGGCTTTCCGAACTCTCGTCGAGTCCGCCCGGGTTGACCGAGAAGACCGAGAACATCACGTAGCGGAGAGTGGAGTTCAACTTGTCGTAGTCGAGGTGCGCCATGGCTCATATGCTGCCACGATCCGACGCGAAGGTGCCACGCGGTGGTCGCAAGCGCGGCGGAGCCGGGCGACGCGGGCCACCGCCATGTTCTACACGGTGGTCGCAAGCGCGGCGGAGCCGGGCGACGCGGGCCACCGCCATGTTCTACGCGGTGGTCGCAAGCGCGGCGGAGCCGGGCGACGCGGGCCACCGCCAACTCTTAGGGCGCCGGGGTGGCGCTGATGACGGCCGCCACCGCGCGATCGGCCGCGGCGATACAGGCCGGCACCCCGATGCCGTCGAGGTAGTTGCCGGCCACCGCCACCGTGGGTGGCAACGCGGCGCGCAACCCGGTGACCAGAGCGGCGTGCCCCGACCGGTATTGCGGCATCGCTGCAGGCCAACGCTGTACGCGTACCTCGATCGGGTCCACCGAGACACCGAAGACGGCCGCCAGGTCCTGCACCGACCATGCAACCAGTTCCGCGTCGGAGACACCGGTGCGGGAATCGCCGAACCGGCCGAAGGACATCCGCAGCACCTCGACGCTGCCGCCGTGCCCGCGGTCGCCCCACTTGCGCGAGGTCAGGGTGATCGCCTTGGAGTGCAGTCGCTCACCGGTGGCCACCAGCACCCCGGAGTTGTCCGGGAACGGCGCGCCGGCGGGCACCGCCATGGCCACCACCACCGAGGAGGCGTTGCCGATCCGGCTGGCCGCCGCCGCGGCGCGCGGCGCGAACCCGGTCGCCAGCCGGGCCAACACCGGGGCCGGGACCGCGACGATCACCCGGTCGGCGCGATGGTGGCCGCCGCCGGCATCCCGCAGCAGCCAGCCGTCGTCGACCGGATCGATCTGTGTCACCGCCGACTGCACCCAACGCGGCCGGGCGCTGCGGACCAGGGCGTCGACCAGGACCCGATATCCGCCTGCGATCGCACCGAACACCGGGGTGCCGGTGTTCGGTGGCAGCGCCCGCCGCACCGCCTCGGTCAGGCTGGGCGCGCCGTCGTCGAGCGCGGTCGCCAGGCCCGGGACGGCCGAGCGCAGTCCGACGGTGGCCGCCGAACCCGCATACACCCCACCGATGAGGGGGTCCACCGAGCAGGAGACCACCTGCTCACCGAAGCGGTCCGCGACCAACTCGCCCAGTGCCGGGTCACTGCCCGGTTCGAAGTCCAGCCGGCGACCGGGCTCCCCGTGGATGCGTGCAAGGGTCTCCGCGTCGACCAGGCCGGCCATCGACTCCGGCGAGGACGGGATGCCGTTGAGGGTGTCCGCCGGCAACCGATGCAGCAGTCGACGGCTGTACAGCAGCGGCCGTACCCCGGTGGTGCCGCGCTGCCGCGCGGCCAGGCCCAGCTCGCTCAGCAGCGCGGGTACCTCGGGCCGGCGGGCGACGAACGCCTCGGCACCCACATCGACGTTCAGGCCGCCCAGGGTCTCGGTCCGCAGGATTCCGCCGAGCCGGTCAGCCGGATCGAAGACGGTGATGTCGACTCCATCGCCGAGCGTGGCACGCAGCCGGTGGGCGGCGGCCAGACCGGAGATCCCACCCCCGACGATGCAGTACGACACGGTCACAGGGAGTGGACCAGCGTCACCAGGTCGGTCAACACACCGGGGTCGGCTTCGGGAGGAACCCCGTGCCCGAGGTTGAACACGTGGCCGGAGGCCCCGGCGGCGACCGCGGCACGACCGTCGGCGACCACCCCCCGGGCGACCCGTTCGACCACCGGCCAGCCCGCGAGCAGCACCGCGGGATCCAGATTGCCCTGCAGGGCGGTGCCGGGACCGACGCGGGCGGCCGCGTCGATCAGCGACGTCCGCCAGTCCACCCCCACCATGGTGGCCGGAGCCGGCCGCATCGCGTCTGCCATGGCACCCAGCAACTCGCCGGTGTGCACCCCGAAGTGCGTCATCGGCACCCCGCGGTCCGCCAGGGCGGCGAACACCCGCGAACTGTGCGGTGCCACGAAGCGGCGGTAGTCGGCCAGGCAGAGCGTTCCGGCCCAGGAGTCGAACAGCTGGATGGCATCCACGCCGTGATCGAGCTGCACGGCCAGGAATGCGATGGTCAGATCCGTGAGCCGGGTCATCAGCTCATGCCAGCTGTCCGGGTCGGCCTGCATCATCGCCTTGGTGCGGGCGTGGGTGCGGCTGGGTCCGCCCTCGACCAGGTAGGACGCCATGGTGAACGGCGCGCCGGCGAAGCCGATCAGCGGCACCTCCCCGAGGGCGCCCACCAGCAGCGATACCGCCTCGGCGACGGCGCTGACCTGCTGCGGTTCCAGTGGTTTGAGCGCGGCCACGTCGGCTGCGCTGCGCACCGGGTCGGCGATCACCGGCCCGACGTCGGGAACGATGTCCAGGTCCACCCCGGCGCCGCGCAGCGGCACCACGATGTCGGAGAACAGGATCGCGGCGTCGACCCCGTGCCGGCGCACCGGCTGCAGGGTGATCTCGCAGACCAGTTCGGGATCGAAGCAGGCCGCCAGCATGCTGTGCTGGGCACGCAGCTCGCGGTATTCCGGCAGGGAACGACCGGCCTGCCGCATGAACCAGACCGGAACCCGGTGGGGCTCGCGGCCGGCGATAGCGGCCAGGTACGGGGAATCAGGCAGTTCACGACGCGCACTCATCACGCCCAATGCTGCCACGCCCTCCCCGCACACCCGAACCGTCCCGATTCGGCGCGCCTGTCCGCCCCGATCGGCGCCGGGGGTTAGCGTGGAATTCGGTGACCCGCGTCGCAGCGGTGCGCAAGTGAACCCTTGGGGCCGGACGCCGGCGACGCGGCGCACAGCGATCAGTTAAGGAGCGGCACCCGTGACATCAGCCGAGCCTGCCCCATTCCGGGAAGCGGTGGCGACGATGCACGCCGCGACCGTGCGATCGGAGATCGAATTGGGGCCGATCCGGCCTCCGCAGCGGTTGGCACCGTACAGCTACGCGCTGGGTGCCGAGGTCAAACATCCCGAAACCGAGTTCGTCCCGGAGGACTCCGAGGGCGACGCCTTCGGGCGGCTGATCCTGCTCTACGACCCGGACGGCACCGACGCCTGGGACGGCACCATGCGGATGGTGGCATTCATCCAGGCCGACCTGGATCCGCACGAGGCGATCGACCCACTGCTGCCCGAAGTCGCGTGGAGTTGGCTGGTGGACGCGCTGGGTGCCCGCACCGAGCACGTCACCGCCTTGGGCGGGACCGTCACCGCCACCACCTCGGTGCGCTACGGCGACATCTCCGGTCCGCCGCGTGGGCACCAGTTGGAGCTGCGTGCGTCGTGGACGGCGACCACACCCGAGTTGAGCACCCACGTCCAGGCGTTCTGCGAGGTGCTCGAACACGCCGCCGGCCTGCCGCCGGTGGGTATCACCGACCTGAGTTCGCGAACCCGCGCCTGACGATGTCCGAGCAGATCACCGAATCCACCGCAGACGAGCCAGAGCCGACGCCGTTGGTGCATCCCGCGGACGGGGTGCCGGAGGTGTCGGTCACCGCGCGCCAGATCGGTGCCGCCGCCGACCAACTGGCCGGCGGTCGGGGGCCGTTCGCGGTGGATGCCGAGCGGGCGTCGGGTTTCCGCTACTCCAATCGGGCCTACCTGATCCAGATCCGGCGGGCCGGCGCGGGCACCGTGCTCATCGACCCGGTCGGAGCCGGAGAGGATCCCGCCGCCCTGCTGCGCCCGGTCGCCGAGGTGCTCGACGACGACGAGTGGATCCTGCACGCCGCCGATCAGGACCTGGCCTGCCTCGCCGAGGTGGGGATGTGGCCCAAAGCGCTCTACGACACCGAATTGGCCGGTCGACTGGCCGGTTTCGACCGGGTCAACCTCGCCGCGATGGTGCAGCGACTGCTGGGCCTGGGACTGGCCAAGGGCCACGGCGCCGCCGACTGGTCGAAAAGACCGCTTCCCGCCGACTGGCTCAACTATGCCGCCCTCGATGTCGAGGTTCTCATCGAACTGCGCGACGCGGTCGCCGCGGAGCTGGCCGATCAAGGTAAAACCGATTGGGCGGCACAGGAATTCAATCATCTTCGGATCACCGACTTCGCCACGACCACACGGCGCGACCGCTGGCGGCGCACCTCGGGTATCCACAAGGTTCGCGATCGGCGCGGCCTGGCCGCGGTGCGGGAACTCTGGACGGTCCGCGATCGGATCGCCGCGCGCCGCGATATCGCGCCGGGACGCATCCTGCCGGACTCCGCGATCATCGCCGCCGCCGTCGCCAACCCCACCACCGTCGAGGAACTGATCGCCCTGCCGGTCTTCGGCGGACCCAAGCAACGCCGCAACGCCCAGATGTGGCTGGGCGCACTGGCGACCGCCCGCGACAGCCGGGAACCGCTGGAAGCCCCCGAGTCCAACAGCGGTCCCCCGCCGCCGTCACGCTGGTCCCGGCGCAAGCCCGAAGCGGCCGCTCGGCTGGAGGCGGCCCGCGCCGCGCTGAGCACGGTGTCGGAACGGGTGAACGTGCCGACCGAGAACCTGCTCACGCCGGAGTTGGTGCGCCGGTTGTGCTGGGACTGGAAGCCGCCGTCGGCCGAGATCACCACGGTGATCGAGGAATTCCTGGCCGAGGGCGGCGCACGCCCCTGGCAGCGGGAACTGACGGTGCCGGTGCTGGGCGCCGCCCTGGGTGACGCGGCCCCCGAGCGCTGATCGGCGGCGGTACTCACGCTCACCGGCCGGCGCACGATGCCGTTGCTAGACTCTGTGCACGAGCAGCCGAATGCCGTCTTTGATCGGCGCCGCTCATCGCAACCGCACCGTGGACGCGAACCCTTGCGGACTTCCCATGGTTTTACCGTGGAGGCCCCATGTCACCAGCGTTTCGCCGGATCGTCTACGTCGTCAGCTACGAGTTGGTCGCCGTTGCGCTGACCACCTGGGGTCTCACCCTGCTGGGGTTCGGCGGCGGCCGATCGGGCGCGCTGGCGGTGGCGGCGTCGACGGTTGCGATGCTGTGGAACTACCTCTGGACCACCGTGTTCGAAGCGTGGGAGCATCGGCAGCACTCCCCGACCCGCACCGTGCGACGTCGGATCGTGCACGCCCTCGGCTTCGAAGGCGGGTTGGTGCTGCTGCTGTTGCCGCTGGTGTCCTGGCTGCTGAAGGTATCCCTGCTGCAGGCGTTCGGCCTGGAGATCGGCCTGCTGGCCTTCTTCCTCGGCTACACCTTCGTGTTCGCGTGGCTGTTCGACACGGTGTGGCCGCCCCGTGGGAACGCGGCCTAATCCAGCTGCTCGCTGACCTCTTCCACGCAGTTGCAGCTGCCCATCGCCGCCACCCAACCGGTGATCTGGCGGGCCACGTCCTGCGCGGTCAGGCCGATCTCGGCCAACAGTTCACCCCGCGATGCGTGGTCGTAGAAACGCTGCGGCAGCGCGACGTCGCGGCACGGCACATCGACTTCGACGTGGCGCAGTGCCGCCGACACCGCCGAGCCGACGCCGCCGGCCGCACCGTTGTCCTCGCAGGTGACCACCAGTTTGTGTGCGTCGGCCAACTCGGCCAGCACCGCGGGCACCGGCAACACCCAGCGCGGGTCGACCACGGTCACCCCGATGCCCTGATTGCGCAGCCGATCGGCCACCGCCAGCGCCATGGACGCGAAGGCACCCACCGCCACCAGCAGGACATCCTGCGACAACCCTTCGGCGGGGACCGCCAGCACGTCCACCCCCGACCGCCGCTCGATGGCGGGAATATCTTCGCCCACTTCACCTTTCGGGAAGCGCAGCGCGGTGGGACCATCCCCGACGTCCAGCGCTTCGCCGAGTTCTTCGCGCAGGCGGGCCCCGTCGCGTGGTGCGGCGACCCGCATGCCCGGCACGATCCCGAGAATGGACAGATCCCACATCCCGTTGTGGCTGGCGCCGTCGGATCCGGTGATCCCGGACCGGTCCAGGACCAGGGTGACCGGAAGCCGGTGCAGGGCGACGTCCATCATCAGCTGGTCGAAGGCACGGTTGAGGAACGTCGAGTAGACCGCCACCACCGGGTGCAGGCCGCCCATCGCCAGCCCGGCCGCCGACGTCACCGCGTGCTGTTCGGCGATCCCGACGTCGAACATCCGATCCGGGAACCGCTGGCCGAACGGCGCGAGTCCGGTCGGGCCGGGCATCGCGGCGGTGATCGCCACCACGTCGCGACGTTTGGTCCCGTAGTCGATGAGCGCGTCGGAGAACACCGACGTCCAGCCGCGCCCGGAGGATTCGGTGGCATACCCGGTCACCGGGTCGATCACGCCGCAGGCGTGCATCTGCTCGGCCTCGTCGTTCTCGGCCGGACCGTAGCCCTTGCCCTTGCGGGTGACCACATGCACGATCACCGGCCCGCCGAAGCCTCGCGCGCGGCGCAGCGCGGATTCCACCGCCGCTTCGTCGTGGCCGTCGATCGGCCCCAGGTATTTCAGGCCCAGATCGGTGAAGAGCGCCTGCGGCGCCAGTGCGTCCTTGACGCCCGCTTTGACACTGTGGATCACCTGGTAGCCCAGTTCGCCGACGACGGGCAGACCGCGGATCGCGCTGCGCCCGCGCTCCAGCAGCCGCTCATAGGCGGGCTGCAGGCGCAGCGCGGCCAGGTGGTCGGCGAAACCGCCGATGGTGGGCGCGTAGCTGCGGCCGTTGTCGTTGACCACGATCACGACCGGGCGGTTGCCGGCCGCGATGTTGTTCAGCGCCTCCCAGCACATGCCGCCGGTCAGGGCGCCGTCACCGACCACGGCCACCACGTGACGGTTGCGGTGCCCGGTCAGTTCGAAGGCTTTGGCCAGTCCGTCGGCGTAGGACAGTGCTGCGCTGGCGTGGCTGGATTCGACCCAGTCGTGTTCGCTCTCGGCGCGCGACGGGTAACCCGACAGCCCGCCCTTCTTGCGCAGGGTGTCGAAGTCGGGGCTGCGCCCGGTGAGCATCTTGTGCACGTAGGCCTGGTGGCCGGTGTCGAAGATGATCGGGTCGTGCGGGGAGTCGAACACCCGGTGCAGCGCCAGCGTCAGTTCCACCACACCCAGGTTCGGCCCCAGGTGGCCACCGGTCGCAGCGACCTTGTGGATCAGGAACTCACGGATTTCCACCGCCAGATCGGTCAGCTGTGCCTGCGACAGGTACTGCAGATCGGCGGGGCCGCGGATCCCTTCAAGCATCCGGCCAGTCTACGCATGACTGCGGCCGGCCACCCATCCGGCGAGACCGACGTTTCGCCGGGAAAGTCCGAGTGGCCGCCTGCAAAACGTCGGTCTCGACGGTGCGGCGGTCACCGTGTCAGCAGCGCCACGCACTCCATGTGGTGGGTCAGCGGGAACGCGTCGAACACCCGGATCTGTTCGACGGTGTACCCGTGCCCGCGGTAGAGCCCGATGTCGCGGGCGAACGCCGCCGCCTCGCAACCGATGTGTACCAGGCGCGGCACGCCGGCGGCCGCCAGCAGGTCGATCACCTCACGTCCGGCGCCGGCCCGCGGCGGGTCCAGTACCGCGACGTCGGCGGCGGCGCTCTGGGCGCTCAGCACGCGGCGCACCGAGTCGGTGTGCACCGACACCTGCGGCAGATCGGCCAGCGCGACCCGGGCGGCGCCGGTGGCCGCGCGCGAGGTGTCGACGCTGACGACCTTGCCGGTCTCCCCCACCGACTCGGCCAGCGCCGCGGCGAAGATCCCCGACCCGCCGTACAGGTCCCAGGCGGTGCCGCCGGTGCCGGCCTGCGCCCATTCGGCGATCAGGGCGCTGTAGACCGTCGCCGCCCGGCGGTGTGCCTGCCAGAAGGCGGTCACCGGGATCTGCCAGCGTCGGCGCCCCACCCACTGGGTGGCGTGATAGTCGCCCTCGAGTACTTCGGGACGGTGCCCGCGCCCGGTGCTGACCACGTGGCGCACGCCGTCGTCGTCGGCGGCGACGTGCAGGTGGTCACCGGGCCGCCAGGTCCGGTCGGCCAGGCCCTTGGTCATACCCCCCGGCAGCTGGCCGCAGTGCAGGTCGGTGACCAGTTCATCGCTGTGATATCGGTGGAATCCGGCCCGCCCGTCGGCCCCCACGTCCAGCCGCACCCGGCTGCGCCAGCCCGTCGGCCCGTCGGTGCCGAGCGGTTCGGCCGCGCCCTGCCACCGGTGACCGCCGAGCCGTTCCAGTTGGTTGGACACCACTTCGCCCTTGAGCGCCCGGGCCGCATCCGGATCGGCGAACGCCAGGTCACAGCAGCCGGCGCCGTCGACTCCGGCGATCGGGCACAGCGAGTCGATGCGGCCGGGCGCCGCCTCGAGCACCTCGACGCATTCGGCGTGCCAGTAGGCACCCCGCTCGGCGGTGATCCGGGCCCGCACGCGTTCGCCCGGCAGTGCGTAACGCACGAACACCACGCGCCCGTCATGGCGCGCGATGCAACTGCCGCCGTTCGCGGGCGCCTCGGTGGTCAGGATCAGCTCCTGATCGATCACTGTTCGAAGCCTCTCCGGGTGTCGCCGGGTGCGCGGTGGGGCGCCAGCACCTTGCGGCGCTCGGCGGAGTTCAGCTGCCACGGCACCGAGGTCACCATGACCTGCGGCATGAACAGCAGTCGGGTCTTGAGCCGCAGCGCACTCTGGTTGTGCAGCAGCTGTTCCCACCAGTGGCCCACCACGTATTCGGGGATGTAGACAGTCACCACGGTGCGCGGCGACTCCTTACTGATGCGTTTGACGTATTCGAGCACCGGCCGGGTCACCTCACGGTAGGGCGATGCGATCACCTTGAGCGGGACGGTGATGTCGCTATCCTCCCACCCGCGCACCAGCGCGCGTGTCTCGGTGTCGTCGACGCTGACGGTGATCGCCTCCAGCGAGTCCGGCCGGGTCGCGCGGGCGTAGGCCAGGGCGCGCCGCGTCGGCAGGTGCAGCTTGGACACCAGCACCAGGGCGTGGTTGCGGCTGGGCAACACCGACTGGTCTTCCACGGCGGCCGATTGGGCCTCCAGTTCGACGCTCACCGCGTCGTAATGGCGGCGGATCATCTTCATCAGCACGAACAGCGCCGACATCGCCACGATCGCGATCCAGGCGCCCGCGACGAACTTGGTGGCGATCACCACGATCAGCACGATCCCGGTGGCGAGGAAACCGATGGTGTTGACCACCCGGGAACGCTGCATGGTGGCCCGTGCGGCCCGGTCGGTCTCGGTGCGCAGCAAGGCGTTCCAGTGCCGGACCATACCGATCTGGCTGAGTGTGAAGGAGACGAACACCCCGACGATGTAGAGCTGGATCAGCGCGGTCACCTCGGCGCGGAACGCCACGATGAAGGCGATGGCCACCACGGCCAGGAACACGATGCCGTTGGAGAAGGCCAACCGGTCGCCGCGGGTGTGCAGTTGGCGTGGCAGGTAGGAGTCCTGGGCCAGGATCGAGCCCAGCACCGGGAACCCGTTGAACGCGGTGTTGGCGGCCAGCGCCAGGATCAGCGCGGTCACTCCGGCGATGATCCACAGCCCGGGCGGGAAACCGTGGAACACGGTCTCGGCCAACTGGGCGAGCAGGGTCTTCTGGTCGTAGTCGTCGGGAGCCCCGATCAGCTGTTCGTGGGGCCTCGCCGCGATCTTGACCCCGGTCTGGCGGGCCAGCACGATGATGCCCATCATCATGGTCACCGCGATGGCCCCGAGCATCAGCAGCGTGGTGGCCGCATTGCGGGATTTGGGTTTGCGGAAGGCCGGCACACCGTTGCTGATCGCCTCCACCCCGGTCAATGCCGCACAGCCCGACGAGAACGATTTCGCGACCAGGAAGACCAGTGCGATACCGACCATCTCGCCCTGTGCCGAGTGGATCTTGAAATCCGCGGACTCGGCCTGCAGCGGGTGGTCCAGCACGAAGATCTGGAACAGCCCCCACCCCAGCATGACGAAGACCCCGACCATGAACGCATACGTCGGGAAGGCGAACGCGGTGCCCGATTCCCGGATCCCCCGCAGGTTCACCGCGGCCACCACGATCACCGTCCCCACCGCGAAGGCGACCTTGTGATCGGCGATGAACGGTATCGCCGAGCCGATGTTCGCGATCCCCGACGAGATCGAGACCGCGACCGTCAGTACGTAATCCACCATCAGCGCACTGGCCACGGTCAGGCCCGCGGTGGATCCCAGGTTGGTGGTGACCACCTCGTAGTCGCCACCGCCGGAGGGATAGGCGTGCACATTCTGGCGGTAGGAGGCCACCACCGTGATGAACACGAATGCCACCGCCAACCCGACCCAGGGCGTCAACCGGTAGGCCGCAAGACCCGCCACCGACAACACCAGGAAGATCTCTTCGGGCCCGTAGGCCACCGAAGACAGCGCGTCGGAGGCGAACACCGGCAGCGCGATCCGTTTGGGCAACAGCGTCTGGCTGAGCCGGTCGCTGCGGAACGGACGACCTAGGACCAGGCGCCGCGCAGCGGTGGATATCTTCGACACGAGAGCCAAGGGTAAGCCAGGTCGGCCCTGGCGGTAGCGTTCACCGGATACGGGTACCACTCCGGTCGAAAGACTGCCGAAACGCCGCCGAAAGGACCTTGCACGTGCGGGTAGTTGTGATGGGTTGCGGCCGGGTCGGCGCCTCGGTCGCCGACGGACTGTCCCGGATCGGCCATGAGGTCGCGATCATCGACCGGGACAGCACCGCGTTCAACCGGCTCAGCCCGGAGTTCAACGGTGAGCGGGTGCTCGGCATGGGATTCGACCGCGATGTACTGCTGCGGGCGGGTATCGAGGATGCCGGCGCGTTCGCCGCGGTGTCCTCGGGTGACAACTCGAACATCATCGCGGCGCGGCTGGCCCGGGAGACCTTCGGGGTGTCGCGCGTCGTCGCCCGTATCTACGACGCCAAACGCGCTGCGGTCTACGAGCGCCTGGGTATTCCGACCATCGCCACCGTGCCCTGGACCACCGACCGGATGCTGGCCGCGCTGACCCGGGAGAGCGAGACCACCAAATGGCGTGACCCCACCGGAACCGTCGCGGTGGCCGAAGTGGTCCTGCACGAGGACTGGATCGGGCGTCCCGTCACCGATCTGGAGGCGTCCATCAATGCGCGGGTGGCGTTCTTGATCCGGTTCGGGACCGGGGTGCTACCCGAGCCCAGAACGGTGATCCAGGCCAGTGACCAGGTGTACATCGTGGCGGTGTCCGGCAGGGTCGCCGAGGCGATCGCGATCGCCGCACTGCCGCCGAGTGAGGACCTGCAGTGAAGGTGGCGGTGGCCGGCGCCGGCGCGGTGGGCCGGTCGATCGCGCGGGAACTGCTCGACAGCGACCATCAGGTGACGTTGATCGAGCGCAATCCCGAACACCTCGACGCCGACGACATCCCCGAGGCGCACTGGCAACTGGGTGATGCCTGCGAGCTGAGCCTGCTGGAGTCGGTACGCCTGGAGACCTTCGACGTGGTGATCGCCGCGACCGGCGACGACAAGGCCAACGTGGTGTTGTCGCTGCTGGCCAAGACCGAGTTCGCGGTCCCCCGAGTGGTGGCCCGGGTCAACGATCCCCGCAACGAATGGCTGTTCACCGACGCCTGGGGGGTGGATGTGGCGGTCTCCACACCGCGCATGCTCGCCTCGCTCGTCGAGGAAGCCGTTGCGGTCGGGGACCTGGTCCGGCTGATGGAGTTCCGCAAAGGGCAGGCCAACCTGTTGGAGATCACCCTGCCCGACGACACCCCTTGGGGCGGCAAGCCGGTACGCAAGCTGGCGCTGCCGCGCGACGCCGCGCTGGTGACGATCCTGCGCGGTGCCCGGGTGATCGTGCCGCAGGACGACGAGCCCCTCGAAGGCGGCGACGAGTTGCTGTTCGTCGCATCCGACGGCGTCGAGGGCGAACTGCGCGCCCTGCTGCTACCGGCGCACTGACCGGGCCTCGCACTCGCCTTCGTCGTCGGCGGCGAGGTGGGCGTCGAGGAGTCGCTGCACGTGCTTGACGGCCAGGTAGGTGGCCACCGCCGCGACGGCCGTCAACGGCCAGCCCATCGCGATCCGCGCCACCCCCAGCCACCCGGTCTCGTCGGCGTTGTAGAGCAACCGCTGGACCACGAAACGCGAGCCGAACACCAGCACCCAGGTCAGCGTCGCCAGATCGTAGGCGTAGACCGCCGAGCGCAACTCCCGCCAGGCCCGGGCCTGGCCGCTGGTCCAGGTCCAGATGTAGCCCACCGCGGGACGACGGACCACTATCGAACCGGCGAAGACCACCGCCCACAGCAGCGACGTCCAGATTCCCAGCAGGAAATAGCCTTTGGAGTCCCCCATCAGATAGGCGATCAGGGCACAGACGGCGACCCCGAAGAAGCCCGATACCGCCGGCTGAGTGGACTGGCGGCGCAACAGCCGCCACACCAGCACCGCTGCCGCCACCCCCAGCGCTGCCAGGACCGCGGCCCGCAGTCCCAAGAAGTTGGATGTCGGGACGAACACCACGATGGGCAGCGAGGAGTAGATCAGCCCGGCTACTCCACCGATCTGCTCGAGCAGCCGCTGTGGCCCCTGGGCGCCTTCACTGCTGAAGTCCTCGGTCATCGCTGCGCCGTCCCGGTGGGAGGCGCGATCACTGCTGGATTTCGTAGTGCGGGTTGTAGATGGCCTTGCAGCCGCTTTCGAGCTTGCCCAGCCGACCGTGCACCCGCAGGGTGCGCCCGGAGTCGATTCCGGGGATCCGCCGCTGCCCCAGCCACACCAGTGTCACGGTGTCGGTGCCGTCGAACAGTTCGGCGCGGACACCTCCCACACACCCCTTGGCGTTGGCCTCCACGCTGCGCAACACGCCGACCATGGTGACCTCTTGGCCGCGTTCGCAGTCGATGGCGCGCTGCGCACCGGTGTTGAGCGCCTCGTCGGACAACTCCTCGACGTCACGCAGCTCGGGATCTTCCGTCAATCGCCGAGTCAGCCGGCGCAGGTACTCTTTCGGAGCAGCCATTGCCCTCTCCCTCAATCGTGTGCGCACGCTACGGTAGACCTGTTGATTACCTAATGCCACACGACCGGCCTACCGGGTGGCTGACAACACCCGAAACGATCACGAGGCGGCATTGGTTTTACGCGGTGTGACGGCTGTCCTGCTGCCGGGGACCGGATCCGACGACGACTACATCCGGCGGGCGTTCTCCTCCCCGTTGCAGCAGGTGGGCGTCGAGTTGGTCACCCACCGACCGCAGCCGGGACGGCTCGTCGAGGGATATCTGGCGGCGCTGGACACCGCGGCCGAACGCGACGGCCCGATCATCGCCGGCGGCGTGTCGATCGGCGCGGCGGTGGCCGCCGCATGGGCGCTGCGTCATCCCGACCGCGCGGTCGGCGTGCTGGCCGCACTGCCCGCGTGGGCCGGTGTCCCCGACGAGGCGCCGGCCGCCCACGCCGCCCGCTACAGCGCCGAACAGTTGCGCAGCGAGGGCCTGGCCGCGGTGGTGGCACAGATGCGGGCATCGAGCCCGGCCTGGCTCGGTGACGAGTTGACCCGGTCCTGGACCGCCCAGTGGCCGAAACTGCCCGACGCACTCGATGAGGCGGCGGCCTATGTCGCGCCGACCTACGCCGAATTGGCGTCCCTGGCCGTGCCGATGGGTGTGACCGCGGCGGTCGACGACGCGGTGCATCCGTTGCAGGTGGCCTCCGAGTGGGTGGCCGCCGCACCGCGGGCGGCGTTGTGCACCGTCACGTTGGACCAGATCGGAGCCGACCCGGCCGCGCTGGGGGCCGCCGCGCTGACCGCACTCGAGCAGGCTAGCCGCCGGTAATGGTGCGCAGCTGCTGCATCGCGGATCCCTCCACGCTGCGGCGGGCCGTCGGGGCCGGGGGGATGTCCCCGCCGCCGCTGGGCATGATGCCACCGGTGTACTGCTCGGCGGCCGCCATCTGCTGGGCCGTCGCCTGCTGAGCAGCGGCCTGCTGGGCCGCCGCCTGCTGAGCGGCGGCCGCCCGCAACTGTTCGGCCATCGGCTCGGGCAGTCGCACCGGTAGCGGCGTGCGCACCGGAAGCGGCGTGTCACCGCGGCGGACGACCGTGTCGGCCAGGGCCTCGCGCGCCTGTTGGGCCAGCAGATCCATGGTTTCGGGCCGCCCGTTGATCACACAACGCACCATCCAGCGGTAACCGTCGACGCCGATGAATCGGACCGCGCCGGTCGCCGAGCCCACGACCTCCCGGCCCCACGGACCGTCGACGACGCTGACGTTGGCGTTGTCCCGCCGCAGCGCGTCGGCCAGTTCGCCGGCCACCTCGCGCCACAGCCCCGCGGACTTGGGCGCGGCGTAGGCGGCGATGTTGAATCGACCGTTGGGCGTCACCAGCCACACCGCGCTGGGCACCCCGGTCTCGCTCAACTCGACCTGGACCTGGGCGCCCGGCGGCATCGGCACCAGCACCGACCCCAGATCCAGCCGCGCTGCCGCCGCCATCGCGGGGTCGTCGAAATCCTCGATGTCGAAGGGGCCCTCGAGCTCGTCGGCTTCGGGCTCCGGGGTGACATCGAGTTCGTCGGGCTCGCCGGAGGCTTCCGGGGCGGCGTCCACCGGTTTACCGGCCCCGCGCTTGCCTTTGCCTCTACCGAATGCCATTACCGCCGCCCATCTTCCTTACATCGCTTCGCCATCACAGCCGTCACAAACTCGCATGCCCGCCCGAGGAGCCGTGCCCGTCCGCGCCGCGGGTCGTCGGAGCCAACCCGGCCTCGTCGAACGACGCCACCTCGACCAGTTCCACCAGCTCCACCCGCTGCACCAGCAACTGGGCGATCCGGTCGCCGCGGTGAATCTCGATCGGCGTGGCCGGGTCGAGGTTGATCAACGACACCTTGATCTCACCACGATAGCCCGCGTCGACGGTGCCCGGACTGTTCACGATCGAAAGACCAACCCGCGCAGCCAAACCCGACCGTGGATGCACCAATCCGACCATGCCGAACGGGATCGCAACCGCAATACCGGTGGGTACCAGGGCGCGCTGGCCCGGATCCAACTCGATATCGACCGCGCTGAAGAGATCGACGCCGGCATCACCGGCATGAGCACGACTCGGCAACGGCAGATCCGGATCGAGACGAACAACCGCAAGACTGGGCGACACGAGGCGCAAGACTACTCTTAGCCGGATGTCGGGATCGCGTGTGAACCACCGGACATCGCAAACAGTGCGGTACAGCGAACAACTCTGGGTTCCGTGGTGGTGGTGGCCGCTGGGCTTCTTCGGGACCGGCCTGATGGCCTACGTGGTCCGGATGGGCCTGCGCTCACTGCCGGGCTGGCTGCCCTTCGCCGTCTTCTTCGCGATCACCGTCGCCGCCCTGCTGTGGCTGGGCCGCGTCAAGGTCCGGGTCACCTCCAGCGGTGGGGAAAACCAGCTGTGGGTGGGCGACGCGCATCTGCCCGCGACCGTGATCGCACGTGTCGCCGAGGTCCCGGCGTCGGCCAAATCCGCAGCGCTGGGCCGCCAACTCGATCCCGCGGCGTTCGTCGTACACCGCGGATGGGTGGGCCCGCTGGCGTTGATCGTCCTCGACGACCCGGACGACCCGACGCCGTACTGGCTGGTCAGCTGCCGGCATCCGCAGCGGATGCTGGCGGCGCTGCAGGACTGAGCGGTACGGGACCGGCTGCGCTCAGGCCGCGCAGTCGGTGCAGATCATCACACCGTTCTTCTCGCTGGCCAGCCGGCTGCGGTGCTGCACCAAGAAGCAGCTCGAACAGGTGAACTCGTCGGCCTGCTTGGGAACGACGCGCACCGAAAGCTCTTCACCCGACAGGTCGGCGCCGGGCAGTTCGAAGGACTCCGCCGACTCGGATTCGTCGACGTCGACCACGGCGGACTGCGCCTCGTTACGCCGCGCTTTGAGTTCCTCCAACGAATCCTCGGAAACGTCATCGGTCTCGGTGCGCCGCGGGGCGTCGTAATCGGTAGCCATGGTCTTCTCCCCTCAGTCCCCTCGTATACCTGCGCGAGCTTTGTACCAGCGTCGAACGCATCCACCAAATGATTCGTGC
The DNA here is from genome assembly GCF_963378075.1 of Mycolicibacter sp. MU0083. Classification (NCBI taxonomy): domain Bacteria; kingdom Bacillati; phylum Actinomycetota; class Actinomycetes; order Mycobacteriales; family Mycobacteriaceae; genus Mycobacterium; species Mycobacterium kokjensenii. The sequence goes on from NZ_OY726394.1 coordinate 2,466,761, forward strand.
CCGGATCGTGTCCAGATCAACTGTGATTTGTATCACAATACGAGCCTGACCACGGTTATCTCCGCCGTGCGCGCCCTCTAGAGTGCGTACGTGGTCGCGCAAATCACTTCCGGCACCGAGTTCGACAAGCAGGGTCGGCCGTTCCGTCGACGCAACAACCGACCGGCCGCCTACGGCCTGGCCGTGCTGGTCCTGCTGACCGCCGTGGCATGGACGGTGGCACTCACCCGACCGGCCGACGTGCATGAGGTCGCGGCGTGCAATGCCCCGCCGGCCCCCACCGAACCGGACCAACCGCGACTGGGCACTCCGGTGCCCCGCACCACGATGATCAACACCACGCCGGCCAAGCTGGCCGACATCAAAGCCCGCGTCCTGAACGCCAGCGGCCGGGCGGGGCAGGCCGCCGACATCGCCGACGCACTGCGCGACGACGGTTTCGCCCAGCCCACCGCCGCCAACGACCCGGTCTATGCCGACGACCGTCTGGACTGCCAGGGACAGATCCGCTTCGGCCCGGCCGGCCAGGCGGCTGCGGCGGCGCTGTGGTTGGTCGCCCCGTGCACCGAACTGTTCCGCGACGACCGCGACGACGATTCGGTGGATCTGGCGGTCGGCAGTGACTTCGTCAGCCTGTCCCACAGCGACGACATCGAAGCCGCGCTGGCCGGTCTGCGCCCCGACGCCACCGGGCTGCCCGACCAGGCGTTGTTGACCAAGATCCACTCCGGCACCTGCTGACGACCCATCCGCCCAGGAGATCCGATGACCGAGACCAGTCCCGCCCCGCAGCCGGACCGCCCGAGTGCCGGCGCCCGGCGGCAACGGCGGGGATTCGGCGTCGACGTCGGCGGCACCGGCATCAAAGGCGGCCTCGTCGATCTGGACACCGGGGCCCTGATCGGCGAGCGGTTCAAACTGCCCACCCCCAACCCCGCGACGCCGGCCCTGGTCGCCGGCACCGTGGCCGCCGTGGTCCGGGATTTCGGCTGGACCGGCCCGTTGGGCGTCACCTATCCGGGGGTGGTGGTCGACGGTGTCGTTCAGACCGCCGCCAACGTCGACAAGTCCTGGATCGGAATGAACGCCCGCGACGCGATCGCCTCCGCACTCGGCGACCAGCCGGTCACCATCCTCAACGACGCCGACGCCGCCGGACTCGCCGAAGCACGGTTCGGCGCAGGCAAGGACATCCCCGGGGTGGTGGTGTTGCTCACCTTCGGGACCGGCATCGGGTCTGCGGTGATCCACAACGGAAAACTGCTGCCCAACACCGAACTCGGGCACATCGAAGTGGGCGGCAAGGAGGCCGAGCACCGGGCGGCGGCGTCGGTCAAGGAGCGCAAGAACTGGTCCATGGCGAAATGGGCCAAGCAGGTCACGATGGTGTTGACCGCGGTCGAAAACGCGCTCTGCCCGGACCTGATCATCGTCGGCGGCGGCATCAGCCGGAAAGCCGACCGGTGGGTGCCGCTGTTGGAGAACCGGACCCCGGTGGTCGCGGCGACGTTGCAGAACACCGCCGGAATCGTCGGTGCGGCGATGGCCTCCGACACCGATGTGACCCGCTGAAATCTGCCCGCTGAACGATTACCGCCGCAACCTGTCGTTACAATGGTCGACGGCGGCCGCCTAACCGATAGCGGCGACTATCCCAGTTGATCACCCAACTGAAATAGAGCCGACATTCGACATACCCGACATTTTCGGTCGCGCACGACGCTGCGAGCCGAACGTAGTTCCGACCAGAGGGGTGGACGTGGCAGCGAGCAAGGCACAGCCGGCGACTGAGGAGCCCAAGAAGGGCACCGCCACCAAGGCACCGGCCAAAGCCGCCGCGAAGGCGCCCGCCAAGGCACCGGCCAAAGCCGCAGCCAAGGCCCCCGCCAAGCGAACCGCCGCCAAGGCTACGAAGACGGCCCCCGCCAAGAAGGCCGCCAAGTCGACCACCCGCGGGCCGGCGAAGAAGGCCACCAAGGCCACCAAGGCGGCCGCCAAGAAGACCGATGCCGATGTGTCGCCCGACGAACTCGAGACCGATCTCGAGTTGGACGCCGAACCCGGTGACGACGACATCGACCCCGCCGACCTGAGCATCGAAGAACTCGACGACGACTCGGACACCGCGGAACCCGCGTCGGGCTCGGCCACCGAGTCGGCCGACGACGCCGACGACGAGGAGATCGCCGAGCCCAGCGAGAAGGACAAGGCTTCGGGTGACTTCGTCTGGGACGAAGAGGAATCCGAGGCGCTACGCCAGGCCCGCAAGGACGCCGAGCTGACCGCGTCGGCAGACTCGGTGCGGGCCTACCTCAAGCAGATCGGCAAGGTGGCGCTGCTCAACGCCGAAGAGGAAGTCGAGCTGGCCAAGCGGATCGAGGCGGGGTTGTTCGCCACCCAGAAGATGGCGGAGCACTCCGAGAAGGGCGAGAAGCTGGCCGTCGCCTATCGCCGCGACATGGCCTGGATCTGCCGTGACGGCGACCGCGCCAAGAACCATCTACTGGAAGCCAACCTGCGACTGGTGGTGTCACTGGCCAAGCGCTACACCGGCCGCGGCATGGCGTTCCTGGACCTGATCCAGGAGGGCAACCTCGGCCTGATCCGTGCGGTGGAGAAGTTCGACTACACCAAGGGCTACAAGTTCTCCACCTACGCCACCTGGTGGATCCGTCAGGCCATCACCCGCGCCATGGCCGACCAGGCCCGCACCATCCGTATTCCGGTGCACATGGTCGAGGTGATCAACAAGCTCGGCCGTATCCAGCGCGAGCTGCTGCAGGATCTGGGCCGCGAGCCCACCCCCGAAGAGCTGGCCCGGGAGATGGACATCACCCCGGAGAAGGTGCTCGAGATCCAGCAGTACGCCCGGGAGCCGATCTCGCTGGACCAGACCATCGGTGACGAGGGCGACTCCCAGCTCGGTGACTTCATCGAGGACAGCGAGGCCGTCGTCGCGGTCGACGCGGTCTCGTTCACCCTGCTGCAGGATCAGTTGCAGTCGGTGCTCGAGACGCTCTCGGAGCGGGAAGCCGGCGTGGTGCGGCTGCGGTTCGGCCTGACCGACGGTCAGCCCCGCACCCTCGATGAGATCGGGCAGGTCTACGGGGTCACCCGCGAACGTATCCGCCAGATCGAGTCGAAGACGATGTCGAAGTTGCGGCATCCCAGCCGGTCTCAGGTTCTGCGGGACTACCTCGACTAGTCGGCGCGGACGACGATGGCGCCACCCGCGGCCCTGCTGAGAGCCGTCGATGCGATGCGCGGCGGCCTGCAACGGCTGCGCCTGGCGACGGTCCCGGCACCGGTCGCCGTCTTGGAACTCGGGTTCGGCGCCTGGTTGGCCCAGGCCCTGGCGGTAGCGGTGCGCCTGGGAATTCCCGATCAACTGCGGGACGGCCCGCGCGGCGCCGAAGACGTCGCCCAGCGCCTCGGCACCCACCCGGGCGCCACCTACCGCCTGATGCGCGCATTGGCCGCCCAGTCCGTGCTCAAGCTGCGCCGCGACGGCCGGTTCGCGCTGACCCGCACCGGCCGCGCGCTGCTCTCCGGCGACACCGCCGGCGTGGCGGCGATGATCGCGTTCATCGGAGACCCGGCACACCGGGAACACTGGTCCGACCTGGAGCACTCGGTACGGACCGGCCGGACGGCCGCGGACAAGGTGCGCGGCATGCCGTTCTTCGACTATCTGGGCACCAACCCCGAACTGGCACAGGTGTTCAACGACGCGATGACCGGCGCATCGGCGGTCGCCATCGAAAGCGCCGTTCCGGCATACGATTTCAGCGGCGCCAAGAAGATCGTCGATGTGGGCGGCGGCCACGGCGCGCTGCTGGCGGCCGTGCTGCGCCGGGCACCGGAGGCCCGCGGGGTGCTGTTCGATCTGCCTGCCGTGGTGGCCGGCGCGGATGCCACCCTGGCCGCGGCCGGAGTCGGCGTCCGGACCGAGCTGTCCGGCGGGTCCTTCTTCGAGTCGGTCCCCGCCGGCGGCGACATCTATCTGCTCAAGACCGTCATCCACGACTGGGACGACGAGCAGTCGGTGGCGATTCTGCGCAATGTCCGCAGCGCCATCACCGCGGACGGCAGGTTGCTGCTGTTGGAGATGGTGTTGCCCGAGGGCGCTCCCCCGCATCTGGGCCTGCTGCTGGACCTGGAGATGCTGACCAGCGCGGGCGGGCGGGAACGCACCCGACGCGAGTACGCCGAACTGCTGTCGGCGGCGGGATTCCGGCTGCGGCGGGTGATTCCGACGGCCGGCCCGATCTCGATCATCGAGGCCCGTCCCGTCTGAAACACCGGGCCCGCCGGTACGGAGTAGGATCGCCGGGCATGCCGACGGATAACGCGTCGCCCCAGACCTTCGCCGCGTTGCTCAAACGCGCGATGACCCACGGCTATCCGGCACCGGCCGAGGCCGATCTGAATCCCGCGGTGCTCGACGCCATCAATGCCGTCGCCGCCGCGTGGCCCCGCGTGCCGGCCGTCCTGGTCAACAAGGCCCAGACCACGTTCGCCCGTAGCGAACTGACCCGGGCGTCGGCGGCCAAGCCGACCACCCCGATCAGCCTGGATCGAGCGCCGGGAACACGCCGTCCGGGCCCGGCCGATAGGGGCTGACGCCGGTCACCGCCGCGACGGGCAACGGCCCGTACAGATGGGGGAACAGCATCGACGCGGGATCTTCGGGTACCCCCGGCTCCCAACGCACCGGCGCGGCCACCTTAGCCGGGTCCACCTGCAACAACACCAGATCCATGCGTCCGCGATACAACCGGTTGGCGGGCAGATGCACCTGCTGCGGGGTCGACAGGTGCACGAATCCCACCCGCTCCAGCGACTCCGGAATCAGCGCCCCGGACACCTGCGCGTCCGCCCAGTCGGCACTGCCGCACAGGTGCACGAAGATCTTGCTCATCGGTGTCATCCCCCGATCCTGCCGCAGGGCCGGCAGGGGTGAGACACGACACAGCCGAAGCGGGGAACAACGCCGAACGCCCGAGCGTCTGACACACTTGATGACAACCGCGAGAACGGAGGAGCCCATGAACGCGACTCTGACCAGTCCCGAACTGACCCGGGCTGATCGGTGTGACCGGTGCGGAGCCGCCGCCCGGGTACGCGCCACGCTGCCCTCCGGAGCCGAGCTGCTGTTCTGCCAGCACCACGCCAACGAGCACGAGGCCAAGCTGATCGAGCTCGCCGCGGTGATTCAGGTCAGCGCCTCGACCGACGCCTAACCCGGATCGGCGCGCACCACGGTGCGCGCCGATTGTGTACCAGGAGTAGTTGTCAGGAATGCTGGGCTGGCCATGACTGACCAGAGCCGCATGCCTTCCCGCCATCACCTGCTGCGTGTCGCACGCCGCACCCTCGTGAAAAGCTGGGACGACTCGATTTTCGCCGAGTCCGCGCAGGCCGGATTCTGGTCGGTGCTGTCATTGCCGCCGCTGCTGCTGGGGATGCTGGGCAGCCTGTCGTATGTGGCACCGCTGTTCGGGCCGGACACGTTGGTCACCATCCAAGACCGGCTGATCGGCATGGCCAGCAGCTTCTTCTCCCAGAACGTGGTCGTCGAGATCATCGAGCCGACCGTGCGCGACATCGTGGCCAACGCCCGCGGTGAGGTCGTCTCACTCGGTTTCGTGATCTCGTTGTGGGCCGGTTCCTCGGCCATCTCGGCGTTCGTCGACTCGGTCGTCGAGGCGCACGATCAGACGCCGCTACGCCATCCGGTGCGGCAACGTTTCTTCGCACTGGGCCTGTATGTGGTGATGCTGATGATCGCCGTCGCCACCGCGCCGCTGGCGGCACTGGGCCCGCACGCGGTGGCCGAGCGGTTACCCGACGGGTGGACCCACATGCTGCGGTTCGGCTATTACCCGGCGCTGGTGTTGGGTCTGATGGTCACGGTCACGGTGCTGTACCGGGTTTCGCTGCCCAGGCCGCTGCCGTCGCACCGACTGATCCTCGGCGCACTGCTGGCCACCATGGTGTTCGTCGTGGCCACCCTGGGATTGCGGGTCTACCTGAGCTACATCACCAGCACCGGCTACACCTACGGGGCACTGGCGACGCCGATCGCCTTCCTGCTGTTCGCGTTCCTGCTCGGCTTCGCGATCATGCTGGGCGCCGAGTTGAACGCCGCCGTTCAGGAGGAGTGGCCGGCGCAGGCCACCCACCTGCATCAGTTGCGGACCTGGGTGGTGTCACGGGCCGCCCGCAACGGCGGTGACGCCGACCCGGTCAGGCCTTCTTGAGGGTCTCGTAGATCCGCTTGCAGTCCGGGCACACCGGAGACCCCGGCTTCGCCGACTTGGTCACCGGGAAGACCTCACCGCACAGGGCGACCACGTGGGTGCCCATGACCGCGCTCTCGGCGATCTTGTCCTTTTTGACGTAGTGGAAGTATTTCGGGGTATCGCCGTCGGTCCCGTCGTCGACGCGTTCCTCGGAATCGGTGCGCTCAAGGGTGTCGGTCTGTATGCCCATGCGCCCATTGTGCCCAGAACCGGGGATGATCCAAAACCCCTCGTGCCACGGAATCGCCGGTGTGGGACAGTGGAGTGATGAAGCACGGCCCCGAGCTGGGTTTCGACGACGATGGTCGGCCGGTCCTGATCACCGCTGCCGCCCCCTCTTATGAACAGCAGCACCGCGATCGGGTGCGCAAATACCTGACCCTGATGTCGTTCCGGGTGCCGGCGCTGATCCTGGCCGCCCTCGCCTACGGGCAGTGGCACAACGGTCTGATCTCCCTGCTGATCCTGGTCGCGTCGATACCGCTGCCGTGGATGGCGGTGCTGATCGCCAACGACCGGCCGCCCCGCAAAGCCGAGGAGCCCCGGCGGTACGCGGGGGCACCCACCCGCATTCCGTTGTTCCCCACCGGTTCCCCCCGCGCGCTGGAACAGCCCGAAGTGCCGCCGACGGACGATGCCGACGGCGACGACACCTCCCCAGCCGGGAGTTCTTAGCACATTCTCAAGGTCATCGGCGTATTTCTGCACGTCAAGTGGTGTGGAAATGAGATCGGCCGGGAACTCTGCACCCGTGTCGCTCGTTGTCACGAGTGACAGCTGAAGCCGATCAACGGGAGGCCGTAATGGCAAAGGCAGATGCCACCATCAGTCGGATCGACGGCGATCTGGACACTCAAAGCCCAGCCGCCGATCTGGTGCGGGTGTACCTCAACGGTATCGGCAAGACCGCATTGCTCAACGCCGCCGACGAGGTGGAGTTGGCCAAGCGGATCGAGGCGGGCCTGTACGCCCAGCACCTGCTCGACACCCGCAAGCGCTTCGGTGAGAAGCGCAAACGCGATCTGGCCGCGGTGGTGCGAGATGGTGAGGCCGCCCGCCGCCATCTGCTGGAAGCCAACCTGCGCCTGGTGGTTTCGCTGGCCAAGCGCTACACCGGTCGGGGGATGCCGCTGTTGGACCTCATCCAGGAGGGCAACCTCGGATTGATCCGCGCGATGGAGAAGTTCGACTACGCAAAGGGTTTCAAGTTCTCCACCTATGCGACCTGGTGGATCCGCCAGGCCATCACCCGTGGGATGGCCGACCAGAGCCGCACCATCCGGCTCCCGGTGCATCTGGTCGAGCAGGTGAACAAACTGGCCCGGATCAAGCGGGAGATGCACCAGCAGCTCGGTCGCGAGGCCACCGACGAGGAACTCGCCGCCGAGTCGGGTATCCCCGCGGAGAAGATCAACGATCTGCTCGAGCACAGCCGCGATCCGGTCAGCCTCGACATGCCGGTCGGCTCGGACGAGGAGGCGCCGCTGGGCGATTTCATCGAGGACTCCGAGGCGATGTCCGCCGAGAACGCGGTGATCGCCGAGCTGTTGCACACCGACATCCGCAGTGTGCTGGCGACTCTCGATGAGCGCGAACACCAGGTGATCCGGCTGCGCTTCGGCCTGGACGACGGGCAGCCCCGCACGCTGGACCAGATCGGCAAGCTGTTCGGGCTGTCCCGCGAGCGGGTCCGTCAGATCGAGCGCGAGGTGATGACCAAGCTGCGCCACGGTGAGCGTGCGGACCGGTTGCGTTCCTACGCCAGCTGACCAGACACTCACGAAAACCGCTCCGGCGGGCCGCCACTGTCCGTGGTGGCCCGCCGGACGCGTCTGATCGCCCCGATGCAGGGTGTCGGACGCTGACCGCGCATTTTGCCGTCGAAGTAGACTCGGCTGCGACGGAAGGCGCGGAATGAATGAGTTGGTTGATACCACCGAGATGTACCTCAGGACGATCTACGACCTGGAGGAAGAGGGTGTCACCCCGCTGCGTGCTCGGATAGCCGAGCGACTGGAACAAAGTGGTCCGACCGTGAGCCAGACGGTGTCCCGGATGGAACGCGACGGCCTGCTGAAGGTGGCCGGTGATCGTCATCTCGAACTCACCGAGAAGGGCCGCAACCTGGCGGTCTCGGTGATGCGTAAACACCGGCTGGCCGAGCGGCTGCTGGTCGATGTCATCGGGCTGCCGCTGGAAGAGGTGCACGCCGAGGCCTGCCGGTGGGAACACGTGATGAGCGAGGACGTCGAGCGTCGCCTGGTCCAGGTGCTCGACAACCCGACCACCTCGCCGTTCGGCAACCCCATTCCGGGCCTGCTCGACCTGGGGATCGGCGCGGGCTCGGGATCCGGGGACTCCGATCTCGTGCGGCTGACGGAGTTGCCGGCCGGGTCCCCGGTGGCGGTGGTGGTGCGCCAGCTCACCGAACACGTCCAAGGCGACATCGAGCTGATCACCCGGCTGAAGGAGGCCGGTGTGGTGCCCGATGCGCGGGTCACCGTGCAGTCCGACGGAGACGACGGCGTGACCATCGTGATGCCCGGGCACACCGACGTGAGCCTGCCGTTCGAGATGGCGCACGCCGTGAAGGTGCAGAAGGTCTGACACGGCACCGCATCAGCCGGCCCGCCGACCGAGCCCGCAGCGTTCCGGTAGCCGCACCCCGAGCTGTTGCGCCAACCGATAGCCGGTCTCGGCCAGTCCGCGGACCCGCTCCGGTCGCAACCCGGACTGCAGCGCGGTATCGAGCAGGCCGGCCATCCGATGCTCCGGCACGGCCCGCAGCGCAGCCTCCAGCGACACCCCGGCCAACGGCCCGTCACCGCGCGCGTAGGCGCTGAACGCCAGCAGAACCAGTGCCTCGGCCCGCCACGGCTGCGGCAGAGCCCGCGCCGCCACCGACCACAGGCGCTCCGAGTCGGCGGCCGAATCACTGATCGCCAACGCGCACAAGATATCCCGAACCCGGACGTCGGTGAGTGCGCAGCCGATCCGTGCCACCTCCACGTCGGTCGGTGGACGGCCGTCGGCCACCGCCACGATGACGTCCAGCGCCTGTTCGACGTCGCGGCGAGCCCGCTCCCGCGACCCGTCCTCCCCCGCCGCGGCACGGTCGGCCGCGCAGTCGTCGATCGCCTCGGCCACCGCACTGCAGCGCCCCGGGCTGTCGGGCGTGATCACCGCCTGCAGATCACTGCGCCGGGCGTAGAGCCGCCGCCCTTCTAAGACCGCGGCCGCGGCCAGCGGCGATGCGTCGGGATCGTCGACCGGGCCGCCGGCACCACAGCCGTCGGGGCAGTGCCACCGGCCGCCGCGGGCGACCCGGTCCACCACGTGTGCGGCGAGCAGCACGATGTCGTGATCGGACAGGCTTTCGGTCAGGTCGTCGACCAACCGGCGGTGCTCATCGTTGCAGACCGGGCAGCGCGCGCCCTGCCCGTCGACGATCACCGCGATCGCACCGGCGGGGGCGGCCGCCGCCGCGACCTCGGCGAGCCGGCCGACGTTGTCGGCGAGTTCCTCGGTGAGGTCGACCCGCAGTACCGAGCCCAGTTCGCCACCGTCGACCGAGACCAGGATCAGGGACTTCTCCGGGACGAATCCGAGGATGGCCGGCAGTGCGGCGATCAGCGCACCGGGACGGTTGAGTGTGAATTCCGTTTGTTTTGTCGTCATGTCCGCAACGGTGACGACCACCCCCGTCATCGGGGGCACCACCGAGCGCCGCCGGCCACGTCTCTGTGGATGAACCGTCAACTGTGAACAGATCGCGATCGCCGTGCACGACAGGGCGAAGTCGCGTAATTGTCAGTGTCATGGATGCGAAGCGGGAGTACGACATCATCGTCATCGGTTCCGGTCCGGGCGGGCAGAAGGCGGCCATCGCGTCGGCGAAGCTCGGAAAGTCCGTCGCGGTCGTCGAGCGCGGCCGGATGATCGGCGGGGTCTGTGTCAACACCGGGACCATTCCGTCCAAGACCCTGCGTGAAGCGGTGCTGTACCTGACCGGGATGAATCAGCGTGATCTCTACGGCGCCAGCTACCGGGTCAAGGACAAGATCACCCCCGCCGACCTGCTGGCACGCACCCAATATGTGATCGGCAAGGAGACCGAGGTGGTGCGCAACCAGTTGATGCGCAACCGCATCGATCTCCTGCTCGGTCACGGCCGATTCGCGGACCCGCACACGATCGTCATCGACGGCCACAGCCGAACCGAGACGACCACGATCACCGGCGATCACATCGTGATCGCCACCGGGACCAAACCCGTCCGACCGTCCGGGGTCACCTTCGACGAGGAACGGGTGCTGGACTCCGACGGAATTCTCGACCTGAAGTTCATCCCGTCGTCGATGGTGGTGGTCGGCGCGGGCGTCATCGGTATCGAGTACGCGTCGATGTTCGCCGCCTTGGGAACGCGGGTCACCGTGGTCGAGAAGCGCGAATCGATGCTGGAGTTCTGTGACCCGGAGGTGGTCGAGGCCCTGCGATTCCACCTGCGGGATCTGGCGGTGACCTTCCGGTTCGGCGAGGAGGTGACCGCCGTCGACGTGAGCCCGAACGGCACGGTCACCACGCTGGCCAGCGGCAAGCAGATTCCGGCGGAGACGGTGATGTACTCGGCCGGCCGCCAAGGACACACCGCCCACCTCGAACTGGCCAATGCCGGGCTGCAGACCGACGAACGGGGTCGCATCGTCGTCGACGGAATGTTCCGGACGTCGGTGGACCACATCTACGCCGTCGGTGATGTGATCGGATTCCCGGCGCTGGCCGCCACCTCGATGGAGCAGGGCCGGCTCGCCCCTACCACGCGTTCGGCGAGCCGACCGACGGGATCACCGCCCTGCAACCGATCGGGATCTATTCGATCCCCGAGGTCTCCTACGTCGGCGCGACCGAATCGGAACTGACCCGCAAGGCGATTCCCTACGAGGTGGGGGTGGCCAGGTATCGGGAGTTGGCCCGCGGGCAGATCGCCGGCGACTCCTACGGAATGCTCAAGCTGTTGGTGTCGACGACGGACCTGGCGCTGCTCGGCGTCCACATCTTCGGCACCAATGCGACCGAACTGGTGCATATCGGCCAGGCCGTCATGGGCTGCGGCGGCACGGTGGAATACCTCGTCGACGCGGTGTTCAACTATCCGACGTTCTCCGAGGCCTACAAGAACGCCGCCCTGGATGTGATGAACAAGATGCGTGCCTTGCAGCAGTTCCGCAGTTGACGTCGCGGCCGGGCGCTTTCATCGCTGAGCGAACACATCCCCGCCGCGGAATGCCCGGGGCGACCCCGTACGTTGTCGAACACATGCGCGCACCGTTTTCGGTGCCTGCCCCCGGTGAGGGACACTAGATAATGCGATCCGTGCCGTGGATCCGCACGACGAGGAGGCGAAGGCGATGGCCGATTACCCGGACCATGGTCCCGACCGGGACCGGCAGTACCAGGCTCAGCAGAGCGGCATGTACGAGCTGGAGTTTCCGGCGCCGCAGCTGATGTCCGCCGACGGCGAGGGGCCGGTCCTGATCCACGCCCTGGAGGGCTTCTCCGATGCCGGCCACGCCATCCGGTTGGCTGCCCGTCACCTCAAGACCGCCCTGGACAGCGAACTGGTGGCGTCCTTCGCGATCGACGATCTGCTCGACTACCGCTCCCGGCGGCCCGTGATGACGTTCAAAACGGATCACTTCACCCACTACCAGGAGCCGGAGCTAAGCCTGCACGCCCTGCGCGACAGCGCGGGTACACCGTTTCTGCTGTTGGCGGGCATGGAGCCCGACCTGAAGTGGGAACGCTTCATCACCGCGGTGCGTCTGCTGGCCGAGCAACTCGGCGTGCGCCGCACGATCGGATTGGGCACCATTCCGATGGCGGTTCCGCACACCCGGCCGGTGACCTTGACCGCGCACTCCAACAACCGGGACTTGATCAGCGACTTCACCCCGTGGATCACCGAGGTGCAGGTCCCCGGTAGCGCCTCGAACCTGTTGGAGTACCGGATGGCCCAGCACGGCCACGAGGTGGCCGGCTTCACCGTGCACGTGCCGCACTACGTGGCCCAGACCGACTATCCGGAAGCGGCGGCGGCGCTGCTCAAACAGGCCGCGGTGACCGGCGCATTGGACCTGCCGCTGGACGAACTGCACTCCGCGGCCGCCGAGATTCGCGCCAAAATCGACGAGCAGGTGGCGGCCAGTGCCGAAGTCGCGCAGGTCGTGGCGACACTGGAACGCCAGTACGACGCGTTCCTCGACGCCCAGCAGAACCGCTCGTTGCTGGCGCGCGACGAGGAACTGCCCAGCGCCGACGAACTCGGTGCCGAATTCGAGCGATTCCTGGCCCAGGAGGCGAAGAAGAACCGCGACGACGACTGAGCGCCGCCGCGGGGTCTCAGCCGGTCCGGCGCAGCGCCGCCGCCAGGTGGTTCTGCGCCGGTTGGCCGACCGCACCCATGTCCAGGGTGTAGGACAGTTCGTCGCCGGTCAGGCGGTAGTGACGGCTCAGTACGCTGACCTCTTTGGCGCTGGGGGCCAGCCCGATGGTCGATGCCGACATCTCCAGGTCGATACCGTGCTCGGTTCGCGTGTAGCTGCCGACCTCGATCTCACTGATCCCGCTCGGGTGCGCCAGAATCCATTCGATCCGGCCGGGCTCGGGCACCCGTAGGTATCCGGTCTCGGCGTGCAGGGGCAGCCCGTCTGCGACCGACTTCGTTTTCTGTCCGTAGATCAGAAACGGCTTGCCGACGTGGGAGAACACCACTTCTTCGAGGTAGTCGAACGAATCGATGGTGGGATACACCCCGCGCCCCCGACCCGACCAGGTCCCCAGCAGCGATGCCAACTCGGCAAGATTGGGATGCAACTCGGGTGCCATGAACGCCAGCCTAATGCGCGTCGCAGGCCGGCACGGCTCAACCGGCGGACGGTGCTTCGCGATGTTCGCGCAGGGCCTCGATCTCCCGTTCGAAGTCGGCCGCCGAGGAGAACGAACGGTACACCGACGCGAACCGCAGATAGGCCACCTCGTCGAGTTCACGCAGCGGGCCCAGTATCGCCAGGCCCACCTCGTGGCTGGGAATCTCGGGCGAGCCCGCCGCACGAACCGCGTCTTCGACCTGCTGGGCCAACAGGTTCAGTGCATCGTCGTCGACCTGGCGACCCTGGCAGGCCCGACGGACTCCACTGACCACTTTCTCGCGACTGAACGGTTCGGTGACGCCGCTGCGCTTGACCACGGCCAGCACCGCGGTTTCCACGGTGGAGAACCGCCGGCCGCATTCCGGGCAGGAACGACGCCGCCGGATCGATTGGCCTTCGTCGGTCTCGCGGGAGTCCACCACTCGGGAGTCTGGATGGCGACAAAACGGGCAGTGCATCACCGCTCCTTCGCCGTACGGGGAACCCGGCTCCCCCGACAGCTGGGGAACCCGGGGCAATTGGGACAACTGCGAGCGTACCTGCGCGGCTCGACAGTCGTACCCCGCAGTGCCCGCAAGCCCCCGAAGCGTCGACACCGATCTCAGCCCAACGGGGCGATCAGCGTCTGTCCGGCGACCAGGACCACCGAATCCAGAGCATTGAGCTCCCGGATGCGCTCGACGACCTGACCCGTCGGCGCGTCCGGCGCCACCCGGGTGGCCAAGTGCTGCAGGCTCTCCCCGTTGTGCACCCGTACGACGCCCAGCCGGTCCGGCACCGCGGAGTCACCGGCGGCCACCGGCG